>JBHLNZ010000064.1:0-17838 GCA_048941015.1 Promethearchaeota archaeon | reverse complement strand
ATTGTCAGAGGAGATTTGTTTCATATTGATACAGTAAAACAATATCCAAAAGGTTATGAGGAAACGACTAAAGTGGCAAAACAAGAATTAAAAAATAATGCTAGACCAGAACTTTCAGATCATATTGTGGATATGGAAGTATATAACGTTATATTTTTAGGTTACCCTAATTGGTGGGGAACTACGCCTATGGCAATTCGTACTTTCTTAGAATCTTATGATTTTTCAAATAAAACAATAATTCCTTTTTGTACACATGAGGGTAGCGGACTAGGAAGAAGTTTGAAGGATATTGCACAACTCTGCCCTAAAGCAGAAATTAAAAACGCAATTTCCTTTCGCGGTGGAAGCGTAAAAAACGCACGAGATGAAGTAGAAAAATGGATAAATCAACTAAATTAAATGAATATGTAATATATGATAAATATGTAAAAATGAAAAGTCAATTGTGGTTAAAAATGGCAAAATGTACTGATACTTATCATTTTTTTTAATATAATATAACCTTTAAATTTCTTTTTTGTTGTAATTGGACAACTTAGTACAGCACCAAAAGCAGTTCAAATAATTATGAGTATACGAAATGATGAACTACTAATGATTATCAGTTGAAGGAAAAATAATTTAATGGTGGGTTAGCATTCCCTTTAGAGAATTGATAATCTTAATAATTAGTCCCAAATTAATTATGTTGATCAATTAAAGATCGTTATTTGAAGGTTACATTGTATGAAAAAAAAAGTTATTATCATCGGCGCCCTAGGAATGGATTTTCATGTTTTCAATACCGTTTTCAAAGATAATGAAGAATATGAGGTTTTAGCGTTTACTATCGCAGGAGAACAGAATGTAGGAACAGTAGAGGAAGAAGAGCGGAGATTCCCTGCAGAACTAGCTGGAAAACTATATCCTAAAGGAATCCCTATGATTCCCGAAGAGGCACTTGAGCAAGCAATCAAATTACACCAAGTTGATGAAGTTGTATTTGCTTACAGTGATGTTTCCCATGAAGAAGTGATGCATAAAGCCAGCAGAGCATTGTCTGCGGGAGCAAATTATCGTCTCATTTCGGGGCGATTTACTCAGATAAAGTCCAACAAGCCTGTCATAGCAGTATGTGCAGTTAGAACTGGCTGTGGAAAAAGTCAAGTTTCGAGAGCAGTATATCGATATTTAAAGGGAAAAGGTATTAAAGTCGTAGCTATAAGAGAACCAATGCCTTATGGTGATTTGATTCAACAAAATGTTATGAGATTTGAAACCTACGATGATTTGGATAAATATGACTGTACAATAGAAGAAAGAGAAGAATACGAGCCTTATATTAGACAAGGATTGGTTATTTATTCTGGAGTAGACTATGAGAAAATCATAAGAGAAGCGGAAAAAGAAGCAGATGTAATTGTTTTTGATGGTGGCAATAATGAAATATCTTTCTATATAACAGATTTACTATTTGTAGTTGTAGATCCCCTACGACCAGGACATGAAATAGAATATCATCCAGGAGAAGTCAATGCTCGATATGCAGATGTATTTGTTATCAATAAAATGAATAGTGCTAAACCAGAAGATGTACAGATTGTTGAGAGGGATTTAGACGAATTGAATCCTAATGCAGTGAGAGTGTATACAAATTCTACAGTTACTGCTGATAACCCTCTTAAGATGAAGGGAAAGAAGGTTATTGTGGTTGAGGACGGTCCAACATTGACCCATGGAGGCATGGCAATCGGAGCGGGTTATGTTGCAGCAAAAAATGCAGGAGCAAAAATAGTGGACCCTAAACCTTATCTTGTGGGAACTATGAAAGATTTATTCGAGGAATTCCCACATATTACTGAGATTGTTCCTGCAATGGGTTATAGTGATGAACAAATTGAAGATATGGAAAAAACCTTAAATAAAGCAAAATGCGATATTATTGTTAACGGAAGCCCAATTGATTTGGAGAAGTTGGTTAAAGTAAATAAGCCTATTGTTACCGTTAGGTATGATATTGAAGCTGTAAAGAGTCCAACTATTGAAGACGTTTTAGATGATTTTACTCATAAATTCTTAAAATAAATAGCAAATTTTTTAAAAAATTGAGGGCATATAGTTATATCAAAATCACCCTCTATAGGATTGTTTTATATTATTTAAACAAATTTTTGTATATTGGTGATATTATTTGATCCTTGCTAGGAAAGAATATCAAATTCCTGAAGTTGAAAAAGGTTACGCTAATCAAATTTTATATATAAATTTAACAAAAAATGAGATTCTCATTAAACCTGTTATCCATGAAATGAAACAGAAATTTATTGGTGGAAAAGGATTTGATTTATGGTTAATGTGGAATGCTCTTCCAAAAGATAGAATAGTAAAATGGAATGATCCAGAAAATGAGATATGTATTTCTTCAGGACCATTAGGAGGAAATATTTTTTATCCTGGTTCTGGAAAATCTATAGTCACAACTGTTTCTCCCCTGACCGGGATTATTGTTGATAGCAACGTAGGTGGTTATTTCGGCCCTTATTTAAAATTTTCTGGTTTTGATGCAATTGAAATACAAGGCAAATCAGATAAAGAGGTTATTATATATATAAACGGAGTAAAAGGATATGTTCAAATAGAGTCTACAGAAAATTCAAATAAATATTCAGAATATTCGCATTTACTTACACAAGAGCTAACTGAAAAATATGCCAAAGAAGAAGGCGAGAAACAACGCATTTCAGTAGTGAGTACTGGTCCCGCTGCTAAACATTCTAAATGGGGTATACTTAATTTTTCATGGTATGTTAAGGGTCGTAATTGGGCATCATATAAGCAAGCTGGTCGAGGCGGAATTGGAAC
The DNA here is from genome assembly GCA_048941015.1 of Promethearchaeota archaeon. GTDB lineage: Archaea > Asgardarchaeota > Lokiarchaeia > Sigyniarchaeales > SOKP01 > SOKP01. The sequence goes on along the minus strand of JBHLNZ010000064.1, from coordinate 14,994 downwards.
TGTTTTCGCCGATAAAAAAATAAAAGCTTTAGTATGTCGTTCTCCAAAGGTAACGGTGAGTTCAAATAATCCAGAGGACTTAGAAACAGCAAGGGAACTTGGAAAGGCACACAGCCAAGAAATAATGAAACTTGATCCCATTCAAAATGAAATGCGCCGAGTAGGGACAGGTCATCTTCCTGATATTATGAATGTTACTGATTTACTTCCAACTGAAAATTTCCGGTTTGGAAGACATAGGGAAATTGATGGAAAAGATATTCCTTATAGCAGAGAAGAAATGAGAAAGATTTATTCAGGTCGAGAAGGAGCTGATGGTTGTTGGTTAGGATGTACTGTTAGTTGTTCCCATTATTCAGAAGGCCACGAGGTATTAACGGGACCATTTAAAGGACAAAAAGTAATAGTTGATGGTCCCGAATATGAAACAATAGCAGGATGTGGCTCTAATTGGGGTGTATGGGATCCAAAATGGGTTCTTGAAACTAATTTTTATTGTGATACGTATGGTTTAGATACAATTAGTTTGGGAACGGGCATTGCTTTCGTAATGGAATGTTATGAAACAGGTATTTTGAATAAAGAAATAACTGGGGGTCTTGAACTTAAATTCGGTAATGCTGAGGCTGCGGTCGAGCTTATTCATCAAATAAGGAGAGGCGAAGGATTTGGGGCTATTGTTGGTAAAGGCATAAAAGAAATGAAAAAGATTTTCGCTGAAAAGCATGGTGCAGATCCTCAATTCCTCCAAGATATTGGAATGGAGCATAAAGGATTAGAATTTTCAGAATATGTTACGAAGGAATCTTTAGCTCAGCAGGGAGGGTATGGATTTACTAATAAGGGGCCACAACATGATGAGGCATGGCTTATATTTGAGGATGTTATCCGAAATTCAATCCCCACTTTTGAGGATAAAGCAAGAGCATTACGATGGTTTCCATTATGGCGTACTTGGTTTGGGTTAAATGGTTTATGTAAACTTCCATGGAATGATATTCAACCAACTTCTCAAGCAGATTATCCCATTAAAGATCCAGAAACTGGTGAGTTAATTAGAGCTAAAGTTCCTGATCACGTTGAATGGTATGCAAAGTATTTTTCAGCTGTTACAGGACGGCAATCCACTCCCGATGACCTTATTATGATGTCCGAAGTTGTGTATAACTTCCAGAGAATTTTTAATATAAGACAAGGGAAGGGTCTTCGTGAACATGATTCAAATTTTCCTTATCGAGCGATGGGTCCAGTTACACCATTAGAATATGAAAGTCGGGCCGAAAGGTATGATACTCAATTAAAAGAGCTGGGAGTCAAAATTTCTGGAAAAAATGTTGAAGAAAAAGTCAAACTTTTAAGAGAATATCGAGAGGAACAATATTCTAAACTTCAAGACGCAGTATATAAAGAAAGGGGATGGAACCAAAAAGGATGCCCTACCCTTAAAAAGATTAAAGAATTAGGTATTGATTATGATGATGTAATTGCGTTTATTAAGCCATATCAATAATATTAAAACTTAAATTATATTATAATAAGATTCTAAATGGAACATATAACCAAACATCCCATTTTAGAAATACCCCAAAGAAATAAGATTAAATTTAGCTTTGATGGAAAAGAATTGACTGGGTTTGAAGGGATGGTTATATCTTCCGCGCTTTTTCTAAATAAGATTAAAATATTTGGTCATCATGAGAAGGATGGGAGTCCTCAGGGAATTTTTTGCGCGAATGGACAGTGTTCTCAATGTAATGTAATTGTAAACGGAATTCCTGTAAAAGGTTGTATGACTCCTCTTAAGGAAGGGATGATTATTGAGAGCTGTAATGGCTTACCTGAGCTACCCTCAAATGATAAAGAAATTAAACTAAAGGATCCAAAAATAATAGAAACTGAAGCATTGGTGATCGGTGCTGGGCCAGCAGGACTTTCGGCTACTAAAATTTTAGGTGAACATGGTTTAGATGTTATTTTAATTGATGATAAAGATAGACTAGGAGGAAAATTAGTACTTCAAACGCATAAATTTTTTGGTTCTGAAGAGGACGTATATGCAGGGAAACGAGGTATTCATATCGCAGAAATTTTGGGACAAAATGTAAAACAATTAGAAAATGTAAAAGTTTGGCTAAATAGTACTGCTTTAGCGGTTTTTAGAGATAAAATTATTGGAATATTGAAAAATGGTAATGAATATGTTTTAGTCAAGCCTCAATATCTCCTAATAGCTACAGGTGCGAGAGAAAAAATGTTAGTTTTTCCTGGTAATACTCTCCCTGGTGTTTATGGAGCAGGTGCATTTCAAACTCTTGTTAATAGAGATTTGGTAAGAGCAGCAGATAAAGTTTTTATAGTTGGAGGTGGCAATGTTGGACTAATAGCAGGTTATCACGCAATTCAAGCAGGTATCGATGTAATTGGTTTAATTGAAGCACTACCTTATTGTGGAGGCTATAAGGTTCATGAAGATAAACTTAGACGTTTAGGAGTTCCAATTTTTACTAATCATACTATTATTTCGGCAAATGGAGATGAGAAGGTTAAATCAATTACTATTGGGAAACTTAATGATAATGGAGATATTGCTTCAGAAACAGGAAAGACCTTTGCATGTGATACAATCTTAATTGCAGTAGGTTTGAATCGAGTTGATGAATTTTACCATAAAGCAACCCAATTTGGAATGAAAGTTTGGATTGCAGGTGATGCTCAAGAAATCGCTGAAGCTTCTGCTGCAATCTTTACTGGGAAAGTTGAAGCATTTAAAATCCTTAGAGAAAAGGGTGTGAAATTTTCCGAGAGTATTGAAGATCTCCAAGAATTTGCGGATCTTATGAAAGCTAAACCTCCTTTACCAACACAGTCTATTAACTTAGAAAAAGAAGAAGGGATTTTTCCCCTTTTTCATTGTAATCAAGAAATCCCTTGTAATCCATGCACATCAGTTTGCCCACAAGAACAAATTGAAACTGTTGATGGATTAATTTCTCAGTTACCTTTCTTTAATGATGATAAAGAATGTTTGGGATGTGGTAAATGTGTAGCAGTTTGTCCCGGTTTAGCTGTTACTTTGGTAGATTATCGAAAAGATAATAAAAATCCACTAGTTACCTTTCCTCTTGAATTAAGTTTTGAAAAATTGGTGAAAGGAAAAAAAGTATTTGTTGTAAGTAATGATCAAGAATTAGGAGAATTCGAAATTTATCGAGCACGAATACTTAAAGAATTCCCCAAAACACAATTAATTACTATTAAATTACCTAAAGAGATAGCAAAGAAAGCAGTAGCAGTAAGACTAAAAAAAACCACTTATACTGAATCAATTGATACTTACCAGAAAACCTACACTGAAGATGATGTGATTATTTGCAGGTGTGAAAGAGTTTCTGTTGGAGAAGTTAGAAAGTGGATTCGTTGTGGAGTAAGGGATTTTAATGAACTCAAGGCTTTAACTAGAGTTGGAATGGGAGCATGTGGTGGAAAAACTTGTATTCCCTTAATATTTCGGATTTTCCAAGAAGAAGGTGTACAAATTGAAGAGATCACTCCACATACTATGCGCCCCTTATTTATGGAAGTATCTATGGGACTTTTTGCAGGGGTACAAGAAGAGAGGAAGTGAGAATACATTTGGTAGAATATGATGTAATAATCATTGGAGCAGGAAGTGTAGGAATTCCAACAGCTTTAGCAACTGCGAATGATGGATTAAAAACATTGGTAATAGATTTCTTACCATCCGTTGCGCAAGGTGATAATAAACATGCAATAGGAGGGATAAGGGCAACTCATACTCATAAAGCTAAGATATGGTTATGTCAAAGATCTATTGAAATTTTTTCTACTTGGGAAGAGAAATTTGGTGATGACATTTGGTGGATCGATGGTGGTTATACATTTCTAGCGTTTAACCAAAAAGATGAAAATTTTCTTCGAGAGAATGTAAAAAAACAAAAGAAATATGGGTTGAATATAGATTTTGTTGATTCCGAAAAGATTAGAGAATTAATCCCGGGAATTAAGGATAATGGCTTAAGAGGGGGAACCTACAGTCCTGAAGATGGAAACGCATCTCCCTTACTTTCATTACACTCTTTTTTTCGACAATCTAAAAATTATGGAACAGATTATAAATTTAAAGAAGAAGTTATTGATATTTTAACTAAGAATAATAAAATTATAGGAGTAAAAACATCTAAAGAAAAATACAAGGCGGATTATGTTATTAATGCTGCTGGTGCTAACGCTAAAGAAATTGGAAAAACGATAGGTATCGATTTACCGGTAATACCTGAATCTCATGAGGCGGGGATAACTGAACCAGTTAAAAAATTTTTTGAACCAATGGTAGTAGATATTCGGCCTTCTAAAGATCCCAAATTTGGAGATTCTAAAAATTACTATTTTTATCAGAATAAAAAAGGAAAAATTATTTTCTGTTTAACTCCTAATCCGAGTATTATAGGAAAGGATCGTCAAGAAACCAGTTCTTATTTACCACAAATATCAAAAAGAATGATATCACTTTTACCACGGTTACAAAACATAAAAATTAGAAGAACGTGGAGAGGATTATATCCAATGACACCCGATGGTAATCCAATAATCGGATTAGAGGATAATATCGAAGGTTATATTAATGCTGTAGGTTTATGTGGGCAAGGATTTATGATTGGGCCAGGTCTCGGTGAATTAATAAGTCGTATTATAACTAAAAAATTATCTGCTAAAGATAAAGAAATATTAGCAAGCTTATCTAGTAATCGTGATTTTTCTCAAAAAGAAGAACTAAAGTAAAAATTTAAATGAAAATTTAGATATAAATTCAAGAAACTGATATAAAAAAATTAGAATTGAATAAAAATGGTTAGACATTTAACAAAAATCTCTGATTTTTCAAAAGAAGAATGCGAGAAAGTTATTGAAAAAGCAATTGAAATTAAAAAAAACCCAAAAAATTTTAAGAATTCATTAGAAGATGAGACTTTGTTAATGATATTCGAAAAGCCTTCCTTAAGAACACGTGTTTCATTTGAAACGGGAATGCAGCAATTAGGTGGTCATGCTATTTTTTATTCCATTAAAGATTCCCCTCTTGGAAAGAAAGAAAACATTAGCGATACTGCAAAGGTGGCTTCTAGGTATGTTAATCTTATCGCAGCTCGAGTTTTTAAACGACAAGATATATGGGACCTTGCCAAATATTCTGACGTTCCGGTAATAAATATGTTAGATGATTTTGCTCACCCTTGCCAAATTATAGCTGATTTTTTAACAATTAAAGAAAAGAAAGGACGATTAAAAAATTTAAAAATGTCTTATTATGGAGATGCTCATAATAATGTGACCTATGATATCATGAGAATGAGTGCTATGTTTGGGTTAACCTTAGATGTTGCTTGTCCAAAAGGCCCAGAATATACCCCTGAAAAGATAGTGCTTAACGAAGTCAATAATCTATCCAAAAATTCTGGTGCAGAAGTAAAAGTAGTTCACAATGCTCTTGAAGCTGCGAATGAATCGGATATATTATATACCGATTCTTGGATGTCATATGGTATTCCACTCGAACAAGAAGAAGAAAGAAAAAGAGCGTTTATACCTTTTCAAGTTACCAGTAATATATTAGCAAATGCAAAATCAGATGCCATCTTTATGAATTGTTTACCAGCGATGCGAGGATATGAACAAACTGCAGAAGTTATTGATGGAATGCATTCTGTTGTATTTGATGAAGCAGAAAACCGCCTTCATGGTCAAAAAGCAATAATGCTATTTTTACGTGATAAATTTTAGTATTAGTTTAGATTTATTAGATTTTTATAGATAGAGGTAATATCTATCATAATAAATTTAGATAATTAAGTCAAAATAAGTTAATTAAATTTATAGGTATATTTTACATAAAATAAGAGAAATTACCGATATGAAGTAGAATTGTTATCAAATGAATTAGTTCAAACAAAACAATTAATGGCAGATGGCAGGATTAAAGAAGCCTTAAAATTAATTTTAGAGTTTGAGAAAAAGAGCCAACTCTCTGATCAAGAACTATTTTTATGTTATTCAATCAAAGGAACTCTCTATAACAGATCCTCACGATATTTCGATGCTCTTGATTGTTCCAATCGAATATTAGAGCAAAGAAAGAAGTTAGATAATCTATCCTTAATTTTTGATGCATTGTTAATTAAGGGATATGCACTTATTATGTCGGGAAATTTAAGTCAGAGCGAAGCCATTATTAAAGACGCTGAGGAATTATTTGAGAAACTTAAAAACATTCCAAATGCAGATATTAAAGAAAGGGAATCTTTTATGCTTAGAACCAAAGCTTGTATCGAAGCTATAAAAGGAGATTTTCATCTTTCACGTAAGTTAAATGAAAAAGCATATGAATTAGCAAAAGAAACTGAAGATAAACATCTGATTATCTCAAGCCTTATAAATCTCGGAGAAGTATACCAATACTTAGGAGATTATGATAAAGCGCTTTTCTACGCAAAAAGTGCTGTAGATACTCAATATCCTCCTTTTTCAATAATGAGGTTAGGAACATTGATTGATTGTGTTCTTGGAAAAGGTGATATTAAAAATGCAAAATATTATTTTTCTCAGATGGAACATCTTATGGAATTTTCAGAACGAGATACAGATAGTATAGTCTACCGATACTATAAAGCTCTAATCCTAAAAACAAGTTTAAGGGCAAAAAGTAGAGTTGATGCAGAAGCAATTTTTAAAAAAATTATTGAAGAGAAAAAAGATTTCCAAATGGTTATAAAATCCCTCCTACAACTTTGCAGCCTAATGCTTATAGAATTACGCATAACTAACGATTTAGATATCATAAATGAAATAAAGCATTACACAATACAATTATCAAAATTTATTCATCGCGAACAATCTTATTGGTTTTCTTCTGAAATTTATCTCTTGCAAGCAAAATTGGCACTACTAACTTTTAATTTTACAAAAGCTAAAAGATTATTATTTCAAGCTCAAAAAATAGCGGAACGAATGGGATATAGACAGTTTGATGAGTTGATTTCGGATGAAATTGAAATTTTACTCCAAAAATCAGATTCATGGGAAAAATTAAAAGAAATTGAAGCACCTATGGCTGATAGGATAGAATTAGCTCAATTAGATGAATTAATTCTACGAATGACACAAAAAAGCATTGTTATAACGTTTCAATTCACTGAAGAAAAAGTAGCAGTTTCCAAAGAGAAAAAAGTTTGCTTGGTATGTAGAGGTGATGTGTTAAGATTCTCATATATATGTGAGTGTGGAGCAATATATTGTCAAAAATGTGCTCAAGCAATAACCGATTTAGAAAATGTTTGTTGGTTGTGTGATAAACGTATTGATTATTCAAAACCCATTAAGGAATATGAGGAAATAAAAGAAGGAGCGAAGAATGGGAAAAAAGTAAAAAAGTAAATAATCGGTAGGAGGGTATTATAATTGACAGCTAAAAAAATAAGACAAAATGAGAAAAAAAATTTACCAGAAGAATTGATCCACGCAAAACAACTTATCGAAGAAGGATATATTAAGGAAGCCTCTCAAATTGTTTTAGAATTAGAAAAAAGAGATGACTATTCTTCTCAAGATTTACTCTATTCTAAACTTTTAAAAGCAATGATTTTTGACAGATCTTCAGAATATTTAAAAGCTGTAAAATATGTTAACCAAGTATTAGAAGAAAGTCAAAAACAGAGCGATTCATTTTCATATTTAGATGGTTTGTTGATTCAAGCACATTCTCTTGTAATGATAGGGGATTTAACTCGAGCTAACACTATACTAAAACAAGCAAAAAAAGTGCTTGAGAACCTTAAAAGAGTATCAAAAACAGATCTCAGAGAAAGAGAATCTTTCATGGTAAGAATAGATACTCTTAGTATAGCACTTACGGGAGGACCTCGTCTTGGTCTTAATGGGAATCAAAAAGCTTTAGAACTGGCAAAAGATAGTGATGATAAAGGCTTGATAGTTCCCTGTCTTCTAAATCTTGCTGAAGATTATCAAGCTTTAGGAGATTATGATAAAGCTATATACTATGCAAAACGTGCTATAGAAGTTAATTATCCCCCTTATTTATTAATATTACTGGGACTTTTGATTGAAATTTTTCTTGTTAAAGGTGATGTTCTTAATGCAAAATTTTATTTCCAAGAGATGAGTGAATTAAGAGAAAAAGATCAAAATAAATATAAAAATTTAATATATCAATATTATGAAGCTTTAATATTGAAAACGAGTTTGAGAGCAAGGGATCGAATTAAAGCAGAAGAATTATTTAAACAAATGGTTAAGAAACGTCTTCCTTTCGCTCCTTCTTTCAATATCAAAGCTATAATAAATCTTTGTAGTCTACTCCTTACCGAATTAAGTATAACTAATGATACAGATATAATAAACGAGATAAATCCATATATTAGAATGTTATTAAACTTTGCTGAACAACCAGGAACTTTTTTTACTTACTATTTTGCTGCCGAAACATATCTCTTACAAGGAAAATTACATCTTTTAACATTTAACATAAAGAAGGCCAAACGCTTCTTAATTCAAGCTCAACAAGTAGCGAATAGATTTGGCCCTAGTAAATTGGCCACAAAAATTTTTAAGGAAAATGAAGATTTACTCAAAAATGAACATTTATGGAAAAAATTAAAGGAAGAAGATGCACCCATGGCTGATCGTGTTGTGTTAGCTCGTTTGCATGAACAAATTGAGGGAATGATTCGAAATCCTACTATATTAACTTTTTATGTTAGAGATGAGAAAGTGGCTATTACAAAAGAAACTAAAATTTGTTTAGTATGTCGGGGTGAAGTGTTAAGATTCTCATACATATGTCAGTGTGGAACTATTTATTGTGAAAATTGCGCTCGAGCAATAACTAACTTAGAAAATGTTTGTTGGGTATGCGATAGACCTATTGATTATTTAAAACCTATTAAGGAATATGAGAAACCGAAAGAAAAAGCAAAGAGAAAAAAAAATAAAAAGAAAAATTCTTAGAATAATTTTCCAACTAATACTTCCACTGACATCAAAAAAGCATCTTTTTAATTGAAGTGAATCTCATATTTAAAAAAATTGTATTATAAATCATGTAAAAAATGTTTAAATAGTTTTATAATCGTGTTAAATTAATGATTAAAAGTATAAATCCCGCTACTCTAGAGTTAAATGGAGAAGTGGAAGAAACACCAGTAGAAAGCATTGATAAGATATTTAATGATGCTCGTCTTGCTCAAAAAAAGTGGGCTAAGATTTCCCTTGAGGAAAGGGTAAGACGAGTAGTTAAAGTGAATGAGATAATCTCAAAACAATTTGATGAGATTTCATTATTAATTTCTAAGGAAGTAGGTAAACCTCCGTCAGAAGCTTTTGTGAACGAAGTATATGGTGTTATGGACTCCACCTTTTATTATTATTCGAATGTAATTGATATTCTGGGAAGAGAGGAAACCATTCCATTAGGTTTTTATGAATCATTGGATAAACGGAGTATTATTTTGAGAAAACCAATTGGAGTGGTATGTGTTATAGGCCCTTATAATTATCCATTTACGATACCATTTCAACAGATTGTACAAAGCTTAATGGCGGGAAATAGTGTAATATTTAAGCCTTCATCAGAAACAGTGCTTGTTGGACAAAAAATTCAAGAAATCTTTGATGCTATCGATTTACCAAAAAATTTGGTTCAAACGGTATTTGGAAGTGGTTCCAAGATTGGAAATCCCCTAATTGATAATGCCGATAAAGTAATTTTTACTGGTAGCACAGCAACAGGAAAAAGAATAATGCAGCGCGGAGCTGATACCCTTACCGAAGTAGCACTTGAACTTGGAGGTAAATCTGCGATGATAATATTTCCTGATGCAAATCTTGAACGAGCAGTTTTAGCAGCTCGATGGGGTGCTTTTACAAACTCGGGTCAAGTATGTGCATCTGTTAAACGATTATATATCCATGAAGAGATTTACAAAGATTTCCTACAAAAGTTGGTCGAATTGACCGAAAAGCTAAAGCAAGGTATTCCTACAGAACCGAATATCGATGTTGGCGCGATGATCAATGAAGAACAACTAAATTGGGTGGATAAAATGGTTAAAGTGGGTATTGAAGAAGGGGCAAAGGTTTTAATCGGGGGAAGAAGAAATCCTAATTATAATGGCTATTTTTATGAACCTACCATCCTAGAAGTGAATGATAACAATATGCGAGTTGTTCAGGAAGAGATATTTGGTCCCGTACTAGTTGTCTTGAAATTTACTACTGAGGAAGAAGTAATTGAGATGGTCAATAGCAATCAATATGGATTAACATCGAGTGTATGGACAAATAACATTGAATTTGGTCAAAAGATCGCTGAGGAATTAGAAACGGGTTCAGTAATGATAAATGAAGTAGTGTATACTTTTGCGCTTGCAGCTACTCCATGGGGAGGTGTAAAAAACTCAGGTATAGGCAGAACACACGGCAAATTTGGGTTTCTTGAAGTAACAAGACCAATACATATCAATATCGATCAATACAAAGAGCCGGATCTCTGGTGGTTTAAATATGATGAAAATTATGAAGAAATCGTAGAGAATTTTAAAAATATAGCATCAAGTTTAGTTATAAAAGATATTAAAAAATAGTATTTTAAACTCGATATTCTTTTTTTTAGGTTAAAATAAGAATAAAAATTTAAAAATGCTCTTTTTATGAGAAAAATTTTAAATAAGAAGCAGAATATTATTATTTTTTATTTAGACTAATTTGTAGGAATTGCTTAATGAAAACTTTAATTGTTGCGCTCGGAGGAAATGCGTTAATCAAATTTGGAGAAGAAGGAACTACAGAAGAACAATTTAGAAATTTAAAAGTCCCCTTGAGCCAAATTGCAGAACTCTCTCGAGATTTTAATATTGTAATAACCCATGGAAATGGTCCTCAAGTAGGGATGCTTCTTATGCAACAAGAGGCTACAGCTGAAGTTTCAAAAAGACCATTACAGGTTTTAGTGGCTGAAACTCAAGGTCAAATCGGTTATATGATTGAATCAACTTTAGATGAAGAGTTAATGAGAATAGGGCTTGATGAGGAGAAGCTTTTTCTTACTGTTCTTACCTATGTAAAAGTTGATCCTCAAGATCCAGCTTTTCACAATCCAACAAAACCAATAGGTCCAGCATATCCTAAACCTAAACCTGGATATGTTGAAACAGCTAAGGGATGGCGTAGAGTAGTTCCTTCACCTAAACCTAAGAAAATCTACCAATGGCGTGAAATAAAAAAGCTAATGGAATTTGGGAGCTGGATAGTTATCGCTTGCGGAGGTGGGGGTATACCTGTCATTAAAGAAGGGAAACAATTATCTGGAGTAGAAGCAGTAATAGATAAAGATCTCGCTAGCTCTAAATTAGGAGAACAAATTGGAGCAGACATCTTATTAATAGCAACTGATGTCGAGAAGGTTGCTCTCAATTACGGAAAACAAAATCAAAAAACTCTAGATAGAATTTCGATATCAGAAGCTAAAAACTATTTGAAGGAGGGCCACTTTCCAGCTGGGAGTATGCAACCAAAAGTAGAAGCTGTTATTAACTTTCTTGAAGCGGGTGGAGAGCAAGCAATTATAACATCAATAGAAAAAATTAAAGAAGCATTAGAAGGAAAAGCAGGTACCCACTTCTATATTAATAAGGAATAGATTTATTTGCTTACTTTACAAGAACTTTTTCAATAATCTTCAATGCCCAATCAATTTCATCTTTTGTAACGATTAAGGGTGGCGCGAATCTAATAGTTGTTGAGTGTGTGTCTTTAGCTAAAATACCATTATCTTTTAGCATTTCAACAATATGCCTAGCATCTGTTTCAAATTCAATTGCCATTAACAAACCTTTACCTCGAACTTCCTTTATTGGGACAATTGTTTCTTTTTCTGCGATTTTTTTAAGGCCATTCATAAAGTAAGCTCCAAATTCTTTAGCTCTTTCCGCAAGATGGTCATCTATATGGATATCTAATGACTTCATGGCAACTGCTGAAGCAAGAGGATTTCCTCCAAAGGTACTACCATGAGTCCCAGGTTTTATTACATCTGGTCCAATAACCTCTCTATTTGTAACAACAGCTGAAACAGGATATACCCCTCCACCAAGCGCTTTACCAAGTAGAAGCATATCTGGTTTTGCATCTTCATGATCACATGCAAATAATGCGCCCGTTCTTCCAAAACCAGTCTGAATTTCATCTGCAATCATTAGAACATTATACTTTGTACAAATATCTCTTGCTTTTCTAATAAATCCCTCTGGAGGAACCTTTACACCAGCTTCCCCTTGAATTGGTTCAAAGATAAAGCCAGCAATTTTTTCTGGTCCTATTTCCAGAATTATATTTTCAAGTTCATTGGAATCTCCGTAGGGAATTATACTGAATCCTGGTGTATAGGGAGAAAAGTTACCATAATATCGAACAGCGGATATATCTGTACTTATTCCGACTATTGTTATTGATCTGCCATGGAAGTTGTCTCTACAAGCGATAATATGAGCTTCTCCCTTTGGTATCTTCTTCTTTATATACCCCCATGCTCGTGCTACTTTAAGTCCTGTTTCGACTGCCTCTGTTCCTGTATTCATCGGAATACTCATAATTCCTGAATTATTAGGGTCATTAACATGAGGACCAACAACTTCACATAATTTTTTCAAGAAGGGACCCATTAAATCATTATGAAACGCTCTAGATGTAAGAGTTACTTTATCAGCTTGCTCTTTTAATGCCTTTATAATTTCAGGATGACAATGTCCTGTATTTTGACTTGAGTAGGCAGATAAGCAATCAAGATACTTGTTTCCTTCAGGATCATATACCCAAACACCTTTAGCTTTTGAAATAACTACAGGTATAGGATGATAATTATGAGCACAATATTCCAGATCCATTTCAATAAATTCTTTAGAACTTGGCATAAGTTTTCCTATTAAATTTTTAAATTAATTATAAGTCATAGTATGCACTGAAACTTTAATTATTTACTTTAAAATCATAATTAGGGAATAAAATGGGTAATTGAAATAAGCTAAACTGACAAAATTTATTATTTCCATTTTATTTAAAATCTAGAATAGTATAACTAAGATTTATGAAATAAAGTGTTAACTTCTCATGCGAAATAAACTTATATTTAACATTATTATTGCTAACTTGTTATGGAGTTTTATTCCAGTCGTAGTATCTGGTTTATTTCTAGAAGTTTCAATTATAATGGTAATTTTTCTTAGATTTTTAATGGCTGGTACTTTTTTATTTATCTTAGGAATTACTCTAGGACTATATAATAATAAATTTACTCGAAATCATAAAATTTCTATTAGTTTACTAATCAAAAATATTTTTCATCGTAATAGGCGATTCTATCATGTTAGAAATATTTTTTACTATTGGTTAATAGGCTTTATAGGGATAGTTTTACATATCATTTTCTTTTTCTTAATGCTTAAAACTACTTCTGTAACCTTTGCTATGGCTAGTTCTTTACTTACAATTATATTAATTGCGTTGTATGAAAAAGGAGTAAATTTTGAGAAATTTGATATATTTAAGGTCCTTTACATTATCATGCTTATATTTTCTATAATTATTTTACTTTATGCCGCAATATTAGGCCAAATTTTACAAGGACATCCGATTAATTTCGGCAGTTTTATTTATTTGATTTTAAATAGCATCACAACTGCCTTTTTATATATCAGCATCGATAGAGATGCATATTCAAAGAAAGAAGCTAAAAATATAAACGTTAATAAGTATTATAAAATTCCTCGTCTTTTTATAAAAATGGGAGTTTCATTTATTCTTGGTATCCTCTCAATGATTCCGTTTATATGGATAACTACTACATTCTCTTTTTCTCCAGAATTGAGAACAGAATCAATTATGTTTTTTAACCAATTAATAGAGTTTTTTACAATCGGAGGAAGATGGGAAATAATTTATTTGATAATTTTTTCTACAATCATTCCTTATGTTCTTGTATTTACTGCTAATGTAAATTGGAAATCAGAAAATTTAACATACAGTCAATGGAACAGTATATTGAATCTTATCGACCCTTTAGGCTCTATTTTATTCGCCGTTTTTTTAATAAATGAATTTTTTCCATTGGAATTATTAGTTATTCTAATCTTCTTGTTACTTATAACCATTATATTTCGTTATGCTCATGAAGTAAAAAATTTGGTTAAAGCATATCTCTTAATTAATGTTAAAAGCGAAAATATTAAAACAACTATTCTTAGAATTTTAAGGTATTATGGAATAACTTCGATATATGCTCTAATTGGAACATATGATTTACTCATAAACGTAAAAACAAATTCCATTCGAGATTTGTATTATCTTGTGAATAATAGATTAAGACCAATTGATGAGATTAAAAATATAGAAATACTTTTTATTAACAAAACAGAAAAATTACCTACATAAAATAAATAAATGATTCTATATGACCATTAAAGCAATTAGTTTATTTAAATTAGGAATTAGTGTAATCAATCCTGTAATTGAAGAGTTAAAACAGATTCCTCAGATTAAAAAAGTTATGTCCTTGACTGGAGATTATGATATATTAGCAGAAATCGAAGTAGATACTCCAGAGGAATTGTTCGAAATTTTTGCGAATAAAATCGATTTGATTAAAGGCATCTCTTCCTCAAATACCCATATGGTAATGAGAGCATGGGAAAAATAATCTGATTTTTTTATTACTATTTTGATAATTTTTAGATACTTTTTGAAGTTTTTTCTAAAAAAAGATTATATGCTTCATTCCATTTTTTAACTTTTTCTGGAAGGTACTCCCTTAATTGAAAAGATTTTTGAACAATAGATCTCAATTCCTTAATATTTTCGATTTCTCCCAGAGCAAGAGCTTGGATTAAAATGTTACCTACAGCAGTAGCTTCC
>JBHLNZ010000063.1:0-18310 GCA_048941015.1 Promethearchaeota archaeon | reverse complement strand
GTCTGGACAAAGGCGCTGGACTCAGAATCCAGTCCCGTAGGGGTTCGGGAGTTCAAATCTCCCTTCCCGCATTCTTTTAATAAAGAAATTTATATTAAAAATTAAGCAATTTCTAATTGATTATTACAATTAGGACAAAATAAAGGTAATTCCTCTTCACAAGGTTCTAACTCATCACTCGTTAACAGTTTTCTCCAACAGACTAACTTACCATCTTTCTCAACCATATCTCTACCATGATGTTGAGGAATTATATTTTTTGTTTGACAATTATTACAAATAATCATTTTTGCATCACTATTTAAGTCTTCTGAAGCAGTTTCTTTAAACTTATTTCTAAAAGCAAAGATAGTCATACTATTAAGCATAATTCCAAGTGAGACACCCATATCACCAATACCGACCGCTAACCAGAGTGTCATTAAACCAATCACGGTTAAGATTGCAAAAGAAACCTTAATTAAGATAGATGACCAAATATTTTGTCTTATAATTTTGTTTGTTTTTCGGGATACATCAAAAAAGGCTAAAATTTTTTTTAAATCATCAGACATAATAATAACATCAGCAGTCTCTAATGTTAAATCTGTAGCTGAAACTCCTATAGCAATTCCAAGATCAGATAAAGCCAACGCTGGAGCATCATTTATTCCATCTCCTACCATCGCAACTCCTTTATATTTCGCTTTTAAATCCTCTATTTCTTCAAGCTTTTGATCTGGCAATAGTTCACCCTTAGCAGAATCAATATTTAAACAAGCACCTATTGTATTACATACATTTTGATTATCGCCCGAGATCATCAAAGTTTCAACCTTTCTTTTCTTTAAGCCATCAAATAAAAGTGGAGCTGAGATTCTTAAAACATCTCTAATACTGATTATGCCTAATAAATTGCCATCATTCCCAACCAAAATAGGGATAGTACCTGATGATTCAATATAATGAAAATTATATTCATTAAAATTATAGTTCAATTCTTCTAGAAAATTTTTGCTGCCAACATGATATAATTTTCCATTAATTTCACCTTTTATTCCTTTCCCCTTTATTATTGTAAAATTCTCAACGTTATATAAAGAAATTTTCTTATCTCTTGCCATTTCTACAATAGCCTTGCCAATTGGATGCTCCGATAATGCCTCCAAGCTTGCTGCAATTTTTAAAACTTCATCTTTGGTCTCTCTATAAATTTTAATGTCAAACACTTTTAAGTTTCCTTCAGTAAGGGTGCCTGTTTTATCAAATGCTATTACTTCGATATCTTTAACTTTTTCAATAAACTTATTTCCTTTTACTAATATTCCTTCTTTTGCTAGCTTTGTTAATGCTGCGATATTAGCTAACGGTGTTGAAAGTGTTAAAGCACAGGGGCATGAAACTACTAAAAGAATTAAACCTCGATAAAACCAATCATAAAAGTTTAAACCAAATAAAGGAGGTATAATCATTACAATTAAAGAACTTAAGAGAATTATTGGTGTATAGTATTTTGCGAATTTTTCAATAAATCTTTCATTCTTACTTTTATTTTGCTGGGCAAGCTTAATACTTTCAGCAATTTGAGCAACTATTGTATTAGTACTTTCTCTAGTTACTTCTACTTCAATAAAGCTATCACTATTAATACTTGCAGCAAAAACTTCATCTGATTCTTTCTTATAAACAGGAATTGATTCACCTGTAATTGCACTTTCATCCAAATAAGTGCTTCCTTTAATAATTACACCATCTAATGGAACTTTCATTCCTGGTTTTATTCCTATAATATTACCAATTTTAACTTGTTTTGTAGGAATTAATTCATATTTATCCTCTATTTTAAGTAAGGCTTCGTCAGGTGCTAATTCAAGCAACTCTTTAATTGCTTTTCTTGATTTATCTGTTGTTAGTTCCTCTAAATGTTCTGCTATAGCATATAATAAAATTGCTGTAGCACCTTCTTGACCATGAATAATAAAAAAAGAGGCTACTGCAGCTATAATCATTAAAATATTTGCTGTGATTTTTTTGTTTTTAATATCTTCAATAGCTTCTTTTAATACTCCTGGAGCAGAAAGGATTACCGACAAAATAGCTAAAATTTGACTTATAATTACCAATTCTGTTGTAAAATCTAAAAGTATTGAGATTCCAAGTAAAATTGCTGAAGGAATTATAAAAAGCCAAAATTTTTCTTCAAAAAAAGATTCTTGTTCTTCTTTTTCTATTTCAAAATCAGTTTCACATAGTTCTTGAGTGCAACTTACTACACTAGAAATAATTAATCACCTATTTACTATTAACTAGTTAAATCTAAAAAAGATGCTATTAATGTTTTATAACAATAAACACTTTGAATTAAAAGCTTAAAAGGACTATATACTATTTTTTTTATATATTATAAAAGATATCACATTTTTTATTTTATAATGTAAACGTCAGCTTTCAAAAGCATCTTTAAGTATATAAATATTAAAATAAAAATTCACCATTAAAAATTAGTAGAAAATGAAGTGATTCAAGATACGATACCCAAATAAAATAGTGGAATTAATATCAAAATTCCCTAAAGGACATCCTGATTTAGAAATATTAATTAAGAAGAATTACAAGAAAATAGATATTGAAAAATTAAAATTTGTTAACCCAAACCTAAAGAAACCGCAAATTGAGCAACTTTATAAGGAAATCATAAAAAATATTTTTCAATCAAACCCAAATGCTTTGGAACTACTAAAAACTTTATTAGTAATTAATATGGAAATAGATACTAATATTGATAGTGATTCTATAGAAACTTGCTGTAAATTTCCAAATATAGAGAAATCTCTCCAATTTATAACGAATGCCGGAATCATTAAGAAAAAGTCAAATAAGCACGTTAAATACAAATTTTATTTTCAGGAAATTCAAGATAATTTAAAATTTCTCGCAGAAGAAAGAGATCATAATAAAGCGATACAATACTATGAAAAAAAGTTAAAAAGATTTAATACTGTTCAGGATCATATTGAACTTCTGTTTCATAAGGTAAAGATAGAACCTTCTGCTGAATTAGTTAATGAATTTTTAGCAATTGCAAATAATATACCACAATTTGAATATGAGCATAAAAGATTAATTGATGTTGCCCAAGAGCTGTTAATCCTTGAAGATGAATATAAAGCACCTATTTTAAATGTGGTAGGTAACCTATTTTATGCTTTTGGAAATACTAAAGATGCTGAAAAAATTTATCTTAGCGCTTTAGAGATTTATGAAAATTTAGCTCAAAAATACTATAAAATTTATTTACCATACATCGCTTCAACCCAGAAAAATCTTGGTACTTTATATACTGACTTAAAGCGGTTTGAAGAGGCAGAAAAGATTTACAGTGATGCATTAAGGTCATATAAAGAGTTAAAAAAACTATATTATAATGCTCATTCACCAGAATTTCATTCAAGAGACGAATTGTCGTTAGATAAATCATATATTGATGATTTAAAAGCTTACAATGATTTGTTAAGTAGATATTACAATATTTTTCTACCAGAAGAGCCCTCGACTTCGAGTGAATTTGGAAATGTTGGTATTGATTTAGACTTATTAGAGGATATAAAAGATGGATCTATTGATTCTATAGAGATATATAAGAAGTTATCAAAAATATATTATGATCTTTATTTAATTGAAATTGCCAAAACTCAAAGTAATCTTGGACTAGTCTATAGTAAATTAAATAGATATGAAGAGGCAGAAAAGAGGCATCTTAAAGCACTAAAAATTAAAAAAGAAATAGCAGAACATCATTCTGAACAGATTTTACCCGAATTAGTTCTCACTTTACTAGATCTGGGAGATTTATATGCCAGTTTAGATAGATTCGAAGAGGCAGAACCTATGTTTAAAGATGCTTTAGAAATTTCAAAACAGTTAGCAGAACAAAATCCAGAAATATACATTCATAATGTTGCTTTTATCCAGAATTCTCTTGGAAATATATACGTTAGACTACAAAAATTTGAAGAAGCAGAAAAACTTTATCTTGAAGCTTTGAAGATCTTTAAAGTTTTTGCAAAACAGGATTATGAAACTTATTCTTATAATGTAGCTAATGTCCAAAATAACCTGGGTTATGTATATCTTAACCAAAATAATCTTGAAAAAGCAGAAAATTTTCTTACTAAAGCATTTAAGAAGGATCCCAATAATATTGAAGTCTTATACAATATATCGTGTCTTGAGTCGCTCAGAAATAATAAAATAAAAGCTTTAGAATTATTAAAGAAAGTAATAAGCAAAGATAAAAATTATATTGAGAGGGTAAAAGAAGATAAAAAATTAGATAAAATTAAAGGTTCAAAAGAATATAAAGAGTTAATTGGTGAAATTGGTTAATAAAAATCCAATTTAGGATTATAATAGTTTAACATTTTCAACTTATTTTCACTTGAAATGAATTATTTTATAACATACACAAGTTTTTGACCTTCTTCTTCTTCAAGATTCAGCTCCCGTCGAATAGCATTTCTTACCAAATATCCCCCAACATGTAAAATAGAGTCTTTTAAAATAGAATCTTGATCCATTGAAGCATTACAAGGGTAAGCATGATGAGCTTTGCTTATTCTTTCATTTAAAGAAATGTTTCCGCTTTTGCCATTCTTAAAATACCTTGATTTTAATTGTTGAATAATATAATAAGTGGAGCCGCAAGGAGCACTTTGAATTACACATGTATCTTCGATTGATTTACCATCTTTACTAACTAAGAACGAGACTATTGGAACTCCAATTTTATAGTAATCTATAAATTCATTAATATAGTTATGTTTTTTTGTTAAATTAAAGCCAATTTTGTTATATTGATTCAACTCTTTACTTAAAGAGCAAAAAGGTTTAGGAAAAGCCGCTTGAATATCATATTTTTCAAAATCTTCTAATACTTGAACTTGTAGTCCAGCAGGTACCCATTTAGGATCCTCAATTGGGATAAGTACTGCTTTTATATCACTTTCTCTTAAATAATAGGGGAGACCTGACAGTAGATCTTGATGAATTCCTACAACTATCAAAAAATCAATAGCAGGAAGCTTTTTTGGGAGATAAGTTTCTGGTTCTTCAATAAATTCGGGAACATTCTCACCAATTTTTTCATAAAAATAGATTGAATTAGAAAAACTCTTTACATATTCACGGCATTTATCACACTTAACATTTTGTTCCAAAATTTCACATGCTTTACAAAAATCTTCATTATTAATAAGATTGCCAACAAATTTTTGTGCCAGCATCTCAGTGTCGGGTCCTGGTCCATAGAACATACCCAATTTATAGAGTTTTTCGCTCATCATGAACTAAAAATATTTAATGTTTTTATTTATGATTTTAATTTTTTATAAAAATAATAAAATTTTCATGAACATGTTCACTTCTTTTTCTTCTGAAAGTCAAAACAAATTTTAAATATATAAATAAAGAGGTTTATCTTGTATAATTAATAATTATAACATAAGGATTGCAGCTTCTCTAGATATAAATCTCTTAAGTATAATAAGGAAGACATTGAGATTATGGAACTGTTAAATTTTCGTAAAGAAATAATTATAGATCTTCGTGAGGATTTTCCTGAACTTGTAGATAAATTCAATCATTTTATTCTAAAATTTTTACCGAGTAAAAAGAATCTTGTCGCTGAATTAATCTTTAATAAAGAAACTGAAAGACTTCCAAAAGAATTAGTAATTAAGGCATTTAAAAGCCCTAATGCGGAAAATGAGTTTAATACTTTAAAGAAATTGCAACAACAGAACATGTCAGTCCCTAAGATCCTTTTTTTTAAAAATCCTTACTTGATTCTTGAAAAACTAGACGGAGTTAATCTATGCGATTTTATTAATAACAAATTGAAAAATTTAGAAAGCCTTGATGATTTAGATTCTGAAGTTAAATCAAAGATTATTAAAAGCATTGAGAAATTAGCAGTATGGTTAACAGAATTTCATCATAACAATTTGGCATATAAACCAGGTAGTTCTGAATCAATAGTATTAAATAAAGGTGATACCCGTTTAAGAGATTTCATTTATGATGACTCGAAAGATATTATTTACGCAACTGATTTTGAAGATTCATATAAAGGGAACCATTTAGATGATGTTGCATGGATATGTTGCTCTTTACTTGACACTAATCCAGGAATTTTCGAATTAAATGACCCTAAAGTTAAAATTGACTTACTGAATCACTTTCTTAAGGAATATTATCAAAGAAATCCCAAATTTAAATTTGACTTCAAATATTTCACGGAACATTTAATAGAAAATCTAAATATTGTTATGAGAAGAAGACATATCAACTTAAATCTAGAAAAGTCTTATTTCATTAAACAAATTTCTCGAGAAATTTAACCTCTTAGTTTATAATAATACTCCATTATTATAATGCTAAAGGTATTTTTATAATTGAAATTATATTTTTACAGCATTGCTAAAAATGCAAATTTAATAATAATAACTTTATTATAATTATAATTTCACGTTTAAAGGAGACAATAATATGAGTGAAGTACCTTTATTAGAAGCAAAAACAGCATTAAAGAAAATGTCATCTGTAATTGTAGATATAAGCGGTTTGAATAGTGAGTTTATCCCAAAATTAAGAACGCAACCAGAATACATTTTAGAAGTAATTGAAAAATATGAGAATGAGAAAAATAATTTAATGAAGACAATCTCATTAAATAATGAAAAAATAAAAAATTACAAAAACAAAATTTTGCAAAATCAGCGGGATCTTCAAAGATTTGAGGAAGATAATAATTTTCTCGACTCACAGCGTCAGGAACTGTTAAATAAAATCCAAGAAACACAACAAGAATTGGAAGAAACAAGAAAAGTAATCCAAACTAAGAAAGAAGAACTCAATAGTCGAACAACTATATTAAAAGAATTAGAAATTCAAATTCTCGATATAACAAGAGTAATTGAAAAGTTTGAAGAAGAACTAAAAGCTCTTGAAAAAGAACTTGATAATACTTTTATTAAAAAGGAGAAATATGTCCAGTCTTATGAAAATAGAGTAAAAGCAATGAAAATATTAATTAACAAAAAATATATCAATTCTTCAATTTATCAATTCTTTAGAGCTTTACAAGTAGGAAGTTCCTTAGATTTGAGAAATATTTTATTAGCTATTGATATGAGAGTAGATCAAGCTAAAAAAATAATAGATAAATTGGTAGAAGAAAAAGCTCCTATTATTTATGACCAGAATTCAAATACAATAACATTAAAGGAGGAGTTGGATTTTTAATGAGCTTAAATTTGAAGGAAATTTTTAGTTTAATTGAACAGTTAGAAACTTCTTTCGACGGATATTTACAGGCAATTCAAAAAAATAACGAAAATATGCTTCAAAATCTTAGTTATACTTGGAAAATGATCAAATCAGAAGAAGACGACGTTAAAAGATTAGAAATTAATATTGAAAATCAAAATTCTGAATTAACTGAATTGAAAATTAAATCTGATGATTATGATAAGAAAATAGAGATTGTAAAATCAACTAAAGATGAATTAACATCTAAAATTTCAGATTTAAAAAATAATTTAGAACGATTAGATAACGATCTCAAAACGCCAAAATTGGAATTAGAAGATTTAATTTCAAAATTAAATTCTATCAATGAAAAAATATCAAAAAAAGAACAAGAGAAAACTGAGCTAGATCAGAAAAAGATTGAGAATGAAACTCGTGAAAAAAATCTAAGAACAACTTATTCTGAAGAAAAAATGGTAGAATTAAATCAAAAGTTAACTCAGCTGAAAAGAAATAACTACTTTACAACGTTCTTGATTGAAAATTCCGAAGAAGAAATACCTGAAGTCGCTATACTTGCCACAATTATGGATGAGAGCAGTGTGAAACTCGATGTTCTTAAGAAATTACTTGATGTTCCTCCTATTATGGCAGTAAGAACAATAAAGCAACTTGCAGTAAAGGGAATAATAAATCTGGATGAAAATACTAACATAATTACAATGCCATGATTAGATTATTTTAAGAACTACCCTCTTTTTTATTTTCATTCTAATCTTGAAGAAAAAATACTTCTTTGTTGATAAAAGAATATTTGGAAATAAACTTTTTATAGCATTTTTCACGATATGTTCATATAGTAATATCGATAATTTAAATACAAATCTATTAAAAGTCTTAAAAATGGAAAATAAAGATATAGCTTTAGGTCTTTTAGTAATAGCAGTTGTAGGGCTAGCTGGCGGTTTAGGTTTTGTTATAATTGCTTCACCAAAAGCTCCAGAACAACCTCAAATTACATTATTATGGGGATTACCTGAGGATTGGAGTATAGCACCAAATGCATCATCATTTATCCTAAATAATGGAACAACTCAAATAGTTATCACTTTAGGTGATATTTTAGAAGGGGTTCAGCTCGCTATTGAAGAGAATCAAGATCCTTCAGGATCTTTTGTTAATGAGTATAAAAAAACAATTTATACATATACTTTCTTAGATCCTATTTCTGGGCTTTATATTACAGGAGTTGATATACTAGATATTTTAGAAAAATACGATACAAATTTTGCATATAACTTAACATTTACTTCACAGCAATCTTCAGAAGGCTCAATAGAAGTAATTCATATGAGCACAGGGGACATAATTAGTAAAATGTATGAGGGTGATGAGGAACCTATAGTTCTAGCATTAGCAGCAAATAAGACTTGGCTAGCAGATTCGCCTTATGGAGAAATTTGGGGTAATTTTTCAATCATTGGTAAAAATATGCAAAATTCATTAACCAATCTAGAAGAAATTGATGTATTAGATAGCTGGAAAGTAGAGGTTAGAGTTAATAATACGCTTGAATTTGTAATTGATCCAACAAATATGACTGATTCAGAATATTCTGACAGATACTCTTATGAAAGAGATGATTGGTGGGACTTTGATCGACAATATTGGGGGAGAAATATCAGTGAAATTATCTCACACACATCAGCAGTGGGAAAAAATTACACTTTAAGAGTTTGGTCCGAAGATGGTTGGGCAAGTCCTCGTCCATTTGGAGGGAAAAAAGAAGATCCTTATAATAACACAGACGTTGACCTCGGGATTACTCCTCCTTGGGTCGATCATGATTTAATTAATGATACATTAGTCCCATTGCCAGAAACAAATCTAATAATGAATTTAGTTTATGCTGATCAAGAATTCGGAGAATCAGGTCAAGGAGTCACGGATCCAGTCTGGCCATACAGACGAATATGTGGATATCATAGAGGACCATTCTATTTAATTGTTCCGGGAAGACCAAGAGATGTTTATATTTCACATGTTAACTTGATTGACATAACAGTATATAATGGACCAATACCTTAAAAATAATTAAAAATTTTCAGAAATTAAAATTTTTTTTAATTTATTTGTATTAAATTAAAAATCCAACATATTAGGTTCTTCAAAGATGAGAACACGAAATTTTCTTATTTCATTTGGATTCATTAATTTTATTATTATTTTAGGAATTTTACCCCAACAAATTTCAGCTTACTGGGGTTGGGGAGACTGTGGTGAATCTCATGGAATAACTTATATGAAACCTTATTATGAAAAAAATGCTGTAATCAATTTAGATGGTATACCTTCAGAACAATTTTGGTCAAATCCTTCTAATACAAACGGCTCCACTACCGTAGCATTAGCAAGCGAAGTAGGGACTCCTGGATTTTTTATTGGTTATATGAATCTAAGTTTAGTTATGAACGATAATTATCTTTATATTCTCTGTCAATGGCTTGATAATACCACTCTTCCAGCTTTAGGAGGTAATTATTACGATGGACTTTACTTTTGTTGGAATATTAATGTCCCTAATTTTAGTGCTTACTTTTTAGGGGGGATGGATACCTCTGAGATGGGAGGTGGTAATGTAGATTGCTGGGATTGGACATGCTTATCAAGTTCTCCTCCAAACGGTTCTTCATATTACTGCAGTGATTTATGTTTTGGGACAACAGGATGGTATAATCCTAGTTTGGAAACAGAAGATATTCAAGTCGGATATAATTATGTTATTAATCATTCTTACAGTCTTGAAATGAGGAGAAAATTAATAGATAACGATAATTATGACGTTCAATTTAATGAGAATAAACTTTACAAATTTAATATGGGAATTATGAATGACGGTACCCATGAAGATCATGCAATTTCTTGGACATATGCTCTAGATTTGAGAAATGAAGAAAAAAAACCATTTATTGACGGTTATCTAATTTATTTTATTATAGTAATCGGATTTATATCCTCCTTTTTATTAATAATTCAGAAAAAATACGAGGTTCAAATTATATAGTAAAAAATGGAAAAAAGAAACTTTTATTTACTCATTGCATCAATTTGTATTGGAATTTCTCTATTCTGGTTATTTACATATAGTTATATTATTTTAGATGTAAACCCATCACAAAATACTATAATTATAAAAGGTAAAGTTAGTAATGAAATTGATTTGACCTTTTCTGATCTAAAATCAGATAAATATTTACAGATTAGAGATAAAACTTTTCATATTGTTAATGCTATAGGACGTGAATATGATTTAGTATTTTCAGGAGTTTCGTTATGGAGTATCTTTGAAGTAGAAAATATACTGCAAGAAGATGCTAAGACATTCTTATTTATAGGAGGAGATGGTTATTATGCAGAGACTCCATTAGATATTCAATTAGCTCAAGATTATCCAAATCAAATAATTTTAGCCTATGAGCAAGACGGTCAACCATTATTTTATGATGGACCAATAAGATCAGTAGTCGATCATGAAGTGATTCCAGATAAAGCAAATACACATTATACAATAAAGGAATTGAAAACAATCTTAATTCAATAAAAGAGGATTAAAAACTTATGAACAACTTGAATTCAACTATTAGAAAAGCCAGCGATTTAGATAAACAAGATGCTGAAAAAGATTATAAAGCGACTGGAATGGGTCAAGATAGAAAAATTAAACTATCACTTTTGGATCTATTATATTCTTCAATTATTGGAGTATTAGGAGGATTTATTTCAAGTCTAATACCCTTTAGCTTATTAATAAAAGTTTGGTATCCTCTAACGGGTGGCACTCAATTGGTAAGTGGACATCACGTGATGTGGGCTTCGATTGTATATGGTCTAACTAGAAAAAAACAAAATATTATTTTTACTATGATATCCAAGGGTCTTTTAGAATTTTTGTTAGGTGATCCTTGGAGCGTTATTATCATTCTTGTTAACCTTATCGAAGGATTTTGTTTAGCAGGGGGCTTTTTTATTATGGAAAAGATAGGAGAGGGTGAGACAAAATTGGGATGGGGAATAGCAGGAGGTATAGGTAATTTTTTTCAAGCTCCTTTCTTTTGGATAATAAATATGCGATGGTATTTGCATTGGACATTATGGGTTTTAGCTTTTGCTTTTGCTTTTATTTCAGGTATTTTTATAACTGGTCTATTAGGCAGGTTAGTAAAAAACTATCTAATTAAAGCAGGAGTTCCAACAACTTTTTAATAGGGGTGAATTCATATTTCCTCCACGTATAAAAATGCTATTTCTTTTAAAAATTTCTCATTCATTTATGGTACAGATGAAACAGAAAAACCAGCAGTTTCAGATATAAGTTTCAATCTTAATGAAGGAGAGGTTTTGATTTTAGCAGGTCCTAGTGGAAGTGGTAAATCAACTCTTTCCTATGCTATGAATGGAATCATTCCATGGAGACAAAAGGGTTATTTTAAAGGAGAGATCCAAATTTTTAATAAAAGTATATGGGATTATAATTTCACAGAAATTTGTAAAAAAGTTGGTTTAGTAAAACAGAATCCTCTGGATCAATTAACAACTTTTACTGTAAAAGATGAGATTGCTTTCGGACTCGAAAATCTAAACTATAATGAAAATGAAATTAGAGAAAGAGTAAAAAAAGTTTCAAAATTCATGGAGATCGACCACTTATTAGATAGAGATATAGATCAACTTAGCGGAGGGCAAAAACAGCTAACAATATTAAGTTCTTTTTTAGCAATGGAGCCTAAAATTTTGATTTTAGATGAGCCTATTGCCTTTCTAGATCAACATTCAGAAAGCTTGTTATTAAATCGTTTAAAAAAGTTGATAAATTCCAAGGAATTTCTTCTTACATTAGTTATAATAGAGCATAGGTTATCACGTGTTATAGATATTGCAGATAAAATTATCGTTTTAGATGATAATGGCAAAATTGGATTACAAGGAACAATTAATGAAATATTATTCGAAAAATTTGATCAATTAAAGGATTTCAACGTTAGAGTGCCCTGGATAATAGACTTATTTAATGATTTTAAGAAATTTAATACCAATACTCAAAAATATGGTAATCCTTCAAATTTTCAAGATCTTTTAGAAATAATATCTAAAATGAGTCAAAATCAGTTAAATAGTCTGCTCAAAATTCTCATAGATAAGGAAATTAAACCTAAAGCATTAAAAAAATATTCTGAATTTGAAGAGAAAATTGATTTTAAAGAACTATATATTGAAACCTTAAAAAGGAATAGATTTTTTGCTCCGAATGATATCAAAGGAAGAAATGCAAATTCCGATGAGAAGGATGAAATTATAATTGAAACAAAGAAATTATCATTTGAATATCCTAATAACGGCATCAAAGCAATAAATAATTTATCTATAAAAATTCAAAAGGGAGATTTTATTGGTCTTGTAGGTCCAAATGGTTCAGGGAAGACAACATTATTGTATCTATTAGCAAATCTATATACTCCTAGTTCTGGAAAGATACTATTTAATAATCAATATTTAGAGGAAATTGATCCTTACTCATATGCAAAATACGTTGGTTTTATTTTTCAAAACCCCGAAAGTATGATCTTTAAATCAACCATAAAAGATGAAATTCTCTATGCACCTAAGAATTTTGGTACTTTAAAAGAGGTTAGCGAAAAATACTTTTCAAAATTAAAGACTCTAATTGGAAATGAAAGTGAATTCAAAAATCCATTTAAACTAAGTTGGGGCCAAAAAAGAAGATTAAATTTAAGCTCTATTTTTGTCTATAATCCAGATATAATTTTACTTGATGAACCTTTTATAGGGCAGGATCAAAAAACAATAGATTCCTTAATAGAAACATTATATATAGAAAATAAGAGAGGTAAAACTATAATAATTTCTTCTCACGATTATCATCTTTTACTTAAATATACAAAAAGGATTATAGAACTAAATAAGGACGGTTCATTACGAGATTATGATATAAATAGCAATTATTTTCTTAGACATAAGAATTTAGGACCTATTATACTTCTAGAAAAGATTAATGAAAGATTAAAAAGAGAATTTGAATAAATGAAAAGAAAAAGAAATATATTAGATCATAAAAGGTATACATTTGCTTATTTTCCAGGAATATCTATAATGCATAACTTAAATCCAATTTCAAAATTAATTTTTTTAATCTTGTTAACAATTTCATTATTTTTAATAAACAGTATCCTGTTGTTAGCTTTAGTTTTATTATTATTGTTAATACTTGCATTATTAAGTAATATCTCTCTTAAAAATTTAGTAAGAAAATTGAGATTTATTATTATTGTACTGATTTTTAGCGTTATACTAAATATCTTCTTTAATGCTATTCCTAATGAAAATGAAATTGTTCTTTTTTACCTTTTTAACCTCCCATTTTTACCTATAAGAAGATTAGCTGTATATTTCGCTTTAAGGTCTTTTTTAATAATTTTAACTTTATATACTTCTGCGATAATTTACTCTAATACAACAGATATGAAAGATTTTGTATACTCGCTTATAAGATTAAAAATTCCATACAAATATTGCTTTTCTTTTATGGTTGGAATAAAATATATCCCTACTATAGAAGAAGAAGCTAAAACAATAGCATTAGCTCAAAGAGCTCGGGGTTTTGGTCTTGAAAAAGTAAATACAGTGAAAAAAGCTTATAAATTAATTTTTGAAAGGTTGGTAACAACATTGGTGTCAGTACTTCGCAAAGGTCATATTTCTTCTATATCAATGGAAAACAGATGTTTTGGGTTATATAAAAAAAGAACAAATTTAATACGAGTGAACTATAAAGCCAATGATCTTATTTTTTTAATTCTAACTTTTTGTGGATTTTTATTCATTCTATTCTATTTGTTAAATATTATTCCTCTTCCACATTTGCCATCGTTGTATAATCTTTTTAAAAACATTTTTTAATTCAAGTCTCTTTTTTTTCTTTATTCCAAGCTTATTTTCATATTTCCTTTTCCAAATCCCAATAATAATTGTTAAGGTTGAAGCTGCTATCATTAAAAATAAACCAAAACTAGGATAAATCATTCCAAAGTTCGATAGTAAGGATTGATCACTTGCAATCCCAGTAGATTCAACAATAATGCTGAATGAGACTAAAATGAAAATTGGGTAAATAATTTTGATAATTCCAGAGATTATAGGTTTTAATAAACTCAAAAAAGAATAAATTATCCAACCTATAATAAAAAGTGCCGTTGATATTTGTGAAATCGCTCCAATAAACAATTTCCAAGTAAAGAAATTATTAAAAAAATAAATATGGCTAAAATTTACACTTCCACTTTGATATGAGATCCAAGGTAAAATCAACGAGATATAGAATAAGGACTCTGTAATACCTAAAAATGCTAATTCTTTATTGATATAATCATTAGCTTTAACTTTAATTTGTTTATCCGATAATGATTCTATTTTGTTATATCTCTTCCAGACAATTAATGCTAGTGTAGAAATAATGAAAAAGAGTATTAAAAATAAAAAAATAAGACTATAATTACTTATCATTATTCCTACTGAATATATGTTTGACGTAAACCATACATTTTCTTCCCCTTCTAATTCAATAGTAATATAGAAATCAAGTTTAGAATTAATTATCCAAGGGTTTAAAGTAATCGACCAAGAATTATTTATTATTTTACGAAGCTCTGCCTTTTGCCAGCAAGTTCCTATTATATCAATAAATTTATAATAAATTTTCACAGATCCTATTACATTTTGGGATTCAGTTTCTATATCAACTTGTATTGTATTTCCTATTAACTCCCAATTTTTTTTAAAATTTTGAATTGTAATATTAGGTGGAATAGAGTGATTATATAAAATATAATCAATAAAAAATTTTGTAGTATTTTCAAATCCAGGAAAGCCATGGTGTTCATTTGCGTATATTTGAAGGTACTTCTTTGAATGATTAACCGCTTCAAATGTGCTCTTTATAGAGCTATAATGAAAAAAATCATCATTCGTTCCAATTTGCCACAAAATAGGCGGCATTTTTGGTGATTTCAAGTAATAAATCGGATCGAATCTTAAAAGTTGATTATTTTGAAATGAGGAAGGAATATCTTTAGGACTTTTCCCTAATATCCAAAATATCAGTTTGTTCGGGTACTTTAAATTCTTTACAATATCTCCTATAGCAACATATGGGATTACACCTGAAATTCGTTCTCCACATATACCAGCTAGCCACATAGCATTAAATCCACCGTAAGAAATTCCAGTAACTAAGATTTGAGAATTATTTACAATTGAAATATTCTCTAAAACCCTTAATCCTTGAATAGCACCACATAGTGTTAAATAAAAATGAGCTGATCGATTATATTCAGCTTGATAATACATATTATTAGGGCTAGGTTGGACTCCTTCTGATTTTCCATGTCCGGGGTGAGAATGGCATAATACAATAAATCCTTTTTCTAAATAAGGATATGCAAGTTTAAAAGCAGATTCTGCTTTTTCATTTAATCCATGCATACAAAGACAACCAGGATTACTTGCATTAACCACTTCAGGATATAACAAATAACCATGCAATCTTAGATTCTCAGGCGTTGCATCTACCCAGTTTGGGGAATTAAAATAAACTTCTTGAGACGTAAACTCATGTTTTATTTTAGAGTAAGGATTAGTATATTCTATAGTATCATTCTCACCAAATACTATATCAAGATTAGTACTATTTACGCGCGCAATCTCTTCTTGCCAAAAATCTAAAATATCAAATTCCACTCCATCATCTGAAAGATTGTATCTTGTGTGAGAATCTTCTTCAACATTTCTTTTTTGAACTGATAAATTTATATAAGTCAAATTCATAATCGATAAACTTATTATTAAAAAAATAAATAAAAAGACAATCCAAGAATTAATTTTTAGTTTTAACTTCATTATCAAAGTTCTTTTAAAGCTCTTTTAATTAAAACATTCTTCTTATTCTAAATAAATCATATCAAAATGAGTAGTTTAGTTTTTTAGAAATACAATATTAACTAAATTATGGCCTCTGAGATTGTTCAAGAAATACAAAAACAAAATAATATTATTGGTAGAGAAGAGGAATTAACTAAAATTATCTTAGCAAGATCAGTTGGAAAAAATATTTTGATAGAAGGCGAAGTTGGAGTAGGAAAAACAACTATAGCAAAAGCGGTCGCTTCTTATTATGATACAAATTTTTACAGAATAGACTGTTCAGAAGATACATTGCCCCATAATTTAATTGGTTATTTTGATCCTCCTTTAGTAATTTCAAAAGGTTATATTGAAGATTCATATGTTTATGGACCTTTAACATCAGCTATGAAACAAGGTGGTTGTCTTTTTATAAATGAAATCAATAGAATGCCAGAAAGCACTCAAAATTCCCTTTTAACTTCACTAGATGAGAAAATTCTTGAAATACCAAAATTAAAAACGATTCATGCTCATAAAGATTTCTTTGTACTTGCCACATTAAATCCAACTGCTCATGTTGGAACCACTGTACTAGGAGAAGCACTTAAAGATAGGTTCATTTGGATTAAATTAGATTACCAATCTCCGGAAGAAGAGATAAAGATTATTAAAAACGAAGCGGATTTAGATGGAGATAATGGCGAAAAGATTGCTAAAATTTGCCAGTCTATCATTCAAGTCACAAGGAATATCACATCAATACGTAGAGGAAGCTCCATTAGAGGAGGAATTGATTTAGCGGCATTAATTCGAAATTCAGGATTAGAAAAAAGCTCAAAAAATTGGATTGATTCCGCGATAATGGCACTCTATAACAAGATCGAACTTGAAGATGGTATCACAAAATCCAAGACGGAAATAATTACTGATATTGTTTTGTCTGTTCTAAATAAGTTGGATTTTTAATAATCGATGATTTCTCTAAAGAAAATTCCGAAGAGATTGAGAGTGGTAGGCTTCACGTTAGACTTGCAGACAGACCCCCTGATAAGGATATTTTACGTTATGAAATAATTCGGAAAAAAAAGAAAAAACCAGATTATTATCGTAATTTGGCAAATACTTTAGATTATAAACAAATTAAAGAATTAACTTATTTAGCAATACAATATAAAAACCTTGAAGCAATTATGGGGCTGCTTAAATCAAATGTTTATGCCGCAACCGACGCTCTTGATTGTGATGAAGGAGTAAAGTTTTTCACTGAAAAGGCTAAGGAATCAGGTACGTCTATGCCTGAAGTGTATTTTTTCATAAGGCGTCCGATTGGAGAGAAATATAAAAAAATTTTTAGGAGATTAGCAAGACAAAGTATATTAAACACTTCATTAAAGATTACAAGTAAAGGTATAAGAGGTCAAATAAAGAAAGTTGTACCCTATTATGAAATTGGA
Source organism: Promethearchaeota archaeon (assembly GCA_048941015.1). GTDB lineage: Archaea > Asgardarchaeota > Lokiarchaeia > Sigyniarchaeales > SOKP01 > SOKP01. Next base: position 593 of record JBHLNZ010000063.1, on the reverse strand, counting down.
ATGCCTGAATTTGATTTGGATGAAACTATTCAACATAACCCTTTAAAAGTTTATAATAAGACTTTAACTTATAAGGATATCTATGGAATTAGAAGAAAACAACAAAAAAGGAAAGTTATTTTAATTCTTGATACAAGTGGAAGTATGTATGGAAAACTTTTATTAAATGCGGCCCTAACAACATCAGTTTTAGCTTATAACATGGAAAAGGAGGATTATAGTATAATCTTATTTAATTCTACAGCAATGGTTCTAAAACCAATAGATAAGAAAAAAGAGATTACAACTATTATAGATGAGATTCTTGATTCTGAAGCAGTTGGTTTTACTAATATTTATATTGGTTTAGAGAAAGGATTAAATGAATTGAATAAAGTGAAAGCGAGTGCAAGAAATAAATTTGCAATCTTAATTTCAGATGGAAATTATAATAGAGGTAGTGATCCTATTCCATTAGCAAAAAAGTTTCCTAAACTACATGTAATTGGTATGCCTGCTGAAAATGATGCTGACCGTGGGATAGATACTTGTAAAGAAATTGCTAAAGCAGGAAATGGAAAGTTTTTCGCTGTTAAAGACTACAGAGAAATTCC
>JBHLNZ010000143.1:0-4403 GCA_048941015.1 Promethearchaeota archaeon | reverse complement strand
CTTTTTTAACAAAGAATTAATTGAAATTAAAAAGATATAGATAAAATGTCCAATAATGCTATAAAAAAAGTAGCTATAATGGGTTTAGACAATAGTGGGAAAACCTCTATAGTATTATGTTTAAAAGGTGTAAAGAATCTTTTATCTTTTTATTCTTTGAATCCTACAAAGGGGATAAAAATTGAAGAATTTGAAACCTTAGGTACAAGATTTAATATCTGGGATTTTGGTGGACAGGAACAATTTAGAAATGATTATTTGTTAAATTTTAAAGACAATATCAAAGGTACTAATAAGATAATATTTGTAATAGATATACAAGATACAGAGAGATATAATTTAGCTCTCGATTTTTTGAAAAAAGTAATTGATTTACTAATTAAAATTAAAGAAAACATTGAATTTTCAATTTTTCTACATAAATATGATCCCGATCTCAAATTACTAAATAAAAAGTTTAATTACAAAAAAGCTGAAAAATTAGTAATTGAAATAAATAATTTGATACCTTCAACTTTTCCATTTTCAATCGAAAAAAGTTCAATTTATACTGTTTTTCAAAAATCAGCTATAGATTAAACATCATTATGGGAATCTAAAGAATGACAATTGAAGCTGACCAAGAATCAGAAACAAAACCCATTTTACGAGATTACCTAGAATATTTAGGCCTTGGTTTAGGATTATTTTTAGTTTATGTAGCAAGAATCTATAGTTTCCTCCTTTTTCATACAATAGCAGAATTAATGAGCATTATAATAATGGGGGGTATTTTCATAATTGGATGGAATTCACGGAAATATATGAATAGCTCATTTTTCCAAGTTATTGGTATATCCTTTCTTTATATTGCTATAATCGATTTGCTTCATACTCTAGCATATGAAGATATGAACATTTTCTTTGGTTACGATTCAAATCTTCCAACTTCGCTGTGGATTTTAGCTCGCTATTGGCAAGCTTCATCATTGCTTTTCGCGACATTAGTAATTAACAGAAAAATAAATTCCAGTTATATATTTATAATTAGCACGATTGCGATATCTACTTTAGTCCCTTTAATATTTTTAGGATACTTCCCAGTATGTTATATTGAAGGCGTTGGATTGACCTTCTTTAAAATAATTAGTGAATATATAATTATTTTTATCTTTCTCTTATCCATCATTATTTTTTATATTAATAGATTTGAATTTGATAAGAAAATCTTGATTTTAATAATAATATCTATTATTAGTACAATGGCCTCTGAATTAACTTTTACATTATATGTTGGTGTATTTGGACCATCTAATGTTATAGGACATCTCTTTAAAATTGTCGCTTCGTTTTTTATTTATAAAGCATTGATTGAAACTGGTCTTGAAAGTCCATATAAATTGTTATTTAGGAGATTAAAATCTAGCGAAGACGCATTAAAGCAAAAAGCGGGAGATCTTGCACAAGCATTTTCTGAAACTGATCAAATCTTTAACGCTTCTCTCCCATTGCGATTAATTAATACGAACTATGAAATAATAAGAGTAAATGACACATTTTGCGAATTATTCAGACTAAACAGAGAAGAAATTATTTCAAAAAAATGTTATGATTTACTACCAACAAAATTTTGCAACACTCCAGACTGTACATTGAAGCTAATTCAAAGTGGAAAAAATATGGTAGAATATGAGTTAGATTATGAATTAAAAAATGGAATAATTATTACTTTAATTGTTAATTCTGTTGCAAATAGAGACATCAACGGAAAATTTATTGGAATAATCCAAAATTACACTGATATTACAGAAAGAAAAGAAGTTGAACGTATTTTAGTTGAATCTGAAGAAAAATTTCGAACAATTGCTGATGAAACATCTTTAGGTATAGTTATTTTACAGGATGGGTTAATAAAATATAGTAACAAGGCGCTTTCGAAAATATCGGGTTATTCTGAAGAAGAAATGAAAATATGGGATCAACATGAGTTTCTAACAAAGATTCACCCAGAAGATGTTCCATTCATTTTAGAAAATATACAAAAGAAGTTGAGGAATGATTCAGATTTGGATTTAACTACATATTATACTGCTAGAATCTTAACAAAAGCAAATCAGATTAAATGGATTGATATTTTTTCAAAATTGATAACTTATCAAGGAAAAGAAGCAATTTTCACTAGTTTATTAGATATAACTGATAAAAAGGAAGCCGAGCAGAAATTAAAAGAATCAGAGGAAAAATATCGAAATCTTATTGAAGAATCACCTGAAGGTGTTTGGGTTATCGATGCAAACGGAAGAACAATCTTAGCGAATCAGAGTATGGCCCATATGCTTGGTTATTCGATTACTGAAATGATTGGTAAACTATTTTTTGAATTTATGGATGAAGAAAGCAAAAAAATAGCACAAACCTACTTTCAAAGAAGAAAAGAGGGAATAAGAGAAGATCATGAATTTAAGTTTATACATAAAAATGGCAGAGACGTTTATACTTCATTAAGAACAACTCCTCTTTTTGAGGAAGGTAAATTTTATGGAGCTATGGCGTATGTTACTGATATAACTGAAAAGAAAATTGCTCAGGAAAAAATTGAAGATATGGCGAGATTCCCAGCAGAAAATCCTAATCCAGTTATTAGAGTAAGTAGGAAATATGTTCTTTTAGCTAATAAAGAAGCTCAAAAAGTATTTAATATTGGAGAGGGAAGCAGAATTCCAAAATTATTACTTGAAGGTGTTAATGAGACCTTTTCAAATAATCAGGTCAATAGATTAGAGATTGAAGTAAATAATCATACTTATTCTTTTGTAATAACTCCTATAGAAGGCGCTAATTATGTTAATATTTATGGTTTAGATATAACAATACGCAAAAAAGCAGAAGAAAGTCTTGAACGTTTTGTATCTACAGTTTCTCATGAATTAAGGACGCCAATATCGGTATTAGTTATGTCTATGGATTATTTAAAAAATCATAAAGAAAATTTAACACCTGAGATTGAAGAACAATTAAACAATGCTATAGCTAGGAATATTTCTTTACTTTATGAATTAGTGGAAGATATATTGACATTATCTCGAATAGACGAGAAGAAAGTAAAAATCGATTGGAAAGAATATAATCCGTTAATAGTGATTAAAGATATCATTAATCTGATGCAACCTTTTGAAAAAGTAAAAGAAACAGATTTTTCAATAAATATTGATGATAATATTAAATTATTTGGAGATGTTAAGCGAATAGAGCAAATTTTTAGAATATTTATTGATAATGCATTAAAATATTCAAAAGAAAACAGAAAAATCGAGATCAGTGCTATAGATAATTATAAAGGAAAATATAACCGAAAAGAAAGACAAGGAGTTCTTCTTCAATTTAAAGATAATGGAATTGGAATTTCACAAAATGATGTTAAACATCTTTTTGAGCGTTTTTACAGATCCGAACAAGTAAGTAATATCCCTGGCACTGGTTTGGGATTAACTATTGCAAAAGAATTAGTTAAACTTCATGATGGAGAAGTATATGTTGACAGCGAACTTGGAAAAGGTTCTACTTTTTCAATATTTTTGCCAAGAATTACTTCTCAACCATGAAAAAACTATTAATTATCCTTTACTAATTATTAAATAAAATATAAAATTTTTCAGATTTAAGTTGATACCCCTTATTCTTATAGTTGAGGATAATCTGGACTTATTATTTAATCTAAATCTGATTTTAAAATCTAATAGTTATCAAACAATCACTTCTAAAAACGGAAAAGAAGCACTTAAGGTTCTTGAAAGCCTTCAAAAGCCTCCTGATATAATATTAAGTGATATAATGATGCCTGAGATGGATGGGTATGATTTTTTTAAAAAAGTTTCAAGTGACCCTCGATGGCATCTAGTTCCTTTTATTTTTTTAACAGCACGTACTTCTCCTAAAGAGATTAGAATAGGAAAATTATTAGGAGTTGATGATTATATCACTAAACCTTTTAATGAGAAAGATTTGTTAGCTATTATTTCAGGAAAAATTGCTCGGAATCGAAAAATCAGCTCCATGAATAAAAAAATTGAAGAATTATTTTCAATTATGAAGTTTGATATGAAAACTTCAATCACAGACCAGAAAAGTGAATTTTTTTGTTTATTAATTGCTTATTGGGATGATAGATATGGCCCTAAATTAAGTGAATGTTACACCAAGGAGAAAGAATTCCCAATTCCGATAGATGATATAGCAAATCAATTATTTTCAGCTGCAACTTCAATTTATGGTCATGAAAAAATGACAAAAGCAGAAGGGGTCCTTTTAAACATTGAAAACTTAAATTGTAGTGGTTATCTCTATTTTGATTCTTATCCGGATGAAGAGGAACGATATAAAGAAAAACAATTCATGTTAGCATATGTTGCGCCTATGATAAGTTA
>JBHLNZ010000062.1:0-18710 GCA_048941015.1 Promethearchaeota archaeon | reverse complement strand
AAATCAATCGATTTTCATCCAACCTTTAGATGATAATTTAATCATAGCTAATTTTTCATATAATTGGTCAAAATTTCAATTTTTATATGAATATGCTTTATATAATATGTCAACAAAAGTATTTATTGACAGTGACAGTCCAATACAAGGTAGCGGTGTGCGAATTGGATTACAATGGATAAATTCAACTGGAGGGACAGTTAGATTAGATTGGTCTAACAGTCATAATTCATCATTAAATAATTGGTTTGAAATTAATGTGGTCGGTTTCTGTAATAATGAAACGAATAATGAAATAATTGATCTTAAACTAGTATTAGCAGTAGAAGGAATTTTTGCAGGTGGTGCATCTGATCATATGTATTATGATGATGTAATTATGGATCGCCTAATATCGGTAAATGTAACTAATCCAACACAACCTCCTCCAACAACAGTAAAAAAGGACTCTGATGGTTTTCCAGCCCAAGCACTCCAAGTTTATTGGGTCTTGAAAAATCACGGCTATACTGATGATAACATCTTTCTCATGCTTTATTATAAAAATGATGTTGATGGTATCATTGACATTAACGCTTCTGATGCATATCCAAACGATCTAATCCATGGTACAGAACCAGCAATAATAGATGTTGCTAATAACAGTGTGACTGCAGCAAGATTTAAGGAAGAATTGAATGTGTCCGTTTCTGGTTCATTTGCATCTAAGGTAAAACCAAATGACTACTTTATAATCTTTATGTGTGATCATGGATCAAATAAAATACTTGGTGATGGTAATGCGACCTTTCATTTTGAGGCAGATAATAGTTGGATAACCGAATTTGAATTTTTCAATCTGGTAAAAAAAATTGAATGTGCTCGCATGATGATCAATGTTGACTCTTGCTTTAGTGGAAATTTTTTAAATGAAAACCAGAATATCGGATCGAGTTGGTATAATATCCCTAATTGTATTATGATAAGTGCTGCTTCAAATGTTTTTTCATGGTATTGGGTAAATAGTCAAAATCCTGATGGTTTTGCGGGTTCATGGTTCTTTCATTGGTTTTGGGAACAGTTAAATTATGGTCAAACAATAAACGCTGCATTTAACTTTGCTTTAAATTATTTCCCTAGCTTACCTCCACCACCACGGAATGTATTAATGATTCAATCACCATTGATACATGATAATATGGGCATAATAAACACATTTAGCTTTAACAGTGTGCCACCTTTATAAAGAGAAATTAAATCTTTTATTATTCTTTTTTTTTAATTAAGACCAATAGCCTAGTAAATGACTATATAATTTTTTGAATTCTATTAACAAGTTATTATATTTTTCAGCTACGGTTTTATCAGGATGGATTTTGGTAATTTTTATTTCATTTATATCATTTAAATTGTCGAAGTTTTTGATTAAGCCTAATCCATAAGCAGATAATAAGCCACAACCTCTAAGACTCGCTTCAGGTTCACCCATTAAAATATGGGGAATTTGCATTACATCACTTTTTATTTGATATAATAATTTATTTCTAGTTGCTCCTCCAACACATATCACATGTTCAATATTAATACCCAATTCTTTGAAAATTTGTATATCTTTTCCTAGAGCTAAAGAAACTCCCTCCATTACTGCTCGAGCGAAATTTGCAATAGTGTGGTTTAAATTAATTCCAAAAAAGCAACCTCGTGCTAAATTATTTTCTTTTCGACGTTCACCAAGCATATAAGGGTAAAACAACAAACCATCACTTCCAATTGGAATTGATTCAGCCATTTTGATAATTTCATCAAATGATATTTCTGCTTTTCCGCTTGAATTTAAAAAATCTTTAAACCATTTCATACTTAATCCTCCGCAATCTAGTATAGTAAAGGGTACCCATCCTTTGATAACATGTCTAAGATTTTGAATCATAGGCTGTACAATTGGTTGTTCTTTATATATAACAAACAAGGTACTCGTTCCAGTCATATCAATCGCAATTTTTTCATTAATTAATCCTAAGCCCAGAAGAGAAACGAGGAAATCTCCACCCCCTGCTAGAACTGGAGTATCCGGAGAAAGGGAAAATTCTTTCGCGAAATCTTCAGTAATATTTCCGATAATATCATATGAATTATGAATTGGTGCGAATTTTTCTAAATCAATATCAATTATATCTGCCATTTTTGAAGAATAATTTTCTATATTATAATCATAGAGATAGGTCCCAGAAGCTTCACTATGGTCCGTTGCTGCTACTTTACTAATCATAAAATTTATAAAATCTTTAGGTACTAAAAAGTAACGAGTTTTTTTATAAACTTCAGGCTGATTTTCTTTTATCCAACGAACTTTAATACCAAGCCAACCTGATGTTATTGGATTACCAGTTATTTTTTCTGCAAGCTCTGATTCGTCGTTATTTTTCCTTAATTGTTTACAAATATCTTCACAGCGTTTATCCATCCAAATTTGAGTCCATTCAGTGGTAATATTACCTCTATTATCGATTCCTACTGGTCCATGCATCTGTCCACATGTACAAATTGCTTTAATTGATGATCGATCAACTTTTGATTTTAATAATACATCAGAAACTACCTTTTTAGTGAGAGTCCACCATATTTTTGGCTTCTGTTGAGCCCACCCCGGATACGGACTATTTATTTCTTGTATTTCTTGTGAAATTGATAAAATTGAACCAGTATGGTTTAATATGGCGGCTCTTATACTTTGAGTCCCAATATCTATCGCTAAAATTTTCATTAATATGTACACCAGAAACGAAAATGGTAATTTCTCTAAGAAATAATCTCTAATAAGTCTGAAATATTTGGGTTTTAAAAGTATGAAATATTAAAGAATGTTTTCAATCCCAAAAAAATATATGCCATTATTTTCATTATAATCAAAATGAATTTAGGGGTCTCTTCTAATTGGCAAAAGTAGAAAAAAAGACGGCGTACCCGTACATTAGTGAATTCAAAAAGGAACCGTTTAAATCCTTTGTTATTATTGATAGTAAGGACATCAGTAGCTTCTATTTAAGTCAATATAATCAAATTGTCAAAATTTATAAAAAAATTAATGAAACTTTTCTTTCTAATAAATCTTTAACTCTCGAAAATTTGTATTGGCTACTTTTATTGAGAAAATATTTAAAAGAAAATAGAGAAGATCAAAAAGAAGAGATTTTTAAGTTTATTAAGAATTGTGAAGTTGAAATTCATGACTATGATCAGTTAGGGTTTAAATCAGCTCCAGATCAAGGGAAGGAGCCTGATATCTGGTCTACTTACTATGCATTTTCAGCATTAAGCATTTTAGGGATGTTAAAGGAATATATCACTTCCAAAGAAAAAGATAATATCGAAAGAAAAATCTTTAATTTTATTAATGCTCATAAAAAAGGGCATAAATTTTTACATTGTTTCGATAAGAATTGTGAAATTTGCGAAAAAGATTCATATGCCAAGACACTCTACTTTGTTACGGAAATTTTAAGACTTTTAAATATTGAAATTCGCTTATATACTAAACAATTTCAATCTTATATTGATTATATTAGAAAAGATTCTTCTATTGTATATAAATTAGCAATTATTAAAGCACTTGATTTAGATTCTGAAGTAAAAGATAAGGAAATAGAAAATCTTTATCAATATCAAAGAAATGATGGTGGTTTTAGTTATGATGATGCTATGGGCTCAATAACCACTTCATTTTGGATTGCATATATTCTTGAGTTATATTCTTGGAAGATAGATTATAATCCCGCAGAAATTTATTCTTTTATAAACAAAAAAGTGAATGAATTACTAGATCATGAAGAAAACTGGGATTTTACAAGTGTCAAGATTTTATCAAAATTGGTTATAATTTTATCATATATTTGGAACAAATTTATTGAAGAGATAGAAAGGATAATTTTCAGGCATTTAGAGAAAGAAAAGTTTATTGATGTCAATCAAATAAAATCGATCTTAGGATTAAGTCATGGGATCGACGAGATAATATTATTCATTAATCTTAATTACAATTTTAATTTGAGAATTTTAGATTGTTTAGTAGAATTCAATCAATATATAAGTGAATTTTCTGAAGGAAAGAAAATAGTTCTCAAAGAAATTTTCAATCAAATTCAACAAAAAAGTATTATATCACTTTCAGACATTTTTAAGAAGTATAGAAATTCATCACTTTACGAACCCATGAAACTAAAGGAAGATCTTTTTCCTTATATAAAAGAGATGATAAATAAGCATCTTTTCAAAGGAGAGATAAGAACAAGAAGGGGAATATCTTTTAGGAAGAAGTATTTTCTTTGTTTGGATTTTGTATATGAAAAAATTATTATTGCGGATATGGAAATCGATTCAGAAGCTCTTTCCAATGAAAAAGAAATAATAATTGATATTAAGAACGATATTTATAATATGACTTTAAAGCTAAATAATGCCATTTCTCAAATTAAGGAAGAAATTGAATCTTATTTACTTTTAGATGAGATAAATTATGCTAAAGAAAGATTGAAATTTATATTAAGAAATGCGTTAATGGAAGCGGATTTTTTAAATGAAAATATTGAAAATTCTTTTAATGAAGAATTAAAATATATTAATATTCAAGCAAGATTAGCCTCTGAAATTTCACGTTGGAAAAAATCTTATATTTTTTTACATGATAGACTTAATAGCCTTGATAGATATCTTAAAGAGAAGATATTAGAAAAAGAGGAAATCAAACAATTTGATAAAGTATTAGATGAATTAGAGAAAAAAGTTGCAGAAGTAGAAGATTACATTAAAAAAGAATTAGATTCATACGAAAAATATTTTAAAGAAGTTTTAGAATCCAACTATAGTGAAGAAAAGTTCAATTTAATAATTCAGGCTTTTAATAGGATTTCTCAATATGTAAGTAAGTATGATAATATTATTTACAAGGTATCTCAACAGATAAAAACCAAAGATGATAAAATAGTAAAGAAACATAAGAAAATAATAAGTGGTTGGGTTAACTTTAAAGAAAATTTTGATACACTATCTAATTATTATTCAGATGGTTTTCAATTTTTTAATAACAAGATGAAAATTGTTGAAAATACTAATGAAATCATTCAAATAGAGATTAATAAACTTAAAAATCTCGCTCAAGTTAAGGTGGATGAGAATAAATTTAAAGATGCATTCGAGATTATAAAAAAAGAATCTGATAATTTACTTAATAAAAAAATTCAAGAAATTAAAGAGCTTAAATCTCAGATTAAAAACGAAACAGAAAATAAACAAAAACTATATCTTCTTTATAAATATCTACAAGACAAATTAGAAACATTAGAAGAGAATATAATAGATATCATTGCAGAACAAGTCCAATCTCTAAAAAATAGCGTATTAGAAGAAAGAAATAGAGCAAAAATAGAAGACTTCGATAATTTTGTATCTGATGAAATGAAAAATTTCAAAAATGAAGTTGAAGAATATAAATCTAAACTAAATCAAATGCAAGAGAAAAGAATTAACCAAGTAATACAAGGATTTGATAGAATTCTCATCGAATTGGATAATGTAAATAAAAAATACCTCAAAAAGTTAAATAATTTAAAAAATATAGTTGAAAATTCTGATGCTTCTTCAATCACTACAATACAATGGGAAAAATTTCGAGAATTTTTAAACAATGAGATATCTAAATTGAAAGAGGAGTATGTAAATCAAATTATAATAGATGAGATGAATTTATTTTGTGAAAATGAAAATACAGATAGAGTGGATCTTAAAAAATTATCTGACAAATTAAGTTTAAAATGTAAAGCATTAATTTCAAGAATTAAAGAAATGATTGAAAGCTCGAGAATACAAGGAGACCTTAATGAGGATAATAAAAATATTACTGTTCACACTGAGCATTACTATAAAATTAATGAATTAATGATTTATACTCAGAATAAGTTATTAAAAAACACGCAAAAAACAGTAGGAAAAATTTTAGCACTTTATGATTCGAGCATAAGAAATAAAACTTTAGCAGTTAATTTTCTTGAGATCCAAAACAGAATTGATGATTTTTCTAGTGTTGAAAGTCAAATTAGACAGCAATTTCAAAAGAAGTTCCAAGAGCTTAATATCAGAGAAAATAGACATGAGAGTATCGAAATCAGAAAAAGTTTCGAAGAAACAATTGAGAATAATAATTTAGCAATCAATTCTATTCAGAATAGCTTGAAACAATTTTCTAACTTGCAAAATTCTATTGGTCAAGAATTTAATGCCCTAAAATTAAATCTAGAAAAAGAATTTTCAAGATTTTTTGAAGGTTATGAAGAAAGTCATTCATACTCTAAATTAATTGAAGTATTAGAAAACAAAAAGCAAAGAATTGAAAACAAATTGGAATTATCATATGAAAAAGTTGAAAATCAAATAACTGAAACCTTAGAAAAATCATCGGATTCAAAGAAATTTGAAACGGAAATTAGGGAATTTTTTGTTTCCTATAAAAAACAATTACAAAAATTCTTTGAAGACAAAATAAAAATGATTAATGAAGAAATTAATCATTTAAAAGATGAATCGTTCCGCAACAATTTCATTGAACATTTAAATAAATATAAGATACATCTAAGCCAGCTTCTTGGAACTCTACAAGCTCGAGTCGAAGATTATATTGATTATGAAGAATTCAAACGAGCTTATAGTAAAGTATCAAAAAGAGAAAAAGGAATTCAAAATGAATTAAAAGAAATTTATAAAAACGTTAAATTATTGATTAAGGATTATGATAAACACTCCAAAAATTTTTCAACTAAAAATAAACATATTATTTCTGATTTTGAGCAATTCTTGAAGAGTTTTTATGATATTCTTAATGAAAAAGTGAAGTCATTAGAAGAATTAATAATTAAATCATATGTAGAAATGGCAATTAAAGCTGTTGCTAATGAATACTTAACTTTAAGCTTTTTACAAAACGAATTAAAAATTAAGAAACAAATAATCCAAGATAGACTCATTTCATTAATAAGCGCAGGTAGTTTATTAGGAAAATATGAACCTCGATTAGGTTTATATTACGAAAATCCTGAGGTTTTAAAAGATTTAGATGAAACAGAACTAGAGGTTATTAAGAAGATGAATTTTCGGTTTTATATGTTTTACAAGCATTTAAAGAATTTTACCACTCAAAATTACAGCATTTTTACTTTCGTAGCTGCAATCTTGTCTATAACAATATCCTTGTCTACAGCTACAGGAGGAAATCCCGGGATCCTTATTATATTAATTATATGCGCAATTGTTATCTTATTCTATATTATATTTAAAAAAAGAAAGGAAAAGAAAGTTTAGTAAGCTATTCATAATCCATAACTAATTGAACATCATCACCAATTCTTTTAAGATACCCTAAATAACAAGCTTGATTGAAATGAAGATAAAATTTATCTTCTGATATTTCTTCATCATGAGCGCGTTGTTTAAAAGAGAGAAAGTCGATCTTACCATCTATACAAAAATTCTTTACAATATTAATTAATGTCTTTAATTTCTTATTAAGATAATTTCTATTCTCTCGAATTGTCTTTGTTCCTCTTGATTTTAAACGTACTAAAGAAGCTTTTAATTTTGATTTATCTATATCTAAGACATCATTATAAAGAGTAATCCCATACTTCTTTAAAGTTTTATATTCATCACTATTAACGAAATTATCAAGCTCTAAGATAATTTCTTCTATTGACTTATTGGCAAGTAATTCTCTCTCTTTTTCCTTTCTTTCTTGAGCTTTTTCTAAGAAATTTTCTTCTGAATACTCTTCTAAAAATGTGGAAAAATCGATTTTTTTTCGTTTTATATTATTACACAAATCTAACTGCTTTGGGTGAGATAGTACCTCATTCATGGTCATTTCTTTTCTTTCAGAAATTTTATAAAAAGGTATATCTACTGTAGAACGAGTTGCAAGAATATAGCATCTTCCAGAAGCAGTTCGCCCAGTTCTTCCTCTTCTTTGGATTAATCTAATTTCTGAAGGAACAGGCTCATAAAAAACTATTGCATCAACATTAGGTATATCTAATCCTTCTTCAGCAACACTTGTTGCGATAAGAATGCTGATTTTCCCTTCTCTAAATTGATTCAGTATTTCAACCTGTTTGTCTTGCGTATAACCTAAATCATCAACTTTAGTTGTTTGTCCAATAAATTTTTCTACTCTTACTTTATGTTCTAATTCTCTATTTAATCTATTTTTTAGATATTCTGCCATCTCTCGATATTGGGTAAAGATTAAAATCTTATTATTATGATACTCATTTAATTCTTCTTCTAAAATCAATAATAATTTGGATATTTTTGGATGAGAAATTTCATCACAGTAATTAGTTAGCATCGTGTCAATAAATTTAATATGTTCAGAATCAATGATTCTTTTGGCAGATAGGATATCCTGGCCTGCTTTAAACTTTAGTTTATCTAAAAATGATTTAAATAAAGTTACATTTTGCGTTTCTAGTAAATCTTTACCATGTAATAAAGAAATACAGCTTGAACAATAAGAAAAAATCGTTTGAATATTTAGGTTTCTTTCTCTAATAATATCAATGATCTTTGGAGATTTAAAGTACAATAATTCTAAGTAATTTTCTTCTGAAAATATTGAACTATAATCATTCTCTAAACGCAAGGATATAGTTAAATCTCGAGATAATGATAAAAAATCTAATTTTGAATAGTACGGTTTGTTTGGTGGGATTAATTTTCTTTCGATAAAGAATCTCAGAAATCGCTGGAATAGATTATCCCAAACTGCACTTAACTCTAAAAGTTTAATAGGTAAATTAACAACCTCAAGATAAGTATCAATTTCATAAATGTATTTTTGAACATCTTTATCATTATAATTTTTAAACACTACATTCTCAATAAATAAATTATCACATAATTCTTGAATATGGTTATAATCTTTCCCTGGAGATGCTGTTAATCCCAATATCAATGGATCTGAGCAAGCATCAATATATTCTTTTGAAATATAATTATAGGCATAATTTCTTCTTGTCCGATGTGATTCATCAAAAACAATTAAAGATACATGCTTTAAGTTGTATCTTTCTTTATCTAAATCATTCTTTATTACCTGAGGAGTAGATATTATAATTTGGGAGTTAAAAAATTGCAGTGATCTATTTTCAGGAGACACTTTGCCAGTTAAGGTGATAATATTATCTTTTTTAATATCAAGAAATTTTTCGCAGGATCTTTTATGTTGATAAACTAAGGGCCTAGTAGGAGCAAGAATAATTACTTTACCCTTAGGATACTTTTCAAGTGCTTTTGCAATTAATATTACCGCAATAATTGTTTTTCCTAATCCAGTAGGTAAAACCACTAAGGAATTTCTGTTTTTACAATTCTGAACAATACTTTCTTGATATTGTCGGTAAAGGAGTTTGTTCTTTTTTAAGAATGGATAGTTAAAGTAAATTATGTCGTTATTATCCATATTAAAATTTATTTTGAATCAGATTTTTTAAAAATATTAACTCTGAAAGTTTTTTATAAAGTAAAGCAAAAGTTGTTATTTAAAATTAAACATTTCATAAAAAAAAATTAACTCTTTTCAATTTCAACTTCAATATCGCTAAGTAAGTAATCAATCTGTTTCGCTTTTTTATTGATATTTAAAATAGTATCTAGATGAACTACTTCATTATTTGCTAAAAATAATTGAATTGAACCAGATTTTAACAAGAAAAATTCAAAAAGATCCGGAATTTCCTTTTTAATACGTAAACTTTTTGTAGGATATCTGCCAATTGAAACAAAAATACCTCTTTTATGAATAATCTCATTTCTTTCCAATTTCCAATAATTAAATCTAGTAGCTATCCAAGCTACTAAAAAAATAAAACCCAGAGTTACAGCTGAAGATAAATAAAATTGATAAGTCATTATGATTGTGACTTCAAAAGATAAAATCTGGGAGATGATGACATTTGGATGAAATAAAAAAGTGAATATTAATATTAAGATAATAGCAATCAAAAGTAATATAAAGAATTTAGATGATGAAGTATCGAAGGCTATAACATATAAATTAGAAAAGAAAACAGTAATCCAAATTGCTCCGAATCCCGGTTCATCAATACCCACAAAATATTGTATTAAAAACAATATTAAAGATGTAAAGAAAAGTGGATAAAAGAAAATGACTTTAGAATAACTCCTCAAAAATATTTTTTCCTCTTTTTTTATATCTTTTTTTATCTGATTTTCTTTAGGTAGGGTAGTTTCATCATCCATAATAATCATATTTTAACAATTGATTAAGTTTAATTAGTTTAAATTTAAATTTGACCTATTTAAACAATTTAAGATATTATGTAAAATATCAATTTTCCTTTTATAAACATTTTTAATTCAAATTATAAGAATCCAATTCTTGATTACTATTATTGCTTTTAATAAATTTCATAATATTCCCTATAATTAATAATGACTAATTTTCTATCTTATGAAATAAAAGTATTAACTTAAGAAAAATTAGAAAAAATTTATAAAATTAGAATTGGAAAATTATTTCTATAATTGCTCTGTAGTAGCAGCACTTTGTTTTGATATGAATATGCTTTTTGGTTGATCTAATATTAAGGCTTCTTTAATTTGTTTTTGATAGGTTTCATTGATACCTTTCATCAATTCTTTCTTATTTTTTAATTCATCAGAGATGACTTCAGTAGTTATACCTTGGGTATGAAGCATTCCTAAACCGCCCATAATCCCCTGCTTTATTAATCTGCCCATGCATGAAAGCATCCAATTAAACTTTCCAAAGGGATTTAAATATTCTTTACCTCTCCTAACAATCCAACCTTTTAAATAAAAAGCAGCATAAGCCTCAGCAACTAATTGATACATTTCTATTGTTGTTAAATCTTGGGTTCTCATCATTGGATAGAATAAGTCATAATACTTATAATTTTTAGTAGTTATCATGTTTTTCTCCTTCATTTCTTCATAAAAATCTGTTCCAGGAAAAGCAGTAATCGGAGTGAATTGTACGCAATCTAAATCTAAATCTATAGCATATTGAATATTTTGTCTGACCATTCGCTTGGTTTCTCCTGGGAATCCAATTATCACACCTCCAAAAATTGAAATTCCTTTATTTCGTAAGTTCTTTACAACTTCTTTTACCATATCAGATGTTGTATTTCTCTTATTCATTGCATCTAAACTTTGTTGATGAACCGATTCAATTCCAAGAAAAACTTGCCTAAAATTTGCTTTGTGAAGTTTGCTAATTAAATCTGGATTTTTATATAAAGTATCAACACGGGATTGGCAAGAAAAATGCATTTTATTTTGGACTCCTGACTTGATAATGGTATCTAAGATTTTATTCGTCCTTTTTGTATTAATTGTGAAATTGTCTTCACAAAAGAAAATAAAGTCATTCTTCCAATCTACATCATAAATTTCTTGCATTATTCTTGAAATCGACTTCGTTCGATAAGTAATGGGACGATTTGAGTTTCTCCACATCTTAATAATGCAACAAAATTTACAATTATGGGGACAACCTCTTGATGTTTCTATCTGTTGAGTTGTAGCTCCTAAGTAAGAATATAATTTTCCTTTTAATAAATCTCTTCTAGGTAAGGGGAAATTATCTAAGTTATTTTCTAATTGACGTTCTTTATTGTGGATAATCTTTCCTTGGCTATCTTTATATGATAAACCATCAATATCTTTTAAAGAAGATTTGTTTTGAGTGCCATCTATATAGTCAATCAATTCTTTGAAAGTATGTTCTCCTTCTCCTCGAATAGTGTAATCTACACATTCTTGCTTCGTTACAAATTCTGGAGCTAAAGTTGGATGATATCCTCCTAATATTGTCGTGCAACCATGCTCTTTTGCCATCTCTGCTACTTCTATCGCATGATAGATTTGAGGAGTCATACTTGTTATAGCCACAACATCGAATCGGTTTAAGTCACTACGAAAACGCTTTTCTCGATATTTATCAACTTTAAAATCAAATAATTTTGCATAATGATCAGGTACCATAGCAGCAATCGAGATTAGACTCAAAGGAGAACCCTTTATGATGGAATCCAATCCCGCTTGTAAGCGAGCTGGGTTGATATATAATATTTTCATTTTACTCATTTAACTTTTTTTTAAGAAGTAATGTCTAAATTGAACTTATCTAAATTAGATTATCACATGTATCCTTCATTAGAATAAGTTATAAAGCAAAAATTCCTTTACTAAGAATCATAAAGAAATTATGCTTTTTAAATTTGTTGGATCTACATAGTTTTTGTTAAATCAATATACTTCATTAAATGTAGGAAAAATAATAAAATAAAAATTGAAATTTCCATTTTCGTACATATTTTACATCAATAAATAATTATAATGATCGAAGAAGACCAAATTAAAAAAAATTTAAAAAATTTTTCATTTCCTCGTTTATCTGGAACAGTGTATGAATTGGAAGCTTTCAATAAAGTAAAGCAAGAAATTAAGAATTTGAATTTGGAATTTGAAGTTCAAAAGTTTACCTTTAGCTCGTTCTATTCGAGAATGTATCCAAAAATAGCATTCACGTCAGGTTCATTAATCTTTTTGCTGCTTTACTTGAATTTTTATATGAGAATATCTTTAATTTTGATACTTATATTACTAGGAATTCTAATTACTTCTTTCATAATAACAAGAAAACCTGAAAAAATTCAATTTCTTAAAAAATTTAATTCACAAAACCTTTTAGTAAAAATAAATCCCAAATCAAATAAAGAGAGTAATAACGTCAGAATTGCATTATTTATTAGTCATTTGGATTCTAAGGGACAAAGATTCACGATTAGAATTCGGATAAGAATAATTAAACTATGGATCATCTCCTCAATTATTCTCGCTGTTATTATCCCCCTTAAATCCTTTATATTTATAGATTTTGCACCTATTTTTTTTATTATCGGATTATTTCCCTCAATAGGGAATATGTTTGCATCAATAATATTGATAATGAATACAACAGATAATACTTCTGAAGGTGCTGTTGATAATGCTTCAGGAATAGCATGCAATTTAGAGCTGTTAAACTATTATAGCATACCTGAAAATAGATTAACAAATTACAAATTATGGTTTCTTTTTACTGGAGCTGAAGAATGCGGGACAATGGGTATTAGGCATTTTTATAATAAGTTGGAAAATTTTGATTTTAAAAATTTGATTGGATTTAATTTTGAATCTATAGCTAATCATGTTTATCTATTTCCAGGAGGAAATAAAGGGGTCCATATTAAGGATGTCGATAATTTACTTTTGAATAACTCTAGAAATCTTAGAATTCGTCACTATATTACTAATAGAGTTCTTGGCACTCATTCTGATGGAGGGTTTCTAGGAGATAAAGGTTTACAAGGATTTGGGATCGGTGAAGTAGAAGCGTATGATTATATGCATACTCCCAATGATACTTTAGATAAAATAGATACGCAGGTTTTAAAGAAACTCTGTTTAGTTCTTACAGATGCTTTAAAAGAGCACGATTGCAATTTTATAAAATAAATTTAAGCTATTTATCAGAAACTCAAAAAATAAAAAAAAAATATTATTAAAAAAGATTTTATGATCTTATTTTCTCCTTTAAATCTAGACTCCTATTGAAAAAAATTTTGTCTATTTGAAGTATTTTATTGCTAATAGAATGTCATCTTTAGTGACTTTCTTTCTCTTAGCATGCTTAGTCAATGATAAAGCTTGTTTTGTAATTTTTTCAGCTGCCATACCCATCCAATCAACTAATTCATCAACTGCATCTCGAGCTACAATAATAGCACCATTATGTTTCATTAATCGTCTAATAGGAGACCAACTAATATATTCAGACATTTTTATTCCTCCACTTTTTAATTATTTTATAATAATTCTTATTGATTTTTGTTATTTTTTATAAGTTAGTTAAATAGTAATACATCTTCTATATATTTAAAGATTTTGATAACAACTTAAGTTTATGAAGAATAAAATGAAAAAAATTTTACGACAAAATTCAGACGTATGAAAAAGATCAATCTCGTAGAAGTTAGCACTTTTTTTCTAAATATTAAAATTCTTTCAAATTTGGAACGGTAATAATTATAATATAAGAAACTATTTTCCAGTTTGATGATTTAGCTGATAATGATAAAGTTTTGTAAAAAATATTTAAATTATGAAAAGCTAGATTTAAAATATTAGAGAATTTTTGGAGATAAAATTTTAACTTATTTTTTAAAATTATAGCCCTATTAAATAAAAGAATTCTGTTATTTAACTTCTTATAGACAAAATATAAATAATGAAGTAAGATCTTATTTCCAAACAATTTGATCATAATTACAATATTTACATTCTATTGGTTCGCCTTTTTTGGGAAATCGAGCCAAAATGTTTCCACAATGTTTACATTCTAGGTCATAGATCTGATCTTCAGAATCAATTAAACCTTTCATAAGCATTCGTCTTGTGAACTCATTATAGCAGTTTATCAATAATGATATATTTAAATGAGGATTAAAAGATAATGCAATCCATTCTATTTTCCCATACATTATTTGTCCAATTACTAGAATATCATCTCCAGATACTAGTTCAGTACCGAAATACCAAGCAATTTTCCTATCATCATCTTTAGTTATTAATTGTAAGTTGAGGTTCTCAAGAACATGGAGAATCTGACTGAAATAAAGCCCAAGGTCAAGTTTTCTATTATTTCCAATTCCAATACTCTTTATAGCTTTTTTTATTCCAGGATTTTTTGAGAATTTACTTATTTCAGAGCTAGGTAAAATCTTAGGTTCAATAGTAATTGGATCAAATTGTAATGTAACATGATCAGAATCGAGAGCTCTTACGAAATCTGCATTATTAACAAAAGTTACATAAGATCTAATTTCTCCTTTTTCTTCTAAATTTTTAGGAGTTAGATAGAGATTGATTTGTTTTTTTGAATTTCCTTCTAATTTATCAAATTGAATTTTCACTTGTTGTTCTTCTTCATCTACATTAGCGGAATCTATAGTAATAGTTGGTGGATTGGTTCTGGAGAGGATTAAAAAATCTGGAAATCTAATTCTAATTTTAACTTCTGTGATCGGAACTAAACTCTGATTGATAAGTAATAAAGAATATCTATAACTCCCACCGTATGGTTTCAACTCATTGACTAATTTGATTTTATTTTCTTGATCCACATATTCTAAGGAGACCGTTTCTTTTTTTTCAATTTCGTTAGTTGATGGTTCACCGAATATGACTAATTCTTGAATGTCACCTTCTTTTCTATTACTTTGATCATTAGTCATATGATTTTTCGCCAATCAGAATAAATTTAGATTTTAATCGTTATTGTATAAAGAATTCTTTTTAACTTTTATTTTTTTTTAACATTATAACTTTTTTATAAATAAATACTATAATATATGAAAAAAATGTCAGTTTTAAATGAATTAGATTCATTATTTGATAGCCTCACTATTAAACCTACTTTTGATTATGTTCATGTTATTCTTTCCCTTTTTACATTCAAGGAGAATCCAGATGGGATTGGAAGGTATCGTTTAAGAGAGGAATTATTAATAGGGGCAGGGACCTCTAGATCTTTAGTTAGAAGATTAGAGTCGAAATTAAGTTTTATAAAAGTGAAGGATGAAACAAGTAAATCAGAAAGTCAAAATATTAGAAGGGGACATATTTTAACTGAGAAAGGTTCAAGATTTTTAGAAAAAATCAAATTAAAATTACCATTATTAAATAAAGGAGACTTATCTATTTTAAAAGAGATTATTATAAATGCAGAAAATGCTTATGCTTATTTTTGTTTGGTAAGAAATGCGTCTCACAGAATTACTAACGGAATAGAACAAAGAGATGCTGCAATTAAAGTATATGGTTCGGGGGCTACTTGTTTAATTTATGATGGAAAAAATTTGAAGTTTCCCTCAAATTTAGAAAATAATAAAGAAAGATCAAATGTCAATATGACCATCCAAAAATATTTTGACAAAGAACTATCAAATGCAAATTTAGAATTAAAAAATAATGATGTTATTATAATAGGATTAGGGGATGATCCTAAAAAAGCAAGGTTAGCATCTTTGAATGCTGCTTTAACACTATTTTGATTGAAATAATCGGGTGGATTAAAAATTAAGTTCCAAAATGATATTGAACTCATTTTATCTAAAGAAATTTTTCAAGAATTAAAACAATGTGTAGAAAAAGCTAGACCTAATGAAGCATGCGGTATAGTTTTTGGACATATAAAACAAGAGAAAAAGAAAGAAGGATTGGATGATTTTCACTACCTTTATATTGGAGAGAAATTTGGATGTATAAAATCAGATAAGAGATCTACTGTATCATTTTTAATCGAAAATATCGAAAAATTACATGAAACGATTCAAAACATGATAGGAGAACTTAGTATTGATACCAAAATGAGATTAATTAGCATTTTTCATTCCCATCCTTCTGGTTCTTATCCAAGTAATGTTGATTTGAATAATATGAAATTTTTAGACAATTTTAGTAGTGTAGATCATAATTTTGTTAGTAAGGCTTTTAAAAATTTAATTTGGTCAATTATGGATAGTATTAGTTTTGAGATAAATTGCTTTATATATCTAGAGTCTGAGCTATTAAAAGTAAATGTGAAAATTGATGAATAATTTCATATATTAATTAATCTTATTGAATTTGCTTAAAACCAGATTTATCTATCGTACATAATTGAATATCAAATCCTGAAGCAGCATCTCTTTCTCGAGAACTAGTAATTGCGGATTTTATTAGATCAATTCCTGCTGATTTTGTCATATTCGGTATCCAATCTACTTCTAATACTCCAAGAGAAAACGGTGAACCTGAACCAAAGGAGAGAAAATTTTCTTCTTCATACATAGTTCCTAATAAATCAACTCCATAGAGCAAACCTTTTTTTTCTCTTTGTGAGTAACCACCAACAATCATCATACAAAGAAAATAGGAACGTCCACTAAATAATATATTTCTTGTAATACTAGCTATATATTTAGGATCTGGAACTTTCTCTTCTTCTACCTCTTTTAGTCTGGAGAATGCTTTTAGTTGATTTACAACATATTGACAATCTGCAACTCCTCCACTTATCGTAGCTACAGTAAAATCATTTATTTGAAAAAGTTTTTGTGCAGTTTTAGTTGCAACCATATATCCTGCAGTTGCTTGAGACTCTGTGCCAATTACAACACCATCCTTAACGATTATCCCTACAGTTGTAGTACTAGATTTAATTATCTTTTTCACTGTATTTTCGTCTAGATTTGAGACTTTAGATTTATTTTCCATCATAATCTTCTAAATAAGGTCAATTGAAATTAAATACTAAGTTAATAATTATGATTATTAAATTAATTTTAACTATATTTATTTTTCTTTTAAGAATTATAATATTTCTAATACAAAAATTTTAAAGAAATCATTTCTTTCTCTAATTATTATTTTTAAAGGATTTCGCAATGGCTAGATCACAAGCACGTAGTAAGCGTAAGTATACAGGCAAAAAGTATAGATATTTCCGGAAAAAGAGAAAGAGAGAGCTTGAAAGACCTCCTATAGAGACTAAAATTGGTACTCATAAGAAGAAAAAGCAGAGAATTATGGGTGGAAATCAAAAACTTAAATTATTTTCTACTGATTACATTAACGTGACTGATCTTAACACAAATAAAACATCTAAAGTAAAAATTTTAAGATTTGAAAGCAATTTAGCATCGAAAGATTATAATAGAAGGCATATTCTCACCAAAGGAGCTATTGTTGAAACTGAATTAGGAAAGGCAAAAATAACAAGCCGTCCAGGACAACATGGAGTTTTAAATGCTGTTTTAATATAAAGCTATTCTTGAATCTTGATATTTTTAACATTTGCTTTTTTTCCTTCTATTATTTCAGTATTTTTACTTTTACAATATTTACATTGAAATAATTGAAGTCCTGTTAATTGAGCTTCTTCATTTAAGGTTACATTTGAGATTTTCTCACAATCTCTACATTTTATTTTTCCCGGTGTTATTTCAATTTTCAATTCAGCACCCTCAGCTATTGAACCCGCTGTTGCCATTTTAAATGATTGTTTAAGTAACTCGGGAACTATCAAAGTTAATTCTCCAATCTCTAAATAAACTTCAGTAATTCTTTTAGCATTATACTTTAATGCAGTAGCTTCAGCAACTTTGAAAATATTATAAGCAAATGAAAATTCATGCATTCTATTATCTCTTGGATTGTACTTTTTTAATTTCTTTAGCAATTTCTAAAATGACTTTCTGCTTCTTTTTTCCCTTAGTATCTATTACTACTCGATCGGAATCGTCCCACCATGTCTTAGGATATTTATAACCTTTTTCATACTGTGTTTTATAACCTAAACGGTTAGCAGCTTTGAAAATATCATCAGCAGTTATCTTATCGACAGCAAGTTTTTTCGAAACCCTTCTACCTTTTGCACGACTTCTTTTTGCATCAAAATATTGAGGCCAAAAAATTAAAAAAGGTTTCCGCGAACGCATATTAATACCAAAATTCAATTATTGAAAAAGAATTATATGAAGTAAAACTTTTAAAATAATTTAAAAATTATTAGAATGAAATATAAAGATCATTAAAAATAAATAATAATTAGAATTCTT
>JBHLNZ010000142.1:0-4455 GCA_048941015.1 Promethearchaeota archaeon | reverse complement strand
TGTGAAAATGGAATTCTAAAAGATAAAGCGATGGTAGAAGTCCTTTTATGTAATAAAGCAGGAGCATTTTGTATGGAAAGAGCTAAAAATCATAACATTCCTTTTGTATTAATAGAATCCGATAAATATTTAGATCGTCCACGAGAAGAATATGATCATTTATTGATTAATGAACTTAAAAAGTATGATTGTGAATTAATTGTCTTAGTAGGATACATGAGATTAGTTAGTCAAAAATTTATAGAATCTTTTGAAGGAAAAGTAATGAATATCCATCCCGCACTTTTACCTTCTTTCAAAGGAATGCATGCTCATAGAGATGTTATAGAATATGGAGTGAAAGTTAGTGGTTGTACCGTTCATTTTGTTGATAATCTTTCTGATCATGGCCCAATTATATTACAGAAATGTGTGCCAGTATATGATACAGATACAGAAGACACTCTAGGCCCTCGAGTTTTAGAATGGGAACATAAAATCTTCCCTAAAGCTATTGAGTTATTTTGTGATAATAGGTTACAAGTGGAAAGAAGGATTGTAAAAATTAAAGGAGATGTTAAATATTAAACAATTATAAGTTCAATATTAAACCATAACTTAATGTACAATTCTTAATTATGCATCTAAGGGAAATGATTTTTTAATGCGCTATCTGACCCAACTGAGATTGATATTAGAAATATCAATTAAATGAAGAAGATCTTGAGTTGCGAGAAAAATCATTTCCCGCTTATTCTAACTATATGGAATACTAAAATTTTAATCAAAGAGAGAATGATTAATACTATCATTTAAGAAAAAATTTTTTAAAGAGAATGCCGCGTAGAAAAGAAATTACGGAAATACTAAATTTAATGGAAAAAACAAAAAATATTCGAAATTTTGGTTTGGTCGGTCATATAGATCACGGCAAAACTACGCTTTCAGATTCTCTTTTAAGTGAAGCTGGTTTTTTATCTCCAGATCTAGCAGGAGAAGCTCGTGCTTTAGACTTTTTAGAAGAAGAACAGAAACGCGGAATAACAATGAAATCTGCAAACATTTCGTTATATTATGAAAAATCACTTGAAGGTTATGAGCCTTTTTTAATCAATTTAGTTGACACACCCGGTCATTTAGATTTTAGTGGAAAAGTTACTCGCGCTTTGAGGTTAGTGGATGGCGTTGTAGTTGTAGTAGATGCTGTTGAGGAAATTATTACCCAATCTGAAACAGTTATAAAGCAAGCATTACAAGAACGAGTAAAACCAATCTTATTTATAAATAAGGTTGATCGTTTAATAAGAGAGTTAAAACTTACAGATGAACAAATAAGGAAAAAATATATCAGAATTATTAATGATTTTAATACACTTATTAAAAGATTTGCTGATAAACCATTCGATAAAGAATGGCAAGTTTCTCCTTTAAAAGGAAATGTTGCATTCGGGTCAGCACTCCATAAATGGGGATTTACTTTAAAAATATTACAGAAGAGTGATATTAAGTTTAAGAATATTAAGGATAGATACGAAAAGGATACTTATTCTAAGGAAACTTATGCAGATTTAGCCGTACTTTTACCAGTACATAATGCTATTTTAGAAATGGTTGTTGATCATCTCCCTAATCCCGTAGAAGCTCAAAAGTATAGAATCAATAAAATTTGGGAAGGTGATATAAATTCAGAAGTTGGAAAAGCAATGTTAAATTGCGATCCACAAGGTCCATTAGTAATTTGTTTAAGTAAAGTTCAAGTAGATAAACATGATTTAATCGCAACAGGAAGAATCTTTGCAGGTAATTGCTTAAAGCGAGATAAAGTGTTTTTATTAAGAGAAAATGATTATGCTACTATTCAAAGAACAGCAATTTTCATGGGTCAAAGAAGAGAGCAGGTTGAACGAGTTCCAGTTGGAAATATTGTGGCTATCGAAGGAATTAAAAAAATTAAAAGTGGTGAAACGATTATTGAACCAACTTTAATTGGAAAAATGATCTCATTTGAAAACGTTAAATATGTTACAACGCCAGTAGTCACTGTTTCTATTGAACCTGAATATTTACGAGATTTAGAGAAAATGAAAGAACTAATTGATGATTTACTTATTGAAGATCCGAACTTAAAGTTTGAAATCAACGAAGAGAATGGAGAATTTCTTCTTTCTGGAATGGGGCCCCTACACCTTGAGATTACCGCAAATGAAATAGAAAAAAGAGGAGTAAAAGTCTCAATTTCAGAACCACGAGCTGTTTTTAAAGAGTCTTGTCGAGGAGAATCTTCAATATTTACTGTAAATTCACCAAATGGAAAAAATAGGTTAACAGCATCAATAGAAAGATTAACTGATAAAAATATAGAATTTCTTCAGTCAATTGAACTTAAAAGTATAAAACCCTTAAGTCATTTGAAAGAAATACTAAGTGAAAATACTGATTTGAGTGAAGAGGAAATAAATGGATATTGGAATTGTGATGAAAGCCAAAATATTCTTATTTATCAAGATGATATAAAAATAGAAGATAAAATTAAAGAGTTAATTATTGAAATTATTAATAAAATTCAATTAAATGGTCCTTTATGTGGAGAAAAATTAACCGAGATAAAACTCAAGATTTTGAAATTAGAAATTAATGATATTGATGAAGAAACTGCATTTACAGAGTTATCTTCTATGTTTTATGAAACTATTAAAAAAGCATTGATTGATGCAGAATTAGTATTACTAGAACCTATTTATCATACAATTATACAATTACCTCCTGACCATATTAAAAATACTTTATCTCTGCTTTCGAAATACTCAGCTAAAATTAAAAATATTGATCAAGAAAAAGAATATCAATCAACAATCGAAATTTTGATACCAGTAAGGCATTCTATAAAGTTTGCTGAAGATATTCGATCAGCGACCTCAGGCAGAGCTTTTTGGCAAAATGAATTCTATGCATTTAAAGAAGTTCCCTTACATGAAGCTAATCATTTAATTAATAATATCAGATTCAATAAAGGTCTTTCATGGTAAATTTGCTAATTAGTCTAATATAATTTAAATTTTGATTAATACAGAAGTTATATTTGAATCTATTAAAATGCGCCCGCCGGGAATTGAACCCGGGACGCTGGCTTGGGAAGCCAGCATATTACCACTATACTACGAGCGCATCAATATAGTTATAGGCTATTAATTAATAATTTGGTTTTATAAATAAATTTTTTTTATTAAATCTCTTCAAACCTAATCTGATCTTGTTATAAAATAATTATTAATTAAAAAGCTTAAAATTTTGTAAGTTCTTTTAAATCTGGACATAATATGAAATTATTATTTTTAATTAAAACGATATTAAATAAAATACTTAAATTTGCTCCTGGAGGTTTCTATGGGTTACTTTCAGTTGCATTTGCAACTTTAGGAACCATTATCGCAACTATACTATTTCCAACCTATTCATTATTAAAATATAACGTAAGTTATTTGGCAAATGGCCCAGGAGGTATGTTTTTTAACATTGGATTAATTTTTTCGGGTCTTTTAGCAATTATATTTTACATTTATTTAGGTAGAATTTTATTAAATCATCAAAAAATTAACAACATTAGAAAAAGAGCAGTAATAGTTGCTATTATTTCTAATTGCGCTATTTCTTTAATTGGAGTCTTTCCAGCTTATACTGGAAATATGCTCTTTCTCATTATTCATGCAAATTTAGCAATTATTGCATTTTTTGGTACTGCCATATCATCATTATTATTTGGTTTATTATTTAAGAAAAATTCAAAATTTTTAAAAATTCAGGCTTATTTCAGTTTCTTTTTAACAACACTTATCAGTTTTTATGTAATAGTTAGATGGTCTATTATTGAATGGATGAGTGTTATTTTTTTAATGGTTTGGCTAAGTTTTATTTCAATTTATACATTATATAAGAATTATTGAATTATTTTATTGATTATAAATTCAAAATATTTAATAATAAACTGATTCTATAGAATTAATAGATTTTATTCTATTAAAGGTGAAAACTTTTGGAAATTAAGGATTTAAAAATTGAAAGAAATGTAAATATTGATAAAAACGATGCTTTAATAATTGTGGATATACAATATGACTTTATGCCTGGTGGCGCATTACCAGTCGAAGAAGGGGATCAAATCATAGAAGGTATAAATAAGGTTGCAAATAAGGTTAAAAAGCATCAAGCTAAAATTGTTTTAACTCAAGATTGGCACCCTAAAAATCATTTATCATTTGCAAGTAATCATCCTGGGAAAAATCCCGGAGATGAATTTCAAACAGAATCAATAGGACCTGTATTATGGCCTGATCATTGTGTACAAGGTTCAAAAGGGGCAGAATTTCATAAAGATCTTCAAACAACCTATGCTAGCGCTATAATTCGAAAAGGTTATAATCCTGAGATTGATAGCTATTCAGGATTTATTGAAAATGATAAAAGATCTGAAACTGGTTT
>JBHLNZ010000141.1:0-4462 GCA_048941015.1 Promethearchaeota archaeon | reverse complement strand
AATTTTTCTTTAAATTGTTGTAGAACTGGTCTAAGAGTAGCTGGTGTTAGTCTATAACTAAGCCCTAAAATATTCGGCTTATAACTCTCTAATTTATCAATAATTACTGAATTTGGAGTTGCGGGTCCCAGAAATACACATTTAAAGCCCAATGTTTTTGCGATATTTGTAAAATTATGCGGACCTGCTATATGAACACATTGACCAATACATGCAGTTAAAATTTTTTTAATTTCTGGCTTTTTGACAATATTATTATTCATTTTTATCATAAAATTATCTCCTCATCGGAGTTTTATATTATTCTTTCGCAATTATTCAAATAATCGACTTATGTTTATTCTCCAAGTCGATTGCTTTAAATTAAAAATAGGTTTATTTGCTACTTTTTGTATAATTATACAAATGTTCATAGGAAACACTATATTATTATAGCAATGTTTAATATATAAATATAATGATCTTTTAAATAAAAGTAATCTCACTTTTTATTTAAATAGATAATCTTTTAAATAATAATATTCACTTGCAATTCAAATAAACTTATATACTTTTAAATACAATACTTATATAATTATAAAATATTTTTTTATCTCTTTATAGAAATAAATTAAAATACTTGGTGAAATAATATTTCCACTGGTGAAATACGCAGAAAAAGCACTTGGCAAATAATAAAAAATATTTATCAGGCTTTAGATGATGGAAAATTTCATACAATAAGCGATATATCTCAAATAGCTAATTCAAACTGGAGTACAATTAAAAACCAAATTGAACTTATAAAAATGATCCAAGATATGCCAGAACTGGATATTATACACGCCTCAAAGCAAATTTTAGTAAGAAGATTGTAAGATAATAGCTTTAAAAATACGATCTTGGTCTAAATCTAATCAACCAGTTCTTTATCAAAATTTTAGTAACATTTTCATAATTTTTCAAGAGAATTTGAATGGGTGAATGAAAATTAATTATTAATAAAAAGCTCTCATAAATTTTATTACAAAAATTTGATTACTTTTAAATTATAATTAATGAAAAGTCCATAATTATTATATCCTTCAAGGAGTCCTATCAGAAATGAGCATTTATGCTGATGATGTTGTAAGTTTTACGTCTGTATTGAAAATGTCTTATAACTTTTTAACAGGAAGAGACTTCTTAAAAAGAAAAAAAACTAGAGAAAAAAAGAAAATCATTTCAGTGGCATTGGGTTTTCCTGATCTAGTATTTGCAGTAAATGCAGTTCCTGTTTTTCCTATAAGGATGGAATCATTTAAATTAGATACAATTTTAATGGCTTTAAATTCTGCTACAAGTGTCTTAGGTTGGGATTTAACTTCTAAAGTTTTAGATATAGCAAGAAAAGTTGATTTTTTAAAAATAGTTGATAATACTTTAGAAAATGTGATTAAATCTGTTAATGAAAAATATAATTTGATGTACGATTTAGGTGTTGAGGATGGGATTCCCACCGAGCTCTGTTATGGTGTTAATGCGCTATATGGAATGCATAAATCGGTTGGAAAAAGTTTAGATGCTAATCTTAATTTTGCAATGCGTTGTAGTGAATGGAATAAGTATTCTGAATCTCTTAATTCTCTAGTTCCAAATCAGATTTGGCTAGAAATGCCTCCGAAAGATATCGAAGAAGAAGAAAGCGCTTTGGAGTTGATTAAAGATCATTTGAAAAAAACAATAAGCGAATTAGAAGCAATTACTGGTAATATTATTACAGATGAGAGTTTGAAGAAACAATTCCGTATTGGGAATCAAATAAAAAGGTTTTATAAAACAATTTTATACGAAATAAGTGCTTCTAACTTTTATCCTTGCAATCCAGCAACCTTTTCTGAAATATTGGCTTTATTAACAATCTCATTTCAAGATTACAATTCGAATGCTCAGAGATATTTAGAAAATATGAGTCAATTAGTAAAGGAAATGAGAGAAAGAATAAAGAAAGGAATAGGTATGGATGTATCAGACAGACCAAGAATCATATTAGCCCCAATCTTCGGTGGTTGGGAACCGGAAACTCATGAAATCATTTATAATTTAGGAGGGAGGATAATTTATGCAGATTGGGATATTCTTGGTTTCTTAGAAGAGATTCCAGTATCAAAAAATTCTGATCCTATTGAAGAGTATGCCCGATTTTTGTTAAATGCCTCTAAAAAAGGGATCGGATGTGATAAAAACAATCTAACCAATTCTTATTTAAATGCTGCTAAAAATATGGAAATAGATGGTTTTATTTTTAACCAAGTCTATGGTTGCGATTCGATCTCTAGTTTTTATAAAGATATAATAAACAAAATAAAAGAAGAGTTAAACATTCCTGCAACTATTATCTCTTTTAAAAAGATAGGGGAAAATATAAATCTAATAAAAAATCAATTAGAACCTTTTATGCAGTCGTTTAAGCAATAAAAAAACTTTAAAGGTAAAGAAGTAAAATTATTAATTTATTTTCTAAATAGATCAGAAGGTTTCATTAGGTGTGGTTCATCTTCTTCATCTTTTTTCTTCTTTTTAGGAACATATCCATAGACTTCGGAATCTTCTGAAGCAGTAGATGTTTGAGAAGGGTTTAAATTTATCCCAGCTGTTATAGGTTCAGGTTGTTGACCTACTGGTATGCTTTGAGGCATAACTGGTGCTTGTACTGCTGTAGAACTCTTCAAAATTTTCAATTCACTTAAAACTTTTTCTAAATTCATTGACTGAACACTTTTGTTCATAGTGTCCATAATCTCTTGCAATGATTTAGAAGTTTCTCTCAATCCTTTAGGGTTAATACCAGTCAGGAGAGAATCCAAGTTGTTATTAATATTTTCATTTAATTCTTTAAGTGATTCTAATACAGTAGACCAATGCTTATTCATTTGAGATTCGATAGCGCTAATCATTTTTATCGTTTCATTCATAAAATTAACGTGGGCTTCATAGCGCTCTTCATCTTTAGCACGTAAATCAGAAATTAGCATAATAAGTTTACGTAGGGCTTCTTTTTCTTCACTCATTTTATAAAGCTACTCATTTAATTTTTCTTTACTATACTAATGATTATTTAAAAATTTATATATATTTATTTTTAGTACAAGAGGTCTATAAAATCTGATTTGAATTATTTTATAAAGAAAGCGAGATAAATAATAATCATCATAAGTTCCAATAAGAGAAGGTAGAAAATTTGAAATGGCCAAAAAATCCACGAATATTAGAAATTAATACATGGCCTTGGTTACATAGTTTATCAGAGATTCATGGACATGAAATTAAGCTTGATAATGTGCCTGTTCGATTTATTGATGAAGAGTTAGTCTATTTTGATGCTGTTTGGTTAATGGGTATATGGGAACGAAGTCCAAAAGGAAGAGATATTGCTTTAAACGACGAAGGCTTACAAAAAGAATATCGTAGAGCCTTAAGATATTTTAATACCGAAGATGTAGTTGGTTCACCTTATTCAGTCTATTATTACCATGTTGATTCACATTATGGAGGAGCAGAAGCTTTGTCTTCTTTACGTAAAGAATTAGCAGAAAGAGGAATCTTGTTAATTCTTGATTATGTGTCAAATCATGTTTCAATTGATCATTTATGGACACTTGAAAAATCAGATGTTTTTATAAAAGGGACAATAGAAGACCAAATGAAGAATCCTTATGATTTTTTTTCTGTGGGAAATGAGGTGTATGCCCATGGTCGAGATCCTAACTTTCCTCCTTGGACTGATACTGTTCAGATTAATGCTTTTTCTAGAGAAGCAAGAGATAAAGCAATAAATACTCTTCTGACTATTGCCAAACAATGTGATGGTGTAAGATGTGATATGGCAATGTTGTTCCTAGATGAGGTTTTTGCCCATACTTGGGGAGAAAGGGCAGGTTCGGATTTAGAAAAAGAATTTTGGGAAGAAATAATACCTAAAGTTAAAGAAAAGTATCCTGAATTTCTTTTTATTGCAGAAGTATATTGGGATCTAGAATGGAAACTTATGGAACAAGGATTTGATTATTGCTATGATAAAAGATTATACGAAAGGTTAGCTAATGAGGATGCACCGAAAATTATTGAGCATCTTCAAGCAGATTTAGACTATCAAAAAAAGTTAGTACGTTTTATTGAAAATCATGATGAACAGAGAGCCTTATCCGTATTTGGTGAAGAGGCTTCAAAAGCTGCAGCAATAATATCCTTCACCTTGCCTGGTGCTAGATTAATTTATGAGGGTCAACTACATGGATATGAAATAAAATTACCAGTACAACTTGGCAGGAGTCCAACAGAAGAAGGAAATATTGATATAATAGATTTTTATCACAGATTGTTGAAAATTATACCCGGAAATGAGTTTCAAGAGGCGAAATGGGAACTCTGCGGTGTAGAATCAATTGCCACTGATGATACATTTAAAAACATAATAGCATATCAATGGGTTGTAGAAAACCAA
>JBHLNZ010000061.1:0-19041 GCA_048941015.1 Promethearchaeota archaeon | reverse complement strand
ATCCATATATATTAACCATTAATTTCTTCTTTTATTATCCCATAACTTTTTTATTAATTTCGCCTTTCTATATAAATCTTCAACTTTAGTACCAATTTTATTAAAATCATGTAAATCTTTCGCTTCATTATATGCGTTTTCAATTATTTTTTGCCTAAAATTAACATCCGAAAATACTTTCTTAATTCCATTAAAATAATCCATAATTTTACGTGCCTTATAGCAAGAAATATTATGTTTAACCCAATCGTAAGCTGGTAAATCACTTGCAACGATTGGAAGTTTACAGATAGCAGCTTCTATTAAAGGAATCCCTTGATTTTCTACGGATGATGTATTTAAAAACATATCTGCTCCATAATATGCTTCTCTAATGTCTTCATAAAATCCTGTAAAAATTACATTATCTAATTTCAACGCCTCATCGATATCAGGATTTTTATTTATAGGACCAACCCATATAAAATAATAATTTGGAAAAGCTTTGGCAACTTCACCAAAAATATCTACTCTTTTTTTTTTCCAACTTAAACCTACATTGATTATGATTTTTGCATCTAAAGGAATATTATACTTTGATTTCAAATAATTTCTAAAATTTTTTCGATACTTTTCTTCCTTATTAAATTCATCAATTCTAATTCCATTACTTACAACGTAAATAGGATATGTCATTGATGATTGTATCCCTTCTAAGCATTTCTTTGAATATTCACTCGGAGTTATTACTAAATGAGCCAAACCATAAAGAATTTTCAACCAATATTTGAAAATGAGATTGAATATTGGTTTATCAGGAAGAAAATTTCCTGCTAAATCTTCTACGGTTGTATGAGCATGGAAAACCACTG
Source organism: Promethearchaeota archaeon (assembly GCA_048941015.1). Lineage (GTDB taxonomy): Archaea > Asgardarchaeota > Lokiarchaeia > Sigyniarchaeales > SOKP01 > SOKP01. Next base: position 18,190 of record JBHLNZ010000061.1, on the reverse strand, counting down.
CAGCATTCTTTTTATATTTGTTTTTTAACTTTCGTACTTGTAAAAAAGTAAGGGGATCAAAAGTTGATGCAGCAATTATGTCTACTTTATCAAATTCAACCCAAAGGGGTATTTCTTCTTTATTAAAATTCCAAACATAATGTCCTCTTTTTCTTAATTCCGTGATCACATCATTTGTATTTGTTTCAATTCCTCCTACGGTTTTAACTTTAGTAAAACGCTTATAGAGTTCCATGTTCTCAACGAAAATAATATTCATACCTTTTAACATATTTTCTAAGAAAAAAATTTAACTATTAACAGGTTTTATCTTGAATATAAAAATACAAGAAGATGATTTTTAATAATGCCATTTAAAGATTATAAATATGGTGTATGCGGTGTATTTTGTGAAATGTGTCCAACTGGAACTGGAAAGATAGCAAATTTAGCAACAGAACTTCTAAAATTAACAAAAGGATCATATAAATGGGCAGAAGAAATCGTTGATTTTAAATTTGAAGATCTTAGGAAAGGACTTGAATGGTTATCCAAAAATACATGTCCTACATGTTTGAGTATCAAAGAACCATGGTGTGAGGTTTTAAAGTGTGAAAAAGCAAGACAATTAAAATCTTGTTTACTTTGCGATGATTTTCTTGAGTGTTCAAAAACCTCCTATCATCGTGATAGATATCCCTTTGTAAAAGACCATTACCTTAAAGTAAAAGAAGTCGGATTAGAGAATCATTTTAAAGAAGAAAGGAAAAAAGCAAAAAAAGGCATTACTCTCAACGACACCAGAGCGTGGTAATTTTCCCTCTTTATTAAATTATGTTATATTAAAATTTTAAAAATCTTAGAAGTTATTATACGAGTTAAACAAAGACGTAAAATTTAATATATATTATATCTAATTTTTATACTAATTAAAAAAATAAGAAATCAATGAGAAATAAATACATAATTAATTAGTTTCATATAGCTGATTATAATGACTTTAGAAAAAGCCCCAACCAAGAAAAAGATACCAAAATTGAAAGAATTAAAAAAACCCATTATTATTGGAGTTACAATCTCTCTGATCGCTATAACAGGTATCATAAGTGGTGTTATAATTCTTTCAATGATTAGAAAAAATGAAATTGTGTTTGTTTATGGAGTGTATAATTGTGCATATGATATTGATCCGCTTGCAGCTTTTGGACCTCAAGATATACAGGTTATTAACCAAGTTGCTGAAGGTTTATTTGAAATTGATGTCAAAAGTGGTAAATCCGAAATTATCCATAATTTAGCAATTGACCACACGTGGAGCGATGATGCTTTAAACCTAACCTGTCTTCTTAGAAAAGGGGTTAAATTCCATGATGAAACTCCATTCAATGCTACTGCTGTCAAATGGAATTTCGACAGAATTCATAGACTTTTAAATGATACTGTTTATCCGGAGTTATGGTTGTTTCCTGATAATCGAACCATTATTAATCAAACTCAAGTGTTAGGCGAATACACAGTTAGATTTGTATTGAACGCTCCCTATATTCCCCTTGAAAGTTTATTGACTTCTTGGACATCGTTCATATTATCCCCAACCTCAACTCCAGAGGATGAATTCATTGATATTTTAACTGAAGATCTTGTAGGAACAGGTCCATTTATTTATAAATCTATTGCGTGGGAAGGTATTGTACCAATTAATGTTATAATGTCTGCCAATCCATATTATTGGGGTGGCAAACCAAGAATAGATAAATTGATTTTTCGTAAAATAGCCTTCATTCCCGGATATCCCATTCACTTTGCTAACAATTTGTCATCAGGAGAAATTCACTTGGGAGCAAATATGTATTTTAATGAAACACTTCTCAATAAATTCAGAAGTAATTCTTCGTTCACTGTATATGAAGGAATACCTCGTGCATCACTAACGTTGGTCACAATGAACAATAAATTGATAAATATTACTATGAGAAAGGCGATCTCCTATGCTTTTAATTATTCTTCTCTTATTGAAGTAGCTCCTCATTTATGGAAAAAACCCGAATCTCCTATTCCTGAAGGTATTTTATATCATAATACAACAGGTATTAATGCACCTTATTGTAATATTTCAATAGCGAGACAAACTTTGAAAGATGTGAATTGGAGTGGCATAGCTGGTACTTTACCTGCTGATGATAATGTTAGTGCTGGTAATGAATGGGAATTAGTGGCAAATAGTTCAACCCCTCTAGCGACCTATAACTATTCATGGATAGAAGGATGGGCTGGGGGCCATTTTTTCATACTTGATCATTTAACTGAAGCCTTTAAGCAAATTGGAGTAAAATTACAACGTGTTAATTTAACTCGGGCAGAATGGGATTATAGAGCCCAGGAAAAGTATGGATATACTAGAGATATGCTTGAACTTACTTACCTTGAATGGGTATTGGATTATAACGATCCTAGCAACATTATTAATACACTATTTTCAAATAAAAAACCTAACTGGAATATAGGGCAAGTCAATGATACTCAAGTTCAACAATGGATGGAAGAGGGACTTGAAGAAACTAATGAAACTGCTAGAGAAGAAATATATTATCGAATTCAAAAAAACCTTATTGAAGAAGTCTATCCAAATATTTGGATTTGGCAATGGATACGGACAGATGTTTATGTTTCGAATCTAAGAGGTTGGTATCCTAATGTATTTAAGGATTTGTTTAAATTCGTTGATCTTGTTTAACGCATAATTAATATTTAATTCAGGTCAAAAGATGAAGCAGATGAATTTTACTTCATATCTATTGACTTACAATGTCTATAGTACGGAGTCCGGTGGAATTTAACAATAAACGATAGTTATTTTCGGCTGGAAAATCAAGGGATTCATATGAAAACATTGAATCCCATAGGATAACAATAAAACCTGTTGCGTCGCCAGGGGTTCCAGATATATAATTAAAATCAAATTTTGCTCCAACATTAACTGAATTATCCTCATAAACTAATTTAACATTCCCGCTGGGAATCACTGCAGTACCGGTTATATTAGCGCCCATCTCTTTATATTGATAGATTTCAATATTCATATCACCATTCCTACTATCAAGAGTCCAATTACTATTTTGAGTATATTCCACATTATATGATTTTAAATCTAAATTTCCTTCTTCTATAATTCCACTTATGTTTCCATCAATTATACAATACTCAAAATTATAAAAAATATCTCCTTTCGTAACGTTTGTAATTGCATTTCCGATGGAAACCCCAAATGGTATTATCATTTCAAAATTTCCATCGTTAACTACAGTCATAATATCAAGAATAATGTCAGATCTAATGTTCACAACTAAAGTAATATTATGAATTAAGGAGAGCACTTCAATCCAATTTAAATTTGGTAATATTTCAAAAGTGAACTCTAAAGAAGAGCTTGTGTTTTGGAAACATGTAATAAAATAGTCAGAATATAATTTCCCTTTAACATTTGCCCCACCCATTTCAATATTCACATCTATTTTTACATAATATTCAACAGGTATTGAAACATATCTTATTTCAATATTTCCTACGTCAACATTAAGATATAATTTTTCAATAGAACTTGGTGTATCTGGTACGTATTCGTAAGATAATGATTCATCAATTATATCGTAAGAAGAGAATTGAATTGACATAAATGCGATTGGGAGGATTAAAATAAAGTTAAACGTGATAATAATTATTAGAATAAATGCTATAATGCTTTTATTCGCCATATCCGAACTCTTATTTTAATAAAAATAATAAATTAACGTAAATGATACTACATACTTATTAATAAACTAAGAATTCAAATTCATAATTAATTCTATCTAACTTTTCATTATACTTGTCATTATTTTTAAAGGGATAAAAAAATCCTAATTTGATAAAAATCATAATTTATCTACATACTCATTAATGAACTAAATTCTCAATCAAATTTTTAATTAAAATTCTTTTCTATATCCCAAATCCATCATCATACCATATACCGTACTCAATATTAATTTAACGACGATTGGGTTATCTGTATATCCATTTCTTGATTCCATCCTTGGTTTTAAGAATTCAAATACTTTTTCAAAGACATATCTCGTTTCAGGTTTTTCTTGATAATAATCAATGATTTTCTTTCTAAATTCCTTCATAAGAGCTTCATGGTCATAAATAATTTTTTGAACATTATTCGTTCCCATTACTATTCCAAAATGACTAAAACCTATACTTAAAAGATTTAATTTTTTTAATTTTTCGAGACTATTCATATGGGCCTTATAATTGAAATCTGGTGCACCTGAACTGGGACCAGTTAATAGCTGTGTTGATTGATTTATCAATCCTAAAGCTTCTCCACCATAGATAAAGTCTATTTTTCCATCTTTAAATACTAACGGAGATATATGATCAGATGTATGGCCTGGAGTTTTTAATGCCATCAACTTGACTTTTTTATCCTTTAAAGTGAAATAATCGACAACGCATGCGGGATCATCAATCTTTTCATATTTTTCAACCGGTTCTATAATCTTAAAAGCACTTTCTTTGATATTTCTTATTTCTCCCATGAGTCCATTGAATGTTTTTTGCGAATGGACATAGCTTGGTTCATTTTTGTAATTGTTATATCTATATTGAGTTAATTGGCAAGAAATAATCTTCACCTTTGGATTAAATTTCTCTATCTCATTGAAGAGTTTCCATGAGCCACCCATATGATCAAAATGATAGTGTGATGCTACAATATATTTAACAGAACCAAGATTTAGGTTATTTTTTTTAAAATACCTTAGCAATCTTTTAACATCAAGAGAAGTACCACAATCAAAAATCACTATAGAATCATCAAATTCTGCAATATAAATTGATGTGATCCTATCCAGTCCATATTGATGGAGATCAATCATATGGAGGTAATCATTAACTTTCCCAGTTTTGAGAATGATTGCATTATCTTGAATTTAAATACACCTTGGATTAATATGATTGAATGATAGATATTATAATTATATTTAATAAATTAGATCAATAAATTTATTTATATATTTTATACTAATTTTATGCTTTTCAAAACTATAACTGTAATTCTTTTATATCAATAAAAATCATAATAATTTAGATTAATCTACTTAATTCTATCGAAGGTTTAAAATTATGTCATTTATAATGGTAAAAGAAAACAAAACTATTTTTGGTATAATTGTAGGAAACAGAGATGTTTTTCCGGATCATCTTGCACTAGAAGGAAGAAAAGAAATCATTAGTGTAATCGAAGAATTAAATTATGGTTATGTTATTTTAGGAGAATATGATACTAAATTTGGAGTTGTAGAAACTTATCAAGATGCTAAGAAGTGTGCAGAACTTTTTAAAGCTAATAAAGATAAGATAAGTGGAATTATTGTTATACTCCCTAACTTTGGGGATGAAAAAGGTATTGCTAACTCTATAAAACTCTCTGGATTGGACGTGCCTGTTCTCATTCAAGCTTCTTCGGATGAAATTAATAAAATGAACAGAAGATATAGAAGAGATGCGTTCTGTGGGAAAATCTCAGTATGTAGTGTCTTGTATCAATATGGAATACCTTATTCACTCACAAATTCTCATACATGCTCAATTAAATCCGAAGAATTTAAAGAAGATATAAAAAAGTTCGAAAAAGTTTGCAATATAGTAAATAAACTTAGAGGAGCACGTTTTGGACAAATTGGAACAAGGCCCAACGCTTTTGAAACTGTTCGCTATAGTGAAAAAATCTTGGAATTTAATGGAATTACAATTGAACCCATCGATCTATCAGAAATATTTGGTTCAATAAATCTATTAGATAATAATGATCCAAAAGTGAACGAAAAAATTCAATTTATTAAGAATTATACAGAAACTAAAGTTTTTAAGGAAGATGATGTACTCAGGTTGGCAAAACTAGCTGTAATAGTAGAGAAATGGGTATTAGAAAATGAATTAGATGGATTTGCGTTCCAATGTTGGCCTTCAATACAAGATAATTTTGGAATTGTCCCATGCGCAGTTATGAGTATGTTTAGCGAAGGTTTAGTTCCTGCCGCTTGTGAAGTGGATATTTCAGGATTAATTGGGATGTATATTTTACAAGTTGCTTCTGAAACACCTTCAGCAATATTAGATTGGAATAACAATTATGGGGATGATCCTAATAAGATGGTTCTTTTTCACTGTAGCAACCTTCCAAAATCTTTCTTTAAAGATACTAAGATGACCATACATCCAATAATTGGTGATGATAAGCCAGATGCGAGTTTTGGAGCAATTCAAGGAAGAATTAAAGCAAAACCTTGTACTCTTTTGAGAATTGAAACAGACGACATGTTTGGTGATATTAAAGTTTTACTTGTTGAAGGAAATTATACAGATGATCCTCTAGACACTTATGGGGGCTTTGGAGTTATTGAGATTCCCAATTTACAAGATATACTTAAGACATTATGTAAAGAGGGCTTTGCACATCACGTTGCAGCAACCTTAAACGAAGTAGCAGACGTTGTTAATGAAGCACTTGCTCATTATTTAAACTGGAACGTAATACGATACTAATTTCATTATTTTTTTCTTTTAAATTTTAATTCTTTTTCGAAAAAACCAGATCGAATGATTTTTTTTTGTTTTGAATTTAAATGTGAAATGACTTCAAAAGGATAAAAAGTGCTTTTACTTTTAGGAATTGATTTCAAATAATCTATAATTCTTTTACTTGTAAGGTAAATTGAATACTCAGAGATATCACATCCAATCCACTTCCTATTTAATTTTGTTGCTTCCAAAAGGGTTGTTCCTGAACCACAGAAAAAATCTGCTATAAGATCGTTTTCACTACTCCCTAGTTCAATAATTCTGCTAAGTAAGTCATGATGTTTTTGTGTGGGGAATCCCACCCATTCTTTTGAAGCAGGTTGCATACATGGAATACGCCATACATCATCTAGCTTTTTATCAGTGACTATTCTGTAAACTACATGCCCATGCTCATCTTTTACATTCTTCAAAACTCCATTAACCATTTCTCTCTTTAATTGTTTTATTGGCTCTTTTCGTGGGGTTCTAATTTCATTAAAAGTATGATTTTCAGATTTACAATAAACCAAGATATTATCATGAGCACGAGGTAGATTCATTTTACCGGCAGAATATTTATTATAATAATACCATATAATCTCGTTTACAAATCTTTTTTCTCCAAAAACTTCATCAAGAATGAGTTTTATATAATGACTAGCATGCCAATCTAAATGTAGAAATAATAAACCTTCTTTTGCTAATAATTCTCTTAATAAAATTATTCTTTCATAAAGCATTTGTAAATATGAATCCAAATCTTTGTTCCAATGATCATAGTAAGCTACAGTATTATAGTTATTATCATCTTCAGTGATATCTATGTGATAATTAACTCCTGTAAAAAAAGGGGGGTCTATATAAATTAGATTTATCTTTTCTTCAAAATTATTTAATAGGTACAGTAAAACTTCTAAATTATCTCCCCAAAATAATTTATTTCTCCAAATTTTTTCACTATTTTGGATAAATTTAAATTCTTCATAAAGATCTGATTTAATCTTAATTATATTAAACTTGTCTTTATAATAATTTTTCAAATTCTGTATATTATCTGTAATATCTTCTTTATTTTTCCAAGTAATTTCAACCATTATACTTCTTAACTTTTTCGTAGTTATTCTCTAGATATAATAACATTAATGAACAATATAAGAATTCTTTTTTAACCAACTAAAAAAATGGTAGATTAAAGAAACTAATTGTTAATAAAGTGAAAATTATTAATAGAGATATAGTTATTACTTGATAAATTAATAAGTGGATAGCATAGACTTTTTTATTCTTGTTTGGATGTAAATTTTTCGTAGAATAAAATATTTTATTTATAATAGCTGCGGACAAGCCAATTGCGAGCATTATTAAAGCATTTGCTATATTAACTAATGATAGAGTATATATTGTAGCAATAAATAAGGATGATGCACCTCCAGAAATTAATCCAATTATGAATGCAATAACGTAAAACAAAAAGTAATTTATCTCTCCTATATTTAACGAGATGGTTTGCAAACCTAAGGCTAATATTACCGCTAAGAGATAAGTTCCAGAGAAAATTAGAGCACTTTTCAATGATAAAGGATTTTTTACGCTTGCTAGAGATAAACTTGTTTCTTTTTTTCTTAGAATTAAAAAGGCTCCAATCAAACCAATAATGGATGTTGCTAATAAAGGGAATAGTGAATATATAAATAGATTAAATGCTCCTAAAAATACAATTAAAATCATCCTAAGTAGCATTGTTTGTATCACAAGCCAAATTGATGAAGAAGATGCTCCAGATTTCGCTAACTCTACTGAGGTTGCTTCACTATGAGCAAATCCCCCTAAAAATGATATGTAGTATAAATTATGTTTAGTGGAACTTTTTAGAAAGAAATAACTAAAATATTTAATCGCTAAGATTGTGATGAAAATTATAATAATAGAGCGAATTTGAATTCCTAAAATATCAATATCAGGAATTAAAAGAAATAGTAAAATAACAATTGCAATAAATTCGACAGTTCCAGTCCATTCAATTTGTTGCAATCCCCTAATCTTTTCAAATTCCTTTTTAGTTGACAATATTATTAGAAATATAACCGATATTGAAATAGCAAGATAAGGAAGATAATAACTTAAAATTCCTGTTACGATTGCCAGCAACATCGATATTGTGGAAGTATAACCGGGTTCTTGGGTATGAAAAAGGCGATATACACTTCCAATTGAGAGAAAGGCCACCATTGCTCCAAAAACTAAAATAATTAAGATGAAACCAATATCAGTTATGAAATCCTCGTATAGAATGATTAAAGTTGTCGAAAGCAATGCATAAGCAATGTGGTCTCGAGCACCAAACATTTTTCGAGCTCGTGTTCTTTCAATACCTATTAAAAATCCACAAAAGAGAGATACTAATTCTTTTATAAAAAATTCATAAAATTGTTCCGTAGAAATTGTTTGTAATAACATAATGGAGTTTTTTATATAGATCATTATAAAATAATTATAAATTCAGAAGCTATCTTCAATGAGATCTGATTAATTTTAACAAAAATGAAGGATAAAATAAAAATTTATTAATTTATTGGTTTAGGTTCTTTTCCAATAACTGATCAAATTCTTTATCTGAAAGAAATCCTTTATGAGCCATCATTTCCTTTATATCTTCGATCACTTGAGGTGCTGCTTTCGATTCTGCGATGTAGTCTTCAAGTGATTTAATCTTGAGACCTAAAGCCTCAACTTCATTTGTTTTTCCATCAAACTTATTCTTAAGATCTACTATTTCAGCTTCTTTATCGTTAATAATTTTATTGAGATCATTCTTCAAACTCTCAATTTCAACATATTTATCTGAAATCGTTTGTTGTAAATCTTTTTTAACAGCTTCTAGCTCTCTCTCTCTCTGTTCCATATCTTCTTTTAAAATATCCATTTCTTCTAACTTTTTAAGTTCTATTTCCATATCAGAAATCTTTTCATTAGAATCATTAAGTTTCTTTTCTAAATCCGACTTTTCTGATTTTAAACTCCCCATTTCTGAGTCAGCATTCTCTTTTTCTTTTTTTACGCCATCCATATCCTTTTTAATTGACTCAAGTTCATCATTTCTTTGTTTTAAATCTTTCTCAACATGAGCTAATTTTTCCCTAGTTTCATTTAAATCTTTTGTAGTTCTTTCGAGCTTTGCTTCACAATTCTTTAATTTTTGTTCTAAATCATTAATCTTAGTTCTTAGATCTATTAAAAATCGTCCTTCAACACTTTGCTTTTTATCTGGTTTTTCTCTTGCACGTTCCCAATCGACGGACAAAAATTATTCACCTTTTATTTACTAATTTATCTTTCTACAATTCTTAAATTTCAAAATATATTACAATATACTTTTGGTTATATATAATAATTTTTGATTTAAATAATATTTCTAATAGAATGGTTTAACTAAACTCATTTAATATATCTTCGAGCTCTTTATCTGAAAGAAAGCCTTTGTGAACCATAGTGTCTTTAATCTTTTGTAGAATTTCAGGAGAAGATTCTAGTTCTGATAATTGTGTCTCAAGATCCCTTATTTTACTTGACAGATCTTCCACTTCTTTCTGATTTAATTCTAACTTTTCTTTATATAAATCTATATCCCCATTTCTTTTCTTAATATCTCCTCTTTGGGTCTCAATGGTTTTTTCTTTGAAAGTAATTTTTTGTTCCAACTCTGAGATTTTCTCTGTTGTGAATTTTAGCTCTCCTTCTAGTTCTATTATTTTTGCTTTAGCAACTGATAAATCATTCTCAAAATCTGAGACTTGTGGTTTTAGTTTAGTTAATTCAATATCAACACTTAGTTTTTGTTCTGCTACATCATCTAAACTTTTCTTTGCTGAAGAGAATTTCTCTGTCATTCGGGTAAGGCTTTTTTCTCTGCCTGACAATTTGCTTTTGGTTTCTCTTAATTCTTCATCAGTCTTTTTCAATTGTTTTTTAGTATTTATTAATTCTCTTTCTAATTCGTTAACCTTTGCCCTCAGATCTAATAGAATCCTTCCTTCAACACTCTGCTTTTTTTCAGGGCGTTCCTCAGCTTTCTCCCAATCTATCGACAATTAAATTCACCCAATCTTCGTTATATTAAAAAATTATTACTCTTTAGTTTTGTATTTTTCAATTTATAAAAATTGTAGAGGATTTAATTATTGTATATAAATAATCAAAGTCTTTCTTATAAAATATTTCGTGTTTTAAATTTTAAATCAATCTTAATTATTAAAAATAATATAATTCGATTAATCGATTATAACTGAAATTTATTTTAATGATTAAATTCTTAACACATTTGAAGTATTATTTAAAAAATTTTTTAAATATGTTAGATGATATGGTTCAGATTAAGATTGGATGTGCTGGATGGAATTATAAAGATTGGGTTGGTCCTTTCTATCCAAAATCAATTGAATCGACTGCTCAATTAGATTACTATTCACAATTTTTTGATATTGTTGAAATAAATTCTACATTTTATAATTTACCTACAGTTAGTATGGTAACTAATTGGTTCTCAAAGGTTCCAAAACAATTTCGTTTTATAGTAAAAGTATGGCAAGAAATTACTCACAAATTACACGAATCCGAGATTGATAATCAAATTGATCAGTTCTTTTACAGAATAAAACCCTTAGAAGAGAAAATGTTTGGGTATTTATTTCAATTTCCTCCTTGGTTTCATTATTCTGAAGAGCATCTTCAAAAATTAAGTTACTTGATTAATGAGATACCGTTAAATGACAGATTAAAATACATTTTTGAGTTTCGAGATAATTCTTGGTTTAAACCAGAAATATTAAACAAATTTATTGATGGTAAAGAGAAAATTTTAGGAACAACTTATAAACCTGATTTAGAAGCTTATTATCTACCTAAACAACTGTATTATTATATTCGATTAATTGGAAATCGTGAGTTGAATGTTTTTAACCGAGTTCAGAGAGAACAAGAAAATATACTTAGAGATTTAATTGAAAAAGTAGACACCTTTCGAAAAGATCATGAGATATATGAAATATTTATTATAGTAAATAATCATTTTATGGGATTTGCACCAGAATCTGTCAACCTACTTAAGACGAGATTAAAACTGCCATTCAAAAGTTTTAACCAACAAAGAAAATTAACTGATTTTTTTATCTAAAAGATAAAGAAAATATAATTATACCAAAATTTTTATATATAAGATTGGCAATTAAGATATACAGATTTATCCAAAAACCATTACAACACTAAAAAAATCCTAATTAGGAGTAAACAATTATGGCAGATGTAATGCTTTGGAGTACTTATGAACGATTCATATGGGGAATCGCAATAACTTTAACGTTAATATGTGGAGTATACTTTATAATTAAAGGAAGGAAGAGAGAGATATTCAGTGAAAAAATCATTATGTTTGGATTAGCTAGTTTACCTCTCGGATTTGCCTCTAGTTTAGTTATTACTTTCATTCAAGTTCTTCAAATTCCAGTTTCATTTAATATTGATAATATTATATTTTATGGTGATTATGAAAACTTTTCATCAATCTATATTATTCTTGAAATAATAAGTAATGCTATATTGGGATTAGGAGGAATGTTTTTTGTTTTAGCTTTTGATGTGATATTCAAACGCACAAAATTTGCTTTTACAATTGCATTTGGGATATTTACTATTTTAGTAATTATTTTTCCCTCAATCTCTACAGATCCCTTGGATGTAGCAAGACCAATTTTTAATTTTTTTATATTAGGGGGATTAGTGATCTTAGTTCCAATTGTTTTATATCATTACACGGAAAGGTCACGTCTCGAGTTTAAGGCTGTTTCTTCATTCTTTTTATTTGGTTTTTTATTATTCATGTTTTCCCTCGTTCTAGCTTTGAGAGCTCATAAATCTCTTAATATTTATCCATTAGAACTAAGTCCACTTCTCTTAATTCTAGGTTGTTGTATTATAATTATACCGACAGTAGTCAAGCCTAAAATAATAAGACGTGCATTATTGTTTTGGGTACTTTTTGCACTTTTAGCTATTCCTCTAATTATATATATTATAGTGCTTGATATTATTTTTTCTCTCGAGTGGCAACTTATTCTGGAATTTTTTTTTTTAGCTGCATATGTGTATACCCTTTTTTATCTTATAATTAAACATACACGGTCAAGCATAGTTTCTAAATCAATACAGGTAGATGAAAAAATAAAAACTGATGTTTTGGGTATATTCACTAGACCCCAGAAGCTAACTGAAGAAGAAGTAACAGTATCCAAAGAAAAGAAAATTTGCTTGGTATGTAAGACTAAAATAAGTGGGAATAATTTTATGTGTCCGGAATGTGGAACTTTCTATTGTTCAAAATGCTCTAAAGCTTTAAGTGATTTAGAAAATGTGTGTTGGGTATGTAATTTTCAAATAGATTCATTAAAACCGATGAAACCATATGAGGAAGTTGACTATAAACTGTTCCCTAAAAAAAATTCTAATAATACTACAAAAAGCACAAATAAAAAAAAGAAAAATATTTTGAAATAGATTTTTGGTGGATTTTTATTACTTAAAGGAAATTCACAAAAATACTCATTCCGAAGCCCCACAATAAAATACCTTGGACTAAGCAGAAAATCATTATAATAAAGGCTATAGGTGGCCATGAAAGAAACTTAGAAATAGTTTGTAATATTCCAACATAAAATTTAGCCGTAATAGCAACAATAGCAGCAACAACTATAAAAACGATAATAAGCAGTAATTTTGGATTTATCCACTCTGCAATAACCACTTCCACTCCAGGAGGTATTACTGCAGCTAATACTACAGCAGATGCAATACCTGCAATTAATCCTAATATACTTGCAAGTGGTAAATCATTAATAGGTTTGAAAAACATTGCAATTCCAACGATAATTAGGAAAATACATGTAAAATGATCCGCAGCATTTTCAGTGAGAGCGGCATATCTAAAACTTGGAGGGATGTCTAGGATTAAGCCCATTGATCCTGCCCAGATATCAAGAATTCCAACTATAACTCCTGTGTATGATAAAACTCTTAAGAACTTCGTAATATTAAACTTTTTACCCTCTTCTGCCTTTCTTTTGGTAAAAGAACCTCGTCTTTTTCTTTCATATCCAAGCCAAGTAAATGCAATAAAACCAGTGATACAAACCATAACACCTGCTGATTGAGCAACCCAATCAAAAAATGCTTGAATATAAGTCCAGTAATCCGTTTGTAATATCAAAAAAATCACATTTTATAAATTTTTTTTAAATATTAGATAGATTATGCTTTTAAATATTTATTGTTCTGGAGTTATCTTATTTTAAACACTCCCAAGTTCCCGCTTTTTTAAACCGAGTTATGTTATTACTAAATTTTAAATAGACCAAGTTTATGATTTTTTTATGGAAATAATTGAAAATCTTAAGAAATTAGGGTTAAAAGAGAATAGAAAATTATTGATTCTCGTTGTTTGGCTTCATCTTAATATTCTATTAATTGAATTCCCGATTAGAATGGATGTAGTACTTTTTAATATTGAAATGGATTTAATAGACCTAATTGGGATAATTATTTACTTACCTTTTTTAACATTTGTTACATTTTTATTTATATTATCAATCTTTGCTAAGAAGGATGTAAAAGAAATTGCCTCGTGGAAAGTATTACTTTACTTCTTTTTATCGCTACCACTGATGTTTCTATTAATCTTTATTTTAGTAGGCATGTTTTTATTTTCGATTGTCTCTTACTTTTTCCTAACATCTTGGTTTATTTTGTATGGTGGTTATCTTTCAAGTAAAAGAATAGATGATAAATTAAAAAGAAAAATTAAAAGTGGACTATATAGATCCCTTACATTTATTTTCGGATTTGTTTTAAGCCTTGGGTTATTAGTAGGTTATTTGCTTGGTTCTCAATATATAGGTGTACTTACTGGGATTGAAATAAATCAAACTGCCATGGAAATTTTAAATTATGTTGTAACTTTTATTGGAGGAGTTATAATCTTTTTTTTAATAATTGCATTTGTTTGTCTAATTAAAAAAGTTTTTAATGCTTGGTTGGGGATGTTTTCATTACTGGTGGTCCTTTATACATTCTATTTATTAATAAAGCTTTTCTTAGCAATCAGAAATATAGGAGGAGAAGAATCATCTATCACTACACAAATTATCTTATTATTAGTAGATTTAGGAATCTTGTTGTATTCTATTAGTACATTGATGGGATCTCAGGCAGAACTTTTAAGCAAAAGGATAAAATCTAAGAGGATTGGTCTTGATACGGTATTAATGTGGCTATTATTTTCTAAAGTTTCGTATGAATTTGCTAAAAATTTTCCTTATACCTTATTAGGATACTTACCGTATGTTAATATTTTATCATTCCTAAATGACGCTATAATAAACTTACTTAGAAACATTTTCATACTATTCTTCTTTATCCTCATTTTAATTATACTTGGATTATATGAGTCAAGAAAGTTTTATAGAAATGAGAAGCAATTTAAATCTGAATTAGATAAAGAAATCAAAGATTTCTTGAGCCTTGAAGATACTATTAAATATGAAACTAAGAAAGATGTAGGAAATAACCAAGTTTTCTTGGACTTAAGTAGAGAAGGAAATGATGATAACTTTAAGTCTAATCCGAACATCAATTCTAACGATATATAAGAAATAATAGATTATTCCCTTATCTTTTAATTTTTAATGTAAGTTTGTAAATTACTAAATTAAAAGAGATTAAGCCTTTAATAATTAGTTTTATTAGAAACTTATTCAAAAAATATCACACTTAATTTCAACAAGATGTTGTTTTGAATGGGTGATTTTGAAAACTCAATTAATAAAGAACTGTTTTTGGAGAAATTTGAAAAATTGTCGTTAAAGGTCGAACAATTAACAGATGAAATCTCCAAAATGAAAAATAAATTAGATAAAGCTAATTTAATGAATAGAAGTTTTGGACTTAAATCTATAAGGAATTCAGAACCCCTAGAATTTACTAAAGAAATCCATGGAATAGGTAGCGCTACAAAAAGATATATTTTATCAATTCGTGCTATAACTGAAATTTGGAAAGGTCGAAAAAATGATGTTTTGATTGTGGTTAGACAACAAGAAAAAGAAACACATATGGATTTAAAGGCGCTTGGTATAAGAATTCCTATTGATGATATTAAAACGCTTCAGACTTTGGCACGGCAGATATTATCATTGTTGTATATTTCCTGTGATTTAAAAGGAATTGAAATTAATGAGATTTTAAGGGACATACTTTCACAGATTAATAAAGATGGTTCCAGTTTGGTTCATGAAATTAAAGAAAAAATGGTTCTTCCGTAGGTATTTTTGTTGCTTTTTTAATGTTAATGCCTATTTTCAAATTTTTGAACACCCTAAAATATAAAAGTAGGTTTTTCGTAATAATTTATCAATTTATAATTTTAGATAATATAAAAAATTGAAAACAGAAACAATTAAATTTTAATAATTTGGTGAAAGATTGAAAAATTATAATAAATATAAATGTATGCTTGGTTTATTTGGATTTTTAACTTTACTTTTACTATCTTTATTCGGAAATCCTGTTAGAAGATTTGAATTTCCAAGAACATCTCAAGGAGTAGACTTAACCATATATACTTATGCTCAAAGACTTCCAGGAATCCAAAATGTCACAGCAAACTTTTTGTCATCACCTTTAGGTTCTGGAGTCGATTCTGTTACCATATTATCTTCAGGAGCCACATCCACTGACCAACTTGTTTTTCTACAAGCTCTGATGGAATCGGGAACAGCTACATCACATGTTATTGATTTGGATACGATTTGGACAGCTTTATTTGCTTCAAACGGTTGGATTATTGAATTGGATCCCTATTTAGATGCTAATGAGATGGATGACTATATTATTGGCTCGGTTGATGCATGCATGTATAAAGGTAAACAATATGCGTATCCTTACTTTAATAATCTAGGAATTTTGTATTATCGTAAGGATCTTTTAGATCTCCATCTACCAGGTTGGACAGAAGCTGATTTTGACACATGGGAAGAATTAAATACAACTGCTAATTATATCCTTAATAATCAAAGTGGCTTATTAACTGATGCTGATTCAGATCTTGTTGGATATGTTGGCCAATTTGATGCGTACGAAGGTGGTGTAGTCAATTTTTTTGAATGGTGTGGAAGTAATGGCGAATTAGATTTACTTTCTAGTTTTGGTGATGTGAATATTAACACGACAGAAGTCACAGAAGCAATGACCTTTTTAAAAGCTTTAATAGCACCACAATATACTGGGGTCCAAGGTACACCTTATATTATCCCTCGTAGTGGTTTAGTTTATGATGAAGGAGCCTCAGTAGCAGTATGGTTAGCTAATGAATCTATATTCATGCGACAATGGAATTTTGCTTATGGTAGCTCTGAAGATTTCGATATAGAATTTGGAATTGCCCCCCTACCTCATTTTGCGGGGGCTACGGGATATAGAACTTCAATTATAGGTGGTAGTAACTTAGCAATCCCTGTTACAACCACAGGAACTGCAAGGGAAGCAGCAATTAATTTTACTAAATTTTTAGGTGATCCTTTAGCGCAGGAAAGAGAACTAACTGCCGATGCATCACCAAACCCAGGAATACAAGCGCTCTCTAACTTTCCCGCTTTGAAATCAGTCTATGATAATCCTCCAACTGGTTTCGAATGGATTAAAAATTGGACAGATCAATTAGATTTAACGTTGTCTCGCCCTGTGCATGAAAATTATTTGTCAATCTCAAGTATTATTGCTGATATCTTTAATGATATGTTAAGCTGCCAAAAAGACGTTGATACAGCGTTAGCAGAAATGCAGAGTGATATTACAGATTTATTAATCCCTGAAATTTACGTAGAAATCGTCGATAGAGAATACACAGCTGAAAACTTTAAAATAACATTATATCTCAGTAACGTTACAGGAGATCCAATTAATGATGCTACAATTCAAATGTGCTGGAACGGAACAGATGTATCATCTAGTATTCAAAATCATGGAAATGGAAATTATTCGGTTAATTTAATTCCAATAACGGTGCTTCCAGGAGAAGATCCTATATTGTTAAATATGACAATATCAGCTATTGGTTATAAAGATAAATATTTTGAAACATTCATAGAAGTAAATCCTGAGTCACCTGGTAATGAAAATCCTGAAATTCCTAGTTATGAAGTAGTTCTATTCTGTTGTGTCATTTTAAGTTCGATTATTATTATTTACTACAAGGTCAAACCTAGAATTAAAAAATAAATCAATTTTTATTTCTTATCAATTATGATAATGTGAGGCTATATTTTTTTACTCGTGAAATTTAGGTTTCACGAAGAATATATAGTGCTATCTTCTAATCTTAATTAAAATATAATTTGATAGTAATTCTATAAAGAGAGTGTGTTTTATATATAAAAAGATCATTTTAATTGATTAATCATTAATGTAAAATTCAAAAAATATTGGAGTTTATGAAAATGGATTATGAAGAGATTATTTTTGAAAAAAAAGATAGAATTGCACGTATAACAATTAACAGACC
>JBHLNZ010000060.1:0-19064 GCA_048941015.1 Promethearchaeota archaeon | reverse complement strand
TTATTATTTAAATACATACCATCCATATCGGAGAGCATCCGTTTTTTTGACTCTTTATCAGAAGATAACCCATTACTTAAATTAAACCTAATTGCCATTGATTTAACATTTTTTATTTGCTCCAAATTTCAAACACCTTTAAATTTATTTTACTTCAAGAGCTATTTTTGAGATTTCCTCAAATTTGGGTCCACTTGTAGGAATTTCAATATGAAATACTTCAGCTATAGCTCTTGTCCATCCATGAAGAAAGTAAACCCAACCATCTTCAATATGAAGCTTTTTTTCTTTTTGTTGACTTTTTGCTTGTTTAAGAAAAAGCAAGTCACCTCTATAATTATAATCCCATATAAAACCATTTATTGGGAATTCAGCAGCGTTAGTTAAAGGAGATCCTGGAAAATCTTTACCTAATCCAGTACCATTTATCACTAACGAACCATTCTTCAAATTATTCACGATCTTATCATTATCTGAAGGATAAGGGTGATATAAATATTCTATAGCAATACCAGGATTAAATTTCTTATGAATTTTTTTCATTTTTTCTAGTCTAGGCATACTTCTATTTGAAATATACATCCTTGAAGGCAAGTTATCTTTTTTAAAATTTTCCATAATGTATGTTGTAAGTGCTAAAGAAGCACCTCCAGCGCCAATAATGAAAATTTCAGCCGAACTTTTTTTCCAATAATTTTTTGGGATAAATGATTCTAATGCAAGACCACTACTTATTGGATCTTTAGCATGTGCCCATAATTCTCCCTTTCTCTTCGATAAGCAACTTAACTCTCCTAAAATTTCCGTGTAGGGGTCTATTTTGTCAAATAAATCTATAGCTGCTTCATATAAGTCAATTTTATGAGATGTTACCAAAGCTCCTAAGGATCTTTTATCACTTTTAATGAAATTTACGATCTTTCTATAAATTTCTGGATCATCATGAATATTACAATCAATTCCCTCGAAAGAAGTGTCTCCGAGACCTAAATAATCCGCCCATTTTGGAAAAACCCTCATAATTGATGATTTACTAGTAGTTACTCCAATATAATAAAAAGTTGGTTTTTCTGCGGGTTTATAATTAAAATTGCTCATTTTTTCTATTAAATTATTTTATATCATTTTATGAAATGAGTTTTGATAAAAAATTTTTTTGAATTATACTATATTTGGTTAATTTTAATTTTAAGGGGTGATTCATATTAAAAATGGAAAGAATAAACATTAATTTGGGCAATTATAAGATTAATCAACTAGGTTATGTTTATAAAAATATCGATAAGCAAATTCAAATATTAGAAAATGTCTATGGATTTCCAAAGTTTGCTGTTTTTGATAATAACGACAGTCCCTGTAAATATCGGGGCAAAGATTCTAGAATAGTCACCAAACTTGCTTTTAGTCGAATGCTTGATGTTCAAATTGAATTGATTCAACTAATAGAAGGAGATTGTGTGTTTAAGGAGTTTTTAGACTCAGGAAGGGAGGGTTTACATCATTTTGGAGTATTTGTAGATGATATAGACTCTATTATCAAAGAATTTTTAGATAAAGGATATGAACTCTTGCATGAAAGAATTACTGGAAAACAAAAAACAGCATATTTCAACACAGAAAATGATTTAGGAATCTTAATAGAATTTCAAGAAACATTGAGAAGAAAAAAGAAAAAGAATTCTAAATAGTAAAAAGATTTTTAGAAGAGTTAATAATAATGAACTCGCTAGAACTGACATTATCTGCGATAAATGGTATTCCCAAACGAATTCCTTTTAATCCTTTTATAATGCATTTAGCCGCAAGCTTAATTGGGGTTGACTATAACCATATTTATTGTCAAAAACCCGAAATTTTGGCTGACGCACAAATTAGATGTTCTGAATTTTTCGAAATTGATCATGTAAATGTTTCTACAGATGCTTATCGAGAAGCAAACGCATGGGGTGTTGAAATAAATTGGGATGGGCACACGCCTGTAGCAAAAACTCATTTAACAATAGAAGATTTTGACTCGATTGAGCAACCAAATATATTAGAGAATATTAGAATTCAAAATAGGATTAAAGCAGTAAGTGAGCTTTCAAAAAGAAATGGAGATAAAAATTGTATTGTTGGTTGGATTGAAGCTCCTTTTGCCGAAATTTGCTGTTTATTCGGTTTGATTAATGTGTTAATGTTATGCAAAAAATCTGAATGGATTCAAGAAATAAGATACCTTATAAGTAGAATCCTTCCAGTCCAAAAGGAATTTGCAGCATTACAAATTGAAGCAGGAGCAAACATTATTGGTGCTGGTGATTCTGCAATTTCCCAAATTGGCCCAATGAGATATGAGAAATGTTGTTTAGATGCTACAAAGGAATTATTTACTTATATACAAAAACAAGTGCCGGTATTGTATCATATCTGTGGGGATAATTCTGTTATAGATAAAGAAGGTCGAGATATGTTAAAGTTAGTTTCTAGCACTAATGCTGCAATTTTAGATTTAGACTATCAAGTAGATTTAAAAAGGGCAAAAGAAAAAATAGGGAAGAATAATTGTATTAGAGGAAATACTAATACTCAAATTTTAGGGAGTTTATCTTATCCATTGTCTGAGGTTATAAGAGAGATTGAGAATACTATCCAAATGGGAAAACCAAGAGGGTTCTATATGTATGCTGCAGGATGTGAGTGGCCCTGGGAACCTCTATCGATGGCAAGCCGGAACTTAGGAACAGCAAAAACTCTTATTGAAAAATTTGGATACTATTAAATTTTAAACCCTAAATATAATCAAGTATAAATTAAAAAACGAATAATTTTATAAGTTCAGAAATCAGATTTTTTAATTATTAATTACAAAAATGATTAATAATGAAACTCGATATTCAACTTTTAAAGCAACTTGAGAGATCTATTGATACAAGTAACCCCGAAGGGGGGATAGTACCCATTAAAATTCTGGGATATGGAGAAATTAGTCTGGTTTTTGAAATGTTAGCAGATCCAGAACACTTAGCTTATAAGCGAATCCCAATCTTCGATAATGAGGATCAAGTGAGAAGGCACATCTGGGCATATAATGAATATAATCGTATTCTTAAAGAAGATGTGGGTTTGAATATTCCTAAGTACGATATTGCTTGGTTTTATGATGACGATGGTAATATTCAATTTTATTGCGTTCAAGAAAAAATATCAACAGAATCAGTAGGAAATAAAGTAATTCATAACCTCCCACCCGCTGATATTAAAACTTTAATTTTGCTAGCTATGCGAGAAATGAAAAAGGTATGGTCTTATAGTAAAAATAATAAAAAAATTGATTTGGGTTTAGATGGACAGATATCCAATTTCGCAGTAATTGGATATAATCCAAATAATCCAAAATTAGAGTCAAATACAAAACTCTATTATTTGGATACAAGTACACCAATGTTTAGAATAAATGGTGCTGAAGCAATGCAGGCAGAGTTATTTTTAAAAAGTGCCCCCTCTTTTTTAAGATGGTTATTGAAAGCACTTTTTCTTGGAGAAACTGTTGGAAGGTATTATGATTGGAGAAAAGTGACTATAGATTTAGTAGCTAATTTTTTTAAAGAACAAAAACCGGAATTAATTCCAGGGTTAATAAAGCTTGTTAATAATTTTTTTGAAAAGGAAGCTAATGATTTTGAAATAAAACCAATAACTTTGGAGGAAGTTCAAAAATATTATAAAAGTGATGCAAATATGTGGGTTATATTTCAAAGCGTGAGAAAATTTGACAGGTATCTTAAAATTAAAGTTTTTAAAAAGAAATATGCTTTTTACCTTCCTGGAAAAATTGAGCGTTGATTATGACTTATAGACCAAAAATATATTTTACTTCCAATGTTTTTACTTCTGAAGAACTTGGATCTAACGAAAAAATTAACCAAGAAATTCGAAAAGAAATTAAAACTCTCTGGGAAAGATTGAATAAAATTTCTCAATCAAAAATATTTAAAGGAAGGTTTCCTACAGAATCTGATCTTGAAAAAGACATAAAAAATTATAATCCTGATATAATTGGATGCCATTTAAGTCATTTCATCCCTAAAAAAATAATAGAGAGCTCTAATATCTTTGCTATTTGTACTTCTACAGTAGGATATAACCATATTCAAAAACCTGAAAAAGATAACATTATAATTACTCATACTCCTAGCGTTCTCTATGAGGCTGTAGCAGATTATACCATCGCGATAATATTGGCGAATTTACGAAATATTATTGATCTTCACAAGTATGTGTGGGAAGGAAAATGGGATCTAACGGATAAATGGGATTTAGATCAAAATTTGTCTTCAGTTATGAATAATAAAACTCTTGGAATTGTAGGAATGGGTGAAATTGGTTCAGAGTTAATGAAAAGACTCTATCCTTGGAATATCAAAATCAAATATTATGATATAATCAAACGTATTAATCTTGAAAAGCAATATCCTAATATTGAGTATATTGAAAAATTAGAAATCTTATTTCAAGAATCAGATATTATTAGCTTACATATTCCGTTAAATAGATATACTGAAAATTTAATTAATAGAAAATTATTAAAATTAATGAAGAAAAATTCCTTATTAATAAACACAGCTAGAGGTGGTATCTTAAATTTAGATGATTTATTAGATCTATTCGAAAAAAAAGAAATTCATATCAATCTTTCATTTGATGTTTATCCTAATGAACCACTTGATCACAGAACGCTAATGAGGTTTAAGCATATTAAAGAAAATCAACCGGAAATTAGAATGATTCTTATGCCTCATAATGCTTCTGCTGATGCTGATACCCGCGGAAAGATGAATATTATGTTTCTAAAAGACATTATCAAGATCATAGAATCATCAAATTTAGAAGATTTAAAAAATATACATATAATACCAGAACAGAAAAAAATTCTGGCTAAAAAAGAATGGAAAATTCAAAATTATTGGAAAAAAAAATTAAAGGATTAGAAAGCGATGATTAGAGCATTTATTGCCATGGAATTAAAAGATCAAGAAACTATCAAAGAAATAGCATTATTTACTACTCGATTAAGACAGAATCAGCCCAAACTTAAACTTGTTGAACCTCAAAATCTTCATATTACAGTTAAATTTCTGGGAGATATCTCAGAATCATTAGCTCCAAAAATTTATAAGATAATTCAAGAGGATATAAATGAAAAAGTATTCAAAGGGCAATCATATGAATACTTTTTAAAAGGGGCTGGTCAATTCAATAAGTTTTCGGTTTTATGGATAAAGTTAAATGGAGATATAAATTTTTTACAAAAAGTAAAAGATAATACTGAAAAAAGCTTAAATGAAAAACTTAATACTGAATTTGATAAAAGAACAACCTTCAAACCACATTTAACTATTGGAAGATTGAAAAGTAATAAAATTAACTATAAAACTTTTAATACTTTTAAGAAATTAATTCAAGACGCTAGAAATTTAGAATTTGGAACATTTAGGATTAATCAGCTTAAGTTAAAGAAGTCAGTATTAACCCCAAAAGGACCCATTTATTCTGATTTGGTTTATTAAATGAGATCTATTAAAGCACTAGTTTGGGATTTGGATGGAACACTCATCCATTTTAAGATTAATTCTATTAAAGCTCGAAGAGTTGCAATCAATATTTTAAAACATTCAGGTATTCCTAAAAAATTGCTTTCAATAGAAAAACCAATTTTAGAAAATGTAAAGATTGCTCGAGAGATCTTTAAGAAAGAAGGATTTTCATCTCAAAAGATAGCTGAAATTATGGCACAAGTTAATGAATCAATTATACAAGTTGAATATAAAGCTGCAATTAAAGCAAGTTTAATAGAAGGAATAGACAAAGTGCTTGAATTTGCACGACAGAAAAACTTAAAACAAGCAATTTTTACTTACAATACGTATAATAATGCGAAAATATCTCTTGAAACAGCGAAAATTGATAAATATTTTGAAGTAATAGCAGGACGGGATAATGTTGAGAATTTAAAGCCCCATCCCGATCATATTAAATATATTTGCGAGAAACTCAATTTGATTCCAAGTGAGATTGTCATAATAGGAGATTCTGGAAGGGATATTGAAGCGGCACTTCAAGTTGGTGCATACTCAATCGCATTAAATACAAAATTGCCAATTTTATTAGATAGAGAATCTTTTAAAAAAGCAGATAAAATTATTGAACAGAGTGAAATTCCTTCTGAAATTATTAAAACTCTAAAAAAAATATTTTAATTGAATAAAAAAATTATAAATAGAATTCAAACTATTATTAAGGTAATTTAAATTTAAAATTTTAATAACTCAAACTAAAGGTTTAATCTAGAATAATGGGTAGAGTAGAATTTGATTTAGATGTGCTTAAACCTCATCAGCCTTCCAATTTTGAACTTGCAAGAGCTTTACAAGAGATCGAGGGTGTTGTATTTGTTCAGATAAAAACTGATGAGATAGATCAGAAAACTACTTCTGTTTTCATAACAATTAAAGGGACAGATAAATTAGATCTTGAAACTATTAAAGATGCTCTGGAAAATATGAATTGTGCTTTACATAGTGTAGATAGAGTTCAAATTGATAAAAGAACTTAAAGAATTTTAAATTAAATTATGTCTCTTCAAAATGAACCTCAAGTGGTACAATTACTCCAAGAACATGGAGAAATAAATGATGAATTAGATTATGCGCTTATGAATTATCTCCTAAAAAATAGAGGTGGAGGTTTTACCGCTTGCCAGCCAAAACTAGTAGAACTTGAAGGGAGTAAAAAGGCGATAAAGATGGATATCGATAGCACCTTTGTCGATAAAAATAATAATTTTATGGGATTAGGGATTGTTGGAAAAATGTTTATCGACTTTGATACGTTACAAGTAATTTATTGCACTCCTATTGAGACATTAGAAAAAAATATAGAGAAACTTAAGAACGCAGGTATTCTACCTCAACCAAGACCTCGAGGTAAGTATTAAATTTCATACTTCTTATTTTTATTAATTTTTAATAGAGCGCATCATTTTTTCTATTTGGATATAAAATGTCTAATAGTGAAAGAAAAATAAAAGATTTAATACAGGAATATTTATTAGATGAAGGTCTTTTAAGGCAAAAATTACCTGATACTAATAAAAAGCTAGAATTTGGTTTCCAATTTGTATTTCCTCCCGGTCAAATTGCACAAAAAATGATTACAGCTAAACCTAAGAATAAGGATTTAATTATAATTTCAAATCCAATTCAAATTGCTCCTCAACATGTAGAAGCTTTGAATGCTTTGGAAGAAAGCAAGAAATTACAATTTTTTATGGATTTAAGGAAATTTTTTCTAATAAAAGATGTATTCTTTAGAATTGATATTCAGAATTATAGATATGAAATCAGTGATCAAATATTTTTAAAAACAGATGGGACAATTTCTAAAAATTCTTTTTATAAAAGTATCCGTAAAGTATTTACATGTGCCGCATATTCTAATATGATTTTAACTGAATATTGTTTTGGAAAAGTTAAACCTGATGAAGAAAAAGATTTTACATCTAATTTTTCATTATATTCTTAAATATTTTAATTAAAGTGATATTTTATTTTTGAAAACTGGTTAAGAGCATCAGGAAAATTAGATTATGTTCAAGGAAAAGCAAAACCAAATATAGATTGTATTTTATGTTCTATACGAGATAACGATGAAAGAGTTATTAATCTAAAAATATATGAGGATAGCTTAATTTTCATTTCTCTAAATCTATATCCATATAATCCGGGGCATTTAATGATTATTCCTAATCGACATATCATCAAATTATCCGATTTAACAAAGGAGGAATCAAATCATATAATAAGAGCGATTCAGGGTTTGCAAATCTTATTAGATGACACATATCATCCAAAGGGTTATAATGTTGGAATTAACCAAGGAAAAATTGCCGGAGGAAGTATAGAACATTTACATTTTCACCTAGTGCCTCGTTATGGTGCTGAATTAGGTTATATAGACATTGTAGGGAAAACAAGAGTCGTTCCTGAAGGATTAAATTCCGTAGAAGAAAAGTTAAAGTCAAAAATTAAGAAATATTTAAATCAAGATTTTTTTAATGATTTCAAATAATTTAATTAAAAATAGAAAGAAAAAAAAATCAAATATATTTAACAATTAAAGCTTTCTATCTTGTAGCATTTCGAATATCGGCTGCAGTGACTCTCTTACGCTTGTCTGCCTTACAAACTTTTATAGCTTCTTTAGTTGCGTTTGCAGCACTTTTCTCAAGAAAACCAATTAATTTATCTAGAGCTTCAGCAGCAACAAGATCGGCTCCTTCCTTTTTCATTAACCTTCTGATTGGTGCTTTAGCAATATATGTTTCAGCCTTTTTCTTTGGTGCTGGTTTCTTTTTAGCCATTTTTTATTCCTCCACTAAATTTGTGTGTTTTTTTTTCTATTTTATTTTAAATTTATTTAATTATAACTACGAATTTCTATTATATAAATGTTATGTTTCGAAATCCTACTTTTAGAACATTTCATTGATTGAAATTTTTAGATCTGCAATGTGCTAAAAATATTATGTCCGACAAAATCTCATTATTAAAATAAATTTTTAATTTTTATTAAATAGGAAATAAAATTTTTTTGACTGTTAATTTTCACGAGAAAATAATTTCAACAAGAATCTTCAATCTTTAATTGGTAACTTAAAATTCTATTTGAATTTTTTACATAATCCAATAAATCAAAATTTAAATAATGAACTTAATTTTTCGTCTAAAGTTTTCTCTTTTTACACCTAGTTATAAAATAATAGTATTTTAATGTTAGAAATCAAATTATTGTAATCCGTTAATCCGTTAATGGTATATTACAGCATATATTTGGAATTACTAAAATTAGATCAAAATTTTTAAATATAACTAATTACATTGAGAATTTGAATTAATCCTAACAGATCTAAATATAATTTTGAAAAATAAAGATTAAAATAGAATATTTCAGTTTACATTTATATTAAATAAAAAACGTTTTGATTTGATCATTGATAATATCTGATAATTCCAAAGAGATGGATGAATCTAACATCGAAGAAGCCCTTCAAACTTTAGGCTTTACGAAAAATGATTCAAAAGTTCTCTTAACTCTCGCAAAGTATAAAATCTTAAGCCCAGCCGATATTGCCAGATTTTCTGGAGTTGACCGTGCTCGAGTTTATGATAGCTTAAATAGATTGATCGAGAGGGGATTTATCCAAAAGGAGCCAGTTAAAAGAGGAGCAAATTATCAGATAATTCCCATCGAAAGGATTTTTAAGTCGATTCGAGATGAATATAAGCAAAAAATTGATGAAACCAAATTAATTGAAAAAGCAATCAATGAATTAGAAATCGATCAAGAAGAGACTGAACCGAGAGTTTGGGCAATAAGCACAAGTGATAAAATAAGGAAAAAAATAAAAGAGCTAATAAGTGGTGCTGAACAACGTATCTTTTTTATAATTACTCCCGATTTATTAATGGAAGAATTAGGAGGCTTTGAATGGATATTAAGAGAATTATGGAACAAAAAATTTTCTACTGATATTCAAATTATTATTGCGTTAAAGTATTTTGATTCTTTAAAAGAAGAAATAAAAAAATTATTAAAAATATCTGTAATTATTCATTCCATTGAAGGAGATAGCGTTATTCCTTTTGGTTTATTGATTGCTGATGATGATTTTCTTCTTACAACCTTGGATCAAGTTAAAGAAGCTCCCGAGTACACGTCTGGTCTATGGCTTGAAAATGGAAAAAGAAAACAAATAATGGGTTACGAACATTTGTTTAAACATTTTATTAGTTCAGAATGTAAAGAGATAAAGTTAACAACAACAAAAAAACCAATTCAATAATAATTAAAAAACCCTGGTAATTAAATCAAAATAAAACAAATATATTTAATGAAAAATAATTATATTATAGTTATAGGGGATAAAAGATAGGAGGAGAAAGATATTTCATATCGAGGAAAAGTAATTCTTTGTGGAGATCCTAACGTTGGAAAGACAAGTCTCTTAGCTCAGTATGTAGATGGAAAATTTAGTGAAGAATATCATCAAACAATAGGAGCTAATTTCTTAATAAAAGAAATTGATTTAAGTCAAATTATTGATAGATTAGAGATTACAAATCAAGAATTGAAAAAAGATGTTAAAGAAAAGGGCTTTAAGCTATACTTCTGGGATATTGGAGGACAGAGACAAGGACTTTTTGCAAATGAATATTACTTCGTACAAGCTGTTGGGGCTATGGTAATTTTCGGCTTAGAGAGTTATGAATCCTTTAAAAATGTAGATTTTTGGATAGAAAAGTTGAATGAATTAAGTGGAGAAGTTCCTTATATTTTAGTTGGTAATAAATCTGACTTAAAAAGAGAGGTTCCAAAAGATATAATTGAACAAAAAATAAAAGAACTAGGAGTTTCCTACTTTGAGACTTCTGCTAAATTAAATAAGAATGTAGATAAAGCATTTGAAAGCTTATCTGTTCAGATTTTGAATAATTTAAAATAATTTAAAGATAATCTTATAATCTTAATTTTCTTTAACATGTATAATGAGTGTATTACTTGTCCCTATCGCTCCTTTATCTAGAACAAAATCTCGCTTAAGAGATTGTTTTTCACAAAATCAACTACGGGAACTAACGATTTCAATGTTTAAAGATCTTGCAAATACACTACTAAAAGTAAAAGTATTTGATGAAAAAATAGTATATTGTAATACATCTGAAATTCTTGAAATTGCTGATGATTACAACCTTACAAGTATAAAGGAACGATTAACACTACCAAGAAAATCTTTCGATGATGTTATTAAAGATTTAAACACTATCGCTTTGAAAAAATATAATGCGAGTGAGACTCTTTTTACTTTTCTTGATCTTATTTTAATATCAAAAAAAAATTTTAATGAAGTTTATTCACTATTAAGAAAGAATCAATTAGTTTTATGTCCAGCAATTCACTCTGCTGGGATATCATTACTTGGAAGAAATCCACCAAATATCATACCAACTTACTTTTCCAATCCAACCACTCCTTCTTTAGTTGCTTTACTTAACGAAGCAAATAGACTTGATTTAAAATTAGTAATTTATGATTCCTTTCGAGCAGGATTTGATATTGACATAAAGCAGGATTTAGTATTAGCTTACGAGTATTTAAAAATATTTAATTTAACTCATACAGAAACTTATAAATTTTTAAAGGAGAATTTAAAATTATCCATCTCCAAAAAGAATATAGAAGACAACCGTGATCTCGAAATAAAACAAATTAAATAAAATTTTTAGTTAAAAAGAAAACGTAATATTGAGCTTAATTTCTTCTTTTATAATATCAAAAACCGATTTTTGGAATTCTTCTCTTTCTTCTTTTAAATTAGCTAAATAACGTAAATAATCTTTATTTTTTCTTTCCACATCATTTTGAAGATGTTCTAATTTTACAGTATTGGATGAGATTTCACTTTTTAATTCGTCTAACTGTATCGCTAAACCTTTTTGTTTTATCTTATCTTGAATTTCTTCAATTTCAGATTCTATATTCTTAAGATTTGTAATGTCGTCAAAAAAGCTTTTCTGGTTAAAAATAGTGTTTATTTGTTCTATTGTTTTATCTTTTGTCTCGGATTTAAGATTTAATTTGTTTTCCTCTAGAACATGTCTTAATTGAACTAGCAAGGCAGAAAATTGTGGTAAATCGCTTTTTTCATTACTTAAGATACTTATTGAATTTTTTAAGAATTCTCTTAAATAATTTAAATCTATATTAGAAATATGAAATGTTCCTTTCTCTAATTCAAATTTTAGTTTTTTTAATGCTTTCTTGAAACCCAATTGATCATTAATTTTTATGCGTAATCTGAATAAATCATCTTTTTTTTGTTCTAACTCCTTGAATAAATCATCTTTCTCTAAATTAATTAGCTTTCTATTTAACTCTTCTTGTATATCTTTTCGTTCTTTTAATTCTTTTTCAAAATTATCTAGATCCGTTTTAGATTTTTCTATATTTTCTTTCAGAGAAAAAAATTTAGGTAATCTCTTTAATAAGTTTTCTGCTTCTCTAAGTTCAGTGTACTTTTTCCTTAAAAAATCATCTAAAATTTTCTGATTCTTTCCAAGTTTGCGGGTTATATAATTAAGAGTTTTAATTTGTGGTTGTACTTCCTTATGAAATTTTGGTAACGATTTTCGAGCAATCTCATTTATACTAGTAAATAATCTTTTTATAGAGTTTAATAGAGTATTAATATTGTCATAATTAATCTCTTCTTCGGGAATTTTGATCTCATCTATTTCTTTTCTTATTCTATCGGAAAAGAAATGTAATGAACGTAAAGATTTCTCATCTATTTTCTCTTCCCCAACCTTTATAAAATCGTCCATACAAACCTTAATTTCAATTAAACTCTCTCTAATATTTAAAATTAACTTATTTACTACTTTTTTAATTTTAGTGAATTGAGAGTTAAGTTTCTCTTTATAAAACTCTTCTAATTCGTTTAATTCTACTTCAATCATTTCCTATCATAAGTTATACTTATTGATTTAATAATTTTTTTCCATTCATATATTTTTGAAGTACTTTAGGAACATTAACAGTATGGTCTTTATTTTGATAATTCTCTAAAATACAACAGATAGTTCTTTCAGTTGCGATTGCAGTTGCATTCAGTGTATGTAAAATTCTTTTTTCTTCTTGGGAACCAACTTTTCCCATTCTTATTTTCAATTTTCTTGCTTGATAATCTAAACAGTTAGTGCAAGAAACAAGTTCTCTGTAAGTTTCAGAAGCAGGAAACCATGCCTCTAAATCGTACTTTTTTGAAGCGTTATCATTTAATTCTCCCGATGCTAAGTTTACAATGCGATAAGGGATTTGAAGATCTTTATATATTTCTTCACTTGTTTTAATAAGTTCTTCATGATATTTCCAAGAATCTTCAGGTTTACAAAAGATAAATTGTTCTACTTTCTCAAATTGATGAACTCGAAAAATTCCTAATGTATCTTTTCCATGAGATCCTGCTTCACGTCTGAAACAAGATGAAATTCCGGCATATTTTAAAGGTAATGATTGAGGATCAATAATTTCATCGTAATGATAAGCAGCTAACGGTTGTTCTGAAGTCGCAATCATAAAGAGATCCTCATCTTGTATCCTATATAGTTGATCTTCAAAATCAGCAAGTTCGGCAGCAGCTTTTATAATTTCGTGCTTAATGAAAAAAGGAGTCCAGAATGGAATGAATCCTTTACTTACTAATTTATCAAGTGCAAATTTTATTAATGCTAAGTTAAGTGAAACTAAATCTCCTTTCAAATAATAAAATCTTGAGCCTGCTATTTGAGATGCTTTATTTGTATCAGCACCTCCAATCTTAGTTATTAAGTCTACATGAGAAAGTGGTATAAAATCAAAACGAGGGATCTTGCCAAAAGTTCTTAAAATTTCATTGAATTCTTCGTTTTCTCCTACTGGAACTGTATCATCTATTATATTTCCTACTAAATATCGATACTTTTCTCTTTGTTCTAAAAAATTAGATTCATTACGTTCTAACTGTTCAATTTTATCTTTAATCTCCTTTGATTTTGTCTTTGTTCTTTCAAATTTTTCCGTTTCTCCAGATCTTTTATAATCACTCATCAATTTAGAAATATCATTTCTTTCTTTTCTTAAATCTTGGAGTGTTCTAAGTGTATCTTTCCATTTTTCATCAAACTCAACTACTTTTTTGGCATTAGAAGAATCTTTGAATCTTTTTTTTTCTGATTCAATAATTCTTTTTAAATCACTTCGAAATAATTCAATATCAAGCACTCAACAATTCCTCTTGTTTTTTAATGAATCTATTAATCTTTAATCTTTTTTATAAATTTTTGAAATATAGACTAATTTTTAAGATAATTTAATCACTCAATCAAGGTGAATCCTTTCATTAATTGTGGAACGTAAAAAAGAAGTTTTTATCTTTTTTTTGTTATACCCAACAGAGTCGATAATTTTCATAATTTTAATTCTTGTAGCTTTCCCTTTCAACCCTTCATCAAGCATAAATTGTTTTGCAAATTCTTCTTTTCTCTCTTCCTCTGACTCAACCATAATAATTAATAATGATTTTACCAAAAAAAACTTAATTAGACACGAAATCAATCGCAATTTTTACTTAAAATTATCACAAAATCATAAAATTTACTGAGAAGCTGTAATTTCTCATACAATTTTTAATTTTTATTAGATGATCCAAAACTCTTTTTGATTTATTAAACTTTACCAGAAAAAATAAATTAATTTTAATATTTCCTAAAACAACAAGTTTTTGAATAATTTTAAAAATAGTATCAAGAAATTAATTGGCTTGTATGGTGATATTTTAAAAGGGTGGATCTATTGTCTGAAAAACAGACCAAGGATGAGATAAGGATAGGGGTTTATATTTGTAGATGAGGTGTTAATATTGGTGCACATATTGATTGTGACACTGTTAAAGATTATGTTGAAACTTTACCAAACGTAGTGGTTGCCCGAATTAACAGTTTCACTTGTAGTGATCCTGGTCAGCAAATTATAAAGAACGATATTCTAGATTTAAACTTAAACAGAGTTGTTGTCGGCGCATGCACTCCAAAGATACATGAACCTACCTATAGAGCTGTTCTTGTTGAAGCAGGATTAAGTCCTTATTACTTTCAGATGGTAAATTTACGAGAACAATGTTCCTTTGTTCATCAAGGAAAAATCAAAGAAGCTACCGAAAAAGCTATAAGACTTATGCTTGCTGGAATAAATCGAGCTAGACAATTAGAATCTGTACCTAGAAAAGAAATTCCTATAACAAAAGCAGCCTTAGTAGTTGGTGCAGGTATTGCGGGTATGAATGCAGCTTTAGATTTAGCCGGTCAGGGAATCAATGTTTATCTAGTTGAAAAAGAACCTACAATAGGGGGAAAAATGGCACAGTTAGATAGAATCTTTCCCACTGATGACTGTGGTATATGAGTCTTAGCACCAATCATGGTAAATGCTTACAAACATCCAAATATCACTCTATTAACTTACAGCGAAATAATAGACTTTAAGGGTATTACAGGGAACTATATGGTTAAAATTAGGAAAAATCCTCGTTTTGTAAACGAAAAAAAGTGTACGGGATGCGGACTTTGCACAACTAAATGTCCAATTAAAATTCCAAATGAATTTGACAGGGGAATAGGTGAGAGAAATGCCATTTATATACCATTTCCTCAAGCAGTTCCTAAATTCGCTGTTATTGATAAGTCAGTTTGCATTGACTGTAAAAATTGTGAAAGAATATGTCCTGCTGAAGCTATTGAAATGGATCAAGAAGAACAGATAATTGAAATACAAGTCGGGGCTATAATTATCGCAACCGGATGGGACGAATATCAGATTATGAAAACTAATGAATTTAAATATGGAATTTACACGGATGTAATTACCCAAATAGAGCTTGAAAGAATGCTGAGTCCAATTGGTCCAACTGGAGGTCATGTTTATAGAATCTCAGATGGAAAGATTCCTAAACAAGTTGCAATCATACAATGCGTAGGGTCTCGTAGTTTAAGAGGTAATCAATATTGTTCTGCCGTTTGCTGTAACGTTGCCTTGAAGAATGCTCAATTATTAAAACAGGAATATCCTGAGATGGAAATCACCATATTTTATATTGATATTAGAACTTGGGATAAAGGAAATGAAGAATATTATAGAAAAATAAGAGAACAAAAAATCAACTTTATAAAAGGCAAACCAGGAGATATCAAATTAAACAATGATGGTTCAATGAAATTGTTCTTTGACTCACTATCATCAGAGCAAGTTACAAGTATGAATTTTGACTTAATCGTTCTATCGACTGGAATGATTCCGTCTAAAGGAACTTTAGAGATTGCTGAAATTATGGGCCTTACTAGAGGACCAAATGGGTTTTTAACAGAAATCCATGGATGCTTAAAACCTGTTGAGACAAAGGATTATGGAATTTATATATGTGGATGTGCTACTGGTCCGAAAAATATTCCATATTCTGTATCCTCTGCTTTAGGAGCTGCAAGTAAAGCTGCAACTCTCCTTTCAAATGATATTTTAACTCAAGAATTAATAATTGCTGAAGTTAACGAAGAACTTTGTATGGGATGCCATAGATGTGAAAAACTTTGTGAATTCGATGCGATAAAAGTTCGATCAGATGGAATTGCAGAAGTTGCTGATCTTAAATGTAAAGGATGCGGACTTTGCGTAACTTCTTGTCCTGCACGAGCAATTGAATTAACTTATTATAGAGATAAACAATTTATAGGGGAATTTAAAGGAATTGGGTTACCAGATTCAGAGATAAAAAAAATTACAAAATCAAAAGGAACCATTCAAAATTAAACATAAAGAGGTGCTAAGAAAATGTCAGAAAAATTAAGTATAAAAAGAACAGTAATTGCTTTTGGATGTGAGAAATGAGGATATTCGGTCGCAGATTTAACAGGAACTACTCGAAAGTCTTACTCCACAGAGTTTCATCTTATTAAAGTTAAATGTACAGGAAGAGTTGGATTTCACTTAATTATGGACGCTTTTCTAAATGGAGCTGATGGTGTAGCAGTAATATCTTGCCATGAAGGTGAGTGCGATTTTGGAAAAGCAAATATGAATACTAATAAGCATATTCGTTTTTTAAAGAAAATTTTTAATCATGTGGGCATTTCTGAGGATAGAATTCAGCAATACTTTTGTGCAGCGGCCGAGGTTGATAGATTTATTCAATCTGTCGAAGATATCACTAAAAAAATTCAAAAATTGCCTCCTCTACCAAAAAAAATTTTAATCCGAAATTGAATGAACTTTCTAAGAAAAATTGAGTTAGAAGGTGACTAACTTTTAGTAAAAGTTTTCGGAAATTTTAAACATATTATATTCATAAAAGAATTTCAATAATGGGTTCTGAATCAAATATTTCATGGGAATTTTTGAAAAATTTAGCGGATACCCTAGATTCATATAGAATTCGAGTTCTAATAGATGCTAAGGAAGATATTCTAAATGCAGGAATTTACAATGAAGATCAATATTATAATATATTTTTTAAAACATTTGATGAAGAACAACTTAAAACTTCTCTTTTATGCTATTTAAATAATAACAAAAACAAAAAAGACTTTAATTTATTAAAGAAATTCTCAAAAAAAAATGAGATTGATATAAGAAGAACTCTTAGCTTATTAGAATTATTAAAGAATGAAAATTTATTAGCTTTTAAGATTGTTTATGATAAGATTCAAGAAGAAAATTCAGAGGAAAATATATTAACGTTTAAAGATATACTAATTGAGACAAAGAACATAAATCTTTCAGAAACTAAATCTGTTTATGAACCAGTTAGTATAATTTTTGAATCAAATGTGTGTTCTGGGTGCGGTTTATGCTCAGGAATTTGTCCTGTAAACTGTTTAAATGTATATAATGGGTTTGGAAAAATCGATCAGGATAAATGTATTCGATGTGGCTTATGTTATTATCATTGCCCCAGAACTTATTTACCAATAACTATTTTAAATATGTTGCAATCAGATTCTTCGGAAATAGAAAATTATTCAAATATTGGCCATTATATTGGAGTATATTCTGCTCGGACTAAAATAAAAGAAATCTCTGAAATCTGTCAAGATGGAGGTATTTCTAGTACTTGTTTACATTATCTGTTCGAGAATAATCAAATAGATTATGCTTTAGGTGCAACAATGAGCCAAACTCCTTGGCGTCCAGAACCCAAATTACTTAAAAATAAAAGTGATGTCTTGCTTACTTCAGGAACTAAATATG
Organism: Promethearchaeota archaeon; assembly: GCA_048941015.1. Taxonomy (GTDB): domain Archaea; phylum Asgardarchaeota; class Lokiarchaeia; order Sigyniarchaeales; family SOKP01; genus SOKP01. The sequence continues at coordinate 1,190 of JBHLNZ010000060.1, read as the reverse complement.
TTAATAGTCCCAATCTTAGAATATTAAACGAATTAAATGATAATGGCTCCAATATAGCAATTGTAGGAGTTCCTTGCATGATGCAAGGACTATTAAAGTCTCAGGTTTATAACATCGGAATTCCTTCCTTAAATAAAGTGAAATATCGTATTGGCATATTTTGTATGGAATCATTTTCTTATCAATCCTTTTTAGAAATCTGTAATCGACTGAATGTGAACGTTGATGATATAAAAAAAACAGATATTAATAAAGGTAAATTTTTTGTCTATACTAAATCAGGTGAAGAATTTACAATACCAGTAAAAGAAATTTCAAACTTAGCGCGAGAAGATTGCGAAGTTTGTTTTGATCTTACATCAGAATCTGCGGATATTTCCCTTGGCTCAACAGGTTCACCTCCTGGTTGGAATACAGTAATAGTAAGAACTCTAAAAGGAAAGAAATTGTTTGAAAACTTAATCAAAGATGATTTGATTGAGTATAAAGATATAAAAGATGTTAAACCCGGTTTTCCAATGCTAGAGAAAATTGCGCTTTCAAAAAAGAATAATTGTTATAAACATATAGAGCAAAAACAAAAAGAAAATAAGAGAATACCCCAATATTAGAATCTTTTTTATTGAACATCATTTAAAGAAGATTTTGGAATTCTGAACCATAAAGTTAATATTAAATTTCATATTAAAAATAATAATATCTAACAATTAACTGTATTAAAATATGAGTACAACATCACCAGTTCGCCCAAAAAACTTTCGAGAAAAAGTTTTCTTCCGGAAGTTAAGATCTCAAGTAGATGGAAATGCAAAAGTGGAATATGGATTAACTCAAATAAGAGGAATTGGTAAAAGATTATCCCAAGCTATTGTTAAAATAGCAGAAGTAAATCCAGATATGAGAATTGGAGCAATCCCAGAAAAAGATCTAAATAGACTCGAAGAAATTATTTTAAATCCTATTGCAAATGGTGTTCCAAACTGGATGGTTAATCGGAAAAAAGATTTAAGAACCGGGGAGAACCTTCATATCCTTGGAAACCAGTTAGAAATCACAGTAAAAAGAGATATCGATAGAATGAAACGCATTAAAAGTTATAAAGGAGTTCGACACCATTTAGGATTAAAAGTAAGAGGACAACGCACCAAGAGTACAGGACGACATGGCTTAGTAGTTGGAGTTTTACGTAG
>JBHLNZ010000011.1:0-71218 GCA_048941015.1 Promethearchaeota archaeon | reverse complement strand
TCCAATACCACAGCTTTCGATTTACCCGAGTATAATATTACCCATGCCCGAAAACTCTTAAAAGATGCAGGATGGCCGGGAACAGCAACTTTAAATGCAAATGATAATGTGAGTGCTGGAAATGAGTGGGAAATGTTAGTCATTAATGACACCCCCCTTGAGACGTATAATTTCTCTTATTTCGATAACCCCCTCCATCTACGTCATGCTGTTGTGTTACCAGAATACCTCAAGCAAATAGGGATAAAACTTGAAAAAGATCATAACTCGAGTTTTAATTCACAGATTTTTATATTTGGTTGGGTTTTAGATTATAACGATCCCCATAATGCTCTCTACTCTACTTTTGATTATTACAATTTTATGGAGTTAAATGATAGCCTAATTGAAGAATGGATGAATGACGGTATAAAAGAAACAAATACTACGATTCGGGAGCAGATATATTATAATATTCAAGAACGTATTATCGAAGTACTTTATCCTGTGGCATGGACATGCTCTCCTTTTAAGTATGAAATTCATGTATCGAATTTAAAAGCCTTTCAACCAAATCCCTATAAGACCGTATTAAAAAATGCGTATTTCGTATAATCTGAAATTATTAAAGATATGGAACGCTTTCGAGTTTCATGGTGGCATAACAATTGTAAATAACCGGTTTCTGAATGATATCAAAAATGATATCATAAAAATTCTTAATATCGTTGTATATTATATCCCATGAAGTAACTATATGGTTATCATCTGGCTCTGGAGTCAAATCCGGTACGGTGTAATCAAATCCAATTATAAAAGAACAGTTTTCAAACTCATGACTAGATTCTAAGCAGTCTGGGACAATGAAGTCAAAATGTATATCAAATCGAGCCCCTACATCAGCACTTTTATCTTCATAAAAAAAAAATACATCCCCATTATTGACTTTTACTGTACTTGTTACATTAGCCTCTGGATTGACATCTTGAGTGATATAAAGATTAATGTTGCCAGTTTCAACGGTAAAATTCCAAATAGTATTTTGAGCATATTTTTCATTATATGTTCTAAATTCTAGATTGCCTGTATCAACTACGCCACTTAAATTACCTTCAATGGTACAGTAAGAGAGATCATATAAGATATTACCCTTAGTCACGTTCATATTAATAGATCCGGTATGGATTCCATATTCCGCTTGATATTCGATGTCTCCTTGAATTGTCGTGGCGTTAATATCAAAAACGATATTTGCTTTAAGCGTAACTACTATATTAATATCTCTCATCATTAGATTTGAAAATTCTTCTAACATATTTGGTTTTAGTGAAAGGAATAACTCCACAGAAGAATTAGCTTTAATCCAAGAAATATTAAAAAAATGTAAGTAAGTTTTATCTTTTAATTCTAATCCAGCCATTTCTATCTCTAAATCTGCATTTACATATTCATCAGTTGAACCTGGATTATATTTGATTTCAATATTTCCAACATCTGCATAGATATTCAATTGTACTCTGGAAGAAGGAGTTTCTGGAGTATAGTTAAAAGCTATATTCTCCTTTATTATGCTTAAATCAGAATAGGTTATTAGAAAGACTGTTAGAGGTGTAGAAAAAATAAAAATTGTTGAAAGAGCGACTAAAAGAACTGCTTTTATAGAAAATGGCTTCATTTTTTACTTTATCAACAGTTTTAAAGACCTTGTTTATTTAAATAAGTGATATTCATATTTAAATCAAATTGTCAGAATCTAATTTTAGAATTGAAATTAGATTTTAAAAATTCAACCCAATCAAAGTAAAGATTAAAATATGAATAATTCATTGACATCCTTGTAAATATTTTTAATTTAATAAAATGGAATCCTACAAAAAAGAGGTTTTAAAAATTAAATTATTAAATATAGCAGTAATATTCAGCATTATAGTTAGCGCGTTCTATATGTTAATGGGGCTACTATATCTTATTTCAGGAACATTTCAATCCTATCATATTGACTTTACTGGTTTAACGGTTAATGATGTTACAGCTTTTAATGCAAATTTAATGATTTTAATAGGTATATTTATTCGCATGGTCGGTATTGGAACAACGACAGCAGGGCTAGCTAGCTTGTTTATAACAATTATTCCTTTTAGGAAAGGTGAAAAATGGGCATGGGTTGCTTTGTTTTTAATTGGAATAATTGCAATTGTACCTACTCTAATAATTACATTTCCAGTTCTCGGAGCTACATTTCTTTATATTATATTTATAATTATGTTAATTATTTGGATCCTAGGAATAATACTTTCTGGATATGAGATGTTCTTAAAGAAATAAGTAAGATTAAAAATTCAAGCATTAAATTCCTTTTCTTTTAATTTTAAATATAATTTAACGAAAAATTAAGAAAAAATTGCAAGCAACCAGGATACCTTCCTATGAATTTTTAAGCCATTGATCAACATTCTTATTCTGTGATTTTATTTTTATTTTTTTCAAATAAATTTGGCAAAAAGTTGACAAATTCACCGATCTCTTCTTTATTATGCTTACGGAGCGCCTCGATAAATTGCTTTGGTATTTTGGCAGGTAATCGAAAGGTTGTACGAATTTTCGTTCCATTCTCTATTGATTCATATTCGTGTAAAAGCCAACTTGTTGGATTGTCAGCGCGATTAAGGATACTTGCTGCTAATGCATGATTATACTCAATAGGTATTGGTGAATTATCCGGATCTTCCCATCGGATTCTTAACATAGTTGGGATCCCAATATTTTCGATTACCCGATGGATCGCACCAATATGACCTTTTTTTGGGGAAATTTCCCATTGAAAAGAGATATGGTCTTTTGGGTGCCAAAATTTATAACGCTCCGTTGTATCTATATGATCCCACCACCAATCTATCATTTCTGGAGAAATTCCAAATAATATGTGATCAACAATTAAATCTATCGTTTCACCTTTAGAATCTTTAAGAATTTGTTCCATAAGTTCATTTGATTTATTACTCGGAGTTTTTTTTGACATTTTTTTATTTACCATTTCAATAGAAACAACTTGGTAATGATAATTAATGATTGGTTCTTTTTAAATTGAATAATTATCAATTTATAACTGTATTTTACAAGCTTAATCAAGGATCTAGTTAAAGGAATGAATTGAGCCTTCTTAAAATAGGAAAGGAGAGAAAGAGTTAAAATAAAATAATTTTTCTTTTAAATTCAAAAATGATTTTATGAAAAATTAAGACTCCTTATATCTATTAATTCGCTATTATATTTTTTATTACAACTAATAGATTAAATATTAAAAGAAATGTACGATAATCTTAAATCTTATAAAAATACAATCTATTCTGGTATGAAAGTGGGCGGAACTCACCATTGGAATTACAACAACGGTAAATGGTTTGAAACAAAAGAAGCTCCCGACAGATGGAAGATTAGTTTTCAAAGTGTAAAAACAAGAATAAATCCGGCTCCTCAAAATACAGGTGCACATATTGGTACAAAATTTCATTGGTATATTATAGCTGACCAAATAGCCACTAAGATAGATAATGATTCTTATATGACTTTGATGAATGGTGTTAAATTCAAGGTGGGGCATAAGAGACCCCATTGGAAAACATTTAGTTATAATTACCCTGAGCAAATTTCCTATAGAGAAAGAATAATAGAAATTTTGGAAAAAATATTACAAGATTTGAAAAATCAAAAATAGTCTTAGATCAATAAATCTATTCTTCGTTATGTTTTTCGATTTTACTTCTTACATATGAATAGAATTTTTCATCTTTCTCTTGAGATTTATCTGTTATTCGGCGATCAAGAATTATAGATCTGATTATTTTTATTATTATGAGTGAAGATACTGCAATAAGTATTATTAACAAAAATTGAAGTAAATATAACGGAAAATCTAATTCATAATATATTCCTGAGAAACTAACCGGCATAATATAATTGATTTCGAAGTCAATTATTTCATTTTGAACTACACTCTCTACTAAAAAGCTAACATTAACAAAACCAATACAAGATATCTCATCTTTTTTCACAAGTTCAGCAAAAAAGAGATATTCATAGGATAATTCTGGAGCCAATAAATTATCTTCTCTTTCAAAGTAGTCATCATCATTAAGAAATACACTATAGTTCACAGAATTAATTCCAACTGATTCAACATCACCATTACTTGTTGTAGTAAATCTAAGATATACATAAAAGCTATCATACCAATTATGATTAAGAATCAATTCTGTAGTGATACCTCCATTTCCATCAGAATAAGAAACATCATAATATTCTCTTTTGAAAAAAGTACCTGTTCTATACATTTCTTTAATATGAGTAACATAAATAAATGATGAAATTAAGAGAATAATTATAATTGTACTGAATAATAAATAGAAAAAACGAGATCTTTTAATTTTCATCTTGTATTTATTATAATTTCAATTCTAAATTTATGTATGTTATAGTAAGTCAACTTTTAAATTTATGGTTTAATCTAATTGGTTTTGAATTACCGTTATTTAGGGTTTTTTAAAATTTAATTGATATACAAAAAAATTTCCAAATCCCTCATAAAATACTAAACCTGCTTCCTTTGCCCATTTTTTTTCAGTTCTTCGCAATGGATAATCAGGATCAGGAAGTAATTCACTTAATGATACAATTCCATCAGGTTTTAGAATTCGTTTAAACTCTTTTAAAGCTTTTACGGGTTCAGGTATTTCGGGTAAACATGCAATTGCAAAAACTCGATCTACGCTCTCATCAGAGAAAGAAAGATTATAAACATCATCAACTTTAGGGATAATATTATTAATTTTTTCCTCATTAATTTTCATTTTCAAACGGTTGATAATAGATTCTTGAATGTCTATTGTATAAACTCTACCATTAGGAATAATATTATTTGCTACTGCTTTAGTGTAATTTCCTTTTCCTGGACCAATCTCTACCACAATCATTCCAGGTTTAAGATGCATTCTCTCAGCTATTAGGTTAGGTTTTTGTATAAAGCGCCTGCGGAAAGAGTTATCAATTAATTTAGTTGCAAACGAAGGAATCGGAAATTTATGTATCTTCCTTATTATCCTTGCTAATACAAATACCCAAAAGAGAAGACATAAAAAAACGATAAATAAAACCAAAAATATGTTTTGGATAATTATTATCCCGTTGAACATTATTTGAACAATTAAAAGTGCTATAAATCTAATAAGTATAACTAATTTTTTAATTTTAATTTAATAAAAGTGTTTAAATTATTAAGAATAGTTTTTTATATTCTCTTTTTTTAAAATACCTATGGAATTAAGCTCATCAAAACCGATAGAAATTGAGGATAAGAGATTATTCAGTGAATATTTTAAGAAATATCAGCCTGAAATCTCAGAGTTAACCTTTACCAATCTTTTTATGTGGAGAAAATATTATAACTTCTTATTTTTTGAATATGATAACCATTTAATCTTGTTTTCTAATGATTACTTAAAAAATAGAAGAAAACCAATTAAAGAAGATTCTAAAGACTATTTATACTTTTTTCCTCCAATTGGACCTTATCCGGATCAAATTATTATTGAATTATTCGAAAACATTGGAGATTTAGAAGTTCATCGTGTTCCAGAAAGCATTTATGCTAGGTTAAAAGAAAACGAGAAATGTTCTAAGTTAAATTTAGATTTTCTTGAAGATCGTAATAATTGGGATTATGTATATAATAAAGATGAAGTACTTAATTTAGCGGGAAACAAGTACAGGCAAAATAGAAGATGGTTAGAAAAATTCATAGCGAATTATAACTATGATTTTCAATTATTAACAGCTGATCTTATTGAAAAGTGTAAAGAACTTCAATTGGAATGGTGTGTTATTAGAGCTTGTACGGAAGACGAAAGTTTGGAAGCAGAACAAGAAGCAATTTATGAAGCTTTAAACAATTTTGAAAAACTTGATTATAATGGGGGATTATTGTGTGTGAATGATAAATGTGCTGCTTATACTTTTGGAGAAATGCTCAATAGTAATACTTTGATAATTCATATTGAAAAAGCTCATATGAAGTACGAAGGTTCTTATCAAGCTATCAATAATTTTTTTCTTAAAGACTGCTGTATAAATGCGATTTATGTGAATAGAGAACAAGATCTGGGTATCGACGGGTTAAGAAGAGCGAAAGAATCTTATAAGCCTATTCGAATGGTTAAAAAGAGTATAATTTATCGAAAATCCTAATTTATTTTTGGGTTCCTTTTTAAAATTCTTAAATATCGAGTAAAATTACTGGTAGGAGCCTTTTTAATAAGATAGATTAAATAATGGTTTTATGAAGATTTATATACTCTTTTTAATTGACAAAAATAGTTAGTATGGATTAATAAATCATAATTATCTTATAATACCATAAAAGGAATATTATGTGATGATTAATGTCTGATGATGAAGGTAAAGAAATTCAAAAACAAGATATGCCTGTTGGAAGATTATTCGGTAAGACTACTACTTATGAAGTGACGATGCAAATTCAAGATGCCAGTGTTTTAAGAAGTACCTATCTTGTGATTTACGGGGAAAAAGATAAAGAAGGAAAACGCCCTCCCTATGTGCTTAGTATTACAAATATGTGGAGTGATGAATCTGGAATGTTAGCAAATTTAGTAGTACTAGGTGATCGCCCAAAGAGACCATTTGATGTAGGAGCAGAAGTATATAAGGCAAAAGAGGTACAAATTACAAAACTCTTAGGTATTTATAATCCTCCAGAAGAATCCATTTCATTAGGAAATCTTCTTGGTTATAAATTTGATGTTAAGCTATTAGTAAAGAATTTCGGCAGAATATTTATTACAGGAAAGAGCGGTTCGGGTAAATCGTATACCATGGGAGTTTTATGTGAAGAATTCATGAAGAAGGGAATCCCAGTTGTTATTTTAGACCGTCATGGAGAATATGGTTCTTTAAAAGTTGCTGCTAAAGACGGTGAGGAAAAAGTTGATGCTGGACAAAGTGAATTTGTAGATAAAATTATTGAATTCTCTGATTTAAAAATCAATAAAGGTGGTGATATTGATGTTGAATATTTATTTTCTTTGGATGCCACTGATCTTGTTGCTCCAAACTTATGTACAATCGTTAATATGAGAGGAATGGATTTAACTGTTCAAGAAATGATAGCTGGAAAATTACTTAAAAAGCTATATCAAGCAAGCACTTCAAGAAGAATCCCTCCATTTTATTTATTCTTAGATGAAGCTCATCTTTTTGCGGGAAAGAAAAGAACAGAAACGTGCGAAACAGTTAAATTATTTTCTCAGGAGGGGAGAAAGTTTGGTGCTAATTTAGTAATTGGTACACAACGACCTCAATTGTTAGATACTACTATCCGTGCACAGGCTGGAAGCTGGATCGTTCATAATCTTACAGATGTTCGAGATATTGATGTTACTATTTCAAGTGCCGAAGACTTAAGTAAAGATAATAGGAAAGATATATCCGGTTTAGATAAAGGAGAGGCAATAATCTGTGGCGAAGCTGTTAAAGGAATCCCATTATATGTAAAAATAAGGAAACGACGTACTGAACATGGTGGTATAGGCTTCAATCCTTTGGATTTCCTGCCCAAACAAACCATAGAGGAACTCCAAACGAGGAGACAGAGAATTCTTGGGGGAAAGAGTGCCAATGAATTAGAGACAGGAAAAGCGATTTTTGAGGAAATTACTGCTCCAAAAACTTCAGCAGAATATTTAGATGAAATTGCCTTATTAAAAATTCAAATAAAAGAACTTGAAGAAGAAATCGAAATGTTAAAGGATAGAATTGTTGATTTAGAATCGGTTGAAGGAGAAGAGATACTATTAACCCCAGAAAATATAGACGAGAGAATTGAAGAACTACAAACACAACTCAAGGTATGGCAAGAAAAGTATAATTATCTTAAAGAATCTATAGATAATCCTGAAGTATTTCCTCAAACTGATGATGAAAGTAGTGAAAAAATCATTGATCAACAAAATAATATCATTGAACTTGAAGCAGACTTGCAAAAGTATAAATCAAAATATACTGACGCGATTATATTAGCTGAAAAAGCTATAAATGAATTAAAAAAAAGATCTACATAATTTTTTATTTAAAATTTAATCTTAAAAATCTTCTTATTCTATTTCTTTTAGATTTAAATGCAATTTAATTAATTTTATTTAGCATATCTCAAGATATTAATTATATTCGATTAATGTATTTAATTCTTTGATTCATAAACATTGGAAGGGTAATCATGAATTTACAAACAATTAAAAACTTACAGAAAGAATTATCGAGTCTTTTAGGTGTATCTGGGTTTGAAGATGAAGTAAGTGATTTTATTTTGAACATGATTAAAGATAAGGAGCTAGCAGACAGGGTTTGGAAGGATAAGCTTGGAAATATCTTAGTCGAAAAAGAAGGAAAAATTGGCAAGGAGCGAATATTATTTGATGCGCATACTGATGAGATTGGATTTATGATATCGCACATTGATAAGAAAGGTTTTCTACGATTTGTTCCTGTTGGTGGTTGGGATACACGAGTGTTGTTGGGGCAAGCCATAATTATCAAATCTGATTCCGGTAAATTATATCATGGGTTAATTGGTTCAAAACCACCTCATCTTACATCAGTAAACGAACGAAAAAAAGTAGTAGATATCCCAGATATGTATATTGATATAGGATTGAGTTCAAAAGAAAAAGTAGAAAATGCAGGTATTAATATTGGTTCAATCGGGACACCTTTTACTCCATTTCAAGAGCTTCCTGATAATTTCGTCCGGGGAAAAGCATTTGATGACAGAACAGGATGTAATGTTTTGTTACATGTACTTATGGAAGCTAAGGATTTAGACTATGATGATACCATAGTAATGAATTTCGCAGTACAAGAAGAAACGGGGCGTACTGGGACTGTTCCTGGAGCATATAGTTTAAATCCTACTATGGCAATTGCTGTAGAAAATACAACAGCGGCAGATGTTCCCGGCATAAAAGAGGCTGAGAATCCAGCCATATTAGGCAAAGGTCCTGCAATTACTATCGCAGATAAATCAGTAATCAGCAGTAAATATGTCAATAGAAGACTCATTGAAAATGCCAAAAAGGAAGACATAAAATTTCAATTTAAGCGACCGATCTATGGCTTAACAGATGCGGGAAGGATTCAAGAATCAAAAGAAGGTGTCCCAAGTACGGTGGTTTCTGTTCCATGTAGATATATTCATTCCCCAACTTCATTGCTAAATCTTGAAGATATATTTTACACAATCCGGTTATTAAAAGCATTTATTAAAAATGCTGTGAATTCCTAAATTTTTTGGATGATGAGATTAGGCTAAATTAGTTAAAACTATTTAAGGAGAAATTCCATTGAAAATCGACCATATTGCAATCTGGGTTAAGGACTTGGAAAAGATTAGAATTTTTTATGAAACTTATTTTGGTGCAAAATCAAATGATGTATACTTCAATAGTAGACATGAGTTCTCGTCAAATTTCTTAACTTTTGATGATGGAACTAGGTTGGAACTAATGCAAATGCCATCAATTCCAGAATCTTCAAATAACCCATATAAACAGTTTACAGGTTTTATTCATTTAGCCATATCTGTAGGATCAAAGGAAAAGGTAATTGCTTTGACTACTCGGTTAGCTAATGATGGTTATGAAGTTTTAGACGGTCCAAGATATACGGGGGACGGTTATTTCGAAAGTACGATATTAGATCCTGAAAAAAATCGAATTGAAATAACTGTGTGACTGCAAAACAGGGAGAAGGAAAGGAGTCCACCAAATGATAAACTTCTAACAAGATTTATGATTTAATACATTACCTACCTATTAAACCTTGATAGAATTCATCATCCTTTGAATATTTTGCTTTAGCAGCCTTAAAAGACAATTCAATTCCCAACTTCTTTACTTAAATTAGAAGATATTTAAATTATTTTAAAGTTATTAGATGCTTTTATTCGAAATCCAATAAATAATAAGAAAAAAAATAAGATTTTACTTACTTCCGATAGGTAGAACTGGTCTCCCATACTTTTCATTTATTATTTCTGCCATTGCCAAATAAATTGCACTCGCACCACAAAAAATTCCTTCAAATCCTGCAATAGTTCTAATTAATGAGATACCGGTAAACTCTCCTATTGCTAAAAGAAAGAATAAAATAGCTAAAGTTGAGAAAACAACCTGTAATGCTCTATTGACTTTTAATGTACCAAAAAACATGAATAAAGTAAAAATCCCCCACATTAGAAGATAGAATCCTAATGCTATTGGTCCAGATGCTTCAGACCAAAAATCTGTATTCGGCAAGAGATTAATAAAGACAAAGGTTAGCCAAAACAACCCATAAGATGTGAAAGCAGTAGTACCAAAACTATTTCCTTTTTTATATTCCATAATTCCAGCAATGATTTGAGCAAGTCCTCCATAGAATATACCCATACTTAAAATCATCGATCCAAGGGTATATAATCCAGCATTATGAAGATTTAATAAAACTGTTGTCATTCCAAAACCCATAAGACCGAGAGGTGCTGGATTAGCCAATTCATTGTTCATATTAAATCACTATTCTTGCAATTTGTTAATTATTAAGTGTTTCTAGCTTGAATGCTTAGATATATATAAATTTTTACATTATTAAAGTAATACATAAACAAAGTGAGTTATTCAACCCTAAGAGTTTATATAATTAACTAAACAATAAAAATTAAGATTTATCATTTAAAAAATGTATAGATGAAGAGGATTAGAGGTTAGGAAATACTATTCATGAAACCGTATTTTTAACCTTTCTCCTCCTTTTTCTATACTTTTTATTTAAATCCAAAAATTTTAAGCGATTTTAACTTTATACACATTTATACCTACCTTCTCTCTCTTGACTTGTTAGATGACTCAATTATGAACTTCTTTTTCTGACTTTGAGTACATAGACTGCTAAGATTAAACATATAGCTGCTACAGTTCCAATAATTATGAATACACTGAATCCTGGAAATGTTAAGTTACATTTGTTATTCTCAAATACATTATTTTCACAATTTAATTCTTCATAACAAACCTCATTGCCAATTAAATTATTGTCCAAGATTTGGTTATTATTAGCATCGACTAAATAGACACCCTTACCATTTTTATTTGCAGTATTACTTGAAATAATATTGCTGTCACTAAGATGAATGTAAATTCCATAATATTCATTGTTATTAGCTTCATTTTCTGATATAGTATTCTGATCACTATATAATAAACCAATCCCCTCTTCATTATAATTTAAAGTGTTTCCTGAAATAGAACTCTGTAAAACTTGTTGTATCAATATTCCATAGGCATTGTAAGTAAAAGTATTACTTGAAATGCTAAGATTATTACCAGTTTGACAGAATACTCCATGGTACCTATTATTTTTTGCTGTATTTCCTGAAATAGTGTCGTGATCACTAATAATTAAATATATTGCCTGTCCATTCTCATCTAAACTATTTCCTATGATCTTGTTATTACTGCCAATATTAATATATATACCATTTCCATCTACGATAAAGGGAACAATCATCTTATTAGATTTAGCGGTATTTCCCGAAATTGTATTATTAGAACAGTGTGTTAGATAAATTCCATCATTATCATTGTTATTTGCGATGTTCTCCATTATAGTATTATTATTGCATGATGTTAATGATATCCCTCTATTATTATAAGAACAGTTATTTTTAAAGAGCAGAGAATTATTAACATTTAACAAGGTTATTCCATGATAATCTCCAGCATTAAATGTTGTGCAATTTTCAATTTTAAAGTATACATTAGAATTTTCAATCAAAATACAATGTCCTGAACCTCCTCCATCTATTATCAAATCCTTTATGATATAAGGCTCTGAGTATGTTCCTGAACCTGTACACCAAGTATAGGTACTCTCTGTAATTGACCAGTTATTATTAATATGAATTTTTTCGTTTAGAGCGGAGATTTTCAATAGTCCATCAGTTTTATCAAATTCTTCACTAAATTCCGAATTAACTTCACTTATTCTTGCTTTGAAATTGATATTATTGTTAATTATGATTGAGAGAGTGAAAAGAATTCCTAAAATCATAAATACTTCTAATTTTATTTTTAGTTTCATTTTTTCCATCACTCCAATGTTTTTCGATAAAAATTATTAGTAATGGCAGTCCCATTAAGACGGCAATATTGGGACGGCTCATTATTAATATTATATGGGAAAGATTTATATTTAAATATTGTGGTTACTAATATAATGAAAAAAGGTAAAGATCGCATCATATGAATGAAAACATCGTTTTACCTATTAATTTTAAAAAATAATTATTCTATATTAGTAAATGATAGCTAAAGAGGAAATTTGATTAAAATGAATAAAGAGATTGACGACAAAAATAATATAAATCGGAAAAATGTGACTACTAAGCAGAAACTCTATAGAGACATAATTCTAGAAGAGGATTGGTTAGATTTAATTGATAAACATGAACTACGTTATGAAATTTGGGCAATTCTCAAATTATATAACGAATTAAATGTTACAGAAATTTCGCATTTAGTAAAACAGAGCAAATCTACCGTCTCTAGAGTATTAATAAGGATGGAAAAAGATGGAATGATTATATCAAGGAGAGGGGTAACCAAAGAAGGAGAAGGAGAGAAAATACCCCCTAAATATTATCGTATAAATGGAAAATTGAGAGAAAAACTTGAAACTGAAATAAATGATCTGGAGATCCCTACGAATCCTCAAAAACTTCGTGAATTCTTCATTTCAGAGATCGCTAATTATAGAAATGCTATTTATAATATACATAAATTACTTGATTTTATGAATCCATTGTTAAAAACTTTTGAAGACCAATTAGAGGATATAAATAAAGCCAAGAAAATTTATAAAGCATATCTTTCTGGGAAAAATGAACCATGGTTTAATCTACTATATTTTGATCATGAACGTTATGAAAAATTTTTGGACATCCGGTTAGAATATTTATTAAAATTAGAAAAACTTGCGAGAGAGCAAGAACTTAATCCTGAAAATGCGTTTGTATATTTAGACGCATCATTACCTTTAAAAGCTATATTTGAACTGAAAAAAAATAAATTTTTTAAAACAAAAAAAAGTTAAAATTTTTTTTAGTATTACTAGTACAACTAGTAGTAGATTTTTCTACTAGTAATAGCAGAAGAATTATTATATAAAAATGTACTAATCTTTTATATAAATTAAAAAAGTGATGAGATTTTGTATTTCATCAGGGTTTCAAGTCCATGCACAACTCAGAACTTAAGGAATTACCTTATGTAGAACAACTTAAGAATGAATGTAAATTTATAGAAGCGTTAAAAATTCTAAATGAACTTGAAGATAAGAAAGAGCTTACACTTCAAGGTCAATTCGAAATCCATTATTTTAAGAGTGTTCTACTTAATGAGCTTGGACGAATGAATGAAGCTTTGAAATATGTTGAATTAGCGTACAAAGAAAGTCAACAACTTAAAATTAATCCTCAAATTTTTGATGTTCTTCTTTCTAAGTCTACTATTCTCAGTCATACGAATAAGAACAAAGAAGCATTAAAAACCATTATTAAAGCCGAAGAATTACTCCAAACAATCGATCAAATATCATTAAAAGAATTTAAAGAGAAAAAGACGTCTTTATTGTTAAGTAAAGGCGGAATATACTTTAATATAGGTGATTTAAATCAAGCTCTAAAATGTATTGATGAGGCTTTTATGATAGCAAAAGAAATTGAAAATGATAAGCTGATATTACGCGCATCAAAATTACTTGATTTTGTTTATTACTGTAAAGGTGATTTCAATCTTTCTTTTGAATACCTAAAAATATTTTTAACACTTGCAAAGAAGTTAAATGATAAACAAGAAATTATTGGGGCTCTTAACGGTATTGGGATGGTTTACACTGAAAAGGGAGACTTTAATCAAGCATTAGAGTGTTTGAAGCAGAGTCTATCAATATGTGAAGAAATTAATAGTTTTAAAACAGGGGTAGTCCTAACTTCTCTTGTTGATTTATATCTAAAAATGAATTCTCTCGAAAAAGCTAAATTATATTTAGATCGTATAAAAAAAATCATAAATCAAGAATATAATAAATGGCTGGATGATGGTTATCGTGTTTTGAAAGCTATTTTTTTTCAGAAGCAATCTCAAAAAGTATACCACCTAAAAGCAATAGATTTATTAAAGCGAATTGTTAATGAAGAGGGTACATTTATTGAGACTCAATATGAGGCTCTTATATATCTCTGTGATCTATATTTAAAAGAATTGAGTGAAACAAATGATTTAAAAATAATAGACGGGATTCAACCTTATCTTATTCAATTAAAGGAAATTGCTAAAACTCAACAGTCATCCTGGTTGCTTGCTGAAGCTTATTCCTTTCATGCTAAACTGAAATTAATAACTTCTGAATTTGAAGAAGCAAAAGATTTATTATCCCGCGCTCGTGATATTACTAAAATGTATGGTCTAACCCAATTAGCAGAGAGAATTAGTAAGGAGCTAATTGAATTGGCTAATCAAGAAAGTAAGTGGGAAATGATAAAAGGATCAAAAGCTAGCATGGCTGAACTCCTAAATTTAACTCATATAGAAGATCAATTAACAAATATGCTTAAGAAACGTTTTCTTTTAAAAAAAGCTCTTTAAAGATTGATTCAACTTTGGGTTAAAATAAAGAGTAAATCGCATAAATTATTCATAAAAACGACATTTTAATTGAAAGTTTAAGATAAAAATCTTATAAACTATAGTAAATATAATTAATAAGATTTCAAAAATAATAAAATAGATATTTAAAAATTCATATCGATTATTATGTCTTCTGTTAAAGGATATTTATGGAGTATTGTCTTCTTTCTCACAGCTGCGATTTATAGCTCAATTCCTACGTACGTGATAGTTGTATATTGGCCATGGTTAAATTCCTTTGAATTAGATGGAAGACCGGTTTATACCATCCCTTTATTTATTTTATTCCTTTGGATTATTGCTTTAATAATTTTTGTAATATATGTTGTTGCTATGATTAGGGCAATTATTCAAAGAAAAAGTGAAGACCTTGGCATTCCAAAAGGAATAAAGTATTATGCTCTTATTTCTAGTATAGTTGTTATTGTCTTTATGATAATTTGGTCTGTTCTATTTAATGAAATTGCTTTCTTTTCTATGACTCGACCAGTGATTTAAAAAGAATATTTATTTCAAAGACTAATAGGGTAAGAACCAAATTTTCGTGTCGCTTCCACCATCCATCGTAAATTAGGAACTTTAACATGGGGATGCATATTAGCAGCACTTACGATAAATCCCCCGCCTGGACCAGCAACTTTGATAGCATATTTCACAGCATCAAATACTTCTTCTTTTGTTCCGTAGGTAAGAACATGTGCAACATCAATATTTCCCATTAGACATAACTTATCCCCAACCTTCTTTTTAACTAAAGCAATATCTACTCCTGCTGTCGGTTCTAGGCTATGTAATCCATCAAAATGACAATCAACAACAAAATCTAATAAAGGAGTGACCTGTCCATCGGTATGAAGCACAATTTTTCCTCCACCTTCATGAACTGCGTTTGTAATTATTTGATAAGCAGGTAAGAGAAGTTCATAAAATTTTTTTGGGCTCATCATTGGACCCCTATGATAAGCTAGATCTCCCGATTCAATAAAGAGTTCTGCACCCGCTTCCATATAACTTCTATAGCATGCAGCAGTGAATTCAGCTATAACTTCATGAACCTCTTTGATAAAACGTGGATCTTTATGGAGCATTCTTGAATAATATGTCATACCCATTCCTTGGGAGGCACTTTCAAAAACACCAGCTAAATCATTAGTAACTGCAACGAAAATCTTATCTTTATGTTTTTTATTGATACGCCTATAAAATTTTTTGACCATTTTTGTATATTTTTCTGTCATTGGTCCTTCAATGTTTTCTTTAGTTTCTCTCCATTTTTCAGGAGAATTCATTGTTCCATATAAATAGTAAGGATTAAAATTTCCCTCATTATCTCTCGCTTCCCAAATCCTTCCAAAGATATCTCTCATAAGATCTCGTTCATCATTAGGATCATCTATAAATTCTACGGGAACAATCCCAACTTGCATACAATCCAGACCAATAGCCACCGCAGCTTCAACACACCGCGAAAAAATCGAGGTTTCCACACTTTCGACTAAATTGCTTATTTCCTCTGCCCAATTATCTGGATTATCTCGTTTAATTTGCTCTAATGTATCAAAATCAGTTATCTGTGGTTTTCCAAGAATTATATCAACATTATTAGCATCGATTAAAATAGTATGACAAGGAACCCGATCCGGTTCCTCTAAATTTAATGTTGTAAGAACCCTTTCTCTACAATCCATCCTTTTTCACAAAAATGTAATTATATTATTAGAAATAATCAAAAAGTGGTTTAATATATACTCCACTTAAATGATTTTAAATCTTTATATGTTCTCATATAAAAATTAGAATTTTTAAAACTCGAATAAGAAAAAATGGATTCTTTATTAAGAATAGCAATAAAAATTTTAAAATAAAAGGATTAATCAAAAGTTTAACAACCAGTGATTTAGGAAAATCCATATCGCCATAAAATGAGATGACATTTCGAACTTTGTTCATTTTTCCAATTTGCATAAATCTTTCAAAATCTACTTCACTTAACTTTGCTAAAAACATTCGGATAACGTAATGAATTTTTAGTTCATTACCTATTTTAAGAAAACATGGTTTTTCATAATATTTTTTGATCACTCTTTTAGAAAAATTATCCTTATTAAAACATTTTCTTATACAAAATGAAGCATAATGAGCAGCAGTTAATAACATTATAATCCCTCCCCCTGTTGTTGCTTTAACCTGTCCTGCTGAGTCGCCTAACAATAAAATATTATCAAATGCAACTTTATTCATATATCCATAAGGAATAATCCCTCCTTGCTGATCAATTTTATCAATTATGCTAATATTTAATCGTCTTAAAAAATCTTTAAATTTTGTTCCAATATTTTGGGAAGATGCCAAACCAATTCTATAAATATTATTACCTTCTGGTACTATCCATCCAAATAATTCTTTCCATCTTTTGTTAAAATATAGAACAGCCTCGTTTTGACTAAATGAGCCATTAATCCTTATTTGTCTGGCATAAAGGATCTTATTTCTTTCATTTAAGCTCTTTCCAATCATAGATAAAGGGCCATCACATCCGATTAGCAAGTTCACCTTTAATTTCCTTTGGGAAGTCTGGACTAAGAGGCGTTTATGGTGATCGATTTTACAATACTTAAAATTTTTAAATTTTTCGTCTAAATAATAGTGAATTTTTTTTTTATCCTTTACTTTACTATAAAAATAGCGATCTAAAGCAATTCTATCAATAATGTAAGGATTTTCATCTCCAGATAATTTTAAATATTTACCTGAGGGGGATATGATTTTTGCAACTTTGGCTCGATTTAAAATAAGATTTTCAGGTAAATGAATTAAATTCGTTATTTTTTGAGAAACTATTCCAGCACATTGGAAAGGTAATCCTATTTCTTTATGTTCTTCGATTATTGCTATTTTTAAATTTGTTTCAGATAATAAATATGCTAAGTAATTTCCAGCAAGACTTGCTCCAACTATACAGATATCAAAGCTCTCAATTTTATTATCCATTATTAGAATTAATGTTATTTACTAATTAGAAGTTTTTGAAAATAAGTGTTTTTTAAAATTGCTTCAAAATAAAAAATATTAAGATTTACGATAACCTAAGTCAACCATCATTCCATATACAATACCTAATGCGATTCCATTGAAAATAGAATTATCTTCCAAAGGTAAATCAGTTCTTGGAAGTAAAAGAGGCATTATTTTTTCTAGCACATATTTAGTTTCAGGTTTTTCTTCATAATATTCTATTATCTTTGATCTAAATTCTTTTAGAAAGGTTTCATGTTCTAATAATATATCCTTCATATTATGAGTTCCATTAATAACACCAAAATGACCAAAACCCGCTTTTATTGGATGAAGTTTTTTTAGGTTTTCTAAAGTTTTCATATAATCTGAGTGATTATAATAAATTGGCATTGAAGTTGGCATAGTCACTAATTTTGTAGCATGATATAATGTTCCAACTGCTTCCCCAAGAAATATAAAATCAACTTTATCATTACTTATAAGGACTGGCGATTGGTGATCTGGAGTATGACCTGGTGTTTTCAAAATACTTAATTTTATCTCATCTCCATTTATCGTAAAAGTATCACAAATGTCTATCCTATTAGGATTGCTATCAAAATTACTACTTGGTTCTATAATTTGAAAAGCTGAATCTTTAATTGCTGCCATTTTTCCAACGAGGCTTCCATATGTTCTCTTTGCACGGTCTAAATGTTCTTTGTAATTATTTAATAAGTTTTTAGTCCTTGTATTTGTGAGAATTTTTAACTCTGGATTATATTTCTCTAATTCAGCATAGAGGAGATGTAATCCTCCATTATGATCGAAATGATGATGAGATGTTATTAAGTATTTTATTGAGGATAATGAAATTTTGTTCTTCTTTAAATATCTAATAATTTTTTTATAATCTAATGAAGACCCGCAATCAAATAATATTGAACAATTATCAAATTCTGCTAAATAAATGGATAACATACGGGGTTTACCATATGCCTTTAAGTCAATGTGATGAAGATAAGTATTAATTTTACCAGATTCTATTATAATTGCGTCTTCTGCCATTGATTATATAATTTTGAAATCAATATTAGATTTCTCATTTTAAAATAAAATAGGAAAAGGAATTTACTAAAATGTAGAAGTGTAAAAAAATATAAATTTAGAGATTTAGTTTTTGGCGCCAAAAGTTCATTTTCATTTTTAAGTCGTCTTTTTCTGGCTGGCTTAAAATATAAGTTTTACTTCGAAGATTAGTGCTAGTATTATGTACATTTTTTAATACACTATTATAACCTTCCTTCTTGATATATTCATTCTGAAATTTCTCTAATGCAGAGGAAATTTCTAATCCTGTCAGCTTATTAAGACTTTCCTCTATTAAATCAAATTGTTTTCCTAACAATGATGTCGCTGGAGCTTTAGGCTCTACTTTCTCTTCCTCTTTTGGAGTAGGAACTTCTTTTTCAGGAGGAATCATAACCTTTGGTTTAACAACAACCGGCTCTAATTTTGGTTTCTCTTCCACGGGTGCTTCTTTAGCTACAGAGGTTTTAATAGCATGCATCACTTCCTTTCTTGCGCCCATCCATGCATCCTCAAGAATGGGAACGAAAATTTTAATATGTTCTTCTATAATACTTCCTATCCCAGCAATTTCAGTAACTATATCTCCTCGTATTTCTGTTTTTGAAAGTACACATACAATTACTTCTTCATAATCTTTATTGATCCCCCAAAGGTTTTGTAGAGTGCGATGTCTATAATCAACATTATCCATTTGATCTAATTCCTGAATAATTGCTGTATGTTGAGGATTTGAGAGATCAATACTTGCCGCAATTCTAAAATTTATATGCTTTGGGCGTTCTTTAATCGCGTTTATGTCAACATCACTAATCTGCGGAGCCACTATTAGAATTCTCATTTTTGCTTTTCCGATTTCGTCATTAATATGAGCTTTCGCGCTTTCTGGAGATCTTATAAACCAGATATCTTTCATCGTGAATCCTGTGCCTTTTTTAGCTTGATCCCAGAAGTCATTTGTAACCTTTTCAGAAATTTCTAATCTTTTTAAAATATCACTCAAAGTATTATCGAGTGTTGACACAATTTGGGTTGAAAAAACATCTCTTAGGTCTCCTAAAGATTCAAAAGTGGTTCCTGATAAACTTTCGATTTTTTCTTCTGCTGCTTGGACAGCTTTATTGAAATTTTCACTTATATTCGCGAAAATTTGATCCTTATCTAAATCAGTTTTAGCAGCTAATCCGTCTAAATTTTTAATCGTGCTCTGTATGGAATCTTTAATTTTTGAAAGTAAATCTGTATTAACTCCAGTGGTAGCTTTTTTTAATTCATCAGCAAAAGCTACTTGACTCACACTTAGCTGAACATTTATACTATCTGTAATTTCTTTTAATCGTGATTCTATAACTTTCTCAAGTACTTGGTCTACAGATTGTTGGATTACCCCAAGTCTTAATTTTTGTAAATTATCAGATACTGTCGACTTGACATTATTAAATTCATTCTTTAAGTTATCAATTTGGCCTTTAATGATTTGAGAAGTTTTCTTATTAATATCATCAAATTGTTTAGTGAAATCCCCAAATTGGGTATCTGCTATTTTGTCAGTATAACCTTCTAAACTACTAATATCTTCTGTAATACCTCTAATCTGGTCCATAACAGCTAGCGTTTCATCAAATTCCTTTTTTTGAGAACGTATCTGTGTTAACATATTATCTTTCAGTTCTTTCATTAATTCAGTAGAAGGAGCAGGTGCTTTTTCAACTTTTCCCGTTTTTGATTCTAATTTTGCGAATGATTGATCTAATTGAACTGGAATACTCTTTTTTATATCTGTAATATATTGATGAAATTTTTGTAATTGGCTTACTAAAGCAGCATATGGAGGTAAAGCACTATAATGTGGTTTTGCTCCAACAACTTCTTTAAATAATCCTTTTTCTACAAATTTTTTAGCAATCTTTTCACATTCTGTCTTAGGTTTGTTAACTAATATCGCCATTTCTCCTACTGAGACTGCTTCTCTACCTGTTGTTCTAAAATATAATTCAATTTCTTCAGGAGTTAATTCAATCTCACTTAATACTTGTTTCATTAACTCTTCTGAATAGGAAACCTCTTCCCGTTTCAAAATTTCTTTTATCTCAAAATTTTCGACTTCTAAATATTGATTTAGATACACAACAAGTTTATGAGGAGGGTCTCCATGTACTGATTCTTTTTTAATAGGAAATTTGGTGACATCTTTATACTCTTTTGCTGATACTCTAAACTTTATTTCCTTTAAGCATACTTTACAGCCATAAGGTATCTCCACTTCTTCTTTATCTTTAAATAAATACATCTTTTTACATCATCTCATTTCAATTATTAAAATAGTATTCTTTCAGGATAAGTGACCTCAAGAAGATTTAATGCTTTTTTAGCAATCTCATGAGTAATTTTCCCATCAACATCTTCATTTCTATAAGCCTCTCTAATTTTTGGAAGGAGATATTCTGGAAAAATAGTAAGAGGTTTGATATCTGTTAGTAATAAAATCCAACTTCGTTTCGCTTCATCCTTTACTTCAGTAATAATGTTCAATTTTTTCAGATTATCAAGTAGTATTTCCGTTACGGCAAATTCAGAGAAAATTTTAGGTATTTTATCCAAAGGGTAATGGTTTGAACGCATTAGTACAAAGAAATCATAGACATCTGGATTTAATAAAATAGCTGCTAGTTTTTGGGTTTCTTCGATCTTTTCTGTTAAAGGATCGTAAGCTGAAAAGAAATCAACCGCTCTTTGTTTGTAAGCATCTAAGAGCTCATTATTAGTTTCTTTAAAATGCTTCAACAAATTTTCATTGGGTACTCGAGTGAATATAATATCTTTTACTAAGAATAAGTATTCTCCTTGATTTTTAACAATACCCGTCTTTTTGTCTTTCTCACCACGAATCCAATCACGGCGAACTAAATTCAGCTCTAAAAATGGTCTAAGAAGAATATCAATATTTGCAGTTGGTTTCATTTTTTCGATAACTTTTTTCATCTCATCTTTTGAAATTGGTCTTTCTCTCACAGTTTCTAAGATTTTTAGTCTTTCAGGGCTATTATAAATAAGGGCAACTTTTTGTAATCTGTCTAATTGACTTAAGCGTTCAACCTGGAAGATAGTGTACTTTAATTCATTCATTAATCTAATATTAACGTTAGAAATCAAATCCATTTGTTTTGTATTAACAGCTTTGGTCAACTTTTCAAGAATCGTATCTAATCTTTTTGCCATATCCTTCATGATATCTTCAAATAATTCTATCTCATCGTCTAGTTCAAATAAGGACATTACTAAATACTGTGTTCCATCAGGAAGTTGTTTGAAATAAGATAATACTTGATATGGAGTTTCTTTTAATTTTCCTTCATAAAAGTTGCTAAAACCATATTTCACACCAGTAACTCCAGTCGTATGTTGATAGAATGTTGCAAAGATATCGTTTTCAATTATTAGTTCATTATAATTTTGTTCAGTGTATTGCTCATTTTTAAATACTAATTGAATTGGGCTAAACTCTGGATTGATTTCACCAGTAGTTTCGTTTTGATTCAACTTAAACTGAAATGTCAAAATTCCTTGAATCAATTTGGTTTGCCTCTATAATATTATAAATATATTTTCTAAATTAAATTATATATAATTATTTCTTAAGTAACTTATTAAATTAAATTTAACCAATTAAATTATTTAAAATTCATCAATAATTTTGGATTTTAGGGGAAAATTTATTATGAGAAAATTAAAAAGTTTTCATAAAAAGAAAATTCAATTCAAATTTTTCATTTTAATTTTATCCACTTTTATGACTTTTACTATTTTACTGAATTCAAATCATATTTTAACACAATCCGAAAGCTTCGAGAATCCTAAAACAGCAAAAGTCGTTACAAGAACTAATAATTCTTGGCTCCAAAATCCTAGCTTTAATTCCCCTATAGAACCAACATGGTTTACAAATTATCGAGGGGATATTTCAGATGTTAATGGAACAGTTAGTTATGGACAAGTTAACTTTGAGATATTAGGCGAAAATCGAACATTTCAAAATGTTTCAGGTACTCCACAAGCGGTAGACTGGATTGAATTCAACAATACTTATTTTATTTTACCGGATGGTACCCATGAAATTAATTCAAATGGATGCGAAGCCTCTCATGAATTTCAAGAAAATACAGATCAATCTAGGAATAGACCAAGCGTCCATTGGAGAAAAAATGTTACTATGATGGACAATATGTCAGATTATATAATTACTTCTGCTTCAATAACAGCAATAGTCAATGGAAGCGCAGATACCAATGTTGAGACTCCTATTGATGATTTGAGTTTTGATGGTGCAGGATATTTTGCAACATATTATGATTATGCTAGATTTTATGTAAAAGTTTCAAATTTAGATTATGAAAATTTATATGAAATAGCTTATTATCAAACGGTCAATCTAGGGCAAGGAGATCAAACTCGTCAAGGAACTGGAGTTATAGATTATTTAACTGACACATTAATGTCTCAAATAAATGATACCAAATTAATATTTTATTTAACAAAAGCCTTAGAAAAAGATCCATATCATTTTGGTATTACGCTTGGAATCGATATTTACTGCGAGGATAATTATGATCAAGCTGATAGAGACACGTTTTATTCACTCCTTATTAAATCTTGTAATTTAACAATTACCTATGAAAGAAAAGTTAATCAATTAACTGCGGTATCTTGGAATCAAGAAGCACCAGCTGTTTCTGGAAATAATGTTGAGATTAAGCGTGCTAATTTAAATTTTAAGTATAAGATTAGTGAGATTTGGTCTACCCTATTGTCTCCAAATTCAGAAATTGAAATTTATATTAATAATAGAAAGCATTCAGAAACAATAAAGTTGAGCACCGCTATAAGTACATTTGAATATGCAAAAATAGATGGATTTGATTTATCAAATATCTTATTGCCATATGAAAATATAACATTTTCTATTCAGGTATTACTTGCAGATGAGTTTGAACTAAATAAAGTAATAGTTCTTTCTATTGATGATGTATTTTTATCTATAACATACACTGAAACAGTACCTGATCCTTCACCAGAACCAGAGCCTTTAATTTTCAGGATATTGCTTATAATTACGACTATTGCAGCTCTTACAATAGGATCTTATATTATCGCTTATCAAAAGGTGTTAAAATATCCAAAGCCAATTCGAAAATTAAGAAAATATCGAAAAACCTTAAACCAAGAACAAACACCCTCCACTGAAATTAAAAGTCGTGAAAGCTCTTTTTCAATGGCTTATGAGAAAGAAATAAGTAGAAGTTCTAAATTACTGAAGGGAGGTAGCTAAAAAAATGAGAAAACTCTCTTTAAAGAAAAATCTTTTTCTGATAATTCTAATTTTTATGATGGCGTTTATTTTTTATGGGTTTTTAAAAGGGAATCAAATTTCAACAAAAATTTCTATCGAAGAAGATTCCTTAAAATCGTCCAGGATAATAGCCCATCCTAATAATTCATGGATAAAGAACCCTACATTTGACGATCCAATTGAACCAACCTGGTTTTCTAATATTCAAGGTGATTTTTCTGATGTGAGTGCGAGTACAAGCCCAGGACAAGCTAATTTTGAAATACTTGGTGATTCTCAGACCTTTTCTGAGATCTCAGGAACACCTCAAGCTGGTGATTGGATAGAGTTTAACCATTCTGTACGTCCTTTGCCATTAACTCATGAGATTAATCAATATGGCTGCAATGTTTCACATGTATATGATGAGGATTCAAGTGGTCCATTTCCAAATTCTGGTGATCAAACTGCCAATTTAGCTGGCGTTCTATGGAAAAGAAATGTTACCATGCCAGTTGATATGTCTGATTACATAATAACTTCCGCTTCAATAAATGCTGTTGTGAATGGTAGTGCGGACACTGATATTGAAACACCTAATGACCATCCACCTTTTGCCGAAGGAGGTTACGCGTCGTTATTTGATTATACTCGCTTTTATGTCGAAATCTCTGATTTAAATAATTTGGAATCCTATGAAATTGCTTATAACAAAACATTAAATCTAGGTGAAGGCTATGCTGACAGAAGAGATTATGATTTTTCAACAAGAAATTATATGTCTGATACTAATATGACTAAAGTTGATGAGGATGTTTTGATTTTCTCATTAACGCAAGTATTAAAGCATGATAATTATAACTTTACAATTACACTTGGGATAGAAGTAGATTCTGAAGATAATTATCCCGGATACGAATTAGACGTATGGTATTCCTTATTGATAAAATCTTGCGATTTATCATTTACATACGAGAAAAAGATGGATCGATCAACTTCGGTTTCTTGGAATCAGGTAGGGAATAAAATTTCAGGATCTAACGTTCAAATAACGGATGGAAATTTGAAGTTCAAATATAACATTTCAAACTCTTGGCCAACATCATTATCTCCTAACTCTGAAATCAGAATAATTATTAATGATAACCAACATTCAGAAACAATTAAACTTAGTACAGCATCAAGCTCTTTTCAAGAAGCAAACATAGAAGGCTTCGATGTTACTTCTTTAATATTAATAAATGTAAATATAACTTTATCTATTCAAGTTTTTCTCGCTGATGAGTTTAGACTTGCTCAAAATCTTACAGTCTCGATAGATGATGTTCAACTTATTATTTCCTATACTGAAGAGATTATACCTCCAAGAATCGAGCCTTGGATAGCTACAGGATTATTCATAATTGCTTTATTTGCAGCGACTATTTTAACAGGATATTTAATTGCTTATCAGTTGTATTTAAAATATCCTATCCCTGTTCGGAAGGTAAGAAAGTTTAGTAAGACTTTACATAAAGAAAAGGAACCTGATGTAAAAATTATTAGCCGTGATAAAGCTTTTAACCAATCTTTTCGAAAAGAGATGCATAAAACCAATAGATATCTCAAAGGTACACCAATAGATGGAAAAATTTTAAGGGAAAAATTATTAAGTAATCAAGAAAACAATATTCTCCAAAAATGATTCAGAAAATGCTTATTTCACTAAAATCTTCTAAATATTTTTAAGTATTTTTTTAATATATGTTAGTAAACTAAATGCCATCCAATTTAACTTATAAATTAATATTATAAAATATTACGAATAAATTAATTTAATAAGAAATTCTTATGTTGATCTTGATGTTGAATTTTATAAATTTTTTTAGGAAAAATAAAAAAAGGAGACTTGGTTTCTTAGTTCTATTTATCTTTATAAGTATAGTGTTAACTTCAGCTTTATTACGTCTCAGATTTGGAACAGGAATTGCTCAAAATAATGCAATAATTAAACCTTCTGCTGTAAAAGAGCATAATAATATATTATGGGTGGATAATCCAACATTTAATGCCCCTATAGAACCTACATGGTTTCAAACCTATGAAGGAGATGTATCTGATGTATTAGCAACAACTGGTTCAAACCAGGCAAATTTTGAAATTATTGGAGAAGCATATGAACAACAAGTTATACTTAACAGTACATCTTATTCAAACTGGGAACCGTTTAATAAATCTGAGTCTGTTATTTTGCCTCAAAGAACAGATGTTCCTGGTCCATACTATGGAGTTGATAGTGATGGCGTTTGGTGTACGCATCGGTGGCGGGAACAAGATACTGGTGGTCAACCTAAAAATACTCCTGAAATACATTGGAAGACTAATGTGAGTTTAGATGTTGATATGTCTGATTATATTATTACTTCAGTAGATTTTGAAGCAATAATTAATGCAAGTGTTGATATGTATATTGACACACCTGGCGATCCGGATGCCAGAGCAGGATACACATTAGATCAACACACAGATAAGTATGATTTTGCCCGATTTTACGTTGAGATTTCTACTTTAGATGTTGATGAGTTAAGTACTTATAGGATTGCTTTTAATCAAACACGTTGGTTAGGTAATGAAGGACTTTCGTTATATGATATTGAAGGATTAATTGGAACGTATGGAGATCAAGCAATAATTGATGCTTTAACTAATGTTTTAGCAATTGATCCCGGTCATAATAATTTTACAGTTGTATTAGGAATTTATATGTACTGTGAAGATAATCAATCTGGATATGATTTAGACGATTGGACAGAGCTGCGTATTAAAAACTTGAATTTAACCTTCAATTATGTAAAAAGGATCGATCAATCAACAAGTATTTCTTGGAATCAAGAATTAGATGAAATTAATGGTACAAGCGTGCAAGTAACAGGAGCGAATCTTAGATTTAAGTTCAAAATTGATCAGAATTGGACCACTGCTTCTCAAAATTCGAAATTTAGAATTTTTATCAATGATAGAAAATTTGAAGACCCTTCATTAGATTTAATAGAATATTCTAACTCACCAAACTTTCAAGAGGCAAAAGCAGGTGGATACGATATTTTATCAAAAATTCTCCCTTATGAAGAATTCAACTTATCAATCCAAGTGTATATAGCTGAAGATTTCGGTTTGGAAGATAATATCACTATTTCTATAACAGATGTATATCTATATATTTCTTACACTGAAACGCTCCCAGATGTTATTCCCCAAAATTTACTTTTTCTCGGTTTATTCATAATAGCACTAATAGCAGCAATTACTGCGGCATCATATCTTATAGCTTATCAAACATATTTAAAGTATCCTGTTCCCGTAAGAAAAGTGAGAAAATATAGGAAAACTTTACCGAGAGAAAGAGATCCGAGTGTAAACATCATCAGTCGTGATAGAGCCTTTAATCGAAAATTTCAAAAAGAAGTTGATAAATCGAGTAAATTTCTGAAAGGTATACCTGTAGATGGTAAAATTCTTAGAGACAAAATGTTAGAAAAATAGGTATAAAAAGAAATAATATCTTAAATATTATTTTTATCTTTTCTTATTTATTTTAAAAAATAAATTTTGGAGAAGTAACTTAAATCTTATTGATTGAAAAATGTTTGATTCAAAAATAATTAAAGAAATTAGTAGAAATTCTTCATAATAAGAAAAATATTTGCTTATTGAGTAAAATATAAATTCTAAACTATAAATTATTTATATCAACCTTTTTTATTAGAAACTTAATTATCGATCTTTATATTATCTAATAAAGGTTTATTTTAAGAGGAGAAAATTACATAAAAATAGGAGTTAATAATTCATGAAAATTAAGTTAAATAAAAACAATACAATTTTTATCGTTTTTACTACATTTTTAGCCGTATTATTAATATCATCATTCTTATTTACTATTTTTCCTATTAACAATGAGGTAGAAAAAGTATTCCTCCTTAATCAACAAGAAAGCGGAAATAGATGGTTTACAGAAACATTTAAAGATCAACAATGGATTCAAAACTCTAATTTTGAAGATGCAACAGGATGGGTTTCAGTTATCGAAGGAGATTCAAGAGATGTATCAGCAAATATTAATAATGGAGAAGCTAATCTTAACGTTATTGGAGAAAATTTTACAACAACATTAATTTCTGGAACACCAAATTCATCAACTTCTTTAAATTGGTATAATACAACAAATCCTGAAATCCCCGTATATCCCACTCAAGGTCATGGAATAGATGAACATGGATGTTATGCGTCTCACTTATGGGCAGAATATGATGGAGCGACTACAAATGCTTATCAAAAAACTAGTATTCAATGGGAAAAAATAATTACAACTCCTTATAATATGTCAGATTATAATATTACTTCTGCATCTCTTGATATATTAATTAACGCTACAGCAAAAGCTTATGAAGGAGGAAATAATCAGGATATCTGGAGTTGGGAAGGAGTAGAAGTTAGTGGTGATTCATATGAGCCTGCAGTAGGGTTTATAGAAGGAGATTATATTAAATTTTATGTAAAATTAGCGAATTTAGATAAAAGTGTTAACTATAAAGTTATTGAAAATCAAACTACAACATTAGGACAGGATGGGGATCAAACTCCAGATAGCTATGATTATTTATATGATACTCTAATTGAAGCTAGTAATATAAATGACTTAATATTTTATTTAAACCAAGTTTTAGAAAATGGAGACTATCAAAACTTTATAATAGCACTTGGAATCGAATTTAATTGTGAAGATAACTTTTGGACAGATCTTGATGAATTTTCGGAAGTTTATATCAAATCCTGTAATTTTACAATAAGCTATACAAAAAAAATTAATCAATTCACTTCTGTCTCTTGGAAATATCTTGGAAATAAAATTAATAATAAAGGCGGAATTGTAGAAGTTACAGATGCCAATCTGTTCTTTAATTATAGAATTAATCAAGATTGGCCCTTAGATTTATCTCCAAACTCAGAAATCAGAATAAAAATTAATGAAAGAGAGCATACAGAAACTATAAGATTAATTGATGCAGAAACAACTTCTAAACCAGCTAAAAGTGATGGATTTAAGATTACAACTTTGATTCCCGAGTATGAAGAGATCAATATCTCTTTGCAACTTTACATTGCTGATGGATTTGATTTAGATCAAAATTATACATTGAGTTTAGATAATGTTCTTTTATATATCTCATATAACATTTTTTTCCCAACGCAGCGTGATATTCTGTTTCAGATATTATTGATTGCGGCGTTGATAACTTCTGGATTATTAGCTACATATCTAATTTATTACCGAAGGGTTTTGAGATTTCCTAAACCAGTAAGGAAAGTAAGAAAGTATAGAAAGACACTAAATAAACCCTCTTCTCCAAGTATTTTAATAAAAAGTCGTAAAAATTCTTTTGAATCTAAATATAATAAGCAAATTAAAAAAACTTCGGGATCTTTGGGATTAAGATCTATAGAATACTCTAAAACAGTTAAACAAAGACCCACTTTGCTACAAAATAAGCCAAAATTATCAAAAGAATTAATTATTATATTTTTTATTATCTTCGGATTGCTGATCTTTTCTCAAATTATTCTGAGTGGTAATTATAAGTTTGAAGTTCAAAAAAATACAGATTTCATAAAGTTGTCTCAAGAAAATCCCTCGGAATTATTCAAAATAGAACCACGCGAAGATCAATTGATAAAAAACCCAAATTTTGATACTACAATGAATTGGACTTCAACTATTGAAGGAGATCTCTCAGATATGGGTAGTAATATTAATAATGGAGTCGCAAATTATGATATTTTAGGTAAAAGTGGGGAGCAAATATTTTATGAAAATGGTACAAGTAGTAATTGGACTCGAATTGATAATGATGATGGATTAGTATTACCTGATAACTTTACTATAGGAGATTATGGAATGGACGAGAGAGGTTGGTATTCATATTTTATATGGCCAGATAATGCACCTCAATCGGTAAAAGTACAATGGAGAAAGAACTTTACAATGGATATTAACATGTCTGACTATTATATTACTTCAGCATCACTTATAGCTTGGATTAACGGGAGTGTTCAAGCGAGTCCTGTTAATGGAGGAGGTATAGATCGGCCTGGTGATACTACAAGTGGAGGGACCACAGTACAAATAGCAACAGGAGATTTTGTAAGATACTTTATGCTAATTTCCGATTTAAACCGAAATCGAGAATTTATTGCTACTCAATACCAGACGGATGATCTAGGAAAAGATGGACCTCCTGCTATTAATCAGCTAAATGATACCGCTATCATGCCGATAAATGAAGAAACTTTGATCTTTTATCTTGAACATGCTTTACAATATGACTACAAAAATTTTGCTATTACCTTGGGGATGTATTATTGGTGCGAAGATAGCGGCCATCCAGGTGATAGTGATAATTGGCAAATGATCATCATTAAAAATTTTACTTTATCTATATCTTACGAAAAGAAGATTAATCAATTTAATAGCTTGACCTGGACCTATAATGCAGATAAAATTAAAGCTGGGAATTATAGAGTAGAAATAACTGAAGCAAATCTTAATTTTGAGTGTATGATTAACCAGTTATGGCCTGAAAGTTTGTCACCAAATTCTAAATTTAGGATCTACATTAATAATATTGAACATAACGAAACAATTCATTTAGCGGATGTAAAACTTTCATTACAAAATGTTAAACCTGGAGGATTTGATGTTATTAAATTAATTCCAAATAATGATACAATCAATCTATCAATACAAGTGTATTTAGCTGATGAATTTTATCTGACTGATAACTTAACTATTTCAATCGATAATGTGATTTTGAAGGTATCATACAACGTTTTTATTCCTACTGAGAGAAATTTCTTATTTCAATTATTATTTGCCATAGCTGTTATAGGTGCTGCTTGTCTAACCACATATATATTATATTATCAAAAGGTACTCAAATATCCAAAACCGGTAAGGAAAGTAAGAAAATACCGTAAAGGTTTGAATAAAACAACAACACCAGATGTTTCAATTACAAGTCGAGAAACAGCTTTTCAAAATAGTTATCAGAATGAATTAAAAAAGACTTCAAAATTCATTAAAGGAACCCCTGTTGATGGAAAGATATTACGAGAAAAATTACTTGGAGGAAAGTCATAGAAGATCTCAGATTCAATGCAAAATATCAAAAAAACATGCTTTTTTTCTTCAATTTATATATTAAACTATGAGTTTTTAATTTAGAGTAATTTTTAAGAAGGAATATAAAAGAAAATTGAAATATAATTAATTCTTAGATGAATTCAAACATGAGTTCAAATATAAAAATTTTTAAATTGAACTATTCTGGTAGTTTTGAGGAGATTCATCAGGAGAATTTATTACAATATTTTACTCTGTTTGATATAATTACTTTTTACAATCCTCTTCTTAAAAGACTCTTCATTTGGATTGGTAAAAAAGCTTCGCAAACTCTTAAAAGTCATATTCCAAGATTGAGAGAATTATTTTATGAACAATATCCGGAATTAAAGATATTACGTAATATCACCATAGATTCTGGTTCTGAATCTTCAGAGTTCCTTGAAACAGTTGGTTTATCAAGAACTGAATTGGATAAACATATTAGAAATTTAGAAATCAAATTATTACCTTCAGTATCAGAAATAAATAAATTAAAAGAAATTGCTGATAAGAAATTCCTTTCTGAAAATTATGAAGAAGTAATTACAGTAGGTGAAAAAATCTTAAGATTAGCGAGAGAAATAGACGATGAGTCTCTTGAAATTGACCAAAAAAACTTCATTCGTGAAGCACAAACAAGGATACAAACAAAAAACAAGCTTGATGATATCGAAAAAGAGTGCATGAAGGCTTTAAATGAATTTCAAAATTTAGTTGATAAAAATAAAATTAAAGATGCTCATAAAATAGTAAGCGCATTAAGAAAAAAGTATAAGAATTATTTTAATATATATTCAATTTCTATTTTCCGAGACTTAATACTAAAAGATGAAAAACTCTTATTCAGTTTAAATTCTGAACAAAATAGGCTCAAGGATCAATTGGATGATTTAGAAATTCGTTTCAATAGAAATTTGAACCAAAATTATTTAGAAAAAGCAAATTTAATTTTAAAAGATGCAAAAGAATTAGCAAATAAATTAATTGAAGAACAAATTTCAAAAAGATGGGATTTTTATGATTCCAAATTAAAGGAAGCAAAAGACGCATTAATTAACAGAATTGAAAGTCTAAGTAAGAATGCATTGAATTTCTTAGATAGAGGGGAAATAGTAAAGACTTTAGAAATTTTCGAAAAAATCATTTATGAACTCGATAAAAATACTAAGGTGGATTAACTTGAATTTTGATTCGAATAAAAAGGAAATAGGTATCAAGAAGATAAGAATTATTTCTGAAATTGATCAATTAAAAGTTATCGCAAACAACCATTATTTAATGAAAAGATATAATGAAGCAATTAGAGTTGCTGAAAAAATTATAGAATTAGCAAAATCTGTCGATTTAAAATTTATTATCAAAGAACAGGAAGAATTTATTTCAGAAATAAGTGAATATTTAGAAGAAGAAAATATAACTACCTATATTAATGAAGATTTTAAAATCTTGAAAAAAAAGCTTAACCAATTTAATCTCGAAAACAAAATATATGAGGCTCATGAAACAGTTCAAAAATTCATTCAAAAATTTGATAGTCTTTACGATCTCAATTCCATCCCTGAAATTAACGAAATAATAAAAAAAGAACAAAATTTATGGAAGAATTATAATAATGAACAAAATAATTTGAAAAAAAAACTTGATCCCTTAGAAATTCAATTAAATAGCTATTTAGCCACTAACAACATAATTCTGGCATCTGAAACAGTAAAAAAGGCAAAAATTTTGTTAAAAGACTTAAATGACACAAATATTACGAAAAAGTGGGAGACTTTAGAATCAATGGTTTCAGAATTAAAAAAACAATCAGATGTTGTGAAAACTGTTGAAGATACCATAGAAAAAATCTCAAATCTTACGGATAATTATCAATTTGAAGATGCTAAAAAATTGTTAGAAAGAATTATAAATTTCGTTAAAGAAAAAGATCTAACATATTATGAAAGGAATTTATCTTCAAAAAAGAAAACTATCCTTGATGCAGAAGAAAAATATAATAAATTATTGAACGATGTAAAATCATTGGAAGAGGAAGTGAAACACAATCTATCAAATTATCTATTTGAGAAAGCTCAAGAAAATTGTGAACAAATAATCAAGATTTCAAGATTTATTGGAAAGAATGATTATGTCAAGATGTACACAGAATTAAATGATGAGATAAAACAAAAACTACGAGAATTTAATCTTCTTGAAAAACTTAAAAGAAATGTTAAAGATCTAAATAGTCAAGGTTTAGCTTTTCTAAGTGAAGGAGATCTTAATGAAGCTCTCACAAAATTTAAAAAAATAAAAGAGCATTTAGAGTCTTTTTTATTATTGTAAATTAGAATTAAATCATCATCCTTATTTACTCCTTAATAATCACTTTAATTTATTTCAAAACCCCTTATAATTATCATTAAAGAAATTGTTATCTTTTTAGCAATTCAATTTAGATTTTGGAATAATTTTGATTCAAGAAATCATTATTTTATCTAATACAGGTATCCCATTATTTTGCCATAATTTTCAAGAGAATATCAATAAGGATTATAACTATCAATTAATAGCCAGTTATTTTGATCAAATCTGCCGGTTTACAAAGTATGGGTTTAAAGAGAGCCTAAATACTCTAAAAATGAATAAAAGTGTGTTTTATTTTTATACTCATCCTCAATCCCATTTCCATTTAATCTTGAAATGTGACAGCAAAATAGATGACAAGAAATTTAAAAAGAAATCAATTGATAAGATTGCTGAAGAGATATTCGATAAATTCTTAAATAAATTTAGGACTGAATTAACGAATTTCAACGGAAATGTTGCTCTTTTTAAATCTTTTTCAGAAGATATTGAACAAATGGTTAAACCTAAAGGAATTCTAAGAAATTTAGTATTAAATCCCTTTTAAACAAGACAAAATCAAAGCATTATGATATTTGCCATTTAAATTTAAATATTCTTTCAAAATACCTTCTTCTTTAAACTCAGAATTTTTAAAAGTTTTTATCGAACGTTCATTTTCAACAGCAATATGAGCTTCAATTCTATGCAGCTTTAAATGAAAAAAAGCAATATTTTTTATCAAATTCAATGTTTTTTTGCCAAATCCTTTTTCCCAGTATTCTGGAAGTAGCCAAATTCCTATTTCGGCTCTTCTATGCAACCAACTTATGTTCCACAGACTTACAGAGCCAATTTTTTTTATTTTCTCTGAATCTCTAATTTCTATTAAATAATTGAATTGTAAGTATTTTTCCCATGACTTTAAATAATTCTTAATTAATCTTTTTGAATGTTCTAAAGACCTTAAAGGAC
Source organism: Promethearchaeota archaeon (assembly GCA_048941015.1). GTDB lineage: Archaea > Asgardarchaeota > Lokiarchaeia > Sigyniarchaeales > SOKP01 > SOKP01. Next base: position 36,537 of record JBHLNZ010000011.1, on the reverse strand, counting down.
CAAGTGATAAGTAGCTAGTCATATTTTCATCTTGAAGGCTTTCATAAAAAAAGTGTATGTCTTCTTTACTTAATTTCCTTAAATAAAGATTATTATCACTAATTTCCTCTATAATATCAATATCATAGAACATTTTAATTGAAAATGAGAGTTAATTATTTATTTTAAAAATATATGTTAAAAAAAGTTAATTGATAAAAATAAAAAAAATAAAATTGAATTAAATGCCTTTAAAATGGGGTGAATCTTTAATCTTACGACGTCCACCACATTTTTGGCATGTGCTGCCATCTTCCATTTTGCCTTTACCATCACAAACAGGGCATTTAATTTTGCGATTAAAAGCAGCAATACCTTCTTTCGCATCAAAACTAGCATTATTCACTCCAAAGCCTAACTGTTCCATCATTAATCCTAATTCTTGATATCTGGTTCCAAATTTAATACACTTCTTTATAACAAATAACGCTGTGGTTGGAGCCTCACTTAACCATTTAGCTTTTTCATGAACAAGTTTTTCGAATTCATCTCCTGATGGTGCGATCCAAGTAACGAAGCCCCAATCATGCATAATTTTAGCATCATGGTGTTCGCCAAAATACGCCATGCGAATTGCCCTATTTATACCTATCCTCGATGCCATTCGAGTGATCCCTCCATTTGCTGGAAAGATCCCCCGATTTATTTCAGGGAATCCAAATTGGGATCTATCGGATGCAATAACAACATCACATACGAGTACTAATTCACAACCTCCTCCAAGAGCAAAACCATCGACTGCAGCAATTAAAGGTTTATGAAATTGCTCAATTTCATCATAATCACGATGACGTAATCTCATCGCCATAGCCATATGCATAGGAATACTCGGATTTAACCCTTTACCAAAACTTGCACCTAAATCTGCTCCAACTGAAAAAGAGGGTTTTTTTGTTATATTCTTTGTACCTCGTAAAACTACAGCCCGAACACTTCCATCTGTATCCATAAGCTTCAATGCTTGAGCGATTTCCGAGACTGTTTGAACTGTTAATGCGTTCAATCTGTCTGGTCTATCAATTGAGATAACAGCATAATTTCCATCAATAGTTCCTTCTCGAATCACATTACCTTGGTCATCTACTTTTGTAGGCCATTCAATTTTTATATGTTCAAATTTAACTTCTTCAGTCATTTTAATTACCTTTTTTAAAATTTTTTTCTATTTCAATAATTTTATTGTATTTTTTCAATATGAAATTTGATTAATTAGTAATAGTTTTTTTAAAATTAAAAAGTTTCAAATTTGAATTTTGATACTATTTTCAAACTTGACATCTTATTATAGAAAATGAAGATATAATAAAAAAAAGAAGAGAAATTTTAATATTAATTTTATTTTCGCATTTTTACAAAATCGCCAGATTTCATCAATTCACAAGGCTTAAGATATTCTTTACCTGTTTTATCTGCTAATTCTTCTAACATCTTAGCCCACTTTTCATACTGATTTTTACCAGCACCAAATGGACCAGGGGTATTCATTCCAGCCATATTGGAATCGTCAATAATTTTATACCCTGATACCACTCCCTCTTCCAATAAACGACACCCTTCATTCAGCATTATTGCCATTGAATACTCCGGAGAGAATAGGCCTGCCTTAGTTGATTTATCAATTTTTGGATAGCCTTTTGGATTTAAATTTTCTTTCCAATTATAAAAACCCTGTCCAGTTTTCCTGCCTAGCTTGTTTTCCTCAACCATTTTAGTTATAACTTTTCCTGGTTTAAAATCGGGGGAGAGAGTTTCAGCATAATAATTACCAACATGGTACATAGTATCAATACCCACATAATCTGCTAATTCTGCTGGTCCCATAGGCATTAATCCTGCAGCATCAGCATCTATTTGATTCCAAGGAATTCCTTTCTCAGCGGCTTGATCAAAAACCCAGCTAAGATAAAGTTGAACTGGAGCATTCATTCGATTTACAATAAATCCGGGTCTGTCTTTTAATACTTTAGGGACGAATCTTTTGCCTCTTAGACATGGTAGTGATTCACCTACTTGAACTCCAATCTCCATAGCTTCATCAGAACTTTTTTTTCCCGCGATAATTTCAATTAATCTCATTAAAATAGGAGGATTAAAAAAATGCATACCGATAACATTATCTTCTCGATTGGTTGCAGTGGCAATTTCGGTAATGCTCATAGTAGAAGTGTTTGTTGCTAGAATGCAGTGAGCTGGAGCGTTCTCATCACATGTTTTAAAAACTTCTTTTTTAACATCCATTTTTTCTATAACTGCTTCTAAGACAAAATCTGCATCTTTTACTGCGCTTGCAAGATCTATTGTCTTTTTTAATCTTGACATTAGATCAGAAGCAGAAACACCCTCTCCTAAAGTGCCTTTTGCTTCTAGCTTTTTTAATCCTTCTTCGATTTTAACAGCTCCATTATCAACAAATTCATCTTTGATGTCAACCAATGTAACATTATAACCTGCCATAAGTGCGATTTGAGCAACGTTATGACCCATTAAACCAGCACCTATGACAACCATGTTTTTAACATCAACCATTTTTATTTTTCAACCCACATTTAAATAATTTTTATTTAATTATGACAAGTCATAGAATATAAGATTATTTTTTAATCTTAGACATTTCGTTATTAAAAGTAAAAATTTAGATGATCTAAATCTTAAAATTTTTTAAAATTTTCTTTAAAATCCAAAAGAAAGAGATTTATAGTTAAAAGGTGATTTTCAAAAAAAGTTTAGATTTAGAAATTAGAGTTCATATTTCATTTAGATTAAAAATAAGAAGCAATTTACGTTATTTATTATTTATTGAATTTAAAATCTTGAAAATAATTAAAGTATAAATTTAGTTTGTTCTACTATAATATTATCAGAAAAATTTGGATTTTTTTTTATGCTTTTGTATAGCGTTTATGAAAATGGAGTTACTCGAAAGGTAAAAAAAGCTAATTTTACTCAAAACAATGTATATATACTTGACGGAAGTAAAACCATTTATATTTGGCTTGGCTCAAAAGCATCAAAAAAAAAAGAAGGTTTTGCTTTAAGAAGGGCAAAAAATCTTAACATGAAAAGGAATAACTCAGCAAAAGTGCAGATGATGAGACAAAATGAGGAATTTGGTACTTTTCTCGCTATGATGGATGATATAAGAAAGGGAATAGAACCAGAATCTTTATCAAGCGAGCGTCCAGAATTAGAATTAGAAATTGAAGATACTATGGAACTAATTGAAGCAGGATTAGAACCTGACTTAATTGCAGAAATAAATTTGGATGCATACAATTTAGCCAAAGAAAATAAAAACTATGAAGAACTGTGCACAGAATTGGCTAGGCTTCAATTAAAAATTTCAAAAGGTACCAGCAAGTTGAATGATAAAGAGATCAAGAAAAAGTCGGAAGAAATCTACAAATCATCATCTACATATGAGGAAGTATGTTGGTTAATAGCAGAGTTAAGGAAGTTAGTAGAGAAAGATTTTCTTAAACCAAAAAAATAATAAAGATAGTTTTAATTTCTTTTAAGGTATTTTTAACTAAGATAAAAATTAAGTTCTTCAACACAGACATCCTTTTCTTCTTCATTACATAGAAATTTAATTTCAATTTTTTTTGCATTATTACCTAATAAATTTTTAAAAAAAAAAAGTAATAATAATGTTAAGAGAAAAAAGAAAATCAAAACTCTTCTTTTTCAAAGCGCCAAAAAGCAATAACAAGGAATAAGATTGTTAAAATCCCAGTAAAGATTACTGGGAGAATTGAAGTAATTTGCTCATTAAGAATTATTGATACAATTATGGGATTTCCTGGTTGGCTAAGATAAATTGACATAGGAAGGAAATATCCTACAAAAGGGATACTCAGTAAAAATTGTTGGCTAAAATTAAAAATCATTGGTACTGCTGCAACAGCTCCAGGACTACTTTTAAATGTTCCAAGCATTAACGTAAAGGAGATAAAGAATATTAAGTTCAATCCAAGTAAGAAACTCGCTGCAAGAAATGAAAGAAATGAAAATTGTATACCAGATAATAATGAGAACTCAAAGAATGCAATAACTCCTGGGAAGAACGCCATTGTAACAAATATATTAAAAGAATTACCAACCCATTTTGCAAATATAAATGCTTTACGCGATACTGGCTTAGAAAGAACCCATGATGCTGTACCTGATCTTTTTTCTCCAACGATTGAATCTTGTAGTATTAAAATGACAGCAATTGGAGGGAATAGTCCATTCATAAGTCCGTAAAAAAATAATAATGCTGCAGGATCAAGATCTTCTGCTCCTAGAAAAGTTAATGCTGGTACGCCATTAACTATTCCAACCCATAATAGAGTCATCCAAATCCAACTTTTACTTTTCCACCATCCTCCTAATTCTACACTTAGTAAGTTTTGAAAGCTTCTTTTCCAATTTTTTTCAATTACTAATTCAAGGTTCTCATTTAACGACATTTTCATCCTCCTCCAATACTTGTAAAAATATCTCTTCTAATTCATATTGTTTTAATCTATAATCAGTAACTTTTATTTTGTTATCTTCGAGAATTAAACGCAGAAGGTTTTCTTCAGCCAGATCATCATCAGTGACTTTAATTTGCCACTTTACTTTATTGTCCTTTTTTTCAACATTAATATTTGAAACCCAAGGTTGATTAGAGACACTCTTATAAGCACCTTCTGTATCACCTTTTAATGTTACCAAATAAATAGTCCCCTCGCTTCCTGCTAATAACTTCTCAATATTACCTTTAGCAACTAAAGTTCCACGATTTAAAATACCAACAGTATCGCTAACTCGTTGAACATCATCTAATATGTGAGTTGAATAAAAAATTGTTGAGAATTCTCTTAATTTTTCCATTAGTTCAAGTATCATATGGCGCCCTACGGGATCTAACGAAGCCGTTGGTTCATCTAATATAAGTAAATCAGGATAATGTATCATAGCCTGAGCAATCCCTAAACGTTGCCTTTCTCCTCCAGAGAATCCTTTTATAGGGCGATCTGCCTTTTTTTCAATCCCTACTAAAGCTAACATCTCAGAGACTCTATTTTCAATTTCTATTTTCGGTCCATAGAAGAAAAAACGAGCAGTAAATCTAAGAACCTCTCTAGCTGTCATATACTCATAAAAACGTGGTTCTTGAGGGAGATATCCTGTTCGAGCACGTATTTTCATATTCTCTCTTGTTACATTGTAATTTAAAACAGTTCCACTCCCGCTTGTTGGTTTGATTAAACCTAGTAAAAGTTTTATAGTCGTTGTTTTTCCCGCTCCATTCGGTCCTAAAAAACCATATATAGAGTTTTTCCTTACTTGTAAATTGAGATTTTTAAGAGCTTGCACTCCGTTATAATTTTTACATAAATCGTGTGTATCTATTATAATTGGATCGTGTTTTAACATATATCAAGACCTTTCTATTATAAAGTGATTTATAATTACTAATTCATTGCTAATTTTTAAATCTTTAACAAACATATCGAAGTTTTAATATGAGCCATATAAAAAGAATTATTTTAACAATCAGATTTTGAATTAAAATTAGAAGTTATATTGATTTCTTTTACTTTCTTTATCATTTTTTCAACGTTTACATCGATAATTTTAACAACTTTTTTGTAAGTCGTTGTACTTGTATAATATGGATCAATTATATCTAAATCATTATTTTCTCCATTAAACTCTTTCAATGTGAATATTTTATCTCTGATATTTTCAATTTCGCCATAATTCCTTCTGATTTCTTCAACGTGAGATCGCTCCATTGTAATTATTAAGTCCTGATTTTCAAGTAATTTACGATTAATCAATTGTGGCCTAAAATTTGAATGATCAATACCCTTAGAATTTAGATACTCCTGTGATTCCGGCTGCATATAAGAAAACGCATTGATAAAACCTGCGCTTTTGATATTAAGCTCAATATTATATTTTTTGGCATAGTATTTTGCTAAGTATTCTGCTGCAGGACTCCTAGCTGTATTTCCTAAACATATGAAAAGAATATTTTGAATTGTTTTCATTTTGAATCAGATTTATTGATATCGATTATTTTATATAAAACCTTAATAACAGCGTTTTCAATTTTTTCGACAATTTGCTTGTAATCATTAGCTTCAAAATTAATAGGATCTGGGATTTCTAAATCTCCTTTTTCACCTGCAAACTCTAACAGTAGGAATGTCTTGTTATCTAAATCATTTATATCTTTAAATCTTCTCTTTAGTTTTTTAATATGCCATTTTTCCTCAAACCCCAAGATTAAATCCTGCTGTTTTAATAACTCTTCTGTAATCTGCTTTCCTTTAAAATCACTGAAATCAATATCTTTCGATTTAAGATAGCTTGCTGTACCTTCTTGTGGTGTTTTATAATAACTATAAAGACCAGCAGAATCAAAATTTACATCTTTTAATTCTTCTCTGAATTTTGTCTTTTTTAACCATTTTGCGAGGTATTCTGCTGCGGGGCTTCTTGATGTATTCCCGCTACATAAAAATAAGACATTTTTAATTTTTCCCATAGCTTATTCAAGAAAATGTTTAGATTAAAAAAAAAATTATGAAATAAATAACTAAAAAGATATAAAATTTTAATTTCATTTTGGTATTTTAATATTATTTATAAATAGCGTTAAGGACTTATTGAAAGATTTTATTGAAGCTTAAAACTGATATTTTAATAATTGGTGGAGGTGTTTCTGGACTAACTTTAGCAATAAAGTTAGGAAACTTAGATCCAAACTCACAAATTCTGTTAATTACTAAAGAGAATCTGAATGAATGTAATACTTATTATGCTCAAGGAGGAATAGCATGTGTTTGGAACCGCAATGATAATTTTGAGAAACATATTCAAGATACATTAATAGCAGGAGATGGATTATGCGATGAAAAAATTGTAAGAAAAGTTATTACTGAAGCACCTGAAAGAATAAATGATTTAATAGAGCTAGGTGTTAAATTCAATCGTGATGAAAGCGGAGATTATGATCTTGGAAAGGAAGGAGGGCATTCTGAAAGAAGGATACTTCATGTAAATGATTTAACAGGTCAAAGTATAGAGAAAAAACTTATTGAAGAAGTGAAAAAATACCATAATGTTGAAATTAAAGAATTTTGGTGCGCGATTAATTTATTCTCAAATAATTTCAGATGTGATGGAGCATATGTTCTTGATCAGAAAAAAGGTGAAATTCATAATATAGCAGCAAAATCAACTGTTTTAGCGACAGGTGGAGCAGGAAAGATCTATCTTTATACTACAAATCCAGATGTAGCATCAGGAGATGGAATTGCTATGGCTTACAGGGCAGGAGCTATAATCGCAAACATGGAATTTTATCAATTTCATCCAACATGTTTATATCATCCTTTTGCGAAATCCATCTTAATTACTGAGGCAATGCGTGGTGAAGGTGCTGTGCTTAAAGATATTAATGGTTATGAATTTATGCAAAATTATCATCCCTCTAAAGATTTAGCTCCTCGTGATGTTGTATCTAGAGCGATTGATGCAGAACTCAAAAGAACGGGAGATGATTATGTATATCTTGATATTGCATCATATAAAAGTCGTGATTTTATTCTTAATCATTTTCCAGGAGTTTATGATGTTGGTAAATCATTTAATATCGATATTACAAAAGAACCAATTCCTGTTGTTCCTGCAGCACATTATTGCTGTGGAGGAGTATTAACAAAAATAGATGGTTCAACAAAAGTGAAGAACTTATATGTTATTGGAGAATCCGCATGTACTGGATTACATGGTGCAAATCGATTAGCAAGTAATTCATTGTTAGAGGGTTTAGTTTGTGCTCATGCGTGCGCAAAAACTCTTTCAACTAAAATTGAAGATTTAAAAGTATATGAATTTAAAGAATGGGAACCTGGCAATGCTGTACCGTCTACGGAGGCAGTTGTTATATCACAAAACTGGGATGAAATCAGAAGATTTATGTGGAATTATGTTGGAATTGTTAGAACAGATTTACGGCTTCAAAGAGCAAAAAAGAGAATAAATCTTTTACTTGATGAAATCAATCAATATTATTGGGATTTTAGAATAGAAAAGAATCTGGTTGAATTAAGAAATTTAGCTACCGTCGCAAAATTGATTATTGTAAGTGCTATCTCTCGGAAAGAAAGTCGTGGTATTCATTATAATATTGATTATCCAGATAAATCTGAGATGATTAGACCCACAACCCTCAGAAGACCTTGGTAATTTTCTTACTTTTTACTATAATTTTATATGTTTAATGACATTATATTTGATTAATTAAATCATCCCAGAAAGTTGTAAATAGAATATGAATTTAGGAAAAAGTATTAGAATTGAAAGAATAATTGACCGAGAAAGCAAAAGAACTATTATAATACCTATGGATCATGGTTTAACTGTAGGGACTATTAAAGGTTTAGAAGATCTTCCTGAAATGATAGATAAAGTATCATTTGGAGGTGCTAATGCTGTGTTAATGCATTCGGGTATGGTTGGTGCAGGACATAGAAAATATGGAAAAGATATTGGTTTAATAATACATCTTTCTGGAGCAACAAGTTTAGCTCCTGACCCAGATAGAAAGGTTTTGGTATGCACTGTTGAAAGGGCATTAAAAATAGGAGCCGATGCGATTTCAATACATATTAATATTGGTGCAGATGAAGAACCTGAGATGCTTCAGGATGCACATTTAACTATAGAGGCTGCACGGGAATGGGGGATTCCTTTATTAGCCATGATGTATCCGAGAGGGAGAAAAATAAAAGATGAAAATGATCCCGATGTTGTTAATATTGCAGTAAGAGCTGGTGCTGAACTGGGTGCAGATATTGTAAAAACTAATTATACTGGTGATATTGACTCTTTTAAATATATTGTAAAAAGTGTGCATATTCCTGTTATTATTGCTGGAGGTCCAAAAATGGATACGATTCAAGATTTATTACAATTAGTGTACGATTCAATACAAGCTGGTGGTGCGGGAGTAGCATTTGGACGAAATGTATTTCAATTTGAAGACCCCTCTAAATTGGTAAGTGCAATTTCCAGAATTGTTCATAAAAATTATACTGTTGATGAAGTCATTAAGGAGTATAAATTTTAATTAAAATATCTATTTATTGGTATTATGAAACAGCAAAAGTTAGTTAATTATAACCATTTAATTAAAAGAGCTCTAAAAGTTTCAATAGAATTAGTGATAATATTAATTATTTTGTATTTTTTGCCTGATATATTTAATCTTATCAGATTATTGTATGGATTCTAAAAGAGGGAACTATTATTTATCCACTATTTCATATCGCCATTCCACTTATTCTCTTTGAAATACCTTTTATTAAAAAAAATTTTGAATTCAATCGCTTGTCATTAATAATAGGGGCTTTAATTTCCGATTTAATTGATAAAGTTTTATTATTTTTAGGATTCGGTTCAGGTCGAAGTATTTCACATAGTATTTTATTTACAATATTAAGCTTTTTAGGGTTATATATTGTTTCAAGAGGAAATAAAGTAATTTCAATATCATTTTTAATCGGTGTTGTCTCTCATTTATTATTGGATTTACCAGAAGTACCTTTTTTTTATCCTTTTATTCAATACGATTATGAAATTTTAGATGACCCATTTTGGTATTGGCTAACAAATTTCTTTAAAAATCCAATAGTATTTACAACAGAAATTATTGGAATTATAATTTTGTTATTTATTTTGATTAACAACAAATTATATAATCTGAAAGAAATTGTTAATTACATAATCAAGAAAAATAATAAAGAAGTTATTTTAAGCAAGGATTAAAAGAACTGAATTTTTTTTTATTTTTATAATTTAAAATAATTTTAAGATAAATAAGAAATTAATTGATTCAAAAGTAAAGTTTTGATTTACGTAATGACTCAAAATCAAATACCTCATATTATAATCGACAATAGAGAACAAAACTTAAAATTTTTATTAGATAAGAAAAAAGAAACAATTACTTATGAAGCTCAACAATTAGATATCGCCGACATTGTCATTTCTGAAAATGTTGCTATTGAAAGAAAAACAGGTTTTGATTTTATTACATCTTTAACTGATAATCGTCTTTTTGAGCAATTATTGCGTTTAAAAGAAACCTATACTTCTCCCATTTTAATCTTAGAAGGTTTAAATGATGAAGTATTTGAAAATGTAGGAGTACAAATCTCCTCGATTTATGGTGCGCTTGTTTATGTTTCATATAAATTGGGTATTTCTGTAATACCTACTAGGAATCTAGAAGACACAGTGATTGTAATCGAGAGACTTGCTTATCGAGAGCAGATAAAGGATGGAATTCCTTTATTATCAAGAAAAGCACCAAAAGGTATGAATATCGAAGAACGACGTTCCTTTATACTAGAGGGATTAATTGATATCGGCCCAAAAAAAGCTAGAATTCTTATTGAAGAGTTTAAAACGCCACATAAAGTAATTAAAGCAATCAAACATACAGAGATTACATATACCAGAACTGGTAACCCTAAGGGAATAAGAGGACCATTAGAGAAAGTCCAAGGTATTGGCTGGAAATTTGTTAAAAAAAATAAAAAACTTATTTATGGTAAATATCTAAAGGGTAGGCAAAAAAAAATCGATGAGACATAAATTATAATCTTTATTTCTTTATTATTTTGCCCTGAAAACATTAGGAATTAAGAATGAGATACTTGGAAAGTTTTAATTTTAATCTTAAATTCTATAACACACGATTTTGCTAATATAACCAATATTATTTAACAAATTAAGGAAATTTTGGGATTTGATTGAATATTTATCATTAATCGCCATATTCTTCTCAAGTATGGTTTATGGGATTATTGGGTTTGGAGATGCTTTAGTATTAATCCCTATTATAGCCCCGATAATAGGAGTTAAAAATGCTATAATTTTAGTAAACATTTGGGGTACTTTTCCAGCTTTATTAAATTTCATAAAATATCGGAAATTTTTGGACAAGGGCTATTTTATTCGATTTCTGTCGCTTGCTATTCCAGCTACCATTTTAGGTACATATTTAATAATTAATATTAGGTTGGAATGGATAGATTTAATCCTTGGCATTTTTATTTTATCTTACTCAACTATTAAGTTAATTCAGTATTTTAAACATCGTGATATTGTTATTTTAGATAATGAAATTAATACAACTTCACCTATTATTTTTTTTGGTGGTTTTACTTATGGCTTACTTACTGGCTTAATTAGCGCAGCAGGCCCAATAAATGTAGCATTATTAGAAAGAACTGGGCATTATAGAGAAAACTTTATTGAAAATTTTGCTGCCATTGGAACTATACTATCCCTTTCAAGAATTCCATTTTATATCATTGCTGATGTATTCCCTATGGACCTTCTTTTAATCTTTTTGCTTGCTTTTCCTATAATTTTCCTAGGAACAAAATTTGGTCATAAAATTACACCTAAAATTCCTGTAAAAACATTTCAGATTATCATATTCTGTTTTCTTCTAATAATAAGTGTACGAACGATTATGATCTCAAGTTTGAGCTTGGTTTCTTTATATTACCAATAGTTTTAAAATTGATCATTTTTACGTAATGAAAAGACTAATTGAATTTGGTTTTATAATATATTAATGATTTTTAGTTAGCTCTTCACAGATATATCTGTGTATCTATCTTTAAAATTGATGTTTATTATTTAAAACATCTGTTTCATAACTAAAATATTATTTGTTAAAATACCATCGACACCCATATTTATTAGTTTCTCTATCTTTTTTCTGGAGTTAACGGTCCATGGAAATACCTTTAACCCTAAATGATGAGCATAATCAACGAATTTTTTGTTAACGAGCATATAAAAAGGATTAATCGAATAGAAATTTTGTTTACTAATTGAGAGAATGAGTTTCTTTTTAAAAAACCAATTTATAATCCATCCTATCCCTCTTGGAACAATGGCTCCTAATCTAAGTTGAAGAAACTTGGATCGAGATTTGATAAGTTCTCTATGCTTAAATGATATTAAGATTGTTGAATCGATAACATTATTATTATTTAAAATGTTAAGAACATCTTCAACTATATCTTTCACTTTAATTTCGCACATATAATTAATTTTACCTTTGGTAAATTCCAATAGTTCTTCTAGGGTAGGAATTTTTTGTCCGTCACCCGCATCCAATGATTTGATTTTCTCTATAGTTAATCTTTTTAAAGAACCTAACTTATGAGTTGTTCGAAATACTCCTGGATCGTGTAGAATTATTATCTTCTTATCTTTAGATATTCTGACATCAAATTCAATAAAATCAGCTCCCAGCTCAATGGCCAATTCAAATGCTTTTATCGTATTTTCAGGAGCAAGGTTATTTGCTCCTCGGTGTGCTATTATTACTATTTTCTCATTCATTTTCATAAATCCTTTTAGTATGAATTTCACATCTTTCAGATTCACAAAATAACGATCCTAATTCTCTATCTTTTATATTTGCCAATTTTGGGGGGAAAACTTTTGTGTTAATTCATTATATATATCTTCAGTAAAAAGTAATAAAAAAGAATAAAAAAAATTAAATTAATCTCATTAATCTTTGAATCTGAGATTGAATCAAAAGTAATTGAATATTTCTTGCTCCTCCAATAACTTCTTCAATTTTACTGACATCCATTAACTCATCTATTGGAGTATTATCAGTAACGCTAACGCCGCCCATATGTTGCTGAATCTCATAGCAGATTTCATGGGTTAGTTTTGCTAAATAATACTTTCCCTGAGAAGAAATAGAAGCAACCCATTTTTCGGCAGCTGACTTTCCCTCGGAAGATTTATCCGCGAATAAAATTCTTTCATCATATACTGATGCAGCTTGAAGAGCTAAAGCGGTAGCAGCATTAGCTTTTGTTAATAAATCTGCTAATCCATATCCAACTCCTTGATATCTTATGACAGGTTTACCAAATTGCTTTCTAAGATTAGTATAGATAATACCATATATTAAACCTGACCAACATATCCCTACTCCACTTCCCATTATTGAAAGTCGCTCTGGAACCAAACCTTCAAATAATCGTACATAACCTAGTCCATCATCTGCTAATATATATTCGTTAGGTATTTTCACATTATCTAATATAGTGTGAGCTATATGTACACGAGGAACTGAATTAATTTTCAATCGTTCAGTTTTCACTCCAAATTCACGTTTAATCATTGCCTGAACCATAGTATCTCTTGGATTAGATTCGTCATAAACTGCATAGGCACAAAAATAATCTGCTTTAGGTCCATTTGTAGTATAAACTTTTTCACCATTATAAATGACCCCATCGTCTGTTTTAGTACAAGTTGTTGTCAGATTTACCGCATCAGAGCCTCTTGCGGGTTCAGTAATTCCAATACATCCAATTTTTTGTCCTGACATCAATTCATCTTGAACCTTTTGTATTGCATCTCCTGTGCCTCCATGTTGATAATAATGAAAGGTAGGATTACCACATAAAATTCCGCTTGCTAATCTTGCAAGTTCGAGTTGAGGATCCAGTAAAGAAAGATGAGTACCAAGTAAAATTTCCTTTTTCATTCCGTATGGTTTGAAATCTTTCCATTTATTAATACGTTGCAGATAACCATGTTTTCCCAGTTCTGGAAATAAGACATATACATCTTGAGACTTATCTATTTTTGGATGTAACTCTAAACAAAAATCTTGTAATTCATTGCAATATTCTTTTTCTTCATCGTTTAGCATCGGAAATACATTATCATTAAATATTTTAAATACGTTTTCCAAAGTCATTTTTTCAAGAATTTTATCATCAATAATTTTCTCTTGCATTTTCATTTTAGCCAACTACGTTTAAATTTTATAGAATATGAAAGGTTTTAAATTAATTAGACAAAATATTTGATTACAATTAAAGTTTTGATATCGAATTGGAAAGCAAAAATAATAAAATTATATTAATAAAAATATTCATTATAAAATTAATTAAAAGTTAATAAGATAGTGAGAATTTAATTAAGATGTCGATTCTTATCATTTCATTAACCTTATCGGTAATTCTTTTAATTTTTTACCTTCTTCTAACTTTAAGATATAAAAATTATCTTGAAAAAGGCTATGAAAAAAAGAGAAATGAGGAGAAAATAAAACGTATTGAAAAATTCATTCCAGAAATGAATAAAGATTTAATGAGTGAAAAATTAGAAAAAATTTCAATAATTATTTCTGAAACTGAGAATCATATTGATAAAGTAGTTAAAGAGAAAATAAAAATAGCTCAACAACACTTAGAATCTAAAACAGAAGAAAGCGAAACAATTGAGAAAGGGGGCAGAGAATATAGAACTTTTATGGCAGGACTGAGATCTGCTTTTCCAAAAACAAAAGAAGAACTATTAAAAGACATAGAAAACCTTAAAGATGTTATGGAAAAATTAGAAGAATTAGAAGATTATTCTAAAATCTCAGAGTTAAAAAAGAAGGATGTGGGCGCGGGAATATTTTATGAGAAAATGTCGCGCAAATTCCAAGAAATTATTAATATCTATCACTTAAATGAATATAGAATCATACCTCTTCAAAGATTGAAGTTTCATGCGTTTGAAGAGATTAAAAATATTAAAAATGATGATTTTTTACCTATTTTAAATTTAATGAAAGAAACCAATCTGTTAAGCGATATTATTGAACTAAATCCTACGTTCTATATTTTATCCTTTGAAGAAGAAGAATTTACTTATTCAAATCCAGAGAAAGTAGTTTTAATATTAGCATATGAAGAAGAAAAGCTTAATATACCAAAGTTATTAGAGCTTACAGAATGGGATTATACTTATGCTGATAAAATCTTGAATGAGATGCAAGATAAAGAAATTTTATCAATTTTAGACGATAATATTCTAGTTCAAGGATTTGGATATCCTGAAGAACGAAAGAAATGGAATGCAAAAATTAATGAACATATTGAAAGAGAAAAACTGAAAGAACAAGAAAAGTTACAGAAAAGATTAGCACTGAAAGAAAAACTGAAAGAAAAAATTAAAGAAGGAAAGGAGCAGAAATTAGTAGTATCAAAAGAGAAGCCAATAAAAGAAGAAGATTTAAAAGAACTAGAAGGATTAGATAATGAAGTTCCTAAAATTAAGTTTGAAAGTAAACCCAAAGTGAAAAGTTTACCTCTTAGTAAAGAAAAATCAAAAGTTGAGAAGGAAGACATCAACAATTTAGATTTAGAACTTAGGGAAACCGAAGGAAATGAAATAAAAGAATTATTCTCACAAAAAATTTTAAGTTTTCATGAGAATTTCTCATTATTAAATGGTGGATTTGTTCAATATGAAAAAATTAAAGAATATATCGAACAAGATTTAGAAAATATTTCAGAAGATTTATTGAAAGAAGTTTTAAAACAACTTACTGATCTTAAATTAATTTATTCTTCTACAAAAATTGGTATATTTACTTTCTATTTATTTAAAGATATTGCATTAAATCCAAATGAGAGGAAATTTATTAGATACATTGTTAAAAAAGTTCCAATGGAAAAAGAGGATTTAATGAAAGGATTAAAGTGGGGAGAAGGAAGAACATTAAAAACTATGAAAAAACTTCAGGAAAAGGGAATTTTAAGAATTGAATCAAATAAAATTATTATTCCAGGAATTATACAGAAAATTAAGAATAATTCTCTTTTATAAAATTTTCAACGCTTTTAATCTCATCTAAATAGGTTTCTCGTTTTCCAAAAATATAAAATCTTATTTCTGGTCCTGTCCCACTTGGTCTAAAATAAATTGTAGAATCATTAGACTTTAGTTGATATATATCAATGTCATTATTATTATCAGATAAGGCATTTACTTTATATCCTTTATCTTTTATTTTCAATGTTTTTTCGTTGTTAACTTCAAAATTGTTCATGATTTTGACTTTTATTTCATCAATAGCAGGAATAGTCCGATTTATACCTACTATAGACCAGTCAATAGATTCTGAAATAACATATCCTCTAGAGATTAGTTCTGCTGCGATTACTAAAGCTGAGACAGGATATTTATCAGCTATAACAGGTAAATCTGTTGTAAATTTAAATAACTCTGTTTTTTTATTCTTTTCCACATTCAATAGATTAATAGTATGTCCTCCAGATTCTTCCCACATTACTATTAAAAATTCTTCACTATTTATTTCATGTTCTTTCATTAAATCAATGATTTTTTCTTTTAATGGTGTTGGATCTTTTATTTTAATTAATTCTTTATTTCTACCTTCAACATAAAGAATTGCTGTATCTATTTTTGATTGATCAACATCAATTCCAAGTAAAAAGTATAAGATCACTCCAAGATGTTTATAACCTACTCCCGTCAAAATGTTAATAAAACTTTTATTATCTCCCCTTAAATCACTTGGGATAGTTCTAACGTTAATGATCTTCTTATTAAAATCCTTAGCAAGAATATTATGCATAGCTGAATATATTTCATTAGGAATGTAAAGATAATAATTTCCATTTTGTTTTGCATAAAGTGCTATTCTATCTCTGTCAGCATCAAGTAATAATGCGAGATCAGATTGGTTTTGTTCCATTACTGATTGCAATTTATCCTCACGGATTTCTTTTATGGGATTCGGTGGATTTATTTCTTCTTCTATTAAAATTACTTTTGCCCCATAATTTTTAAATAAGTTAACAATTCCTCTTGCTTTTCCGAGATAAGGCCAAATAATAATATTTTTACCTTTAAGATTTTTTATTTCGATAACATGAGACAATAATTTTCTAACATAATCATTATTTATTTTCTCAGCATCAATTAATTTGGGTTTAAATTCTGTTTTGAAATTTATTTTATTAATAGAAATTGCTTTTTGTGATACTTCTTTGAATAAATCACCTGATATAGGAATTGGGTAATTAATATAAAATTTAATACCATTCCATGATAAATCATTATGAGATGCAGTTAAAACAATTATTAGACTAATATTTTTGAGAAGAGCAACTGAAGCAGCTCCGTAAGGTGAAGAAAGTAGTGATTCTCCAAGAATATCTTTTTGATAATAAATATCAAATCCATCAAAAGCAAAAATTTGAGAACAATATTTCAATAATATATGCCTACTAGGGCGGTTATCAGTAACAATAAGAACTTTTAAATTCTTATTATAGTTAAGTTCTTTGTATTTTAGGCTAATAGCCTTGAAAACTCTTAGAAAGAGGAATAGTTTGCGATTGGTTAAATAATAAAAATCTTTACCGTTTTTGTTTTGGATATCAAAAATCTGAATCCTTAAACCTGAAGTTGGAGCTACGATTGGATCAACAATATTTATTTCTTCATTAGTTAATTCCGGCAAATTTAGTATTTTGTAATCTTTAGCATCTTCAAGTTCTAAATCTTCAGTTTCAAAATCTATCATATAGAGCACCATTTAGGAAAAGGAATATTATCAAATAATTAAAAAAATTTTAAATCTTTTTTGATTTCTAATTAATTTCTATATTTAGGCAAAAGTATACAAATATTTAATTAGAAAATACTAAGTCTACTATTTTCCTCATTTATTTGGATAAACTTTTTTAATCGCTTCTCTTAAAATCGCATGGATTTTCTCTCTATATACTTGGTTTATTGCTACCATACCATGGACTTTGATCGGTGGATATCTGTCTGCTTTTGCAATGATTTTCTCGCAGAATTCAGGAGTAAGCCTATTAGATAGATCTTGTTTATTAGCAATTCCTATAACTAGTGTATCTTTATAATATTTATCTAGAACATCTTTTATTATATCTTTACTTTGACTTACATTTTCAAAGGTAGAATCTAAGACTAATAGAGCTATATCAGTACTATCAAGAAGACTTTTCCATAATGAACGAAAATTCGCTTGTCCAGCGAAATCCCAAAATACTATAGAGCGGGGGATCTCATCAAATCCATCATATGAAGTAATGTCTACATTAATGGTTGGTACATATTCTAAATCAATATCTTCTCCACAAATAAGGTGTAATAATGTGGTTTTTCCTACTCCACCAGTTCCGATAATAGAAACCTTAAATGCCCCAAGGATTGTATCATCAATTATTCGTTCAAAATCTCGAAAAATTGCTCGATTGCCAGACCAACTCCCCGTTGCGATAACTTCTCCATAAGTCTCTATAAATCGAGTTTTTATAGTTGTAATTTTTGAATTGATTGTAGCGTCATCATCTTCTAAATCTGTACAAACGACAATTATTATCTCTTCAATAATGGTATAATAATATTTAAACTCGTCTGTTGCTGTAGAGCGTATATCACTCTGGCTAATTTCCTTCATAAAGCCAGAAAAAGCACTTAAAAATCCAGCTAAAAGATCTCTATCTACATCCGAACTTCCATAATTCCGAAATAATAACGATTTTCCGTCGCGAGTTAATATATTGATATATTGTATTATTTTTACCACTTAAGAGTAGCAAATAAAAAATTGAACCAATAAAATACTTGAATTTATATTTTAATACTATATTAATTAATAAATAAAAGGAATAAAAAATTGATCTTTTAGTAAGATTCTCATTAATTATTCAATAATTTTTCTAAGATTTTAAAAACTAAATAAAAAAAAGATTATCGTGCCAGAAATTGAAAATTTTAATGAGGAAGAGATTAGTAAATTAGTCAATGACTTGAATGAGAAAATAGGAAAATTCTCTTCAATTCTTGAAAAGTTTGGATTGGATATCATAACAAAGATGGGACAGACGAACTTAAAGATAAATATGTTAACTGATAAAATAAATGACCTACATAAAGCTACATTAGATATTAAAAGTCTAGCGCCCCAACTAAGTAATGTGATTGAAAATCAAAAAGGTATGGAAAAAGAATTGGATCTATTAAAATCTTTAATTGCAAATATAAGTATTTCTGCCCCGAAGAAAATCAGTGAGAATGAAAGTATAGAAAGAGATAAAGAAGTAACTAACAAGAAAGATTTAATATTTGATCAGCTAGATACACTGAAAAGTGATTTAAAAACCATTGATGACCCCGAATCAATTAAAACAGAATTAGAATATATTAAAGAACAAATATTTGAATTCACTGGTGGACATCGAATCCTTTATGAAATCTCACAAATAATAAATAGATTGGAGAATGCAAAGTCTCTTTCAGAACCATTTGACAAAACAAAAACATCTTTAGGTACTATAGAAACCCAACTCACCGATAAAATAACCTTTTGGAAGAATAAGTTAATGATAAAAGACAAAAAAGTTAAATGATAATATTGAAATAAATAGAGTTTTAACAAAACTACTTTTTAAAATTCTCTTTTGATTTATAAACTAATTCTGCTATTTTTTGGAATACTATCTTTACATTTTCTCCTGTTAATGCTGATGTTTCAAAATATGGAGCATTTAGTTTCTCACTCAAATGTTCAGCCATCGGTAATATTATCTTTCGTTCATCCTTTAAGTCAATTTTATTACCAATCAAGATTCTAGGTATACCACTAAGTCCATATTTCACTGCCGAATTATACCAATTATTTACATTGGAAAATGTGCTGGATCGAGTTACATCAAACACTAAAATCATTCCATCAGCACCATTGAAATAAGGGCGATGGAGCATATAGAATTGGGGTTGTCCTGCTACATCCCAAAACATTAAATTAACTTTAGCGTTATAGTCTGAAAGTTCAATCGGTTCTTTAACAATGTTAACACCAACTGTGGGCAAATATCTTGGCTCAAACTGATTCTTTACGAACTTAGTTAGGAGGCTCGTTTTACCCACTGCAGGATCTCCTATCACAATTACTTTATAAATAGCTTCAGTTCGATCTGTAAAAATAAGTTTGTCTTCAGATTTTTCCATATTACTCATGGTTGAAATATCCTTTTTTTGTTTATTTTTTATTTTAATTATATTAAATATTAACTGCCTATTTAAAATTTTTAGCGTTTCATTTTTGAAAATTAAAGAGAATTTGTTTTTGATTTTGAAATCTTGAAAATCTAGAATTTTCTCTGGATATAAAATTAATGCTATCGAGATGAAAGATTAATGGATTCCATTCTTGTTGAAGAAGATAAATAATCTCTAAAAGGACTTTTTTATTCCCCCTAAATTGACCAACACTCAAATGGGGAGTGAATCCATTTTCATTTAAGTTTACATCATTACAGTCAGGAACAATTTCAAGAAGTGCGGATTGTAATTCTATAATTTTTTCTCTTGGTTCAGGGAATAGCCAGATTGTATAATTTGACTCTTTATGGCTAAAGTAATTAAATTTCTCTAATTTAATTTCAAAATTTTTAAAAAGTCTGCATACCTCTGAAAACTTATTTTTTAAATCATCAAATTCTGAATCAGGTCTAAATGGATATAATAAAGTAATATGGGGCATCCATCTATCTATTTGACGATCGTACTTTTTCCTAATTTCTTGAATTGGAGGCCATATCTCTTGAGGTGGAATAATAACGACTGCTGAAGTAAAAACTTTGACCATTATATCTATTTAGAATTTCAAAAGTTTTATCTTTTTGCGAATCTGCCCATAGTTATTAAAAGGCCACTTACAATAAATGGTCCAATAATTCCAAAGTCAGGTTTGAAATAAGCCCAAAATAAGGCATTAATATCCTCAGGATCGGGTATATTTTCAATTAAAGTCGCAAGAATGTCATAATATGGTATAAAGGATACTAAGATTACCCAACTAACACAAATGATTAATAAGAGTAATCCACAATTATATAAGAGTTTATTCATTTCATTGAAAGTGCTCCTCTTCATTATGATTTTATTAGCGATAATTAGATTAAGGATAGTAATTACAAAAATTAGAATTGTAAACATTATTCCAATGAACAGATAGAGAGGGGGTAACCACGTACTATAGGAACGATTATAATCATGATAAGGATCCGTATAATTCCATAATCCCCACATCCAAAATCTTATAGATTTTATATCTATCGGAGAGAAATAATAATATAAAGTCTTAAGATATCCCGCAGGAGTAATAAGAGATATTATTAAGATTAAGCCACTTATGAGAGGTATACTCCAACTTAAATTTTCAAGAGTCTTTCTTATATTTTGAACTCTCATATTATTAAAAGTTGTTTCGTATATAGAATTTGATTGGTTTCTGAAAAATAAGAAGATAATTCAATATAAAAATATTTTTTGTTCAAACTTTTGAACAAACACTCAATTTTTTATCTATCCTATAGAATCAGAATAAAAGGTTTTTATGTAATAATTGTTATTTAGTTAATGATTATGAACATTAAACAAAGGCATTATATTCAGAAATCTGAAATAAAAGCGTTAAAAGAAGCTGTTATGAAACAATACGATGAAGAATTCTTAAACCAAGTATTTCCTAAGAAAAGCAAAATTGAAATAATTCAAACAGAGGAAGGAGACACGCTATACGCAATTAATAAAGAATTAAAGATGTGGAAAACCGATGATGACGGCTTTATACCTGTTTTAACGTTTCTTTTAAATAACAAGGTAAAAATTAAATCTATTGTAGTTGATATGGGTGCTATTAGATATGTTGCGAATGGTGCAGATGTGATGAGACCGGGAATTACAAGAATAGATCCTTCTATTAAAAAGGATGATATAGTACAAATAATTGACGAAACTCATGATCGTGCTATCGCAGTTGGAAAAGCTATGTTTAATGCTAAAAAAATGGAAGATATGAAGGAGGGTAAAGTAGTAAAAAATTTACATACTATCCAAGATTCTGTATGGAAGTTTGAAAAAGAATTTAGGTAATAGAAGGTTATTATTCAAAAAATATCAAACTCTTGCTTCAGAATTGGATTAATTTCTTCTTTTTCTTGATTTGATGTTATATTAAAGTCGTGGCTGCTGAGCTCATATGGACTAAAAATATAATTATTAAACAAAATCATTATCATTCTTAGGGCATTTTCACAAAATTCCCCTTCTTCATTACCCTTTGTAAGTTTCATGAGCCTAATAATCGAATTCATCTTCCACAGAAATTTTCTTTTTTCCTGATTGCGAGTTTCAATAAAATCATCATACAAATTCATATAAAAATCATATTCGTTAATCAAATCGATAAACACCTTCCTTAATCTACATCATCAAAATAATAAATTCATTTACATTTTTAATAGAATTTTTTTTATAGTTTTGTCGTTGCGATACCACATACTTCCACTCGAAATTTTTTTTATATAACCTAAAGTAAAAAAATTGTACTTTTTGCTAAAATCTAGTTTACTTGGTTATTTAAATATGAATTTTATGTTTTTTTGAATATAATGTATTCGAGTTTCTTGATAAATAAAATTAACGTAATATCGTGGTATATTCTCGATAACACAGCATTCTATAATGGAATTTTATCTTATAATACTTAGATACTATACCATGGGTCATTAATTGCTATATCAAGATGACTCAAAAATAATACATAATAAAAGGTTGTGTGTGTAAAGAGATGAGTATGTATAGGAGTTATCTTTTAAAAAATCAGTTTTGGGCAAAAAAAGGGAATGAAAAGGGTAACGATTCTAATGGAGAAAAAATTTTTATTAAACATGATTCTGAAGTTGGAGGGATCTATGCAATAATTAACAGTAACGAACATAAAGGCGTAAAAATCGTCGTAAATGGACATGAACATTGGTTTAATAATTTTGATAAGCTTGACAACTTTTTAAGTAGATTAAAGCAAAGTGAAGACGATTTTATGAAAATATTAAGAAGAAAAAATATATCTAAAAAATTAAGAACTTTAGAATTTTAAAGATTTATTTAATGATTTTTTCTCTTATTTTAAACATTTTGAACCTTCTTATATATTTAAAAATTTTAGTAAGGAAACTAAAATAGGTAATTTTAATATTAATTGTTTATTTTGAAAAATATCATAATATTTTAGATTGATATATTAGCAACCTAGAATTTAGGGGACACTTTTTATGCAAATGCAAGATAATATGGGTTCTATAGTATTCATTTTAGCTTATTTGATAATAATTTGGATTTTTTTACTCAAACTATTGATTCAAAGAAAATTTAAGAATAAAGATAAAGCTTGGAAATGGACATTTATGGCATATTTTCTTTTAGGATTTGGTGATCTCTTTCATTTAGGATTTCGAATTTACGTATTTTTTGCAGGCTTAGCTCCAGATGATCCATTTACGGATTTAGCTATAGGATCTGGATATATAATTTCAGGTTTAACTATGACCTACTTCTACATAGCTATTTTTCATTCATGGGTATTTATATATGGAGAAAAATACTCAACACCTTCTAAAATAAAGAATTTTACAATTATCCTATATAGTGCTTTTTTAATAAGGATAATATTGATATTTTTACCATTTAATCATTGGTTTGAAGGTGATGCTACTGTTGATTTTGGTTTTGACTTTAGAATAATAACAGCGATTCCAATATATGTAATTGGCATCATTTCAGTTTATTTACTCTTTAGGGATTCAAGATCGGAAAGGAATGAATTTACAGGGATTAATATCGATCGTAATAGAGGAAATTTTATGGCCTCCATCTGGTTTGTTATTTCTTATATAAGCTATAGTTTTACTCTATTTCTAGTAGCTATAATACCCTTAACGGGATTATTTATGATACCAAAAACTATCGCATATTTAGTTGCATTTTTTTATCATTATAAAAATATGTTAAATAAATAGATTTTTTTCTTTTTTCAAATTTAAATTAATAATGTAAAGGATATTATTAATATCTTAAATTAAAAAAAATATTTTTGATAGAGATTTAAATAAGACACTTGTTTTTTTATTCTGATAACTTAGGTAAATATATTCCGACGAAGTAAAACAGTAATGCAATAAATAAATCGATTTGAGTTATTATCATTATGAAAAATGATTGAGTCATACCATAAACTGTCATTAAGAAATAATACACTAAAAATGTTAGAGCACCTGCACCAAGAGAGTAGAGTTCCTTCTTTCTTGTTTTTGTTTTTGAACCCAATTTGAAGAAGCTAATTGCTAAAAAAAGATTAATTAATAATCCATAGAGAGCCATGAGCATATATGTCATTATTACTGTTGTACGTCCACCATAGGTGTAATTAGAAGGCAATAAAATCCAAACCACTAAAATTATTCCAAATATTATTCTTAAATAATACCAACCTCTATTGACTTCTGTAAATTGTGCATGAAATAGCAAATTGAAAAGAATTCCAAGAACGATAAATGATTTTCCGAGCATACTAATATCATTATAAAAACTAGTGGTAACATCTTTAATAACAGCATCATAGTGGCCAATTAGAAGAAGAAACATGGCTATTGCGAAAGATATATAATTTAGAGATAGATAGAGAGCTGCTTTTTTTTTCTGTCTGAAATAGTTGATGAGAGTACTGATAGTAAAAATTGCTAATATAACTAATGTAATTGAAATAATCCATACCATAAAAGAATGTTCTGGGGTATCCATAATATATTATCAGCTTTCATTTATTTAAAACATAGCTATATTTATAGATTAGTCGATTATAAAAATTTTATAAAACTATTTTTTTATACAAAAATGTGTAAATTTTAAAAGAATCAGATTATTAGAGAAATAAAGTAAGATAAGATGCATTATTTTGAATATATTGGTTGGAGTCCTGATTGGAAATGTCTTAATTTTAATTTAGCTCCCCGTGAGACTTTTACTTTTGGTATTTGCGCTCTATTTTTATATAATTCACTAATAGCAGCAACAGCATAATCGATATGAGAAGAATCATAAACATTTCTAGGGATAGCAAATCGTACTAAGTTCAAAATACCTTCACGTTGTTCAGGATTTTTATTATCCCATTCAAAAGCAAAAGGTCCTAACTCCGCTGCTCTTATACCATAATGCCTAACAAGTTCTATCGTTAAACCAACCCCCCCAAAATCTTCTATCTTCATATCTGTATCCTTAAAAAATTTATCCATATTTATATAAACCGCATGTCCACCTGCTGGAAGGACCACAGGGACTCCATTTTTTACAAGCTTTCTTGCGAACTCTTGTGCTTGGCTAATTCGATTAGTTAGATATGGCTCTTTTACAATTTCATATAAACCAACTGCTAAAGCCATAATATCTCTTCCACTTAATCCTCCATAGGAGTCATTTCCAAAAGTTAGTATCTGTTTTTCTTTTAATTTAATTCCAATATCTTGGTGAATAGAGAACTTTTGATGAAAAATACTTTCATCCTTAAAAAACAAACCTCCTCCTATATTAGCTAATCCATCTTTTTTGAAGCTAATAGTAAAACCATCTGCATATGAAAACATTTCTTGTACAATTCTTGGGATTGAATTATTTTTATACTTCTCTTCAAATTTTTTAATGAAAATAGCGTTCTCAGCAAATCTGCATGCATCAAAGAAGAGAGGAATTTCATATCTCTCCGCAATTTTACTCACATCTTGGATATTATGCATGGAAACAGGCTGACCCGCCGCTGTATTATTGGTTATAGTCAAATATATTAAAGGAATCTTCTCAGAACCTTTCTCATTTATAATTGATTCTAGATCTTTAATTTCCATGTTACCTTTAAATGGGTTTCTAACTTCCATTTGATCTATTGGAAAATCTTCAAACAACTTAGTAGAAAATATATTAATAGGATGAAGCCCATTAGCAGTGATGTTTGCCTCAGTAGTATCAAAATGACCGTTATTAGGGATAAAAAATTCCGACTTTGAGTCTTTCTCTTTTAAAATAGGTGCAATTGTGGAAAATAGCAAATGTTCAGCACATCTACCTTGAGGAACTAAAAAGGCATTAGGTCTTTTTAATTGGTATATTCCTCCGTTTACAAATCCACCTTTAAATGATTTAAGATAAATCTCATCCATTAATCTTTTAGCGCTTGTTTCCCCAGAAAGAATTAAACTTATAATTTTTCTTGGATTATCACCCCTTTCAAATGTATCCCGTATAGCATCAAGGAGGATATAATATCCCTTGTTTCTTCCATATGCCTCATCTCCATGAAAAAGCGCCGACCATTGTAAATCTGTCATTGTAGATGTACCACTATCAGAAAGAAAATCTAAAACAAGCATATCCGCCGGAAATGAAAACATACTATACTCAGTTTCTTTTAAAGCAATTTCTCTTTGCTCTTTTGATACCTCTTTGATATTCCTAACCACCAAGGCTTTTTTTACTGGGACTTGGACCCCCAGTTCGTACATTGTTTTCATACTTTTAACCAAATGTATATTTATCAAGAAAAAGTTTTCATTTTTGAAAAAAGAATAACATAATCAATATTTCTTATTAATTAAGAGAAAATATTAAAATTTACCCCATATATATGTAAAAACTTCCTAAAAATAATTTTATAAACAAATAAAAACACACTAATTTCTAAAAAAAATTAAAAAATTCCATTTTCTTTTTCATTGTTATATATAATCGTTAGATTTAATATTGATTCTAAACAAATATTTCTTAATTGGTCCTGATAATTCAAGCTATGAATGAGCGTATAAAAAATTTAAAAACACAAAGTCTTAAAGCTACTCCTTATATTTCATTAGAGCGTGCTTTATTGATAACAGAATTTTATAAGAATGGAGCATCTCATAAATACTCTAATCCTATTGCCAGAGCTAAAGCTTTTCAATACATTTTAGAGAATAAACGAATTTGTATCAATGAAGGTGAATTAATTGTTGGTGAACGTGGCCCTGAGCCAAAAGCAACTCCTACTTACCCCGAAGTGTGTTGTCACAGTGAAGAAGATATGAAGATATTAAATAGTAGGGAAAAAATTTCTTTTAAAGTTTCTGATGATACCTATCAAAAACACAAGCATACAATTAGACCTTTTTGGAAAGATAGATCAATTCGAGATAAAATTTTTTCTCAAGTAGACAAAGCATGGATAGACGCATATGAAGCTGGAGTTTTTACCGAATTTATGGAACAGAGAGCACCAGGTCATACTGTTGGAGGTAAAAATATATGGCAAAAAGGATTTTTAGATTTCAAACAAGAAATAAAAGATTCTTTAGATAATTTAGACTTTTTTAATGATCTCGAAGCATTTGATAAAAGAGAACAATTAAGAGCAATGGATATTGCTACAAATGCAATTATAAAATTCGCAGAGAGGTATTCACAAGAGGCTAAAATTTTAGCAGATAAAGAATCAAATGCTATAAGAAAAAAAGAATTGATGAAAATTTCTGAAATCTGTTTTAATGTGCCTGCGCATGCTCCTAGAACTTTTTGGGAAGCGTTACAACATTACTGGTTCATTCATCTTGGAGTGATAACTGAATTTAATACTTGGGATTCATTTAATCCAGGACGGCTAGATCAGCATTTACTGCCTTTCTATAGGAAAGATATTTCTGAAGGAAGATTAACTAAAGAAGAAGCAATAGAATTACTTCAAGCATTTTGGATAAAGTTTAATAATCAACCAGCACCTCCAAAAGTTGGTATCACTGCTGAAGAAAGCAATACTTACACTGACTTTTGTAATATTAATCTTGGAGGATTAAAAGAAGATGGCTCTAACGGTGTTAATGAACTCTCATATATCCTTTTGGATATAATTGAAGAAATGCGAATACTTCAACCAAGTAGCAATGTTCAAATTAGTGAAAAAACTCCAGATGAGTTTTTAAAGCGTGCTTTGAAAATTATTAAAACTGGTTTCGGTCAACCGTCTGTTTTTAATACAGATATGATAGTAAAAGAATTAATTAAACAAGGTAAAGAATTAAAAGATGCATTAAATGGTGGTGCAAGTGGTTGTGTAGAATCTGGTGCTTTTGGAAAAGAAGCATACATTCTTACTGGTTATTTCAATTTAGTAAAGATACTTGAAATTACTCTACATAATGGGATCGATCCTTTAACGGGTAAGCAGATTGGGTTAAAAACTGGAGATCCAAAGATCTTTAAAAGCTTTGAACAATTAATTAATGCTTTTAGGGATCAAATCAAACACTTTGTAGATATTAAAATAAAAGGAAATATAATAATTGAACAATTATGGTCCCAACTTCCTGCGGTATTTCTTTCTATAATCATTGAAGATTGTATTAAAAAAGGTAAGGATTATAATAAAGGTGGTGCAAAATACAATACGTCTTATATTCAAATAGTAGGGCTTGGAAGTATAACAGACATCTTAGCTTCTTTAAAGTATAATGTGTTTGATAAAAAGTTTATATCAATGGAAACGCTTTTAGATGTTTTAGATAAAGATTTTGAGGGATATAATGATATTCTGCAGAGATTTATCTACAAAACACCAAAATATGGTAATGATGCTGATTATGCTGATAATTTAACTAGAATAGTATTTGAAATAGTATATAATGCCATTAATGGGCGACCAAATACAAGAGGCGGGGTACATAGAATAAATTTACTCCCTACAACTGTTCATGTTTACTTCGGGAAAGTAACGGGTGCTATGCCTGATGGTCGTAGAGCTTTTACACCATTATCTGAGGGAATTTCACCAGTACAAGGTATGGATACAAATGGTCCAACTGCTGTACTTAAATCAGCATCAAAAATCGATCATTCGAGAACAGGAGGGACCTTATTGAATCAAAAATTTAATCCACAATTACTTCAAACTGATGATGGAATAACTAAGATTATGGATCTAATAAGAACATATTTTAAATTGGGCGGTCATCATATTCAATTTAATGTTGTTTCAGCAAATACTTTAAGAAAAGCTCAAAAGGAACCACAAAAGCATCGCGATTTAATTGTAAGAGTCGCAGGATATAGTGATTATTATATTAATTTAGGAAGGGATTTACAAGATGAGATCATTAGAAGAACAGAGCATATAGCAATTTAAACTTAAAAGAATAGATTATTTTGAATTTTTAATCATTGCTTCTGCAATAGTTTCAAAAATCTTATTAACTTGTTCTCCTGTTTTTGAGGAGCATTCAAAAAAGCTATTAAAACCTTTATTTTTAGAGAATTCAATCGCATTTTCTTCAGTTACCGCTCTTGCTTCTTGTAAATCTAACTTAGCACCAACTAAAACTGTTGAAATCTTTTGTTTTTCTATTTCATTCGTCTCTTTAAACACGTTTATCCAGTCATTTAAATTCTTAAAAGTTAAATATCTGGTAATATCATACATAAAAATAGTTCCATGAGCACCAATAACTGCACTCTTTAATAGAAATCTAAACTTTTCTTCCCCTGCAAAATCCCATATCTGCATCGAAAGTTTGTTTCCATTAATTTCTAATTTTTTTATATAAAAATCCATGCCAATAGTTGTTTTGTAGCTGTCTTCAAATACTCCGGTCAAATACCTATGAGTTAATGTAGTCTTTCCCACTCCCCCATCTCCGAAAATGCAGACTTTAAATTCTTTATAATCCATTTTTAAAATGGTTATTTCATGAATCAATTTTAGAAAAATAATGAAAGAATTATAATTTAAATCTTCATTAATAATTAAGGTTTTAATTAGAAATTTAATCCCCTAATTGCAAACATCAAATTGAGTCTATCAAGTTAGAAAAAAGTAGCGATAAAGAACTTTTTAAAAATTCCTAGTTATTTCTTAATATGTTGGCTCTATCTTGTAGAATATTCCTTATATTCGAGGAATCTTGTGGAAACCACCTTATTGCCATACTCCATAAGATTACTCCCGGTAAAATGCATAAAGTAATAAATAAAATAGTTAGCTGATAATTATTGCTTGTTGCTACTAATATCAATCCACTTAATGAAGGTCCTATTCCACGACCTAAATTTTCTAAAAACTGATTCCAAGATATTATTTGTCCTTGAGCTTCAGGTAAGTTTATTTCTTGAAGTACTGGACTTTGATTCACTATATACATTGAAAAGATAGATCTTGAAAAAAAGAACATAGTTCCCATTAACCAAATAATAGGTAACGACATTAAAAAAGGAATATCCTTTCCTTGTTCTACAGTTAAATGTGGCCATGGAATAAAAAAGAATGCAGCAAATGTTATTATCCCTCCAACAATCGAAATAATAATCATATACACTCTTGTAATCATATTTTTCTTAGCTAGTTTGTCACTTAAACGTGCTAATCCTAATTGGCCCGCCAATCCACCAGTTAGACCAAAAGTGATCATGAAAATACTTGTTGAAAACTCTGAAATATTATGTGGTTCATTTTGTATTAAGTTTAAAATCAAAAAATTTATTGAACCCATCAAAATCCACGTAAAAATTCCTTCAATCAATGCAACAATATTGGTTTTACTTAGCATTGTCTTTCGCATCATTTCTCGGTTTATTTTAAAATCATAACTAACCTTATCGATTTTAAGGATATCAATAAGTTCTTCTTGTTGCGCACCTCGTTTAGGTTCTTCACTAAATATTGCAAAGATTAATCCAAAGAACAAAATTCCTATACCTGTACTCCAAAAATATTGGCGCCATAAACCATTTTGGACTAGAAATGCTCCTATTAAAAAACCTAAAGTCATTGTTAAAGATCGAACAATTTCATAAACTCCAAAGAACCGGGAGCGTTTTTCTTTATGAACTAAATCATTTGATAAAGAAATTACAGAAGGCCAACTTAAACCAGCAAACACTCCAAAAATAGCAACAAAAAACAAAAAATATGCCCACGTTGTAAAACCGCCTCCTTCAATTGCAAATCCTAACATCAAAATAGCAAAACCCCTAAATATTGAAATAATAGTTATGATTTTTTTACGTGAATGTTTATCCACATAATGACCAAAGAGCAAACCAGAAATTGAAGCAGCCCATGAAAGTGTTGTAATTAAAATTCCCATCTCTAAAGCATGAGTAGGTTCATTGGGCCACATTAGTCGAGACAAAGGAACTATTAGAAAAATTATTCCTCCCCAAGCTATACTTTGAAAGCCATTTAAGAAATAGATAGGCCATAAGGTACGATGGAAACTATGAATCTTTTCTGATTTGCTTTTAAACATGAATAAGCTTCAATAACTAATATTCCTAATATGATTTTTAAAATGTGGTTTCGCATTTTAATCTAATGAAATAATATTAATTGAAGATTTGAACTCTCAAAAATGCTAATTTATAGAATACTAATAAATAAAATAATTCTTTTGTAAATCACAATTCTTTTTATTGAAATCGATATTATTTGAATAAATAAACACTAAATAACTAGGTGGACTAAAATTATGAAAGTACAAGAGAAATATAATATAATATCTATGATAGGATTTATATTAATATTAATTTGTTCAATAATTTACTTGGTCATGAATTTTAAAGCATTATTTGGAGGTTTAATTTATCCTATATCCGAATTTCCTAGTGAAATACTTAACCTCGTCAACTTTTTTATCTTAATTATATTCATTATAGCTGGTTTAGGAATTTCAATAACAGTGATACAGTTTGAGAGAGGTTTTAGTTCTATTAGAGCCGGAGAGTTGATTTCGCTTACATTTTCCTTAAATATTATCGCTATTATTGCTATTGTGAAAATTCAGTCGGTAACAGATTATTATTATACAGATGCATCTACATATTTCTTAAGTTATTTAGGGATTACCATCTTTTTAAATTGCATCGCTTTTTTTGGCAGTTTAATGATGATGATTAAAAAAGGACATTAAATTTCTGATTTTTTATTTAATTTTAATCTTTTTTCTCAGTAAAATAAAAATTATTAAATTAGTAAGCGATAAAACTGATAAAAAATAAAATGAGATATTTTCATTAAATCTTGATATAAATCCTATAATGATAGGTCCGAAAAAGAACCCTATTCCGATCATTGTCTCAAAATATGCGCTAAACTTAGAAGTATTTTTTGCTATGTTTCGAAAGACTATTAATTTGAATGATATTGTGTAACTATATGATAAAAACACTCCAAAAATGCAAAAACATATCCCAAATATAATTATATTTTGATTCAAGGCCATTATAAAAAAAATAATAATGATAATGAAGATTGAATATGGAATAATTTTTTTAAGGAATTTGATTGAAGAGTCCATAGACTTGTAAATTGAAATTGTTTGAGTTGTCATTCGAAAGAAATAAAAAAGATAATTAGTAAATAAAGCAAAATTTAATATTTCAGATTTAATTGGAAAAGCTAAGCCTAATCCTGATATCAAGAAACCATATATTGCTATTATAAATAATGGCAAAATCAGAGGAAATGAAATATTTTCTTTATCTGGTATATCTTTAACTCGTTCATCATAAGGTACGATTACATCTTTATCTAATATGCTATTTGGCTCTTGAAAGATAAGAGCAAATAAAAATCCAATTGAAGCAAAGAGAAAAGCGAACCTAAACATAATTAAATGGTCTTCAATAAAAAATAAGATTAAAGTACCAAAAAGAAAGCTAAATATCCCCCCAAAGTTCCAAGAAAGGCTATAATGCTTCATTATATTATTTTTCTTATTTTCTTTTTCATTAAATTCATTCGAATTTGAAATACTTGAAACCGTAGTCATTAAAACAGGCCAAAACATACCTAAAACTATTCCATCTGAAATTAGCAGTATATAAACTAAAAATGGATTTAAGGAAATCTGAAAAATAATTTGAATTACTAAAAATCCAGTAAAAGATACTAATATTGTATATTTGATACCAATTTTTTTATGAACATTTCTAAAAATAAGTGGTGAAAATAAATATGCCATTGCTGTCCCCGAAGTAATAATGCCTATTAAGCCTGGATCGATATTTATTTCTAGGTAATAAAGCGGTATGGCTAAACCTATCGCAACACCTAAAGCTACGCGGAAAAATGCTACACCTAAGATGGGATAAAAACGATATTTTCTTTTTTCCAAAATGAAAACTCAATGAGTTTAATAAAGATATAAATGAAAGTGAGTTCAACAAATTAAATCTTATTAAATAGAAAATTTGTTAATATTTTTTGAGAACTGAGGTTTTAACTATAAATTATTACAATAAGATTATAAATTAGGATTGTAAGGAAAAGAGTTTTATATGATATATAAGATCAAAAATCGGACTATAAAACTAATATTAATTGACGTTTATTAGTTTCAAATAAGTTAAATTAAATCTTAAAAAATTAATTAAATTATTTAATTAAGAAATTTGAAGGTGATAATTAATTGTCAAATGAAGGCATAATGTATGAATTCAAAGAATTTGGAAAGAACATGCAGATCGTAGCTATTTGTACGATACTTGGAATTGGACCCATAGCATTAATTTTCATGTTTATAGCATTAGGAAACATTAAAAGGGCGAATTTTCAATTAAATAATAATTACTTAAAAGCATATCGTTCTAAGATCATAAACAGTTTTATTATTGGATTACTTGGAGTTCCAATTTTGATAATTGGTATACTATTAATTGTTTTTAGTGCCACAAGTTATATCCTCCCTTTTGATTGGATGATTATAAGCTCAGGTGGTGCTATTGTGGGAATTGGTGCTGCATTTTTCATTGTAAGCGGTATAATTAATATGCATGCTTGGGAGGGTTTAAAGCTATTCTTTGCAGAAAGCGGAGAGATGTTCCCAGAAAGATTAAGAGATGAAGCATATAGTGGTGCAGAGAAACTAAGAATGGGAGCTCTAATGTATCTTTTAGGATTTCTTGTAATTACATTATTTATTGGTTTTATCTTACAAGTTGTAGGCTACTTTAAATTATCTAAGTTAAACATGTTAGATCTTTCATATACTTCAAAGCCAAAACCTCAAGAATCTTTACCACAGGAAGTTTATCAAGAACAAATCCCAATTTCTAGCGAAAAACCTAAATTTTGCCCTGCATGTGGTGCCAGACTAAGTGGTGAAGGTAGATTTTGTGCATTATGTGGTTCAGAAATCGCGTAAAAAGAAAATTTTTTTTATTATTTTATTATTTTCCAACATCCTTATTTTTTATTTAGAGAAATTTAAAGAATTCTTCTTTCATACTTTCTAAAGTATTATAATGACCAATATATTTTTATATAAAAAGGTATTTTAGTAAAGATAATTCATCTACTATTAATTAATAGTTATTAAAAACGTAACGCTTTTTTAATAAAGTAAAAAGAAAGATTAGATGGTCATGACTACGGAGAATCAATTAATAAAACAACTACATTCGGGGTCAATTCGAGGAATCATCTTTGATTTTGATGGTACATTACTTGATATTAGAGAGCCCTTAAAAAAATCTATTGAAGAAGTGTATGAAGATAAAGGTATTAAGGCGGATATTGATGTTACAATTCAAGAAATTGGCGCATTAATGGAAACGATTCAAAGTTTACCGTTACCAAAGATTCTTCTTGGGTCTCATGAAATGTTTAAATATATTACTTCACTTCAATCAATTTCATTTTTAAAGAAATTGCAAATTGCTACAAAAATATTTACTAAATATTTAAACTATGCTAAAGAAGCTCCTTTTTACCCTAAAGCAATAGAAATACTAAAAAAGCTTAAGAAATCATATGACTTATTTATAGTTTCGCATAATCAGACGAGAAATGTCCTAGAACACCTCGAAAATGAAAATATTTTAGGGATATTTAAAGAAGTTTATGGTGCTGATAAACTACCCATATTAAAACCAGATCCAGGAGCTTTAAGTCCTGTATTCGAAAGTTATAAATCATGTAAATTAAATCAATTTATTATGATTGGTGATATGCCTTCTGATATAGAAGCAGGTAAAGAAGCAGGAGTATGGACTATAGGAATAGCTAGTGGAGTAAGTAGTAGAGAAACTTTGGCTGAATTTAAACCCGATTTATTAATTGATTCATTAGATGAATTTATAAACATTATTGAAAAAAAATCAGTATCAGAACCTAATGTTCAAAAAAAATTAAAAATTAACCCATAAAGAGATGAAAAATATGGAATTACAAAAAAAGCAACCTTTAGATCTTGATAGGTTCGATGAAGATATGTTATCTGAAACGGAACTTGAAAAGTTGAAAGGAGATTTGGAGTATGATAAACGTCACCAAGGTGCGCTTTATAAGATTTTAAAATATAATCCAATCGATCCACTCAATGATCTTTATCGCCACCTAATCAAGAGATTACAGTTAGATAAGATTGAAGGTCGATTACAATGGTGGGCAGCCTACTTCTATGTAAAAGCAGCATGTCGGATATTATGGAATTTCAAATCAGAATATCCTAAGGGAAATATGTTTC
Source organism: Promethearchaeota archaeon (assembly GCA_048941015.1). GTDB lineage: Archaea > Asgardarchaeota > Lokiarchaeia > Sigyniarchaeales > SOKP01 > SOKP01. The sequence goes on along the minus strand of JBHLNZ010000011.1, from coordinate 1,237 downwards.
CTGAGTATGGTCCGGGCATCGTAGTAAGCAATCATCAATCCCACTTGGATCCATTCTTCTGTGGGGCTGCATGCCATCGTAGAATTCGATTTATGAGCAAATTAGACAATTTTAAAACTCCGATTGTCAGAACTCTTTTCACAAATTTAGGAGCTTTTAAACTTGACAGAGAAAATCCAGAAATGGGCTGGGAACGAGCCAGACAAGTTATTAGAGGCGGTGAATGGGTTGGAATTTTTCCCGAAGGCACTCGCTCTCAAGATGGTGAATTAGGAGAATTTAAAACTGGTGCTGTAAGATTAGCAATTGAGATGGGCGCACCCATTGTTCCCATGGCAATTGTGGGTTCGGCAAATGCGTTACCCAAGGGAAAATTAGTAATGAAACCAACTCAAGTTAAAGCTCGTGTAGGAGATCCGATATATTATGATAAGTATGATGTTAATAAAGTTTCTTATCAAGACATTAGAAGATTAACCAATGAATTAAGGACTGTTATATTCGAATTACGAGAAGGAACGTATGGAAAAACTGAGGATGAGCTCTCCATTGGTTCTGCTCAAGACATAGAAAAACCGCAATCATCATTCAATATTAAAAGCATGTTTAAGGATTTCACAAAGGGACTTCTCTGGACAATTGACGATATTTGGTATGGTTTATTAAGAAGCTTAGAAGAATTTGGGTTAAGAGAGCAATTTCAGAAGTACGTCTATACCTTTTCGGGAGAGTTAGTACATAATTGGTCCCAGGCGATGATCCCTTACAAGATAATTGATTTTGAAAAGTATATTCCAAAAGAAGGTCCTGCTGTTGTGTGTACAAATCATAATTCTGAATGGGATGTAATCTTATTAGCTACGAGTATCATCTATAATGAACCAAGGAGAATTGTATATCAAATGTCAAAACAATCGCTCTTCAAGATTCCGGTTGTAAACGCTTGGGTAAGAAATCATCACGCTTTTCCATTGAAGAGGGGCTTACATGATGAAGATTCATATAATTTCGCCAAAGATCTTATTGATAAGGGACATTTAGTGGTTGTATATCCAGAGGGTACAACTAATCCTGGAGGCGGAGTACTTCTAGAAGGTCATACTGGGGCAATGCGATTAGCAATAGAAAAACAAGTTCCTATTATTTTAATTGGAATAACAGGAACAGAAGATACATATCCAAAACATGCCAAAATGTTAAACTTCTATAGAGGGAGTATTTTAAAAGCCGGTCCACC
>JBHLNZ010000059.1:0-19124 GCA_048941015.1 Promethearchaeota archaeon | reverse complement strand
TTTTTTGTAATCTATTTTAATTTTGAGATATTTTACTTATTCGTTCAAATTAATGATAGAATTCTTAATAATTTTGAATATTGGAGATTACTAACTGCAATATTTGTTCATGGGAATCCATTACATCTTTTTTCAAATATGTTTGGATTGCTTCTATTTGGAACTTTTGTTGAATCTAGTTTACCAAAGTATAAATATCTAATAATTTTTTTCTGTTCAGGATTGATTGGTAATCTATTTTCATTACTTTTTTTACCTGGTAATATAATCAGTTTAGGTGCATCCGGCGCGATATTCGGTTTAATTGGTACTTCATTTCTTATGGTTGCAATGCAGGAAGATAAATCTCTCTTATTTTTGGGAACGTTTTATGTCATTCTCTTTTTATTATCTTCTTTTTCTCCAGGGATTAATATCTATGCTCATTTCTTTGGATTAATTGGTGGGATTCTATTTGGATATTTGTTTTATAAAAAAAGATGATGAAGAATTTCTCTTTCTTAAGATTTTCTTTTAGTTCTTCTCTTTTTTAATTCTTGCTCCATAGAGAAATCTTTGGGGCAATCGCTATTAATAGGGCATTCAAAACATTTAGGTTTATTTGGAATACATATTTCTTGTCCAAATCTAACAAATAAGCGGTTAATGCGAAGCCACTGATTTTTTGGTATTATCTTTTTTAACTCATTTTCTGTTTGTTCAGGCTTAATTGTTTTAACCCAACCCAATCTATTACTAATCCTATGAACATGAGTGTCGACTGGAATTGCTGGTATCTTGAAAGCATATACTAATACACAATTTGCTGTTTTTGCTCCTACTCCAGGTAAGGAACTGAGTTTTTCAAAATTATCAGGCACCTTACTGTCAAATTTATCTAATAAAATTCTTGCCACTTCTTTTATACGATTTGCCTTCACTTTATAGAAACCAGCTTTATAAATTAATTTTTCTAAGCTTTCAGTATCGGCATTTGCTATTTCTTGAGGTGTTTTATATTTTGAAAATAATTTTTTTGTTGCTTCTCGGGTATTTGTATCTCGAGTTCTTGCTGATAAAATTGTTGAGATTAAAATCTTAAAAGGATCTTGTTTATTTCTAGCAAGTTCGTCTAAGTGTGCTTCGCCTTGTAGGTGATATTCGATTATATCTAAAATCATTTTAAAGTCCATTTTAATTCACTTTTTCAAAAATATAGATTTTCCTTTTAATAATTTGATCTTTTTTAGCATCTATTAATGATTTAACATGTTTTTCAGTAAATTGGAGTCTAATGTTTGATTTATTTACTATTCTTTCTGTATTCAATATTGGAATTAACTTAAAATTGAACTTATTAGCCAAATTTTCAATATTAAGCTGAATATCTCCACCATCAATAGTTTCAATAATAGGTGCGACAATACATATTCGATACTTTGATTTTAATAGTTTATTTGCTTGATTAAAAAGATCTTTGTATAATGGCTCCAAATTCTTTTCTATAAGTTCTTTAGCTTCTAGATAATATGGTCTTTCTTTATAATAAGGCCCTAACTCAGGTTCTGAACAGATACCATCAAAAAATTCAGATTTGAATACCATACCTAAGTTTTTAATATCTATTGTTTTAATCTGATTTTCAATTAATAATGGTACAGATTCTTCTAATTCATTGTACAACCAATTAAGGTTTCTGATTGTATTTTTGACTTTTTCATCATCATTGTCTGAACCAAAAATTTGAAAATCTTCAATTAGAGCAAATAAAAGGATTGTTCCATTTCCAACAAAAGGATCAAGAATTTTCTTTTTATTTCGATTTTCAAATAAGTTCAAAAAATTTAACATCATAAGAGTTAATTTAGGGGATATACTACTTTTAAAATCCTTAAAAGGTCTTTCTTCATCAATTTTCTTCTTAAAATTAGGATCATCAGTTGTAAAAGTCCTTCCAATATATACACCTTCCTCTGTAAAACCAAAAATAATTTCAGCTCTGTCTTTATTTAATAATCCATACGTAATAACGTGATGTGGAAAAATTGGATTTAAGTTTCCTGCCTGAATATTTTCTTTAGGATATTTATAATAAAGTGATTTTTCAGCTCCATTTTCTTTTAGTATCTGCATAATTTTTTTATTTAGAAAGGGTAAGAAATGTTTAATTAAAACTTTAGAATAATAATCTTCGTCATAGAAATTCGGATATATAGAAACCGCATAAAAAATGCTTTCTTTTTTTATTTTAGGGAAAATTTCAATAAGGCACTTTTCTAAAATGCTTAATATTTTACTTCTTTTATCTCCAAGTGTCTTAAATTTCTCGATTTTTAGAGGAAATGCTTCATTTATAGTACCTATATCAATAAAATTGTATATTCTCGCAATCTTTTGACAACCACCTAATATATACTGAATCTCCATTAAATCATTAATATAATATCTATTTTCAAGGAGATTTTCAAATTCGACTATAGCAATATTCGCAGAATAATCGACAATTTTTCCCTTAAAGCGTGAATTCTTTAAAAGATGATCCAATTCCGCTATAGATAGTTGCCAATTCGACCCTAGAACAAATAAAAATTTATTCATTATATATTCAAAAAAAGTATCTTGAATCTAAAAAAGTAGGAAAATTTTAGTACTTTTCCCTTAAGATTTTTATATATTTTTTATTCAAGATAAGATATAATATCTTTCTATAGTGATACTTTCAATTTTTTAGGATATTATAATTCTGGTTCCTTTATGCTCAGATTTCAGCTTAATCTTTGCCTAAAACATAATTAATAACCTTTATAATATCCGCTTTACGAGCATTGCCAGGTAATTCGATATCATTCTTATTACAGAATGCTTTTAATTCTTTCACTGTTAAAGTATTTAAATCTTCTGGTAATTCACTTCCGATATCATTCTCTTCTTCTAAGTCGATAGAGCGTTCAAATTTTTCTCCGGCAACTTCTTCTATCGCAGTAATAATTTCTTCTAAATCTTCCTTTTTTCTTGAAGGAATTAAATCAATTACTTCTTCTTCACTTGTTTCCTCTTTTGCTAGTTCTTTTACTCTTCTTCTCTCTAATCTGTCTTTTTGAATGTCTTCTAATTCTTTAATAATCTCTTTATAATGATCTTTAAAGTATTTAAGACTTACATTAACAACATCAGATATATTTTCCCAGTTTTTTTCTGAAAGTAAAAAATCTGCCCAGTGAAATAAATCTTTTTGTAAATCGATAGTTATTACTTTTCCTTCTAATTGAATATCCATAGTGAGCCATCTTAAAATATTTGCTATGACAATATCATTATTGAACGCTGTAAAACCATATTCTCTCCCTAGTGAAGAAAAAATTGAGATTGTGCCGAAAGCTACAACTTTTCCTTTAAAATATTCAATTGAAATCATCAATGGAATTTTTGGACAATCTTCTTCTATCCAATCTTCACCATTAAATAGATTTCTCCAACAATTTAAACCACCATGGATTAAAATATCCATTTTAATATTTTTCTCATCTTCAATCTCAATAGGTATTAAAGAACAGGAACTGGACAAGACAATTTTTTGTAGATTTTCTGTAATATAATGGGATCTAAATTTAGATAATATAGGTCTTTTTTGTAAATTAACATAAGAAACTGAATCAAAGATTTCATCTATCGCAAATTTAAAACCGAATTTTTGAGTCAATTCATTTAAGTTAGTTCTATTTAAATAATCACCACCACGTGCTCCAATAATTAAAAGACTTCCTCCATCTCTAACATATTGCTCAAGAATTTCGATTTCTTTAGGGTTAAGATCCACATTTCTCGGTGTAGACATGATAATTGCATTATAATCTAATAATTTTTCTGAAGTATAAAAACCAGCTTCAATCTTTCCTACTTTATATGCTGAAGCAAAAAGGAATTGCGTAAAATCAGCATAGCTTGAAGCTTCTAATGTCAACATGTTATTATGGCTATAATCCAAACCAATGGTTATTATATTACTCATACTTACAAAGCAACTGTTTTAATTTTTTCTTCAAAAATATAATAATTTCTAATTTTAAATATCTTACATATTTTTTTCCAACTCATTTGAAAAGTTATTATAATCATATAGATTAAAATAAAGTTTAAAAAAAAAAGAATTTAAATTTTGATTTTAATATCTTTTTTAGCAAGCAACATAGCAATTCCAGCTTCAACTGCTATTGGAATTACGCCAAATACTAACATTGCCAAATAAGGATAAGCTACGAAAAATTCGCGATTGCCATCAATGATAAGTGAAGTATATTGATCAAATACAAACGCAATAATAAACAGTAATAATAAATTTCTGCCCATTTCACTTAAAACTGGAACTTTAAAACCAATTTTCTCAAAACCGTAAAATATTGCGATCAAGAATCCGCAAGCCGCAATAGCAAATAGAGCTAATGAAGTCGTTGCGTCATGATGTTCTGCTGGTTGTATCCAATCAAATAGATAGAATGCAATAATAAAAATTGTAGCTGCGGGTAAGATTCTTTTTTTAAATCCTACATTAGCATCATTTGGATCCATTTTATACCATTGAGAGAAACATGTAGCTGCAATTGCAATAGCAGCATGATTTAATGCATTAAATGGAAATGTTATTTCACCCGTTCCCATAGGACCTTTATGATCGAAAACAGGAGTTGCATATAAGATTGCATGAACAACCATTATTCCGATTGGAACAAACATTCTAATGTCAGCATCTTTAGGCATTAAATATGTGAATAAATAAGCAGCAAATGTACCAATAGCTAAATTAGCTAACGTTCCATACCATAAAACTTCATCCCAGGGAATTCCGTCGCCAAATATCAAGCCTCCAATTAGACCATCATCTAAAAAAGCTAAAACGTATAAAATTGCAACTCTGATAAGACCATGTTTCCATGCAGCACCCACTCCTTTTTTCTGTCTCCTGCTCGTAAAAGCAAGATATCCTACAAAACCAAGAACAAACATAAAGATTTGTTGTCCAATGTCAATGATAGTAATTAAAGGAGGCCATCCATTCAAATATTTAAAACCATGATTCAATAATGGAGGACTTATCCATGGATCTCCCGCGCCCGTAGGATCTCCACTTAATGGCCATGTCACGACTGAAATAATTAGAAATATGATAATTAGCCCTCTAAATTGGTCTAACCATTCATATCGAGGGTGCAATGGTTCTTTACGACCCGACTTATCCTCAATTTCGACTTCTTCTGTCAAATTTAAACTCACTTTTATGTTTTTTTTAGAAATTAAAATTTATGTAAATGAAAATTCTATCTAAATCCTTTTAAAAATTTCGTTAAGTGATTCTGATTTAAATAGCAACATTATTAAAAGGTTAAGACGAATTAGTATTAATTTTAATATTTATATATGTGGATGCGAGTTAAATATGAAAAAAAGAGATACTCTTTCTTTATTTTTAGTAATATTTTTAATCTTACTTATGATAATGGACAGTGCATTAATTCTACCCAACGAGGTACTAATTGCAGCAGATTTCGACGTATATTTTGATGCAATCGGGCTATTAATTGGTGTATATACTGTTTTTCATGGAATCTCTATACTAATTTTTGGCTATTTCACAGATAAAATTCAAAGAAAGAAATTATTAATCTTCTCTGGCTTTTTGTGGTCAATTACTGTAATATTTTATCTATTTATAGAAGAATTTTGGCAATTGATGGTTGGACGAATAGTTGCTGCTATTGCTGTTGGAGTAACTGCTCCTTTAGTTATTTCATTTCTAGCTGATGTTATATCATCTGAATCCCGTTCAAAATCCTTTGCATTTTGGGGTCTTCTCTCTACTTTTGCTGGTTTTTTTGCTGGATTCTTTGCCTTAGCTTTTAATACCATTGATTATACAGCAATCGAAAACCTCAGCATCCCAGATAAGATCATTTATATCATAACAAATTATTCTGATTCATTAACCACATGGAGAATACCTTACTTTACTCTAGGATGGTTTGCTTTAGCTTTTACGCTATTAAATGTTTTTTTAACTAAAGAACCTAAGAGAGCTGCGACAGAAAAATATTTTAAAGATGTTCTTACCCAAGAAAATCTTCAATATTCGTATAAAATTAAAATCTCAGATTTAAAATTCATTTTTAAAAGAAAATCTAATATATTTTTAATCCTAAACTTTTTTGACGTAATAGCCTCAGGTTTATTAATTGCATATATTTTTCCTTATATTGAGCTTGAAATCGGAATTGACTTTATTGATATTAAAGTCATTGTGTTACTTCTAATCGTAGCTGTTTTTGGACTATTTATTGGTCAGTTTGGCTTGGCACATTGGGGTGATAAAAAAGTTCAGAAGGGAGACCCTGCTGGTAGAGTAAAAGTAGCTGTTATTTGTTCTATTTTAACTTTACCCTTTCTCTTATTTGCTTTTGCCATGTCTCCTAACGTGTCAAGTGAGTCATTTTTCTTTCAAACATTAACTGTGAATCTAATTGGTTTTTGGATTTTATGGATAGTTTATTGTTCGTTTTTAGGAGTTGGACTTGCATTTACAATGGGTATTGGACCAAATTGGTATGCATCAATGATTGATGTTAATTTTCCAGAGAATAGAGGAACAATGGTTGCAATAGCATCATTTATTGATACTATAGGTCGTGCTTTAGGAGCGATTATTGGAGGTTTTGTTGTTACAGTCACAGGGAGCTTTTCATCTACTATATTTTGGTCAACTTTGATTTTTGGATTAATTTCTATCGGATTTTGGCTTCCTCTACTTGTTACTGCAAAGAATGATTTTAATAATGTTAACGAAGAAATGAAAAAAAGGGCTCTCTTAATTCAAGAAGAAAAATGATAAAAAAAATAATTTATTTTTTTAATCTTGGATTTTAAGTAGCTTTCTTGCCCATTTCGGTAAAATGAAACCCAAGTAAAAGAGAAACGTATTTGTTGCTAAAATAATTCTTATCACGAGTAATAATAGCGGTGTCATCTCAATTATGGCATCAAAAATTGCTGCTACTCCAAAGCAAAGAAAAGCTACAAAAAGAAATCTTCCTTTCCATACGATTGATTTATCTACTTTTTCTTTTATCGATTTTATTGCAAAATGAATACCAGTCATACATGCTGTTATAATACTTACCCCTAAATAAATTAAAACAAACCCCTTATAATCTATATCTATTGGATTATGGATATCAGTAAAAACACCTAATATAGTTTCGATCGGTGCTCCTGGAGCAAAGAAAAGGAAAGAAAATATGTAAATTTCAAAACCTATAGAAAATATTCCATATAAAAGGAGTACTATTTTCTTCCTCTCGGGTTTATAAGTTGTCATATAAACATTAATCCATGCAAGTATCGCAATTGGAATGAATAAATTACCCAATAAGATGTATACCTGATATGGTAATATATTATTTGTTATACTCCAATATAAATATCCAAATCCACTTGGATACCAAGGTGATAACGTAAAAACTATGCATAGGAAAAAGTTAAAAATAAGTCTCTGTCTTGTTTTAATACTTCTTATCAGGACGATAGTACCAAAAAAAAAGCCAATGAATACGTTTATTAGGGCAGATAAGCCAGATAATTTAGCGATATCGCTCACAATTTGACCTAACATAAGGATCATTTTTACGTTTAAATTTAATTATTTTGATTATTATTGAACTAATAAATTAGGTCTTTTTAATACTTTAGAAATATTAATCGACAATCTTCAATTAATAGTGTTTTATATTTTTTTAGCTAAAATATCAATTACAATGTGATATAAATTAGGGCCATAACTTTTGACGAATCTTTTTGATATTAATTCACATTTAACATTTTTAGTTTTAGCTATATCTTCGAATTCTTTAAATAATGATAAATAATTATCCTTTTCTCGGATACCCTCATAATGATATATTGTACCCGTTTCTCTCATCACAGTAAGTGCTTCCTTTATATAATCTTTCGGAGCAGGAAATACCCCCATAATAACTCTGTCTGCCCTAATTCCATTATTGCTTAGTTTAATAACCTCTTCTTTAGAATTCCCTTGAATTGGAACAATAATATCTTCAACATGATTAAGTTTAATATTCTCTTGCAAGAATTTATAAGAATCGGGGTTAAGTTCAATACTGAAAATCTTTTTTGGTTTAGCATGTATAGCGATAGGTAGGGAAAAATATCCTATTCCAGCAAACATATCAACAATAATTTCATTCTCTCTTACAAAGGTTGTTAGAAGCTTTCTTTCATTAATATTTCCTTTACTAAACATAATTTTTGTAATATTAAATCTATAGATAATATTATGTTCTTTATGCTCTACAATAGGATTATCATCACCAGCAAGAAATTCTATCCTTTCTGGAGTTCTATATTGCCCTGTAATCTTTCCTAGATTTAAATATACTGATTTTATAGAAGGAATTAATTCTAAGCATTTTTTAGCTATTATATTCCTTTTATTTAATAACTTCGGATTTAGCTTTAAAATCATTATTTTTCCTATAGTCTGGAAGCCTCTTGGAAGGAGATTTAATTCATACTCTGTAAAAATTCCATCCAATTTTTCTCTGAGATTTTCTTTGAACCCCATAATTATATAAAAATGTAAATTCTAAATGATAATCTTTACAAAATCAAATTAATTTATTATATAATAGTATATAAAACATATTTTAGTAATATTAAATTTCTATATCTAAATTAAAAATAATTAATTAAAAAAAGAGTTAGGATAAATGACAAGTTTAGAAGATCCAGAATTTTTAGTGGATGAAAATAAAGTATGGTTTACTGGAGGTTATTGGCCCGAGGGTGTACCAAAACAATTAAAAGATGTTGAAAATGTAGAAATTTTACCCCTGTGGGAAAATTTTTTGAAAGCTGCAGATTTATACGGGACATGGGATAATGATATTTGTGTGTTTGCATACGGTCCATACATAGAACGTATAAAGCTAAGAACTTTATTTGAATATGCCAAAAGATTTGGGACTTTTCTCTATAAAAATCTAGGAATTAGAAAGGGCGATGTTGTTGGAATCGATCTACCAAATTCGATCAATTTTGTAGTCGCTTATATGGGATGTCAATATATTGGTGCAATAGCACAAGGGATCAATCCTACCTATAGACCAATGGAGCTTTTGCATTCTCTAACTATGACTAAAGCAAAAGTTTTTGTTATGATGGATATGTTATATATTGCAGGTCCTAAAGATATCCTTCCAAAAACGAACGTAAAATTTTTAATACCATCTAATTTTGTTGATTTCCTGACAGCTGATGAGGGCACAATTAAGAGATTGGGCATTCCAAATGCTAGAGACAAAATACCAAATGAAACAGAACATTATAAAGTGTATTGGATGGATAAGATTATAAAGGAAACACAGCCAGAAGAAATTAAGGTCGATATTGATCCTTGGACAGATCCTGCCATATATCTCATGACTGGTGGTACAACTGGACTACCAAAAGTTGCGATGCTTTCACATGCTAATCTATGTGCTAATCTACATATGATTAAACCTTGGACAGGTATTGGAGCCGGTGTGGTGACTTTAGGCATTATTCCCTTTTTTCACAGCTTTGGTATGACCTGTGTTATGAACGCCGCTCTTGGAATAGGAATGGTTATGTTGCTCTTCCCAAAGCCCCCCTCAGACGATGTTTTATGCGAAGCAGTAAATAAAATTGCTGCTCCAGAAGGAATGATATATACAGGTGTCGAAATGTGGTTTAAAAGGTTTACAGATTTTGTAAAAGAAATGGGTGTTGATGAATTTAAAAAGAAATTTGATTTTTGGAAGAAACTGAAATATGCCACGCAGGGGGCAGGTCCCTTGCATTCTTATGTACAGGAACCTTTTGAATCGATCTTTTGTCCAATACGCGCTGGTTATGGATTAACGGAATCTTCACCTGTGCATAGTATTGCACCTTTCTGGGGTCCAACCAAGTCTGGAAAGTTAGGGTTACCAATTCCAGGAGCAGATTGGGCAATATTTCCTTCCGATAATTTCGAAGCAGGTCCTATTTGTGATGGAACTAAAGAAAGAGGAGGTTTTGGAATCGAAAATACAGGAGAAATATGTCTAGCTGGACCCCATATAATGTTAGGTTATTTAGGTAAACAAAAAGAACAAGAAGACAATTTAAAATATTGGGAAGGTAAACGATGGTTATTAACTGGTGATATCGGTTTTATGGATGAACATGGATGGGTTGAGATACGAGATCGCAAAAAATCCCTAATTAAGGTATCTGGTCATTCTGTTTTTCCTAAAGAAGTAGAAGAATTATTAGGTCATCATGAAATGGTTGATGAAGTTGCAGTTGCAGGCATTCCTGATGAAATGACCGGTGAAGCAGTGAAAGCATGGGTCTCATTGAAGAAAGAATTCAAAGCTGATAGTGATATTACAAGCGAACAATTAAAAGAATGGGCTAGGGAGAATATGGCAAAATGGAAAAGTCCGAAATATTTAGAATTTGTTAGAAAAATGCCAGTTAGTGCAACTGGAAAAGTCCAGCGTAGAGAATTACAAGAGAAGGACTTTGAAAAGATAGAAAAGGGAAAAGAAATTAAAGGTTAACTTCAAATTTTACTTTTTTTTATTAATTCTTTCTATTTTTACTTACTTCAAGATCTGTATATTTATAAACATGAATTTTGATTAATTATTAAATTCTAACTAAAAAAGTGAATTTGTATGGAATTAGCAAAACAAAGAGAATTTTTACTTAAAGAGAAATTATTATCATTTCGTGATAAAGTAAAAGTGATGACTCCTGATAAGGAGGAGTTAGGATACTTTAAAGGCAAAATTATTAAAATTGGGAATACATACAGACTGTATAATATTGAGGATGAAAATGAAGCAAATCCCTTGATTACTGTGCATGAAAAAGTCATTTCCATGCGCTCTACTTATTCCTTTTATACTGGTGGAGAAGAAGATGATGATAAAATGATAGGGAAATTGAAAAGAAAGATTGTTGCTATCAAACCTAGCTACTGGTTTGAAGACCCGAATGAGACTAGACTATTTACGATGAAAGGTAATATTTGGCAATTAAAATACAAAATTTTGTATAAAGATGATGAAGTTGCAGAAATAAGCAAAAAATTATTTAGAATTAAAGGAACGTATGGAGTTAAAATGCGCCCTGATATTACAGATGATATGGCAGTATTAATATTAGGGATTGTTGTTATGCTTCATCATGAAAAAGAAGAAAATAGATAATATTTTTTTTAATTTTTTTTTAAACCTTTTTCGAATTAGATATGTTTTTATAATATTACTTTTATATCACATTCACTAGGACGATCTATACTTGGGTTTTTAGGTATTTTTGGCATAATTTGAGTATGCATGAGTAGATGATAAAAATGGAAAGCGAATTTAAACCATTAAGAGTAGAATGCCCTAATTGTGGAGGGTCAAAACTCCTTAAAATTCCGCTGTCCATATATTCAGAAAAAAAGTTTGGTCTTGTCAAAATTAAAGTTCCACAAGGTGCTGTATGCCAAAACCATCAATTTATCGTGATTACCGATACCAAACAGAATGTAATTGGGTATGAAACTATTGATATGTCAATATCAAAGTTATCTGAAGAACCAAAAGAAGCAACTAGTAATGGCATAACTTTAAAATACCTCGTAGATCTTTTTGGTTTTAATTGTGTTGCAGGGTTCCTTCACGCTAAATTATTCAATTACCCCTCATATATTATAACTAGCAAACAATTTACTGTTGACTTAAGTATACTTGATAAAATTTTTGATAAATTAATTCCTGAGCAATATAGAGACACTCCTTCAATACAATTCTTAAAATACGATCGAGATATTTATCCAAATCCAGGATATTATTACTTTTTAATTAGCAACAAAATGAAAAACGATTTCTTGGTAAATCTAAAAAAACACATCGTAAATATGCCATGGGATACTAATGTAAACTATGAGAGCTTAATTATTAATAAATCTCTAGAAATAGATGAACATGATGGATATAAGATAGTTGAAAGCTATTTCAATCAATTTGTAAAAGATGTAGAATTAATTAAGGAAACTCTTGAAAATTATAAACATATCTCTGAAAAAAACTTAATTAAGGAAGTAAACCAAAAATCAACACTCTCAACAATAAATAAAGATCGTATCAGATTAATTAAGGAGTTTTTCGAACGAAGAAATTATAGTGATTTAGCGAATAGAATAAAAATTAAATAAATTTTTTTTTATTTTACGAATTTAAACGTTTATATGTTTTATTCATGATTTTATAAATATTTACATATTCTTCGAATAGTTTATCATATAATTCTCTGTTTTCCGGATTTGGAGTGAACACATTTGAAATTTGGATATGCTTTGGAATATGATCCCATTGTATATATCCAAGGGCAACTGATGCCATAAAGGCAGCCCCTCTTGCATTTGCTTGAATAGGATCTTTAACTTGCTTTATAGTTCTATTAAGAATATCCGCAAAAATTTGGCACCAGATTTTACTATTAGCACCCCCTCCTATAATATTTATTTCTGGTATCACTATATCTTTTTTTGTCATTCCTGGGTTTTCTTTTATTTTTCGCTTTTGAATAAACTTTTCTAAATACATAAATAACCATTTTATATTATAGGCGACACCTTCGAATATAGCTCGAATTATATGTTCCCTAGACATTTCTAAAGATAAATTATATAAACCTGCCCTAATAGTATGGTCATCTACAGGTGTTCTCTCACCAATTAGCCAAGGGGTAAAAATAAGATTGTTAGAACCGGCGGGTACCTTTTCTACTATTCTATCAAAGATTTTGTAGACATCTGGTAATGCTTCTTCTCTCAATAATTCATCTTTATGATATAAAATTTTATCTCTTAAAAATGATAATGCTCCACCGGCAATTTCTTGTTCATTTATTGCCATATATCTACCAGGTATTCCAGAAGCAATTGCACCAATATTATGGAAAATATCCGTTTTTTTAAAAGGAATATGGCACACTACCCAATCACTGGTCCCTATATAAATATGTGTTTCATAATTTCTTACAGCACCAGAACCTATGGCTGCAGAAGGAACATCAGGAGCCCCTGCTATAACTTTTGTATTACTATTAAGCCCTAATTCATCTGCAACTTCTCTTTTTACATTTCCAAGAATATCAGTAGAATTTACCAATTCAGAAGGTAACTTATTCTGGTCAATCTTTGTCATTTTTATGAGTTTTTTAGAATATTTAATTCTATTAATCTTTCTTATGTCTGTTAACCAATGTACTCCTATGGTTGTAAAAGAAGAAGCAAATCTCCCTGTGAGCTTTAAATTTATATAATCCTGAGGTTCAAGAAAATTGTAAGTTTTTTCATATATTTCTGGTTGTTCATGTTTTAAACAAAGCATATGAGCAATTGGGTCTTTCCCACTTAACCCCGGAGCTCCCCCAGTACGTCTAACAAATTTTAAAGCTTTGAAAATATTAAGACCTGAGACTTGAAATAGGCCTTTATAGAAATCTTTAATATAAGGTGCACCACGAGTATCCATCCATATAATAGCATTCGTAAGATGATTGCCATCTCTATCTACTGGAATGGTACCACTCCATTGACTAGTATTACAGATACCAACAATATCATCAACAGATACACATCCAGTATCAATAACTTGCTTACATGTTTTAACTATGGCATTCCACCAATCATCTGGATTTTGCTCTACACCTCCTCCCTTTTCTACAAATAGCGGCACTTCTTGAAAAGCCCATTCAAGAACATCTCCATGTGTAGAAACAACTGCAGCTTTAGGTCCACCTGTACCGTGGTCAATAGCAAGAATAAATTTTTTTTCAGTAATCGTCATAATTAATTAAAATGTTCTTAGTCTAAATAAAGATTATTTGAAATATTTAATGAAATGTAAGAATAGCTAGAATTCAATAATAATTGATTTGAAATTTAGAAATTTTTACAAAATTATAAATAACAAAAATTGTACTATTTCTTTGTTCAAAAAGGGGTTAAGTTGTAAATATTTAAACTATAAGAATACATTTCAATTTTTTTATTTAAAATTAATAAGAGAAGAATTATGCTTTATCAAGAATGGCGGAAACTTAATTATAAAAATAGTCTTAGTGCCGTTTTTTTAGTTAGTATATTTACTATAATTACTTTAACATCAAATGCTCATGCTTTGAAAGAAGTGAACTACAATAAAAATTGGATCGAAAATCCTGATTTTAGTGTAGAAGATCATTGGAATATAATACAAGATGGAGATAATACTGATGTAAATGGAACTATTCATTCAGGACAAGGAAATTTTGAAATTTGTGGTTCGAAGGGAAATTTCTCTTTGATTGCAGACCCACCGCTCGCTATAGATTGGGTTGAAACAAATAACCCCAAATTTCCAAATCGACCTGATCTAGATGAAATTACCTCTTATGGCTGTAGAGTTTCTCATGAGTTTAATGATTCTACTGCAGTCCAGAATCCGAGTGTTCACTGGGATCACAATATAACACTTCCAATTGATATGGAAGATTACGTCATAAAATCTGCATCTATTCATGTTATAGTTAATGCAACAGTTGATGACAACCTTGACAGAGAAGAGGATTATTTAACTGGAGATTTGGCAAGATGGAATCCAAATTATGATGTTGATACCTATAGCATTGGAGATTATGCTAGATTTTATGTGTTAATTTCAGATTTAGAAAAAAATAAAGTATATGAGATTGCACACTTTCAAACAGAGCAGATTGGAACTGGTGATCCACCTGGTAAGGATTATTTATTTGATACTAATATGCTTTCAGTTCCCCAAGATGTTTTAATATTTTATCTTGAATCTATCTTAGGCTCTAATAGTCAAAATTTTACAATTTCTTTAGGAATTGATATTTATAGCGAGGACAATGTTGCAGATTATTGGGATCTTGATAATTTTGACGAATTAATTATAAAATTTGTTAATTTTTCATTCTCATTCGAGAAGGTCATAAACCGTTATACCTCAATCTCATTATGTCAAGTTGGAGAATCAATTGATGAGGCAAACATTAAAATAAGAGATGCAAATCTTAATTTTAAATTTAAAATTGATAAGACTTGGCCTGAAACGCTTTCTCCCAATTCAGAATTAAAAATTTTTATTAATAACTATGAGATTGGGAGAAATATGGAATTAAGTGAAATGAATTCTACTTATCAAACTACAATTTTAAGAGCGGCTGATATTAAATCTTACATCTTTACAAATATTAATATTTCTTTGTCAATAATGATATATTTAGCGGATAATTTCGCATTAGATGAAAAAATCACAATCTCTATTGATGAAGTATATCTTATGATTTCTTATACTGTTCTTTTAGAAGATTCATCTTTAGATTTCATCATTTTGATGGTTTTAATTATTTTATTTATTATAATTGCCATTTTAGGCAGTTTAAGTTTAAGATCTTATGTTTTTATGCCAAGAAAGAAGAAAAGAGAAAATTATTTATTATTGAGAACTCAAAGGTTTAAAGATATAAGTAATATACAAGCAATAATAATAATGCATAAGGATAGTGGACTTCCTATCTTCACAGAAAGTTATTCTTATTTAATGAAAGGTAAAAACACCCTTTTCTCTGGATTTATTCAAGCAATTTCAGTTATAGGAGAAGAAATTTCTAAGAATGAACCTCAGAAACTGGAAATTAAAAACCCTGAATCAAAACTAGGATATAAAAAGATTATTGAACTTGATCTCAAGCAATTTTTCTGTCTTGTCTTAGATTTTGAAGAACTTAGAACGGTGTTAATATTAAAAAATAAATCCTCCAAAAGATTAAAGCAATATATGTATCAATTCACAATGACATTATATATGAGATTATCAAAATTCATAAACAATTGGGATAATGATTTAGCGTATTTTAACAAAGAAATTCCTCCCTTTATTAATGAATTTTTCGAGATTTTTTATAAAAATGCCTTCAAAGCATCATTTAATGCTGCCGATATTCCGAAACTAAGAAAAAAATACAGATTATCCAAGATGGAAATCATACTAATTAAAAAGATTGTTTCTATTTTAAAAGATAATAGTAGCTTTTTGTTAATGACTCTTATTGAAGAATTAGGTATTAAAGAAGAAGATTTGGTTATAAATGCAATTGAGTCTTTAATCGAGAAAAAAATTATTGTTCCTATAAGTATTCCAATAAATAATTAAATTTTTTTGCTACTAATTTGTTTTATGAAAATAAACTTAATTTGATATCTTTCTCTTTTATAATTATTATAAATAAGATATACATATAATTTAGATTTGAACAAAAATGTCTAGCATAAAGTATGAAGAAAAAATTGCCAAAATTGAAAACATTGTAAGTCAACCATTAAGAGAATTTAAACCAGAAGAATTGAAAGCAATTATTGAGAGATATGAGAAAAATCACGCTAAATCAAAAGAAGCATATGAGCGGGCGAAAAAAGTTATTCCAGGTGGCGTTGAACATAATTTAGCCTTTAACTTTCCGTTTCCATTAACTAGCAAAAAGGTTTACGATTGTTACATGGAAACAATTGACAATGTGGTTTTTACTGACTACTTAATGTGCGGTGGACCTATCATTTTAGGTCATAATTATAAACCTTTAACAGAAAAAATCTTAGAAGTGATTAAAAATGAGGGATCATGTCATGGAATTACTAGTGAATATGAGTATATGGCAGCAGAGCAGTTGCAAAAATATTTTCCTTCTTGTGAAAACGTTAGGTGGCTTCAGAGTGGAACAGAAGCGGATATGTTGGCTATTAGAGTAGCACGTGTATTTACAGGGAAAAAGCATGTTATAAAAATCGGAGGAAGTTACCATGGATGGTCAGATCAATTAGTATATGATATGCATGTCCCTGGTACAAAAAGGATGGAGTCTCATGGTATTCCAAAGGAAATGTTTAAATATATAGATTCCGTCCCCCCAAATGACATTGAAGCCTTAAGAGAAATGTTTAAAGAAAAAAGGAAGGTTGCTGCAGTGATAATCGAGCCTATGGGCGGAGAATCAGGAGCTATTCCCGTAAGACCAGAATTTAATAAAGAAGTGGAAGAACTCTGTCATCAAAATGATACCTTGCTTATTTCTGATGAGGTTGTATGTGCTTTTAGATTGGATATGGGAGGTGGTCAAGCTTATTTTGGTTATACTCCTGATTTGTCAGTATTTGGAAAAATTGTTGGACACGGTTATCCTTCTGCAGCTGCAATAGGAGGAAGAGCAGAAGTCATGGCAACCGTAGCTGCAGGAGTTGGAGGTGGCGCAAAAAGAGCATATTGTGGAGGAACACTAGCAGCAAATCCTTTAACTTGTGCAGCAGCATATTGGGCTATGAAGTTTGTCGAAGAAACGAATGCTACTGAAATAGCAGGTAAAGCAGCTACAAAATTATCGAATGGTTTAAATGAGGTTTTTGAGAAATATAATTTACCATGGTTTTCATATAATTATGGTGGAACTGTACACTTCCACTCCTCATGTGTATTTGGGCTTTCTATTACTGATCCTGAGCAAGGACCTCAAATAAAACATCGTAAAGAATTTATGGAGCATATGGGTGCTGCTTTAGTTGATCAAGAAATTATTTCAGTAGCAGGGAGTCGTTTTTACACATGCCTGCTTCATTCTGATGATATCATTGAAAAAACTATTCAAAAGATTGATGATATTTGCCAAAAAGTCGAATAATTTCCTTTTTTTAATATTTATTCTATTGAAAACTAAATACAGTTTTAATAGAGTGATTCTCACTTTTATTTAATGCTACGGTTAATGCTTCTTTATAATCTTCAATTCTAAATTTATTAGTCAATATATCTTTAATATCAATCTTTCCTGATCTCATTAAATCAATAGCAAGTTGAAATGTTCTTTTTTTTTCTCCATTGAGTAATTCGCTTCCATAACCCATTGATGGAAGAATTGTGGCTTCTTTAGCCATTAAAACCGTCCAATCTATTTGCTCATAAGCAGGAACACCTACAAGTATAAAGTTTCCTCTGTATTTTATTAATCTTAAAGCCGTTGTTATTGATGATGCATTTCCAACAGTGTCGATGACAACATCCACATGACCACCCAACAAAATTGCATCTTCCATCATTGGTGATATAGTTTTCGCTCCCAATTTTTTACCTATTTTCTTAATATGTATATCTCTCTTAATCATGAAAACCTCATCAGCCCCAAATTTTTCAGCTAATTCTGATTGAAAGGGATATTTTGTAATTGCATATATCTTACACTTACTTAATGCCTTCAAGGAGGCTATCGTTGATAATCCAATAGTTCCAGCTCCGATCACTACGCAATTTTCATTATCTTTTGGAAGCTTCCTTAAAATCCCATGAATGGCAACAGCTAGAGGTTCTATTAATACTGCTTCTTCAAATGACATAGAGTCAGGTATTTTAAACAATTGAGATTTATGAACCACAGCATATTCTCCCCAACCTCCTCCTGTATCTTTACAAAAGCCTGTCCACGTTCCTGGTGCGATATTACCCTCATCCAAATTACAGCATAAATTAGTATTTCCAACCTTACAAGAATCACATAGTTCAAGACCACGAACTTCACAAGCTATAAGTGGTTCAATTACGACTTTATCTCCTAATGAAAAATTATCTACATTTTCGCCAATTTCGACAATTGTTCCTACAAATTCATGTCCAAATATTGCGGGATATGAGGTGAGACTAGAGAGTGCATATGAAATATTTAAAGTTAAAACATGTAGATCTGTGCCACATATTCCACCCAAATTAACTTTAACTTTCACCCAATCCTCATTTATTAAATTCGGTTCAGGCATTTCATCTAAATCTATTAAATCATAAACCTTTGGCCTATTATTTGGATTTTGTGCTACTTTTTGCATTGCTTGAGCTAACTTTTCAAATTTTAAATTTAAAGCTTTCAAGCTTTCACCACTAAAATTATTATGATTAAAAATCTAAATCTTATTATTAAGAAATCTAATCTATATAATTATATAAAACTTTATGCATATTTGATTTATAACTATG
>JBHLNZ010000058.1:0-19224 GCA_048941015.1 Promethearchaeota archaeon | reverse complement strand
TTTTAATTGGGGGTGCAGCATATGGGGGAACTAGAATATCAAAAGTAGAATATACCATTAATGATGGACTGGATTGGCATCAAGCAAATATAATTAAAAGCGTTGATTTTGACAACGTTTGGGTTTTTTGGGAAATAAAACTCACTTTTTTTAAAATGAAAACAGCAATCAACACTATATACGTGAGAGCAACAGACATTTTTAATAGAACGCAACCCAGAATTGATATGAATTTAACAGATGGAGATAATAGTTGGCCCTCTTTGAGTTTTATTTTGACTTAAAAATTCCATCTAGCGTATAATAAGCTAATTGTTAAATTTTAAAAAATCAATTTCAATAAAAGTTGCTTTCTATATGAAGAAACTAGATTTTCTTAGAATATTAGAGTTTTAATAATTAAAATATTATTAAATAAGATCATATAAAGTCCTAACTATGAGATTTTTATCTTTTCATTGTGATTATTTTAAATATAAAACCACTAAGAGAAGTCGTTCAAAAGTTTTCGAGGAATTAACAGATATCAACAAAGAAAATGCTCTTGACAATCTCATCTTGCTTTTTATTAGTACAGAGAAGAAAGACGAAACTAATTCGAAACTTTTGGAGAAAGCAGTAATAGAAATTGAAAAAATTATAAAGCAGATTAAAGTTTCAAATATTGTACTCTTATCATTTGCTCATCTTTTTGGTGATTTAAGTAGTCCAGAATTCAGTTTAAGGATTTTAAAAGATTTAGAAGTGCTCTTGAAAGAGCGATACACTGTTCTTAGACCTCCTTTTGGTTGGTTTAATGAATTAGAGATAAAAGCAAAAGGGCATCCCTTATCAAGAATTTCAAGGAAAATTGAATAATAGCTCATAATTCTAACTTAATGAAGAATTTTTATAAAATCGAAGTTTTTAATTATTAGAAATTAAAGCTAACAATTATAAATGACAGAAAAAAAGCTAGTGTTGGAACAATAATAAACAAAAGAGGCAAAATCCTTTTGGCTATTCTATGTTTCCTATATGGAAATAGGATACCTCCTATAATAACAAACAAGCCTAAAAAGTTAACTCCAAAAAGACCCATGCCCCCCCCACCCGTCAAGATACCACAACCCACCGCTGGGTTATAACAATTTACTTTTTCTATGTAATATCCAACTATACCCATTCCGATGATAAGGATTCCAATAGCAATCAAGATAAATCCAATCCATAAATTATTAGCTTCAACTTCCTTTGGTTTCTCAGGCTCAATTTGAGGCTTATCAGTAAGATTAGTTGTTTTAGCATGAGTTATAATTTCAGCTCCGCAATTTTGACAATATCTATGATCGGAATCACTTAATTTAACTCCACATTTAGAACAAATCATCCTTATTCCCTTTTATAGTATCGATTTATTAATATACTTCTGGATTAGTTAATAGTATTGAAAATCTCATATAAAAATTTATTTACAATTTATTAATATTATTATTACCTTCCAGTGTGCAGATTATCGTTTTGGAGAATAAATAGAAAGGTAACTTTATTAAAATAAAAATCAAAATGATAAATATGAAAATGGAAACCAAAATATTATTATCTGGTCTTGGATTTCCAGAGGCCCCTCGTTGGCGAAACGGAAAGTTGTTCTTTTCAGATTTCACTGGAAAAAAAGTCATCGTCGTTGATGAAAAAGGCAAATCAGAAATTATCGTAGAACTGCAGGATTCTCCTTCGGGATTGGGTTTTTTGAATGATGGTAGGATGCTTATAGTTTCAATGCAAAGACGTTACCTAATGCTTTTAGATCCAAAAGGATTGAAGATTCATGCGGATTTAAGCAACTTTACAGAATATAACTGCAATGATTCCGTAACCGATATTCATGGACGAACTTACATAGGAAATTGGGGTACTAAATCCCTTGATTCCCCAGCTGAACCCACATGCATCATTCTGGTAACAAAAGAGGGGGATGCAAGAATAGTTGCAGAAAATCTTATTTTTCCCAATGGATGTATTGTGACTCCCGATTGCAAAACTTTTATTGTAGCAGAAACTTTTGGAAGTAAATTGACTGCTTTTGATATTGAAAATTCAGGAAATCTAATAAATCGAAGAATTTGGGCGAAATTTAAAGACTTTTCCCCAGATGGTATATGTCTTGATGAAGAAGGTGCCATTTGGGTCGCAAATCCATCCAAAGCAGAAGTCTTACGTGTTTTGGAAGGAGGTGAAATCACTTCTACTATTAAAGTAAAAGGTACAAATGTTTATGCTTGCGCTCTGGGTGGAGATGATGGAAGAACTCTTTTTCTTTGCACCACTCAATATTTAGAGGGTAAAAGATCAAGTGGAAGAATTGAATTTTTAAAAGTTGAAGTACCAGGTGTTGAGATTCCTTAAGAAATGAAAATATTAAGATAAAGCTCTAAAATCCCCATTTTTCACTATGTAGATCCAACAATTATTGGACTACAGATTTTTTATAATCGACTTTTTTCTAAATTCTAATATGAATACAAATATTAATTTGGACAATCTTTATAAATTAACGCCGAATGATGTTAAAGAGGCGTGTATAGTGGCAGGTAATGCTTTTCAAAACGATCCCATCACGATCTTTACATATCCCGATGAGAAAGAAAGAAAGGAAAAGCTCCAATATGGATTTTATATGATCTATAATTACGGAATAAAACATGGATTAGCTTATGCAACTTCTAAGAACTTAGAAGGAATTACAATATGGCTTCCTCCTAAAAAAACTTATCCATCTACTTGGACTATGATGAGATATGGAGGTTTTTATGCAATGCGTAAAGTAGGTTTAAAATTAAAAGCATTGAAAAGAACTATGACCGTTTTTAAGTATGAGGAAGAAAAACATAAAGAGCTTGCGCCTTATGACCATTGGTATTTTCAAAATATTGCTGTTAAACCAGAAGAACAAGGAAAAGGATATGGGGGCTTATTAATACGTACTATGATAAAAACAGTTGAAAGCGACGGATTACCGATTTATGTGGAAACTAATACAGAAAAGAGTGTGTCAATTTACCAGAAATACGGATTCGAAATACTTGAATATACAATAATCCCTGAAACCGATGTTCCCCTTTGGTGTATGTTAAGAAAACCAAGTCAACAATTTTAGTTAACCATTTTTCCCTGGGGTTGATTTTTGTCATTCACAACTTCTTGAAAGAGTGCTAAATAATCGTTTTTAAGATTATCATTTGATTAAATCCAGATTTTCATCAAATCGTACATTATTAAAATTATTTTGTACATATAGAGCTTCTAAATTAGTAAGAACTTCAGTTTTTAGCTTCTCAATATTTTTAAAGAAATTGTTCTTTAACTTATATATTTCATTTTCAATAACTATACTGGGATTAACAGTACTGTATGATCCATTAGCAGCTATAACCCATTCTCGTCTCTTCAGCTTTTGAAGTGCGTTTCTAACAAAAATTTCTTCTGTGTTCATAATTTTACTTAATATCGTTTCACTTGCATTTCCTAATGACATTAGAGTTGTATAAGTCTTTATTTCGAAATCAGAAATATTTAAGAACTGCATAGCGCTTAATATTTGTTTATCTATTTGAGTTACTCTTGTTTTCTTTCTTATTGCTTCTTTCTCGATTTTAAATAGATCAATACTATTGGAAGATACTATTTTCTTAGCTTCTACTGCATCATTAAATAATTTTACACCTCTATCCGTCCGTAATAATACGCTATTCCAATCATTCTCGGGAGCTCCCACACTACCAATAGAAATATCTGCAAATTCAGCACAATAATCTTTACAATATTGGCAACTTGACCAACTATATTCCTTAGTTTCCTTTATTGGAACTTCTTTAATTAATCCATCATATGTATATACATAAAATCTACCCTGTGAAATATCGATTTTCTTAACATTGCTGAGTGGAATTCCAAGTTCTCCTTGAACAAGTAACTTCATCAAATCATACGAATAATTTGAGAAACAATAAAGTCCTATAATTAATGAAAATTTTCCATATTCTTCTGAGAGGGGAGAAAACAATTGTAATTTCCTTACAGCTTTGATTTGACAGGGCATCCCAACAAATGCTAATTTTTCTAGTTTTAATTCATTTATTGCGTCCTTATAAGTATTTAGGGTTGGGGCAATTGTATATTTAGAACCTGTACATGACAAGATTTCTTTGGAAGTTCGTGCTATTATAGGTTTTGGATACCAATTTTCATCTCTATCGGTAAGAATAACTCCATCTATTAAACCAGTATCCAAAGCATGTATGAGTAATGTAGAAACAACGCCTCCATTTTGAGCAAGTCTCATTATATTATCATCATTGCTTTTAGCAGCAAGAGATTTTTGGTAATATCCTAATGCATAACTATTGTTTGCCCCATCATGAAATAATTCTTTTTTAAACATTTCTTCAGGAAAGTATGTTCTTGGACAATACCTAAAACAGGTGGAACATTCCGGATCATATTCTAATAGTGTGGGTTCTTTTCCATTCATCCCAATACGAGGACATAACGAGGTACAAGTACCACAAAAAACACAATTGTTTTTTTTTATTACAAGGTCGTTTAGTTCTTTAAAACCAATACCAAGAAAATATGATTGTAAGTATTCAATTACCTGATGTTTCGTTTCACTATTTTTATATTTCATTTTACTTCCTTTTCTTTGTTTATTCTAATACTTTTTATTGTATACTTCTTAAAAGCGAAACGAACCCACCAATCCCTTTTTCAAATAAATAACATGCTCGAAGCAAACAAATCCATGAAAAGCTTATAAGAAAAAGAGAAGTTGGATTTGTTTTGCTTAGATAATTAATACTACTACGATAATAATACTTAGGGATATTAATACCCTTCCCAATGTTCTTGTAGCAGTATTATTCGAGATCATTGTTATAAGATAAGATCTTTATCTAATATTTAAACTTTTACCCCCAGATTTAAAAGATTCTTACATTTTTGACATGCTCATTTGACGAAAAAGATCAATTCATTTATAACATAAAGAATAATAAATTAACTCTCCTTATTCTGGTGTTGGTCGTTGTCAGATATTTGATTGAATGATTTCTTATATATTTGGATTTGTTGGTACAATTTATTGCAAAAATCTTCAAATTCCATTGGATCGAAACTCGCGCCAATTTCTCTATGAACATCTAGCTTTTTCAAATCATCCCAACTTAGCCCAACTCCCAATATGGGAATGATTGTCAGCCCTCTATCTCGAGCAAGGCCTAATTCAGTAGTGCAGTCAGCCGAATTTAATGATTTTTCAGTCGAAATGAATATTAGCAAATGACAACGTGGTACCGTTTTTTGCATCCAAGCATCAATATTTCCTGTTAAATCATTTTCACAGTAAAATACATAGCGTATTCCTTTTTGGTTTTCTAAGAATTGTGCAATGTCATTAATCCTGTATCTATTATAGTCCGCAACAGCATGACTGATAAAGATACGGATCCCTCGCCTGAAAGTACCGCCTAATTCTATAAAACGCCCTGAAATCACCACTCCAATTAAAGAAAGTATAAGCGCTATGACAGAATAAATTTCTATTTGGCTAACGACAAAAATTATAAAAGTAAATATCCACCTAATAAAAATAGCTCCAAAGAACATAATTCCACTTAAAGTGAAATAAATATTTCTTATTCTCTGTCCAAAAAATACCAAATAACTAGCTGAAATTGACACTAAAATAAAAGTGGCATAAAGAAAGAGGAGATAAAATGTAGCGTTATATGATAAAGTAATAGCGTTAATTAAACTAAATACCCTGTCTACTAAATACAAAACTGCGAATGCGATCATGTAATTTCCATAGTATTTTCTGTTATTAAATCCAAACAACATTAAGCCAAAAATTAAAAGAAATGTAGCAGTATAGGATATAATTCGTATTACCCAATATAAATCTGGGGCGTTAGATAATATGAAATTGAGAAAGAAAAAATCTAGGCTATACCCCAATATCATATTAATAAAAGGATATCCTACTTGAGTTATAATATAATAAAAGTAGAGTATCACGGGAAAAATCTTCAAAAGGGTTAATCGTTTGAATTCCCTTTTATCCGTCTCTAAATCTTTACTTCCTAGTACTAAAAAAGATAGGTAGCATAAATTCATTGCGTAATCGAAATACATATTGACGGCTCCAAAATATAATAAAACATGTAAAGGGAGAATAAAGTTAATTAAAACAACCAAACCAATCTTATTTCTTGTTTGCATAAATAAAATCACTATTAAAACTCATTATTCATTATTGCTATCTTATATCCCAACTAAAGAAAAAAATATTATAATCCTATTATTGTCATATTAGTATATAAAGGATTTCCTAGTTTCCTAACCTTCTTGAAAAAATCCTTTGAGAATCTTAAGATATAACAATTCTTAAAAATGCCATATATCTTGAGATTGAAATTTTGACATGAATGTTAAAAAAAGCGCTATTTATATCTTTTAAAACTATAGTCTTAAAATATTACAAAAAAATAAATTAATGAAAAGTTATTTAATACTTAAAGAGAAATTAATAGCTAAGAATTAACAATAAATCAACATAGAAATCTGTATGAGCGAAGAAAAAAAGTTTGAATCGATGCTTAAAGAAGTAAAGGACCTTTATTTGTTTTTAATGGAGGGAGAACCGTCTCCCGATGATGAAATTGAAGCAAGAGAAACACTAATTGATCTTTTTCGTGATTTAAAAAATAATAATTCACAACCAGAGTATAGGTATGAAATTGAACATATTTTAAAAGAATTAGAAGATTGGGATCCCCTTGATCTATGGTTTTCAGAGACTTCAATCCCTAAGTTAATCGGAAGTATGCTAAATATTCCCACACATAAAAAAGAAGTTCAAGAACCTGAAGCTGAAATAGAAGATGTGGCATCTAAAAAGGTGATTGAAAAAACTGAAATAGATTTAACCGAAATTGTTGATAAAGTATCAGAACAGTTTAAAGGAGAAATTAATGGATTAAGAGGAAAGATTGAAGAACTTAAAAAAGAATTAGAGAAAAAAGATGAGACTCTTGCGAAGATGAGTCAAAAGAAAAAAGTTGAGAAAATTATTCTTAAAAAAGAAAGCAGATTACCTCCTCCCAAGATCAAAATCCCTGTTATTAAAAAGCCAATAATTGGCCCCAAAATAGATAGCAAATCAAAATCAATAGAAAAAAAGCCTACAGAGTTTCAAGAACCAGTAAAAAAGAAATTAGCTCCTATTCCTCAAATATCTAAACCTGAAACAAAAAAAATGGAAGAACAAAAGCTAACTCCTATTCCGAAAAAGGTACCTAAAATTACTCCTATGGTTATTGAAGAATCAAAAGATCGACCATTAACAGCAGGAAAGCGAAAAGTAACATCAGTTATTCCAGAAAAACCGCTTAGTGTATTCGAACCTAAAGAAGTGCCAGAAAGAAAAGAAAAAGGCAAAATATCAATGGAAAAACCGAAAATTACTTCCGTTAGAATAGAAGAAATAGAATCGGAGTCAATTCAATCAAGTACTACCGATTTATTTAATGTTTTCGCATCTGTTGGAGAAAAATCATCAGATAAGTCAAAACCAAAAGCGGAAATTAAACAAGAAATAACTAATATTGAAGAGGATGAAATTAAAATTAAACAAAAAGGAATTATGCAAGATGAAACTAAAGCAAGCCCTTTTGTTGATTTTAACTCTGCAAATGAACCTAATATTAGCGATATTGAAACCTATGATGCTGACAAATTACCTAATGATAAAGATTCATTATATCAAGAATTAATTGCTCTTGAAGGAAGAAGATATTCAATTGAGAGGAACTTTAAAGAGATAGATGCAAGCTATAATAAGGGATCTATTGCAGATTCAGAATACAACAGGCAAAGTGGAATTCTTAAGAAAAAATTAGATGAAATAACTACAAGAATTAACAATATAAGAAGAATTATTTCAAGCATGTAACAGCTTTTGAGTACTCTTATTTCTTTAATTGATATATTGGGGCCAATTTTATCTTATGTTCCGCTGATTTCATCAACATTTTAACTTTTTGTACACTTATTTGATCTAAGCCTTCGAGACTCAGATTATAGTCAATTCTGTACAAAATTTCATCAATTATATCGTACTTTAATCCTATTTCTCCCTCATCTGTTTGACCAATCCATAATCCGGGAGAAGGGGGCTTATTAATTATTTTTTCGGGAATCTTTAAAACTTTGGCGATTTTTCTAACTTCACATTTATATACTCCTCCCAATGGTTCAAAATCCACTCCACCATCTCCATATTTTGTAAAATAACCGATTGCCAGTTCAGCTCGATTACCTGTTCCAACCACCAAATATTTACCTCTCGATTGACCTACAAAATATAAAGTCATCATCCTTAACCTTGGTTTTAAATTAGCTTTTGCGATCTGGTTAGGTTGAGTTATTGTATCAGCCACTCTTAAAAATTCATGATAAACTGAACTTAAGTCTATTGTCTCAAGTTCTAATCCTAAAGAATCAGCAACCAAATTTGCATCTTCTATATCTTGTAAAATTGATTCGCAAGGTAAACATAAAGCTATAACACACTCACTTCCAAGAGCTCTAATACATAAAGAAGCAGTGACAGCACTATCAATCCCTCCACTTAAACCAATGATTACTCCATCAGCGTTCGCAGAACTGATATAACTTTTTATCCAATTTTGAATCTTGAGGCTTAAGTTTGCATAATCAAGTTGGCGCATATTTATAATTATTTTCTTATTATTAAAAAAGCTTCTATAACTTTATCGAAAAGATAAGATTCAAATAATTTTTCTAAAATTATAATAGTAAAAGTACTTTCTTAATATATATACTAAAAAGAAATAAAAATAGTACCTAAAAAATGATTTAGTATGAGCGACGAATTTAAAAGTATTGTTGACACATCATATGATAACGGCACTCCTATTTGGCTCTATACTTCTGATTACATCTTTGGTATGGTGCCTGTAGATTCCAGTGGAAATCGTTGGACTGAAATATCTTATACTTTTGATGATCCTGATGAACCATTGCTAAAAACTGAAAGAGATGCAGAATTATCTTATCAATTTCTCCTTGAAGAGGTAGAAAAAGGCATATCTTTTTATGTTGAGGATTTAAATGTTCTCTCATTAAAAGAGTTTACAAAAACTATTGAAGGAAAATCAGGCCCAGAAAAGATAAATGCATTAATATCAGAACTTATAAATAATACAAGTAATTATTCCAGTAATTTTCCTATCATAAAAAGAAAAGAAGATCTAGAAATGATAAAAAGTAAGGTATAATTTCTATGGTATTAAATTTCTTTTTTTAATTATCGATCTTTAAATATACAAGTTCTTTCTTTGAGGATGTTTTTTTGTAAATTCTTCATCAATCCTTCTTGCCATCTGATAACCTAAATTTGGATCTTTTTCATCATGAATTACTTTTTTTAAATGATCTCCATGTTGTTGTGAATATTTTTCAATACCCGCAGCCATGATATTTTGATCCTTTTTAATTGGAACAATCATTCCAAAAAGACGATACATCTCGTCGGGTGATAAAGTTTTTCCTTTGTCTATTTTTTCATCGATTTCTTTGTCAATATTGCGAATTATTGACCCCATAGTCAATGAAGAATAAGGATTTAACATTTTTGATTTTAACCAATAAGCATCGGGTTTTTTTGTAATAAAAGTATCATAATTTCCTTCTTTATCCTTAGAACCGATGATTCTCCAATCTTTTGGGTCTTTATCATAGTGTTTTTTCATTTTTTTAATAATAGGTTTGATTGGAGCTACTCCGTGATAATCTTTCTCTTCATCCTTATTCGTCATATTCCCTATTATATAAAGTAATTTTAACTATAAAAAGATAAAGAATATACTATATAAGAAGAAAGATTCATATATATAAAAATTTCAATAAATTTATTAAAGATCGTTGGAAATAGAAGTTCTAAGTTAATGAATTGTATGAAAAATCTAAATTATATTCCAAAAATAAATCATTTATTTGAAAAATTTCAGAAAGCTCTTAAATCAAATAAGAGAGAAACTTTACATAAGATATTAGAATCAATTCAGAGTCTTGAAAATGAATTCTTAGAAGATTATACTAATAAAAAAAAAGAAGGAGTATATTTTACTAAAAGTGTTATTTCCAATTTTATTTGCTCTGAAACATTTATTTTATATTTAAAGGAACGTTTTAAGTTAAATACTGTCCATAAGGTGAAAGATCTTTTTAAATTAAGTGAAGATTTACAAAATAGAATTGCTACTCTTTTATTAAAAATTAAGATTTGCGACCCTGCTTGTGGTTCAGGAGTCTTTTTAGTCAGTGCAATTGACCTTTTATATCATATAATTAAGAAAATAGATTTTAAAAGTCAATTATCAACAATAGGACATAAACTCATAGAAAATATTTTTGGATACGATATTAATGATGCCGCAGTTAAATTAACAATTTTAAAATTATGTCGATGGTATTATTTAAACTCTAAATCCGATATAAATCAAATTTTTACTATATTATGTTCAAATATTAAAAAAGAAGATAGTCTTACTTCCAAAATTAAAAAAAAGTTTGAAATTGTTGTTGGAAACCCTCCATACGGAAACATTTTAACAAAAAATCAAAAATTTTTCTTAAAGAACGAAAATATTTTTTATAAGGATATTTATTGCGCATATATCTTAAAAGCAATCAATTGGTGTAATGGAATTGTTGGTTTTTTAGTACCAAAAAGCTTTCTCTTAAGGCAAAGTTATATAAATTTTAGAAATAATTTTTTATCAAATGCTAATCTTTTAAAAATAATTGATGTTGGCCCAAATTTATTTAAAAGGGCAACAAACGAAGTTCAAATAATTTTTTATCAAAAAAGAATAAAAGAAGAAGATAAATTAAAAATCTATGAATACCCTGATAAAGAAATTATTGTATTTAAAAATCAAAATTTTGACAAGTTAAAAGTTTGTATTAATTCTTCTTGTCCTTTTTGTGATAAAACTAAAAAGGTTTTTGCTTATACATTTAAAAATGAATGTCCTTATTGTAATTCTAATACAATTCCACTAAATAGAATTAGAATTAAAAGTAGCTTGGAAATAAATGATATCATAAATAAAATCGAACTTATTGGAGATTTGAATTATTTAAATATAAAATGCTTTCCCAGAATGATTAGAGGCGAAGAAAGCAAAGGATTAAGGCAAATAAAGCAACATATTAAACATAATATACTGGGCTCATGTTTATTCTTGTATGCTAAAGATGATTTTAACTATTATTATTTTAAAAAAAATAAATCATTTAATATTGAACTTATTGATCCAAAAGTATTAAAGGGGGAAAATTATGAATACTACATTGGTCCAAAGTTACTGATTAAACATAATAGTATAGTTCCTCAAGCTACTTTTACAGAAGATAATGTATGTTTTACATCATCGGTATATTCGCTTTCTTGTGATAATAATTTAGAATTGAAATATATATGTGCCATTTTAAATTCTGCATTAATGCAATTTTATTGCCTTTTTGGAATAAATAACCAGAATAACACAACCATAAATTTAAATCAATATATGATCAGACATCTCCCTATTATTAATGAAAATGAAGAACTAAAGATTAAGATTAGCCAAAAAGTGGATGATATTATTGAAAATCTTCTCCAAGCTGAAGGAATTATTAACCAGCAAAATCTACATAATTTAAGAGAATTAGATAAATGGATTTTTGAAGCTTATGAAATTTCAGAAGGAGAACAAAAAATTATCATATCTGAAGTTAAAAAAAATATCACATTTTTTAAGCTAATTTATTCTATTTTAAAATGAAAATTACAAACATTATCCCCTAATCCAATAAATTTATTTCTAACTATCTTAATTTTAGGATTAAATTCTTTTACGACTGGTTCAAAATAAGGAATGCACATTTCTTTACAAATAGAAGCAATACGATTATGTCTTTTTGGATTACGTTGCATAGCTTCTATATATGGACAAGTATTAATATTTATAATTATCTCATTATCATTTACTTTAACAATTTCATGAAAATTCCCTTCACAATTCCATACAAATGAGATTATTTTAACTAAATCTAAAAGCGAATTATCTTCTAAATTTAAATACTTCTTAACCCTTCGAAAAATTATTTTATAGAGTTCCTGCCAAACAATTATATCTAACTTTAAAGCAGTTTGCCAATTAAATTCACTTTCAGTCTCTATAACCCATAACCCATCAAGGGTACGAAAGTTTTTTTCAAAATAAAATAACTTATCCTCTATAGTCAGTTTTCTGTGACTTTCTTCAATCCAATTAAAATTATTCTCTTCTGATATTGACTCCTTTGACATAAATTTAAAGTCACAGAAAGAATCTCCTAAACCCATATAACAGGTTCTATTTAACGTAATCTCTTGATTAAATTCTTTCACAATTGCATCATAAAATGGAATGCACATATCTTTACAAATTAAATCAATCTTATCATGCCGCTCAGGATTTCTATCCATAGCCAATTTATAAGGACATGCACTCACTCTTATTTCTGCCTTATTACTCTTAAGATTTATAACATTATATTTCCATCCTTCTACCGACCACCGGAAAGTAAGAATATTTACTAAATTTGCTAAACTGTTTTCCTTTAAATGTAAATATCCTTTTATTCTTCGTATTATAATTTTTAGTAGGTTTTTCCATACCTCAAGATCGATTTTTAATGCTGTTTGCCAATTTAATTCTTTCTCAGCCTCAATCATCCACAAGCCGTCTAATGTGAAGAAATTTCTTTCAAAAAAAAAAAGTTTATCAGCGGATGTTATTTGTTTCATTAGTAATTACATATTATCAGTTAAAAAATTTTAATAAAGAAAAGTATCTATCTTATTTATAGTATCAACAAAAAAATTAAAAGTTGATTATTCAAACGTAAATTGGATTTTTTTTTTTTAAATTAAAATTAATTATATATAAGTTTTATCTCCTATTTAATTTAAATGATCTAGTTTATTTTATAAGCTTTCTCAATTTGATAATGTTTAAATAGGAAGTTACTATATAACTATTTAGGGACAACTAAATTATTTAAATTTTTAACTAAAAAAAATTAAATAGCTATTCATTAGGTTTAAATTAATATTGTAACCTCTATTATAAATATTCAATAATAATAATAAAATTATACTAATAAACAATTTAAAAGACGGATAATAAAAATGGAGACATTTTTACTTGGAATTTTATTAAGTTTAATCGCTGGTCTTTCAACCTCAATTGGGAGTCTTATAGCAGTCTTTATGCACAAACCGAGTCCTAAATTCATTTCATTCATTATGGGATTTTCAGCGGGAGTTATGGTACTAATATCATTTGTAGAATTATTACAAGAGAGCATTGTAACAAACGGGTTATTTATGGGTCTAATCTTTTTCTTTTTAGGAATGATGATTATGTTTTGCATTGATGTTTTAGTCTCTCATGAATATGAATTTGAAGATTCTATAGAAATGCTTACTAATAATAATGGTGAATGCAAACCACATCTACATTATGGACATCGTCATCGACGTAGATATAAACAAGAAGGAGAAAAACCGAAAGTAAATTTAGTGAAAACCTCAATTTTCATCTTTTTTGGTGTTTTTATCCATAACTTTCCTGAGGGTATGGCAACCTTTATTGGGGCGATTACTGAAATTCAATTAGGGGTTCTGCTGGCTGTTGCTATTGCATTACATAATATCCCTGAAGGAATTGCTGTAGCCGTTCCAATTTATGCTTGTACTGGAAACAAGAAAAAGGCTTTTAAATGGTCTTTTATATCTGGTATGAGCGAACCTTTAGGGGCAATTATTACTTGGTTAATTCTTTTCCCATTCATCAACGATTTTGTGTTGGGGGCCATGTTAGGAGTCGTAGGGGGTATAATGGTATATATTTCATTAGATGAGTTATTACCAGTTGCTCGTTCATTGGCTAAAGAGCATTATTCTATATTAGGGATTATGACCGGGATGTTTATTATGTCAATGAGTCTAGTTATCATATAATTAAACTTCTCTTTAATTAGAAAATATCACTTCACATTAAAAATTCGCTTAGCATTATTTAAAAAGATATTTTCATAAAAGCTTCTATGAAGATTAAATTCTAACAAACCCCTGGTAGAATTTTCATAATCATAAGGTATGTTTGGAAAATCAGAACCGAAAAGGATCCGATCTTGGTAAGATATTAACTCTTTAGGTTTAGGTCGTTTTGGGCCTCTTTCGGGAAAAATATTATTTGGGATATAAATCATTGCTGTATCTAAATAAAGATTCGGATGCTTATCCAGTAGCTTTAAAAATCTGGTATATTCAAAGGCTCCCATATGCGCAACAATAATATTCATATCCGGATATTTTTCTAGAAAATTTATGAAATTTTTGTATCCAACATATTGATTTCGATATGGTGCTGTACCTATATGAACCATTAACCACTTTCCTTTATCAAAAATTAAATCGTAGATTTCATACATCCTAGCATCATCAAGAAAGAATTTTTGTACTAACGGTTGAATCTTTATACCATAAAAATTAAACTCATCAAAGATTTTTTTTGTATACTCTAATCTATTATTGTCTTCTGGCCACACACATCCAAAAGGAATGATATTTTTATTCGATAATGCAAATTCTTTGGTCCAATTGTTTATATATTCAGCCACACCAACTTTATGAGCATAATTATGAGTTGCAAAATATTTTACATTGTTTCTTTTTAAAACTTTTACTAAATCATTAGTTGTCAGCTTATAATTAACAGGCCATCCTGTAACATGATCATTTTCGTCTCTTTGTTCAAAAAAAGCCCAAATTGCTTCAAATATTTGAGGGGGGAAAAAATGAGTATGGACATCAAAGTACTCAAAATCGTAGTGAGTAAAAGTCATCATTTAAAATAATTATACAAATAATAAAAAATTGAATAATTCAGTCAGCGAAGTTCAAATCAGAACAATGGTCATTAAGTTAAATACAATGAAGATAATAAGAAAACTGCTTAATATAATAGGATCTATCATCGTTGTTGATTCATATCCTGCTCTAAAATGGTAAAAAGCAATAATAATTACTAAAATAAGCCAATTAAAAAAGAGTAAATAATTAAATTCTATATTTAAGGCAATCATTCCACTAACTCCAAAGGTAAATGATAAGTTCCAGATCACCTTACCAATCATTCCCCCTATACCAATTTCTGTACTTCTTTTTTTTATTGATTTAAAAACTAAAGTTAATTCTTCAACGTTAGTTACAAAGGCAATTATTATGAATCCAAAAAATTCTTCGCTTAGACCAGTTAAAATAATTAAATTTTCAGCTGAAAGAATCAATAATTCACCTCCGATAACTATAAAAGAGAAACTAAAAATAATTAAAATGATTTTTTTGTATTTTGAACTCTCAATGATTGTCTCGTCTTTATTTAGTTCACTTATTTCCTCCATTTTAATCGTTTCTAATTTCCCTTTTTTAGAAATATCTTTTAAAGACTTAAAAATGTAAATAAAGTATAATAATAATGCTCCAGAACCAAGTATTAATAATCCTAATTTAAATAAGAAACTACATAAAATCATTATAGCACAAGAGTATAATATAATGAAGTAGAAATGAGAAATTGATTTCAAATTTATTTTATAAAAAAAAGTTGGAAGTGCAAAACATAAAGATAAAGATAAAATTGAATTCCCTATTACATTTCCGATTGATATATAAGGAAGCTGATTTGTAGCTGCGATAATCGAAGCTATGGATTCTTCTGGATCAATTCCAAGAACTAGAAGGCCTATTATAAATGGAGATAATTTGTAAATTAAGCATAAACTCTTTAAATTATCTAAAAAAATATCTGCAGCAAAATATATAACAAGATATCCTCCTAAAAATAAAGATATCCAAATTAATATCTCGAGCATATAATGAGTATTATTTTTTTATTTATATAAACAATGTTAGTGAATATGATTTATACTAAATAGACTCATTAGTTTTGTTATTTAAGCATAAAGGAAAAAAGTCTAAGATCCTGCACAAAAAAAATTAAAGAACTACTAGACAAAAGAATAAAAAGGAAATGAAATTATTCCTTTTTTCTAATTATTGAACTTAATTCACTCTTAAGCAAGTCGCGTATTGCAACTCTTATTACTTCAGAGCGATTAGGGTATAAGTTCATATTTACGAGTTCTTCGATCCCCTGGAGATACATTTCAGGAATATGACATGTTATGAGCTTTATTAAAACCACCTTGGGAGAGATTAAATCGTTTTTTTTAATATTTAGGAGCCAAGTCTACTTATAAAATAAGTATATTACCACGATATCATATTCTAGAAGCCTTATAAACAACTTTTTCTAGGTGTTTTCAAATAATAATAAATCTATTTTGATTTTGCCAAAATAATTAATTTCTTAATATCTAACTAATAAAAAAATAAAATTTTTATAGGTATTAATTGGTTCTAGCTTCTTTCGCAAAATATAAGGGAATGATCGTTAATAAAACGACGATTCCACTAACGAAAAAGATAATAGATGTAGGTACATACCCCCAATTAGCATCTATTAGCTTATAAATCCCGAATGCTGTAGCCAACCATCCACCAATCAAAGGACCGATAACCATTGGAATGGTGCCTGAGAATAGATTCCAATAACCGCTAAATTCTCCCCTATTTTCTTCAGGATATAAATCTTTTGCCCATGAAAATGTTGAAATGGTTATTCCTAGATAAAAAGTAGCCCAAATACTTCCAAGAATTAAAAGCATGACGATATCAGTAAAAAATCCAAAAGTGAATAATGATAAGCCGAAAAAAATAGCTGAAATAAGGGTCATTCGTTTCCTTCCTACTTTATCTGTAAGGATTCCTAAAGGATAAGCTAAAATAATGGAACTTAATAGAGCAATAAAAATTAGGATCGATGCAGTAAAAATAGACATCCCAATATTATGTTGTAGATATATCATAAGAAAAGGGTAAAAAATATTCAAACCTATTTGCCAAGTTGTGATTACTAGTAGGACGATAAAAAAATCCTTATATCCTCTCAAATTTTCTTTTCGGAATGTTTTTCGTATTTGTGAAAAAGTTCCAATCTCTAACGCATTCAAATCTGGTGATTCTTGTATTAAAAAATTTCCTATTAATCCTAATACAAAAACAAGTCCTCCTACAATGAAAAAGAAACAATAATATCCTATTAGAGTTATCAATAAGCCTCCAACACCATTTACTATCAATAATGCAACCATAACCATCATTTGTGCGATACTCGTTACTTTTCCACGGTTATTTAAATTAGTAACGTCGGTAATATAAGCGTTTAATCCTGCATTGAGAGCCATAGCCCCGAAAAAAGTCATAATTGCATCAAATAATATTGCTATGAAGATTGCAAATTCTGTACTAATTGGTATAAATCCAGCGCTTAGCGGAAACATAGCTGTGGTAATAGACCAGAAAATAAAACCATATAATAATAACGGTTTTCGCTTCCCTTTAACATCGCTAAATGCTCCCATTATTATAGTCGCAATTGTTCCCACGGTCGTAGAGAGTGCCACCATAATCGAAACATAAATAGGTATTGGCGTAATTACATTATACATAAAAATGTTATAATATTGGTTCTCAACAGCCCATGCTATCTGACCGGCAAGCGAAAACAATGCTATACTTAAGATGATTGGTCGCGCAATTTGAGTTTTTCCTGACATAATAAATCATCTTTTCTAATATTAAATATATAAAACCTTATTATATTTAAAATATTAATTTGCAGCGTGGAACAGCCCAATATTATATTTATCTTCTCTGACCAACAAAGATTTGATACTTTAGGATGTTATGGCCAGGAATTAAATATTACGCCAAATTTGGATAAATTAGCTAAAGAAGGAGTACTTTTTGAATATGCATTTACAAATCAACCTTTATGTGGCCCTGCACGAGCAATACTACAAACGGGACTCTATTCAACGGAGACATCTTGTTATCGAAATGGTATCTCTCTTCCTATAAGTGATAAAAACATCGCTAATTATTTCTCAAAAAATGGCTATGATGTTGCTTACATTGGAAAATGGCATCTTGCTAGTAATATCGGTAGATCAAAAGATTTAAAATTAAAAAAAATGAATTATATGACGAAACCTATTCCATTTGAACTTAGGGGAGGGTATAAAGATTATTGGCTTGCTTCCGATCTTCTTGAATTCACTTCTCATGCTTATGAAGGGCATCTCTTTGATGGTAATATGAATAAAGTTGAATTTCAAGGCTACAGAGTTGATTGTTTAACTGATTTTGCACTCAAATATTTGACTTTACGAAACAGGGTTAAACCTTTCTTTTTATTTCTGTCTTTTCTTGAACCTCATCAACAGAATGATTTAAATATTTTTCAAGGACCAGATGGAAGTAAAGAATATTTTAAAAATTATAAAGTTCCAGGAGATCTTGAGAATACAGAAGGAGATTGGCGTGAAAATTTCCCTGATTATCTTGGTTGTTGTAATAGTATAGATAAGAATGTTATAAGAATCTTAGAAAAATTAAGAGAGTTGGATCTAGAAGAAAATACCATCATTTTCTATTGTAGTGATCATGGGTGCCATTTTAGAACGAGAACTTGGGAATATAAACGAGATTGTCATGAATCGTCAGTAAGAATTCCATTAATCATTAAAGGACCAGGATTCGAGGGTGGAAAAAAAATAACTGAGCTTGTTAGTTTAATTGATATTCCACCAACATTGGTAAAATGTGCAGGAATTAAGGTTCCTAATTATATGAAAGGGCGACCTTTACAAGATTTAGTTGGTGATCCTGTTAAAAACTGGCCAGAAGAGATTTTTATTCAGATTAGTGAAACCCAAGTTGGAAGAGCAATCAGAACAAAAGAGTGGAAATACTCAGTAAAGGTACTGAATAAAGATGGCATTTTATATTCCCAAGCTGATACCTACGAAGAAGAATATCTTTATGATTTAGAGAATGATCCTTATGAAAAAAACAATTTAGTAAAAGATCCAAATTATTCTAAAATTAGAGCTGAATTATCTAATATCTTAAAAAGAAAAATGGTTGAGGCTGGAGAG
>JBHLNZ010000057.1:0-19372 GCA_048941015.1 Promethearchaeota archaeon | reverse complement strand
GAGTTTATGAAAATGGATTATGAAGAGATTATTTTTGAAAAAAAAGATAGAATTGCACGTATAACAATTAACAGACCTGAGCGTTATAATGCATGTACTCAACATACAGTCCATGAATTGATAGATGCTTTTAATCAATGCATGGATCCCGAAATTGGTGTAGTGGTTTTTACTGGTGCAGGAGAAAAGGCTTTTTGTACTGGTGGTGATCAGACAACACGTGAGAAAGGAGGCTACAAAGGTGAATATATGCTCCCTTTAGAAGTAGGTTGGCAGCGAGTAACATTTCTTATTCGTACTCTGCCGAAACCCGTAATTGCTAGAGTAAATGGTTATGCGATTGGGGGTGGTCACGTATGGCATGTTAATTGTGATCTTAGCATTGCTGCTGAGCATGCTCAACTTGGACAAGCAGGTCCTCGTGTAGGCTCTTTTGATCCTGGTTATGGAACAGGAGATTTAATGCGTGCGGTAGGTATTAAACGAGCAAAAGAAATTTGGTACTTATGTAGACGATATACAGCAAAACAAGCTTTAGATATGGGACTTGTGAATGCAGTAGTTCCTTATGATAAGTTAGATGATGAAGTGAATCAATGGTGCCAAGAGTTATTGGAGAAAAGTCCAAATGCTCTTAAAATGTTGAAATATGCATTTTTAGCCGAAACAGATGGGGTAACAGGAATTACTCAATTAGGAGTGGGAGGACTTTCTCTTTATTATGGAACAGAAGAAGCTGTAGAAGGTAAAAATGCCTTTTTAGAAAAAAGAAAACCTGATTTTAATCAATTTAGGAAAAAGTGATATTCAAAATGGATATTGAAAACATATGTGTAATTGGAGCTGGAATAATGGGATCTGGAATCGCACAATTAGCCGCTACTCATGGATATAATGTAAATTTAGTAGATATTAATGAGGAAATTTTAAATAACTCAAAAAATTCGATTGAAAATAATTTAGAACGATTTTTTATTGCTAAAGGAAAATTATCAAAAGAAGAAGCATTCAAAATCCTCAATAGAATAAATCTAATTAACAATCTCAATGATGCTACAAAAAATGTGCAAATTGTAATAGAAGCTGTCTTTGAAGATATGGAATTAAAACAGAAATTGTTTTCTGAACTTGATTCTATATGTGATAGAACTGTCATCTTAGCGTCTAATACATCATCTTTGAGTATAACCTCCATAGCATCAAAATCAAAAACCAAAGATAGAATAATTGGAATTCATTTTTTTAATCCCGCTCCTGTTATGAAACTAATCGAATTAATTAAAGGAAAAGAGACATCTGAAAAAATTATTAAAATTGCTAAAGAATTTTCGGAAGAATTAGGTAAAACCGTCGTGCTTGTTAATGATTCACCTGGATTTGTCACCTCTAGATTAATCTATGTAATGTGTAATGAAGCGATTAAGATGAAGGAAGAAGGTATCGCAAGCACTAAAGATATTGATACAGCCTGTAAATTAGCTTTTAACTTTCCTATGGGCCCATTGGAACTTTCTGACTTAGTAGGTCTTGATATCTATTACCACATCGGACAATATTTAAGTAAGGAATTTGGTGATAAATATAAACCTAGTCCATTAATAAATGAAATGGTACGCAATAACATGTTAGGGCGGAAAACGAAGAAGGGATTTTATGAATATTAAATAAATCCCAAATAATTTTTTAATATTACTTTAATATACTTTAGTATAAATTTGAATTCTTTTTTCTTTTCATTTTAATTCTTCTCTGGCAATGACTAAATTTTGTATCTCTGTGGTTCCTCCCCCAATTTGAAAGAATTTAGCATCTCTTAAATATCGTTCAATCGGATAGTTATCAGTATAACCTTCACCACCATGAATTTGGACTGCTTCTAATGCAATATCAACTGCCGTTTTCGCTGCGAATGCTTTTGCCATAGAAGCTTCTTTTGTCACATTTTTGTTCATTTCTGCTAGCTTTGCTGCACTATATGTTAATAGTCGAGCAGCTTGAAGTTTAGTTGCCATTTCAGCAATTTTTAATTTTATTATTTGAAATTTAGATATTAGTTTGTTAAATTGAACTCTTTTTTTCGCATAATCTTTAGATTGTTCCAGAGCTGCAATTGATATTCCATTACATTCCGCACTCAAAGTCATCCTTTCAATATTGAATGTATCCATCAAACTTTGGAAACCAACTCCTTCTAATCCGATTAGGTTTTCTTTCGGGACTTTCACATTATTAAGATGAATAATCCCATTATGAATCCCTTGTATTCCCATAAGATTATAGGGATTTTCTACTTCTAAACCAGGAGTATCTTTCTCAACTAAAAATACACTCATTCCATTCCGAGGATTAATCTCTTTATTTGTGATACACCAAATAAAATAATAATCTGCAATTCCTGCATTTGTTATATATTTTTTTGAGCCATTTATAATATAATTATTTCCTTCTTTTATCGCATAAGTCTTTATCCCTGCTACATTTGAACCAGCTTCTTCTTCAGTTACACAAATACTACATAATTTCTCTCCTATAGCAATATTTTTTAAGTAAATGTCTTTTTGCTCTTTATTTCCATATTTATTAAGAAGATAACCATCTAATATACATGGGGTACGGGTAACAGAAGCGGCTACATTATGTCTTGAAATTTCTTCTGTAATCATACAATGGGTTATAAGTCCAAAATTCGTTCCATTATAACTTTCTGGAATTAGAGGACCAGTTAATCCCCTTTTTCCCATCTCTTTCATTAAAGAAATAGACACCTTATTTTCTTTTCCAATTTTAGTGCCTAAAGGTCCTAATTCTTTATTGAGAAACTCTCTTATTTCAAATTGTAATGAGAAATCCCTCTCTGAAAAAAATAGCTCACTCATTGATACTACCTTTAGAAGTTTATTTAAGTAATAATAACGATTTTTATTATTTTTAATTGCTTAATTATTTTTACTATAAATAATCTTTATGATGTGGTTTAAATGAGTAATCGAGAAATAATTTGCGAGAGCTGTGGAGAAAATCCAAACGATGTGTTATATGAGTGCTCTGGCGGATGTGATAATGCTATATGCGATAATTGTGCTATACAATGCAGAAAATGTGGTAAACTTTTCTGTGAAAGTTGTTACCAAGATCATAAAAAGAATTGCCGAAAATGAAAGGAACTTATAATATAGTTATTTTCTTAAAAGAAAATTCTAAAATTCAGATTGGCTCCTTAGGCAAAATTTTCTTTTCTAAAGGTTACTATTTATATGTAGGTTCAGCAATGGGAATTTCTGGTTCTGCAACTCTAATTAATAGAGTTAGAAGACATTTACGAAATTCTAATAATAAAAAGCTCCATTGGCATATAGATTATTTTTTAGCTAATTCTAATTCTATAATAAAAAAATTATATCTTATTCCTTCACAACATCCTTATGAATGCATTATAGCTCAAGAGATATTTGTCAACGCTGATGATTATATAAAAAATTTTGGCTCTTCAGATTGTCAATGTAAGAGTCATCTATTCTATTTTAAAAGATTTAGCATTTTTAACAGTCATTTTTTAGGAGAGAATATATAGCCATAACAAATAAATAAAAATTATCCTTAGTAACCAAT
This sequence comes from Promethearchaeota archaeon, assembly GCA_048941015.1. Lineage (GTDB taxonomy): Archaea > Asgardarchaeota > Lokiarchaeia > Sigyniarchaeales > SOKP01 > SOKP01. The sequence continues at coordinate 15,763 of JBHLNZ010000057.1, read as the reverse complement.
ACTAAAATTTTGTGAAATCTAAATTATAATAATTGGTTAAAATAATGCTATTAGATGAATCAATTGTATATAATGAATTGAGAGAACACCTTGATTCTTTTCCCATTGGATTTCCATCAACTAAATCGGGTATAGAAATAGACATTTTGAAAGATCTTTTTACTCCAGAAGAGGCTAAAATAGCTACTAGCTTAAGATTCTCTTGGTCTAAGCAATTAGAACCCTTAGAGGTGATTTATGAACGACTTAAAGATACAGGTGTTGACTTTAAAGAATTAGAGACTCATTTAGATAACATGGCAAAAAAAGGTTTAATACATCATAAAATAGAAGGTGAAAAAAAATATTTTAGTAACGCACAGTTCATAATTGGAATTCATGAATTTCAAGTAAATAGACTTGATATTGATACTACAAAAAAAATATATCAATATCTTATTGAAGGATTTGGATTAGAAGTATTTGGTACTAAAATTTCACAGTTTCGGACGATTCCGGTCGAAAAAAGTATCTCTCCTGAACATCATATTGCTACATATGACGATCTTAAGATTATTATTGAAAATGCACAAGATCCATTTATGGTAACAAATTGCATTTGTCGTCAAGCTATGGATCTTTTCGGACAACCTTGTAAGGCAACAGATCGACGTGAAGTTTGTATGGGTTTTGGTGAAATGGCTCAAATGTATATTAATAATGGATGGGGACGCGAAATCTCAAGAGAGGAAGCTCTCGAGATACAGCGTAAAAATGAAGATGACGGTTTAGTACTCCAAGCAGGAAATGCACTTAGACCTGACTTTATTTGTAGTTGCTGCGGATGTTGTTGCCCTGTATTAACTGGTACAAAGACTTTTCCTAGACCAGTACAATTTTTTTCTGCTAATTATTATGCAGAAGTTGATTCAGAATTATGTTCTGGTTGTGGTACATGTGTAGGCCGTTGTCAAATGGAGGCTATAAAACTAGTTAATGATATTTCCAAGGTTAACAAAAAGAAATGTATCGGTTGTGGTAATTGTGTCCCAACTTGCCCTGAAAACGCAATTAATCTCATAAAAAAAGACAAAGAGATTGATTTAGTTGAAACTATGGATGATTTATACGTTAAAATTTTGGATCGTAAATTGGAATTAAAAGGTAAACATCATTAGCCATATAGAAATCAAAAAGTTTCATTAATACAATAATTAAAAATTTCGGTAGAGTTATTAGTTTCTTTAAAAGAAATAATTAATTTAACCGTTAAATTTCTATAATATTATAAAAATAACAATAGATAAAATTATAATAATAGAAATTTCAACTGAGATACTTGCCTTTTTGTAAGTCCATTCTGGGAGCCAAAAAAAACCATTCTTTCGAATCCAATCAGCTATAGGATGAAATAAATAATTTTTTCTCCATATCAATTCGGAACTTTCTTTATTTTTTCTATTATTAATAGGTCTAAGTATAAACCAATCAATAATGTCTGGCAGATTAACAAATAATATCGCTAACCAAAAGGGTATAATAAAGATAATAAAACTAAATATTGAGAGAGATAAAAGAATTATATGCCAGCTAACCCAAAATTTGTCTTCTTTATGTGGTTCTGGGGTATGATAGGTTATTTTAGATAAAGCATCTGATATAAAATGAGAAAGAAATGCAAAAATTATGGTTAAAATAAAATTCAATGGAAATGAAAACACTTTAAAGCAGGTTATTTGAATAATAACTGCCGTTAAATTATGAGTAATGCTCTCCAAAAATTTTTCCTTCTTTAATTTAATTTATAATAGAAATTTTTCTCAGGTTAGTTACTTTTATTTTTTCACCTCCCCTCTTTTTTTATGATATACATAAAATAGATAGAATGAACCAACCAGAAATAAAATAGCAAAAAAACATGAATATATGGCACCGCCCATAAATTTTGGGATGTATCCATGATAATAATCATATATAATGTCTTGAGGAATTACAGTGAGATAAATTCCCAGAGTAAATAATAGAATAGAAGTTGCTAAAAGTATAAAACCAATCAAAAGCCTTTTTAACTGTTCATCTGCATTTTTCCATTTTCTGTTTAAAACTCTCTTTTCACCTCCTATATCTTAAATTCTGGTTTAAATGCCTCAATCAAGTAAATTTCAGTGGTTTGAGTAATATCCGAATCAACACTTTCTTTAACCCATGAAGCGATTTCTTTTATTTGTTGTTTATTCAGGGTTATAAATATCTGCAACTAAAATGAAAAAATTTTCTACTATAATTAATTTTATATAAAACTAGAATTTATATTAAGATTATTATAAGTATTAAAAAGCCTGTAATAATAATCAATTCTGGTATAATTCCATACTTCTTAAATCTCCAGTTTGGAAGCCAAAAAAGTAATTTATCTCTGAATTTTGCAATTAATTCATGGAATATAAAATTTTTATTCCAATCAAACTCTTCCTGACCTACTTTTTTTCTATAAATCGGTCTCATTATTACCCAATCTACAATATCCATCATATTGGCAAATAGCATTCCTAAAACATATGGGAAAAAAAAGATAATTGCTATTACTGCAGTCCCAGTATAGTCGAATATTCGCCAAGAAAGCCAAAATTTACTTTCCTTCTGAGGATCGGGAGTATGGTATGTTATATTAACAAAAGCATCAAGAATAAAATGGGAAAGAAACGCAAAAAGAATTGTTAATAAAAAATTAATTGGAAAACTAAAAAATTTGAAACACAAAACTTGGATAAGAATTCCGGCTAAAAGATGAGTTATTATTATCATTTTTTTCTAAAATTTAAAAATTAAAATATAATTCTAAGAAAACAATAAATTATAAAAATTTTTTAACTTTAAAAATCGTTTTTAATTATCTCTATTTAAAATGATAAGTTTAAAAAAAAAAGAAAAAAGTGATTATTCAATATGGGAATGTTAGATGGAAAAGTCGCCATAATTACTGGCGCAGGTCGTGGATTGGGGCGAGAAGAAGCCCTAGCCATGGCAAAAGAGGGATGTAATCTAGTAATAAATGATTTAGGAGCTGGATTTGATGGAACTGGAGCAGAAACTAAAGTTGCTGATGAGGTTGCAGAAGAATGTAAAAAATTAGGAGTTAAAGCTGTAGGGAATTACGATAGCGTTACTGATTTCAATAAAGCGAAGGCAATGATTGACCAAGCTATATCAGAGTTTGGAAAGTTAGACATTGTTGTTAATAATGCAGGTATTTTACGTGATAGAATGATTTTCAATATGACTGAGGCAGAATTTGATGCTGTTATTGGAGTACATTTAAAAGGAACTTTTAATATGACACGACACGCTGCTGCTTATTTTAGAGAAAGAGGTAAAGCTGATCCTAAATTAAAAGTATTTGGTAGAATTATTAATACTGCTTCTGATGCAGGGTTATTAGGAAATGTTGGACAGTCTAATTACGGAGCAGCAAAAGCAGGTATTGCTGCCTTTACTTTAATAGTATCAGAAGAATTGAAAAAATACGCTACAGTTAATTGTGTTGTTCCAATGGCTCGTACAAGGTTAACTGTTGATGCTACTCCCCAAACTGCAGGAATAATGCAGAAAAAAGACACATCTGGTTTCGATGTTTTCGATCCAGCACATTTCGCTCCTTTAATCGTATATTTGGCGTCTGATAATGCGAGAAGGGTGTCGGGAGAAGTTTTCCGAGCAGCAGGAGATAAAGTATGGGTGTATCGTGGTTGGCATACTGTTAATAGAATTGATAATAATGGAAGACCCTTTACACCACAAGAATTAGTTGAACGTGCAAAGTCTGAACTATTAAAGGGACTTCCTCAAAAGGAGACAATACAAGCAGTTGCGAGTGAAGTATTAGGTCTTATGTAAAAATAATTCTTTATTCTTTATTTTTTTTCAAATTTTATTAGAAATAAGAATTATATTCTTAAAATTAAATATTATTCAATATTAATGACAATTTCTTTGAACACTTCGTATACTACTTTAATGATTCTATCAAATTCCATGTCAGAAATATCTTTCTCACTATTTTTTAAATCTTTTAGCACAAATTCTAATTTAATTAAAGCAGTATTAAGATAATATTCTTGATTTTTAGATTTTGATTGTTTAAGTTGAGATTTGAGAAAGATAATTTCACATAAAAGCATATTAATCAGCTTTTCTCTTCTTGGCTCGAAAATATCATTATATTGCCATTTTGTCACTTTACTCATAATTTATCACTTTCTTTTTTATAAAACCTAATAAGAAAAATGGAGTGAACTATAAATTTCTTAAAGAGTCCAATTTTTAATATAGGATTTTTAATTGAAAATTAGAAAAAATAAAAAGAAGAATTTCCGGATATAGAATTAATTTAATATCATTCTCCTTTTAATTCTATGAAAAGGGGGTTTTAAACCTTCAGGAAATGGAGATTTATATTGCTTTTCTTTATGAACTTTTTCATGTTCTTCTTTGGCTTTTTTAATTAGTTCAAGATTATTCATGAATTTCAATGTGGCTATAGTTAATATTTTTGCTGCATTTAACATGCCCTTATGTCCAATACTCATGCCCGATGTCGCTACATTTTGCCATGAGTGCCCTGGAGATCCCATTATTTGGCAAGCTGTTGTAAATTCTCCAAGAGGAACCTTCCAAGATACATCAGCTACGTCAGTAGAACCAGGCATAGATTTACCTTTGCCTATTGGAGGTACAATAATTTTATTGAGAGGTTGACTTAAAATTGCCATAGCCATCTCTAACATGTCAGGAGGTATTAACCGATAATACCCCTCCATTGAATTAGGAGGTAATGATTCTCTTAGTTTTTTAGCGAATTCCATATCCTCGCGATTAAATTTTGGAGGTCCAACTTGCTTCATTGAATCTGAGAGTACTTCATCCACAATATTATTATACATTGTATTATATGTTCCGCTTAAAAAATCTATTTCCATTTTAGTTTCAGTCATTAATTCTGCACCTTTAGCGATATTAATTAAGCGATTGTAGATTTCTTCAACTTGATGACGTTCTGGAGCACGTACAAAATAATGTACTTCTGCTTCAGCAGGAACTACATTAGGAGCTTGTCCACCATTCGTAATTATGTAATGAAGCCTTGCATCACTAATTATATGTTCACGCATATAATTTGCTCCCACATTCATTAATTCAACCGCATCTAAAGCACTACGACCATTTTGTGGATCACCAGCAGCATGAGCAGTTCGACCATAGAATTTGAAAATAACAGAATTCATTGCTAGTGCAGACATTAAATTTAACATATTCAAAAAACTAGGATGCCAAGTCATAGCAATATCAACGTCATTGAATACCCCTGACTTAATCATATAACCTTTAGCATTAAATGATTCTTCTGCAGGACATCCATAATATCTAATTGTTCCTTTAGCATCTCCATTATCTATTGCACTTTTAACAGCTAAAGTAGCTCCAAGTGATCCTACTCCTAATAAATTATGACCACATCCATGCCCCGGAGCTCCTTCTTTTAATATTTTTCTAATAGGTTTAGAGGCTTGGCTTAAACCTGGTAAAGCGTCGTATTCTCCGAGGATTGCTATTACTGGAGTTCCTTCTCCATAACTTCCATAGAAAGCGGTTGGCATATCAGCAACTCCACTTTCGACAGAAAATCCATACTCTTTTAAAGTTTTGATTAATAATTCAGATGATTTATACTCTTCCAATGAAAGCTCAGCAAATCCCCAGATTTTATCACTAAGATCTATTAATATATCTTGATTATTTTTAATCCAATTAGTATACATTCTTTCCATGATGATTCACTATATCTATCCATTAATATTTTTCAATAATTAATATCCCATTATTAACTTTTATACTCTTATTTTGAGAAGAAAGAATTAGGATAATATATTGTTAATCAAATTACTATTAAACTTTATATAAGAACACATTTAATTTTTACATGCAATCTAAAGAAAATTTTCAAAACTATGAGAATTAAGTTTTTGGTGTATTATAAATGAGTGAAATGGAAGAAGTAAAAGTGGGCGTTACATGGCGTCACATCGTTGTTACTGCTCTTGCTACTGGAGTTGCTGCAATTTTAGCTATATATGCAGTAATTGCGGCTCCAGTTGCGCCATTTCCCGGTGTTTCAGGTTTATATTTAGCAGCAGCAATTTATGTCCCCTTAAGTTTATGGTTAGGAATGTGGGGCTGCTTAGCTGGGTATTTTTCATGTGTTATACTTGGATTTGTAAGTGGTTTTGGCGCATGGAGTTTTTATTGGTCTTTAGCTGACTTATTTGAAGGTTTAGTTCCATTATTAGCATTTAGACTATTTAAAGCAGATGTGGATATTGGAGCAGATTTGAAAAGAAAAAATGAATTATATATTATCCTAGGGGTATTAATAATTGATCTAATAATCGCTGCAATCGCTACAGCAATAGCGGGATTAGAGGTACTATGGTTAATTACTTTTATTATAGCTATAGTACTCTTAATTGGGATGTATATTATTAATCCCTCGAAATCTTGGCTATTATTTGTAGTTTTTGGAATATTTGGTGCTGCTATAGTTTCTGCATTGTTTGGAATTTCAGGTTTAGTATTTATTGGAATTGCTCCTCCTGAAAGCTTCTGGATCGGCGTAATTGGATGGTTTGCTGGTGATTTAATTGTTTTATCAGCAATAGCTACTCCATTAATGGTCACTTTAACAGGTAAAATTAAGCAAACATCGGTTTTTGTCGAGAATTGGTTTTCGTAATAATTTTGGGGTGAATTAAATCTCAACTTTATCTAAAACTTTTTTTTCTTATATTCCTTCAACGAATATTATGGCTAAAATACACCCTATCACTAAAATATCTTTAGTCTTTGTTTTATCTATTATTACTTTCCTTATGAATGATGTTTTTGATATTATTATAATGTTATTCCTTGTTATAATATTAATATTTGCAACAAAAGTCCCATTATTTTCAAAGAATTTTCGAAAAATAATAATTGCTTTCTTATCTGTTAATGTTTCAATATTTATAGTATGGTGTCTTTTATCAGAAAGGGAAGGATCAATTACATTCTTTGAGATTACGCTTACATTAATTAAGGATAAGTGGATTTGGCATATTTTAATAACAGAAACTACTCTATTTTATGCAGCACGTATATCTTTAAGGATAATTATAATGTTTTTCTTAATGCTATTCTTTTTTATTTCTATATCTGATCGAGATTTAATTCATGGATTACGTTCAATAAAAATACCCTTTTCAGTATGCTTAATGGTGAGTCTAACTTTTCGAGGATTAGCTATGTTTCAGCAAGAATATTCAATGGTAAAAGAAGCTATGATGACTCGTGGTGTCGAATTTGAACGAATATCTATTCCAAAGAAAATTAAAAATTTTATATCTATATTCGTTGCTTTAATTGTTTTAATGTTTAAAAAAACAGAGGATATAGCAGCATCAATTGAATCAAGGGGTATCCCTTTAAGTTCCAAGAAAAGAACTATTTATCAATCATTTCCTTTTAAGAAAAAAGATTACTTTATAATTTTTCTATTATTTTTATTCCTTGCATTTTCTGTTTATTTACTTTTAATTAATCAAAGTATCGTTTCTTTAATTATCGGAATCTTTATGTGATAGAAAATGTCAACTGTAATTGAATTTAAAGATTTCTTTTGGAAATATAAGGCATCTAAGGATCTAGTTCTAAATTCAATTAACTTAAAAATCAATCGCAATGAATTTGTTGGAATTATGGGGCCAACTGGAGCTGGTAAATCAACTCTTTGTTCATGCATCAATGGTCTTATACCCTTAAAAACACGAGGGTGGATTAAAGGGGTAGTAAATGTATTAAACATGAATACTCGCACTCAAAAAATGGCTGATCTTGGTTCAAAAGTCGGGTTAGTATTTCAAGATCCTGAAACGCAATTTATAATGATGACTGTGGAAGATGAGATTGCTATTGGATTAGAAACATTAAATCTTAATAGAATTGAAATTAAAGAAAGAATTAATTGGGCTCTAAATCTTGTTGGTTTAAAAGGATTTCAACAAAAGTCCCCTGATGAATTATCTGGAGGTCAAAAACAGAGAGTTGCCATTGCCTCAATCATGGCGATGCGTCCTGAAATTCTCATCTTAGACGAACCAACTTCTGACTTAGATCCTTATGGAAAATTGGAAGTTTTTGAGTTACTGGAAAAAATTAGAAATGAATTCAACCTAACGATAATATTAGTAAGTCATGAAACTGATAAGATTCTTAAATTTTGCGATAGAGTAGTACTTCTAGAATCTGGAATGGTTATATTTGACGGGATAACCTCGGAATTACTTTCCAATGAAAATCTAGTTAATAAGTCAGGAATTTTTAACCCTTTGAAAGCTCATGAAGAATTGGCCCGAACTGAAAGAAACATAGTTATAAAGAAGGAACCAATCTTAAAAATCTCTAATTTAAGTTTTACATATCCAAATCAAACTCAAGCACTTAAAAATATAAGTTTTAATATAAATTCTGGAGATTTTATAGCAATTATTGGTAAAAATGGATCAGGTAAAACAACCCTAATAAAACACTTTAATGGTTTATTAAAACCTCAAGTTGGCGATATAAAATTTAAATCTCTGTCTATAATTGAGTATAAAATTAGTAAAATTGCTCAAACTATTGGATTTTGTTATCAAAATCCCGATCATCAACTTTTTAAAAATACCATAAAAGAAGAGATTGAATTTGGATTACATAATCTCAAATTTCCTAAGGAAGAGATAGAAATCCGCTATAATGAAATATCAGAATTACTAGATCTAAAAAAATTCGAAGAGACTTATGAATCAACTTTTTATTTGAGTAAAGGTATTCGTCAGAGATTAGCTTTAGCTTCAGTTTTAGTATTGAAACCAGAAATCTTAATAATTGATGAGCCTACTACTGGACAAGATTTTCTGATGATTAAAGAATTTATGAAAATTTTACAAGATTTAAATGACAATGGTCATACTATAATTATAGTCACCCACAATCCTTATGTTATTGAACGATATTCTAAGGAAGTCATCATTTTAGATGAAGGAAAATTAATAAAAAAATTACCAACGAACGATTTTTTAAAAAACAAAGAGCTACAAGAAATAGCAGCGTTTACTCCAATCTAATTCAAATTAATTATTTTAAGCGATTCTAAGGAATAGAAAGCGATATATAAGTTGGAATATATATAGGTTTATTTAATTTAATTTCCTTAAATTTTTCATTAAAAATTTTTGCCATCACACTTGCTCCCTTTAATTTTATAAAAAGCATAGATGTTAAGGCTTTTATCAAATAAAGATCAATCGAACTTGTAATAAATAGTAATCCTGCAATACCTCTTTGGGTTGCTGCCTTCAAAACTTTATCAATAAGATAATGATATCCATACTTCAGATTCTTTTCTGAAGTGAATCTCGATTTATCTAAAAAAATTTCATGAATTAATCCAAATCTTATCTTTATTCCGAATTTTATTGCGTATATGTCGATTTGTGTTATTTTTGCCCCACCAATGATTTCCTGATCTTTCTGGATTGTAACATATGTTGGTTTTTGCTTTTTTCCCGGTACATTTATCCTTGCCCATTTAATCTTCCTAATATTATAAATAGGAACTCCTGTATAATATTTCCTCATTATCTCTTTAGAAGATTTAGCATACTCTGTATGTTCTATATTATATCTAATTTTGTATGAAAATTTCTTAATTTGAGAATTGAATTTAGTTAAAACTCTAGTTAATATTCGTGGGATATAAGAAATTATAAAAAGTGAAGGAATTAATGATAAAAGTCCAGGAATATCCTTAATTAATTGAAAAATATTTGGGAAATTTATGAACATGAAAGCTCTATCAATATCAATATATCCAAATCTAGAATAAATTTTAGTTCTTGGAAAACCATGATAATCAGCTGTTAATAATGAGATATCACATTTTTTTTTTTTCATATATTCCATTGCCATTTTCATTAAATTACTAGCAATACCTTTTCTAATATACCTTGGATGACATGCTACATCATTAATACTACCGATTAAACAGACCTCACCATTTAATCTTACTTTTTCTACTGGATTAACATAAACTGCTCCAACAATCTTTTTATTATCAATATCTTCAGCAATTTGGATCATTCCGGACTCAAAGCCTGGATATTGGATGTATCGCCAGTTAAGATTTTCCTTTGTCCTAAGATAACCGGGACCATTCATCTGAAATGCTTTATTATAGAGATCCGCTAATTGTTCTTCATCGCCATTTTGGTAGTTCCGATAAATTATATTAACCATTAATTCCGCAACTTTTTTTAGAGATATATAAAATTTAAAAATTTTTATACTTAAATACTATAACACCGTAAATATCTAATATATCATTTTAGATAATTAAATTTTATATTAAAACTAAAAATTGATTTGACATGAACGAGATTGATAATTCATCATCAGTTGAGATTGATATTACTCGAGGAAAACGTTATTATTGGATTGATCATGCAAGAGGTTTTATCATGATACTACTTGTGATTACAGAGTTTCTCCCAGCCTTTATTAGAGAAGCTGCGAGATTCTTTCTTGAACATCCTGAACCTCAAAGAACAGTTGAATATATGAACTTTTATGATGTAGGTGCTCCGGCTTTTATATTCATTATGGGCTTTCTTATGCCCTTATCTTTCTTTCACCGTAAAGAGAGAGATGGGACTGGCAAAGCAGTAAGACATATGATTATACGGTATGGTGTCATACTTTTACTTGGTTACCTTGTAATTCTTATCGATCAACAAGCCATTGTGAAAACGGTGGATGGGATGGTAATTGTTATTTGGGATGTATTACCTTCCCTTGGCTTGGTAGGATTAATTGCAATTCCGTTTCTATTTGTTAGTCCTAAGATAAGAGCAATTTTAGCATCAGCTTTGTTAATATTTTATCAATTGATGTTATTATTTGGAGGTTGGAGAGAATACGCTATAGCATCTGTTCATGGGGGGATATTAGGGACTATATTCGGATTTTCTGTGATAATGATTTATGCAACATGTTTAGGAGAACTTTTTTTTATGGATAAAGAAAAATCAGAAAATAAGAAATACCAAATATATGCCCTTGTTGGAATAATAGCATTTTTAGGAGGTATTTTACTAACTCTTATACCGGAATGGTATGCTAATAAACGCCAGGTAACACTAACCTATATTTTGATTAGTCTTGGAACTTCGATCTTATTATCATTTGTTTTTATTGGAATTGATAAGGTTGTAAAAAAACCAATCTTTATACTTGATAGTTATGGCAAAAACCCTTTTTTAATCTATGTAATTGCCATTGTTCTTGAATTCTTGATTGCTGATATTATTGGTTTGGAAAAGGATTTCCTAATATTTATCATTATGACAGTTATTATTACACTAATAGCAGTTGGACTTGATAAATGGGGAAAAATTATTAAGTTATAACTATAATTCTTTCTTTTTTTTAATAATATCTTTTAAAACAACTTAAAAAATTATTTACTTAAATAATATTAAATCTTAAATATCTATAACTAGATTATTTTTCTAATAATCTAATATACATAAATCAAAATGAGTTAAATGAGTGAAATATCCGACATCCTGGAAAGCTTGAAATCTATCAAAGGCGTACATGGAGCAGCAATTATTGAAAAGTTTGGATTAATTCGGGGCAGTGCTTTACCCGGTTGGGTAGATCCTGAAGCCGTTGCTGCAATGGTCACCCTTATTTTAAAAGCATCTCAAAGAGCAACAAAAGAATTAGAACAAGGCATGTTTATTAGCGCAATAATTGAGAGCCAGAAAGGAAGAATATTATTTTCTGAGATAGAAGGTAATATTTTATGTATAATTGCAACTCCAGATGCTAAACTAGGTATAATTAATTTGAAGCTTTCTGCTGCTGCAGAAGCCTTAAGGAAAATGTTATAGTACTTTTTTATTTTTTCTCCTTTTTAATATACAATTCCCTTTTCTCTTAACAAATCAAGAATAATTTCTCTCGTAATTGATGGGTCTGCTTGTCCTTGCGTTTTTGCCATTACTTTTCCAATTAAAGCTTCTATCGCTTTTGGATTTTTATAACAATCCTCTAGAATTCGGGGATTTTCATCAACTGCTTCCTTAGAATAAATTGTTAAAATCTCAGTATCTGAGATTCTTTTCTTTCCCTTGCTTCTGATGATCCTTCCAATTTCTTTTCCCTTCATCATGTCATCGATAAAGGTTTTAGCGATTTTATTAGTAATTTCTCCTTTATTTATGTACTGAATAAGATTTACTATTTGATGAGGTTTTAATTTAGTTTCAGTAATATGAATATTGTTCTCATTTAACCAACCAGAGATATTGTTCATCAACCAGTTACAATATTGTTTAAATTCTTCAGGTCCAAATGAAGGATCAGAGTTTACACCCTGTTCGTAAAAGTCAGCAATATCTTTATCTAAAACCAAATTCTCAGAATCAAATTCAGATAATAAGTATTCTCTCTGAAATCTTAAAGCTCTTTCATTTGGCATTTCTGGAAGTTCGTTTTTGACTTTTTTTATGAAATCATATCCTATTTCTATAGGTGTTAGATCTTGTTCGGGAAAATAGCGATAATCTTCTTCAAATTCTTTAGCTCTTAAGGAAATTGTTATTCTTCTTTTATCATCCCAATGCCTAGTTTCTTGGGTTAATGTTTTTCCTCTTTTTAACAGATTCTTTTGTCTGATAATTTCATGCATTAAGGCTCTTTCAACTTCTCGAAAACTATTTATATTCTTTACTTCACTTCGCTCATGTCCTTTAATAGAGATATTTGCATCAACTCTCACCGACCCTTGTAAATCTAAATCTGAAATTCCTGTGTATTGGACGATTGATTTTAATTGTTTAAGAAATTCTCTCGCTTCTTCCGGTGAACTTAAAACTGGTTCAGTTACTATTTCAATTAAACAAATTCCCGATCTATTATAGTCTACAAGAGTGTAGGGTGAAGTTGCAATACTTCCTTGATGAACTAATCGTGCTGGGTCCTCCTCCAAATGAATTCTATTCAAAATAATATCTCTTTTGTGATTATTTAATCTAATTGTTATTTTTCCACCATCAGCAAAAGCCCTACCTCCTGCTTTGTTATACTGACTTATCTGAAATCCTTTGGGTAAGTCTACATAAAAATAATTCTTCCTAAAGAACCAAAATTTCTCATTTATATTGCATTCTAATGCTAAAGCTAGTCTAGTTGCGAATTCAATAGCTATTTTATTTATACTTGGGAGTGATCCCGGTAAACCTATACAGATAGGACAAACATGGCTGTTTGGTTCAGCGCCACGGTAATCACTATTACAACTACAGAACAATTTTGTGTTTAAGTTTGTCAATTGAATATGGACTTCCAATCCGATGATTACACTATTTTCATTATTATTTAACATTACTTATCTCCTTTCATTACATTAGGAATCTTCCTAAATATATTTAGCTCCTGTTCCAATTGATAAGCAACATTAAGAATCCCTTTTTCATCGAAATAATTACCTATAATTTGGAAGCCAATAGGTAAATCATTGCTATCATGACCGCAGGGAATTGAAATTGCTGGTAGACCAGCAAGGTTTATGGGACAAGTTAAGATATCATCCATATACATCTTTAGCGGATCATCGACTTTTTCTCCAACCTTAAAGGCTGTTGTAGGCATTGTTGGACTGACAATAAAATCACACTTTTTATAAGCTTCTTCAAAATCCTTCTTTATTAAATTCCTAACTTTTAGAGACTTTATATAATACATATCATAATAACCAGCAGATAAAGCATAAGTCCCTAAAAATATTCTTCTTCTTACTTCCGCTCCAAATTTCCTAATTCTAGTTCTGCTAAATACATCATAAATATCACCTGAAGCATCACTACTCATTTTTCCGTATCTCAAACCATCATATCTTGCCAAATTTGAGCTTGCTTCGCTCATACAAATCAAATAGTATGTCGGAACTGTAAATTCTAAATGAGGTATCGTTATTTCCACAGATTCAGTTCCTAAACTTTCTAATCTTTTAATCGTTTTATTTACAGTATTTTTTACTTGATTATTAATCCCATCTCCAAAAAATTCTTGAGGGATTCCAATTAATTTCTTTTCAATAGGTTTCTGAAGTTCTTCTGTATAGTGATCTACTTTAATATTAACTGAAGTTGAATCAAGTGGATCTTTACCTGCAATAATTTCAAGCATTAATGCGGCATCATAAACACATTTAGTAATTGTACCGATCTGATCTAGTGAATTCGCAAAAGCAATTAATCCATATCGTGAAACTCTACCATAAGTTGGTTTCAATCCTACCACTCCACAGAAAGAAGCAGGGCATCTGATACTACCCCCTGTATCACTCCCAAGAGCGAAAATTGTCTGGCCTATTGCTATAGAAGATGCTGCTCCTCCACTTGATCCCCCAGGAACACGAGACGTATCCCAAGGATTATATGTAGGTCCATAACAACTTGTTTCTGTGGAGCTTCCCATAGCAAACTCGTCCATATTAGTATTTCCAATATGAATAATTCCTTCATTTTCTAGCCGCTGGATGACAGAAGCATCATAAGGTGGTTTAAAGCCTTCTAATATTTTGGAACAGCAAGTAGTTGGAAAATCTTTAATACAAATTAAATCCTTATTTGCTAATGGTAAACCATAAATCCTTCCAACTTTCTTTCCTTGTTTTAATCTCTCATCATATAACTTAGCTTTCTTGTGAGCTTTATCTCTTGAAAGAGTGGCAAAGGAATGAATCTGATTTTCAGTTTCATCAATTCTTCTAAATATCTCTTGAATTATATCCTGTACTTTAACTTCCTTATTTCTTATCTTTTCAATTAATTCATAGCCCATGTATTTATAGAGTTCCATGATATTAGAGTTACTTTTTGAAGAATTTAGAATATTTATTCATCGATAATAATGATATACATCTAAAAAGTTTGACTAAATCAGAATAATCATTAAGAATAACCTATGAAACTTTTTTATAGATATTCTAAAATATTTATTAGGGAGCCTTTCTCACCATAGTTCTGGGGAATGGAATAGCATCTTTTATATTATCTATACCACAGATCCAAGAAACAACTCTCTCTACTCCTACTCCGTAACCTGAATGAGGTACACTTCCATAACGTCTTAAATCAAAATACCAGTTGTAATTACTTGTGTCTTCACCATCCTTTTGTAATCTATCTTTCATATCATCAACTAACAAACTTCTCTCCGAGCCCCCGATTATTTCACAATAGCCTTCCGGAGCTAACATATCAAAACATAATGCTTCTTTTGGATTTTCTTTACTAGGTGGTTTATAAAAACCCATAATTTCTGTCGGATAATGAGTTACAACAACAGGAGCATTAAAATGTTCTGCAATTTTTGCTTCTTCATTAGTTCTTAGATCTTTTCCCCAAGGAATATCCATACTATATTTTTTATTAAGAATCTCTAAAGCTTCCGCATACTTTATTGTAGGGTATTCCACTTTTGAGTAATATTCTAGTATCTTAATCTCTCTCTCTAAAATTTCAAGCTCTTTCTTATTCTGTTCTAAAACTTTCTTTATTATGAATCTAATTTCATCTTTAGCAACTTCAGTGATCTCATCAAGCCTCATCCATGCTGCTTCCATTTCAGCCATCCAAAATTC
>JBHLNZ010000056.1:0-19380 GCA_048941015.1 Promethearchaeota archaeon | reverse complement strand
AAGCTCTCAAGTGATTTCATATTAGAAATTGAAACTGGAAGTTTATTTAATTTATTTCGATCCAATCTAAGAATTTTTAAACATGTTAAGTTCTCAACTTCAGGAAAGTTTTTCAATTGATTATTAGATAATTCTAACCTTATTAAATAATTCAAAGAACCAATGCTAGAAGGAAGATTGGTTAATTTATTTGAAGATAAACTTAGATTTTCGAGCATTTCCAGTGCTCCGATTGCTTCAGGTAAACTGGAAAGTTCATTCTCAGTTAATCCTAAATATTTCAATGATTTCAAATTTCCAATTGAATCAGGAAGAAAAGTTAATTTATTGTGACTTAAGAAAAGAGAAGATAACGAAGATAATTCACCTATGGTTTCTGGTAATGTCTTTAAATAGTTATTTCTAATATTAAGTCTTTTTAAATTTTTTAAGGTTCCTATCGAAGCAGGTAATCTTGTTAATTTATTATTACCTAAATATAATAATTCTACTGATGAGAGATTTTTTATTGAATCTGGAAGATCACTAAGTTCATTTCCACTTAAATCAAGAGTTTTTAGGTTTTTTAGAGCTCCAATTGCATCAGGAATTGATTTTAAGTTATTTTCACTTAAATCCAATAAGTTAAGAGAATTTAAAGATTCAATCGAATCTGAAAGTATTGTCAATCTATTTGACTCTAAATGAAGTTCCTTTATTGATTTAAGGGAATAAACTGCTTTTGGTAATTTAATTAATTTATTTTCACTTAAATCTAATACTTTTAATGATGAAATAAAACTTAATTCTTCAGGTATGACTTTTAATCTGTTACCTCTAACCATTAAATATTTTAAATTTGACAAATTATTGATTTTTTCTGGAAAATAAGTCAATTTACAGGAAAAAAGACCTAAACCTTCAACATGACCTTCTGCTATAGTGTATCCATAAGTGTGACTTTGGAGATCTAAAACTTGGGGGATAGGGTGTCCGATTAATTTCTCTAAAGTATTAAGATAATTTTGTTCTTCTTCTGAGATACTCATTTAAATATTACTTCTACCTAAAATTATCGATTGAAAATTAATAGTTTCCTTGTACAAAAATAATCAAAAAAGTCATATTTATGTTTGAGCAAAAAAAAACTAATAATTCTTATAAAATTAGGACCCTCTCTTCATTTTAATAATTAAATTTCTCTTAATTTTAATACTAATAAGTTGTATTAATTTGATTACCAATCTATGTTATTAACTCAAAAAATCCGAATTTGGCCTTCCTTAGAGCAGGAACAAGTTTTATGGGATCTTTCAGAAAAATGTCGACTCTTATACAATTTTGCCCTCCAAGAGCGTAAACAAGATTGGATAGCTAAAAAAAATTTAGAAAGAAAAGAAAGACATTATCTGACATATCAACAACAAAGTAAAATTCTTCCTATTATTAAACAGAAATATCCCGAATATCGATGGGTTTATTCCAAAGTACTCCAACAAGTATTAAAAAAATTAGATGAGAACTTTAAATCATTTTTTATTCAAATTGAAAAAGGAGAAAAAAATGCTCACCCTCCCCGTTTCAAAGGGAAAAAATATTTTTTTACTCTTTGTTACAATCAGAGTGGCTTTAAAATTGACAAGCGAGTTCTATACTTTTCTCATAAACATCCATCTAATATAAACTTAAATTTCATAATACCAAGTTTTTATGAAGGATTTGATAAAATTAAGCAAGTAGAAATCAAGCAGGAGAAAGATAATAAATGGTTTATTTGTATCGTATTTGAATTAGAAGCACCAACCTATAAAGATAATGGTTTATATCAAGCTATCGATTTAGGAGTTATTAATCTTGTTTCAGCTGTAAATTTAAGTTTTAAGTTTATTCAAGTAAAGAATAGTAGATCGGATTTATATTGGAATAATATAATGAAGGAAATCCAATCTAAGCGGGATCATTGTAAAAGAGGCAGTCATCGCTGGATATTTTATAATAGGAAACTCCTTAAGATTAAAAAAAAATGTAAAAACCAAATGCAAGACTATCAACATAAAATTTCAAATAAAATCATTAAGAATACTCGGGCAAATACCATCATTATTGGAGACTTAGATGTAAAAAAGATGGTAAAAAAACAAAATGAAATAGGAAACAGACAAAATAATAAAGCTCGAAAAACTTTAAATCATTCTATTCAGAACACCGGTAGTTTAGGACGATTTTCTCAATTCTTAACCTATAAAGCAAAAAAAATAGGTAAGAGAGTAATAAGAATTGATGAATCGTATACTTCCCAACAATGTTGCATATGCGGGAAGCGGACAAAAAGAGCTCTTTCAGAGCGTGTTATCAAGTGTGATTGTGGAAATCATATGGATAGGGATTTAAATTCAGCCGTAAATATTTTGGAGCGATTTTTAAAACAGAAGCACCAATTTGATTTCCTATCACAACAACCCTCGATGGCAGAGGAATCCTTCCTCAAGAGGTTGGATTTGCTACGAAATACAGCCCCATCATTGGAAATAATAGGAGATGGTGGACTCGTAGTGAGTGAATAAAGGGAGATAATAAATTATTATGCCTTATTCTACAAGCTCATGTTTAACAGTTTAGGAAAATTTTGAATATAAAAAAAAAAGCTATAAATTAAGAAATAAAAATTTAAAAATCGATATCTTTTCCTTCAAAACAATATCTGTATATCTTTTTAAATTCCTCTGAACTTGGTGATCTTGGTGCTAAGACCGAACTGGCGTCTTGATAACATAAATTGACTAATTCTTCTAAATTATTTTCAAAATCTTCTTTTGAAACCCCAGTTTCTTTAAGACTAGTCGGAAATTCAACTACTTTTTGTAGATTTTCAATTTTTTCTATTACTACGTAAGCAGCTTTTTCTTCATCTTCGTCCCAATTAACCCAACCTAATTGTTTAGATAACTTTGAGTATTGTGCTAAAACTTCTTCACGGTCTTGATGATTATTCATAATAAACTGTGTTACATATTTTAAAACTATTCCAACTGACCTTCCATGGGGAACGTGATACATGCTTCCAAAAGAATGACCTAAAGTGTGACCAATATGCACGTTTGCGTTTCCAAAAGCTAATCCTGCGACAGTTGCAGCTAGATGAAGTTTATCTCTTGCTTCTTTATTACTTCCATCTTTATAAGCAATAGGGAGATACTGAAAGATAAGTTCTATTGCTTTTGTTGCTAAAGCGCTGCTAATATCATTTCTCCAAATAGTTCCAATCGCTTCAACTGAGTGAGATAACGCATCGAATGCAGTATCAGCAGTTAATCTTGGAGGCATTCCTGCTGGAAAAATTGGATCCACGATAGCATAAGTAGGAATTAACCCTCTATGAAGATATAAAAATTTCTTCCAGATTTCATCTTCGTATCTTGAAATAACAGTTACATAGGTTGTTTCTGCACCTGTCCCGGAGGTAGTAGGAATCGCAATCATTTTAGCTTTTTTACCCATATCATATAAATCTGTTCTGAATGCATGTATATCATCCAGAGTTAGTTCTGGAAATTCATACAAACACCATATAGTTTTAGCAGTATCCATTACAGATCCTCCACCTAATGCAATAATTAATTCCGGTTCATATTGCTTACAAAGTTCTAGTGCTTTTAATACTCCTTCTTCTCTTGGATCAGGGAGAATATCATTAAAAACAGTATATTTTTTTCCATATTTATCTAGTCTATCGGTTAATATTTTTAAATAGCCTAGATCTTCTAAAACTTTATCCGTACATATAAAACACTTCTCTCCAGAAATATTCTCGAAGAAATCTAAAGCATCTTCTCCATAAATAATATTAGGACCAAAAAAGAACCACATTTATTATTTTTCACCCTAATTTTATACTTCTTTTTGACTTTGTTTATATTTGAATTAGATTTATTAATATTAAGTAGAATAAATAATTAATCAATAATTTGTATATACTATAATTGCAAATAAACGGAAAAATCCTAAAAACCGAAAAATTGTAAAATTAGATTAATTTTAATTGATTAATTAATTTTTTTAGTCTTAATTCTGAATATGAATTATTTAAAAATTCTATACAATATAAAGATTATATCTTCATTCTTATGCTAGCTAATGATTATCTCGAATAAATAATGACGAATTTACTAAGTGAATATTCTTTAAGTAGATTTTCAATCTTGAAAGTTAAAAAAAAGAGAAGGAAAAAAATATTTTAAAAATCTATATTTTTCCCCTCATAAGCATATTTTAAGATCTTTTCTAATTCTGCAAGACTAGGATTTCTAGGACTCATTGATGTACATGGATCTTGGATAACTTGAGTAACTAACGATTCTAATTTTTTATCAAAGAGCTCTCTCTGAATTCCGTATTCTTTAAGAGAAAGTGGGAAATTAATTTCTTTCATTAGTTCCTTAATTTTATTGACGACATTATTAGCTGCTTTTTTATCATCATCCTCCCATTTTGCCCAGTTCAACTGTTTCGCAATTTTTGCATATATTCCAGCCGATACATCAGCCTCATCAGGATTGAGTAAACAATACTGTGAAATATAAGGAAGCATAAGGCCAACAGCATACCCGTGAGGAATATGGAAAGCGGCCCCTAAAGGATGACCAAATGAATGTCCTAAATGAGCTTGGCCATTACCAAAGCATAAACCTGCCATAGTCGCTGCTTGATGAAGGTAATCTCTCACTTCCAAGTTCTTAGGGTCCTTGTAAGCAATTGGCAAATATTTAAAAACAAGTTCAATAGCTTTTAAGCCCATTGCATTACTAAACTCGTTTCTATAAGAAGATGCCAATCCTTCAAATGAATGCGCTAGTGCATCAAACGCAGTACCGGCAGTTAGTTTTGGAGGCATTTCCGCAGGAAAAATGGGATCAAGTACAGCATAATGGGGGATAAATCCCCTATGAGCTGTTCCACATTTCGTTTCGATACCATCGAGAATTCGTGATATAACCATTGCCCATGTTGTTTCTGAACCAGTTCCTGACGTTGTTGGAATCGCAATGAATGTTGCCTTTTTGCCAAGATCTTTTAATTCCTCTCTAAATGGATTAAAATCGTCTATACTGAATTCTGGAAATTCATAAAAACCCCAAATTGTTTTGGCAGCATCAATAACAGATCCACCACCTAAAGCGATTATGGTATCGGGTTCATATGATATACATGGCGTTTTACCTTTTAAAATGTCATCTTCATTGCATTCCTTATCTGAACTAATTTCATTAAAAATTTCGTAATGTTTACCCCATCCATCAAATTTATCAGTTAATATTTTTAGGAAACCAACTTTTTCAAGATTTTTATTAGTGACAATAAAATTTCTATCTCCCGCAATTTGCTCCAAATAATTTACAGCGTCATCACCATAAATAATATTTGGGCAATAAAAAAACCACATTGATTTCTTTCACCCCATTTTTTTTATTTTTTTGTAATATAAACATACTAAAACAATATTTAAATATTTTTAAAGTTTAAATATCATTTGATAAAAACTTATTAAAAAGACTCTTAAATATGTTTAAACTGAGTGATCAATTATGGAAGAATATCAAAAGGAAAATTTATTTTTAAATTTAAAAGCAACACTTAACAGCATAGTAGAAGATAAAAGAAAAAATCCTAAAAATACAAAAGCCATGGATGAATTTAAGGCGAGAATAAATATTGGTTATCAAGTTGGACAAGATGAATACTTTTGGTGCAATATGATAGCAGAAAATGGAAATTATACTTTTTCAAGAGGTAAATTAGACGAGTATGATTTGGCATTAAAAGTTACTCCAGAAGATTCAATGGCTATGCATAGTGGTCAAGCTTCAAGCTTACACATGCTAACTAGAAAGAATGAATTTGGTTATAGAAAATTACGAACTGAAAAGGGAAGTGATGGGAAACGTCATCTTGGGATTTTATTAAAACTTTCTAAGGTTCTTGTTTTAGATTAAATCTTTTCTTAACTTTTTTTACAATTTAATTAATTCATGAATTCCTTCGTGAATTTTGAGTTAATTCTTAAATGTCTTAATTTTAAGAAAAAAAAATAAGAGATATTTAAAAAAGTAAGGAAAATTTTTTATCTTACCAAAATTCAGTCGCGATCTGAGTTGATGTATTTACCATCTCTGCTGCAGCTTTTGTAGCTCTCATAACTTTTGCCATGTCTCCTTGGAGTTTCGCTTGACCTCCCAATAATGCTTTAATTGAATCCAATTCTTTCTTTAAGATCTTCTCCCAATTAGGATAGGTTGCAGAATAAATAAATTCAACTCCAACTTTACCTTCCGGGACTTTTTCTCCTGGTTTTATGAGTACATACTCATCTTCTTTTAAAATTTTAGCTCCTTTACAATCTCCATGCCATAATCCTATCCACATATGTATGGTTTCTGGTAAATTGCCACCAGCATCAACTACAAAGATAAAATCTCCTTCCCATCCATTGGGTGGGAAACCTTTAGGTCCAGCCGCTTCTCTATAAGCTTCATTTTCATTAAGGGCTTTAGCATATAAATCACACCACCCTTGAGTTGCAAATTTAACCATTACATTCACCCTTTTTAATATTATTTAAAATATTTTTATTAAATAGCTTTTTTTAGATTTTGAAAAAGGCTAAATTTAATCTAAGAAAGATTACTATAAATAATTTATTTTTTATGTTTAAATGGTAAATTGTTGCTCCATCATATAAAAAGCCTTCAATCTTTCCTAATAATATTGGATACTACTTCATAAATAATCACTCTTCATTAATGAGGGATTTTCCATAAATAAACAGCAATCAATAGTCTTAATACTTTGAAATTTTATATTTTCTAATCGTTTAAATGACATACATAAGTAAAATTATCCTCCCATTATAGGTGGGAATAATGATATTTCATCTCCATGTTCAAGTTTGGTTTTAGTACCTTCTAAAAACTTAATCTGCCTTCCATTTTTCAAAATATTAATCTGTTGTTTAATTTCATTTTTCTTATCAAATATTTTCTCTCTTAAGTCATATAAATCGCATAGAGATTCTATAAGTTGAAAAATATTTGTTCCTTCTTCTACTTCAATTTCAATCTTATTTTTTTTAAGGAATTCTCTAAATTGCGCAAATAGTTTTACTGTAATTTTGATCTTATCCACGCTCATATATATTATTTCAATCTTTTAGTTATCATGCTCAATTTAATATATATTAAAGAGAATGATTATTAATATCATGTTTAGGAATTTTTATAATAAAAAAAAGAAATTTTGTTTGAATTGATGTTTATGATTAAAAAATCATAAAATCATTTTTATTTTATTTCGCCTCTCTCTTTCATCTTTTTTATCTCTTCTTCTCTAAGTTTTCTCTTAAAGATCTTCATAACAGGGGTTAATGGCATATCCTCCTTAAATTCAATAAATTTTGGTACAGCATAGGGTGGAAGTTTTTCTTTGCAATATTCAATTATTTCTTCGGATGTAATTTTACCTTCGAAGTCCGGTTTTATTGATATGAAAGCTTTTACCCTTTCACTTCCAGGGCGTTCTGGGTCTGGGATTCCAATAACTCCTGCTTCTCTTATTGCCGGATGTTCATATAAAATATCATCAACAATTCTGGAATAAACTTTCATTCCTGATACATTAATCATATCTTTGATACGATCGACTATATAAAAATAGCCATCTTCATCCATTTTTCCAATATCACCCATAGCAAGCCAACCCTCTTCGGCTAGACCTTTACCTGGTGTTGGCCAATAACCCTTCATTATTTGCGGGCCTCGAACCCAGATTTCACCAGTTTCACCAAATGGGACTTCTTCACCGGTTTCTGGATCAACAATTTTAACTTCTGTATCAGGAACTGGAATTCCAATACCTCTTTTTACTTTTGCCATAAATCCAGTAATTTTTGAAAGTGCTGTGAGATTTAAATGAGTACCCCCGGTTGTTTCTGTCGCACCATACCCTTCACCCATAGGAATACCAATTTTCTTCTCAAATTGTTCCGCAACCTCTTCAGGAAGAGCAGCTGCAGCAGAATAGAAAAATTTTGGTATCCTCTGAAGATCTTTTTTAAGTAATAATATGTAATGGGTAGGAACACCAATAGTCATGAAAGGACGATATTCTTTTATTACTTCCACGATTCTATCAATATCTCTTGGATCCATTAAAAAAATACGCAACCCCCAAGAAATGCAAGAATGTAAAGCCCAATGCCCATATTGATGGAAAATAGGAACACATATTACTAAAGAAGCTTTCCCTTTAACTGCTGATGTTAATGGTTTCATCATCCAATGTAATGTTTGAACTACATTTGTTGTTATGTTATAATGAGTTTGCATGGTGCCTTTCGGAACACCAGTTGTGCCTCCAGTAAAAGGTAAAGTTGCTAAGTCTTCTAATGGGTTTATTTCAACATTTGGAGGATTAGGTTCGTATTTTTCCATTAAATCTTCTAATAAATAGGCTCTAGGTACTTCTTTTAGTTCAGGTGAGGAATAATCAGGGAACACTTTTGTTGGTGTATAAATTATCGTTTTTATGTTCGTTTCATCTTTTACTTCATTGACACGCTCTAAACGTCTATAAGAACAGATTATTGTTTCAGCTCCAGATTCACTTAACTCATAGAGTAAATCGGGAGCTCTGTGTAATATACTGAGAGGAACATGTACTGCGCCTAATCTCATTATTGCATAATCGCAAATAACGTACTGTGGACAATTTGGAAGAATTGTTGCTACTCTATCACCTTTTTTCACACCCAAATCTGCCAGTGCTGCTGCAAACTTGTCTACTTGAAGCTTTAAACTTTCATATGTTAATTCCTCACCCAAATAAACTATAGCAACATTATTGGGATAATTTTTAGCTGTCTCTTCGAGGAACTTGTAAACGGATATTTTGGGGTATGGTTCCATGGTTTGAGGTAGTTTGTAGGCACCAATTTTATAACTTTTCAACCAAGGTTTATCTGCATAAGTTAATTTTTCTTCTTCAACCAAAGCATTCACCTCTTCTTTATCAGAGATTCAAGCATCTTCTTTAATGAATTTCTTTAATAACCCAATCTAATCCGAGTTCTCTTAACCTTTCAGGGGTTGGTATGCCATTCTTATCCCATCCTCGAAACTCATAATAAGTATCTAATAGAGGATCTAGATTTACTACTTGTCCTTCAGCTGGACCTTCAGGTAACGGTTCTTCTAATAAGCGAGCGGGAAGGGTATCATCTTTTCTAGTTATTCCTTCTCTCACATTAAAGGCTCTTTCAAGATTGTAGATTCTTTCTCCAGTTTTTCTAAAATCTTCTATAGTAAATTCATAACCCATAAGTTTCGATATCAATGTTGCCCAATCATCCTGAGTTAAAACGGCTCCCATGAATTTACATCCCCCGATTGCATCAAATATACCAAATGCATCTTCAAAATCCTTGCAGATATAAGTCTTCTCTGGAATTTCTTGGAGTGGATCTCCTACAAAGGAATCATCAACGAGTATAAAAGGCATATCAATTAAAGATGGACCTTGAATGAAAGCTGTCATATGATCACCTCCTCGATTTGCAACAGCATATGCTAATCCCATAATCTTAGCGGCTCTAACATCGTAAGCTGGAAGTTCTAATCCTTTAACCTGCATAGCAAATTTAATAGAATCTTTACCAAGTTTATTCGCCATTATTCTTGTCCCTTCAGCCAATAAATCTCCAATACCTTCTCTTTTACCTATTTTATGCACGAGATCTATAACTACGTCTGCATCACCGAAGTTAATCTCTAAACCTCCTGTGTCTTCCTTAGTTAATATTCCCTTTTCATAACATTCCATGGCAAAACCGATTGTATTTCCAGCAGAAATCGTGTCTAAACCATATTCATTACATAGGAAATGCGCAAAAGATATTGCATTAATATCATCAATGTTGCACATAGCACCCAACGCTCCAATTGATTCATATTCTGGTCCCTCTCCTTTACTTTTATAGGGACCTTCTTTAATTTCTACAAGCCGTCCACAAGCGACAGGACAAGCAAAACAAGGTTTTCTACCGGTAAGAATCGTTTCATTGATAGTACTTCCATTAATTTTATCTATAAACTTACAAACTCCAGTTTGCCAATTTCTTGTGGGGAATCCACCCTTGACATTTGTTATATCAACTATTGCTGCAGTTCCATATTCTTCAATAGTCATTTTTAATAAACTTTCATTAACCCAATCATACCTCTTTTTAGCTTCTTCTTTATATGATTCTGGTTCTCCAACTTCGATCGTCTTTGTGCCATGTGAGGCAATAGCTTTTAATTTTTTAGAACCCATAACAGTGCCCATACCTGTTCTTCCAGCTGCTCGACCGTAATTTGGTTTATCACAATCATTCATAACGGCTGCATATTTAACTAGGAGTTCTCCACCAAGACCTATACAAGAAACATTGAACTTCTCTCCAAGTTCCTCTTTTATTAATCGTGTAGTTTCTGAAGTATTTTTACCCCAGAGATGTGTTGCATCCCTAAGCTCAGCTTTTCCATCGTTTGTAACTAGATATACTGGTTTTGGTGATATTCCTTCGAAAATAGCCCCATCAAAACCTGATCTTTTAAAATCTCTTCCCCAAAAACCCGCTGAATTCCCCTGACCCCAAATACCAGTGAGAGGGGATTTGGCAACTATGCTGTATCTTCCGGTACTTGGAGAAGGGGTTCCTGTTAAGGGGCCTGTCATGAATATTAACTTGTTTTCTGAACCTAATGGATCTATTCCAGGTTTAATTTCATCAAAAAGATATTTAGTTGCTAATCCTGCTCCTCCTAGAAACATCTTTAAAGTATTTTCATCAGGAAATTCTTCAGTTATTCTCCCATTTGTAAGATCTACTCGCAAAATTTTTCCCATATATCCATACATTTTTATAACTCTTTTAATTGAATATTATTTTAATTGAATTTTCACAAATTTATGAATAAATTTTTATATCATTGTTTATTTTCTCAAGATTTTATATAAAGTTTTTCAAGAAGTAAAATTTTAAAAATCTAAAAAAAAAGTATGACAGATATGAATTTAAAAGATTATATTTAATGGTTTAAATTTAAAATTACTAAAAAATTAGAATGTTGAATCTCTTAAAGTTAAAAACTAATTTAAATCCTTAATTTCTGTAATGGGATTAAATGCAAGACTTAAATGATCAAGTTTTTTGAGATTTTCAAGGTTATATATTTTAACTATTCGATTTTTATCAAGATGAAGTAAACGTAAATTGATTAGATTTTCCAATTTGTTTACTTCTGTAATTTGATTATGATTAAGATTCAAAACAGATAATTTAAGGAGGTTTTCAAGTCCTTCTATTTCTTTTATCCTATTAAAACTAAGATCTAACCATTCTAGATTTGTTAGAGTTTCGAGTCCTTTTATTTCGGTAATTTGATTTCCTTCAAGGTATAATTGTTTTAAATTAGTAAGTCTTTCAAGCCCTTTTATTTCTTTTATTTGATTTCCTCCAAGATTCAGTCGTTCAAGATTTCTAAGCTTTTTGAGTCCCGTTATTTCAATAATATTATTTTTTCTTAAACTTAGAAATTTTAAGCTAGTAAGATTGTCAAGGTTTTTGATTTTGGTAATACGGTTGAAAGATAGATCTAAATATTCTAAATGTGTGAGGGATTCAAGTCCTTTAATCTCAGTTATTTCATTCCCGTCGTTGTGAGTAAAATTTCCTAATAATAATGTTTTTAGGTTGATTAAACTTTCAATGCCGTTTATTTCGATAATTTGATTCATTGAAATATCCAAAATTTCCAAATTAATTAGTTTTTCAAGTCCATTGATCTCTTTTATTCTTCTGATGTTTTGTCCATTTATCATTAACCTAACAACAAGCCCATCTTTTAAATAATACTTGAAATGAGTATCACTAATAGCATATTTTTGTATTAATTGCGAAATTACTTTAAAATTAAGGAACATATCACAAAGTTTTTGACATGTAAACTTTGAAATTGACTTTTTCTTAAATAATCGTTTAAATTCTTCAATGTAATATTTAATAAATCTATTATTTGCATTGTTTATCTTATTACTAATTATCTCCTTAAATTTATTGATTAAAATTAAATGGAGAACATTTTCATCAATTACTTTTAAATCTTCCATAATTATAAATAAAAAATCCAGTGAAGGGTCATTTCTTATTGCCCATTTTATTGGCTTTATTCCTTTTTCTATGAAATTATGGATAATAATTTTCCCTGCTGTACCTCTAACATACTTATTTGAATCCGAAACCATTAATTCTTCTAAAATTTCGTATTCTTTTGAATTGGAAAATTCAATTTCTCCCATTAATTCAATAGCTTTTATCCTGTTAGTATCATCATTACTTTTTTCTATTATTGAAATTAACAATTTAAAAGCGGAATTTTTATCCAATTTACCATTGGCATAATATTCTCGAATTATTTCAGGGTTTAAATTTTGGTTCACATTAATATATCAGAAAAATGTCTATTTAATTTTTTTAAAAAGACTGCTATATTCTAATAAAAAAATTATATATATTAATTAGAAAATTATGAGCCTCTAGAACATTACCTATAGATTTAGAATATTGTTTTTAATATGTTCTTTATTGCCATTAATGCTGGAGAATCCTTCGGCATATTAATTAGCGGTATACCCTTCAAATTAAATTCTGCGATGTTCTTGTCATATGGAATTAATCCCCCATATCTAACTCCAATTTCTTTTGAAAAATCGGAAAGTTGGCGTTCTAACTCTGCATTAAACCTATTACCTATTAAAAAAATATCCTTGAATGATATATTCACATCTTCAACAAGTTCTTTAATTCGACGTGAGGTTTCTAATCCCATTTTAGATGGGTCTGTGACAATTAAAAGAATATCTGCAGATCTATCGGTTCTTCGACTAAGATGTTCGAATCCAGCATAAAAATCAATAAGAATAATATCATACATTTTCGTTAGAGATTCGATTATTATGGCAGTAAAACTATCAAGAGCGCAATAACAACCCTCACCTTTCTTCCACCCCATTATTAACATATCAAAACCATTCTGATCAATAATACTCTCCCATATTTCCCCCTCTAAAAGTTTGCTGTAGATATGAGATCCTGACTCCAACTCGTCTTTCTTTTTATCCAAAATCATTCCTAGAGTAGTCTTATCCCTTAATTCAATCCCGAGAACACTTGGTAGATTCATAGCAGGGTCTGCATCTATCACAAGAATGTCCTGTTTATTGGATTCCAATAATGTTTTCAGTAGTAATGCTGTCAATGTTGTCTTACCCGCACCACCTTTACCTGATATTGAAAATGTTAATGCCTTTCTTAAATTCATTATTAATTCCTCCTTACATCTTCTCAAATGCTATCTATTGATTTATATAAAAGATTCTCCTTGATAATAACTTCACAAAGGTTTGCATAAGTTTTTAAGCCAGTAATTTCTTTAAACTCTGGTGGTATTAATTCTTTAAAAAAACCTACATTTTCGTAGAATATCATAATCCCAACACCTTTTTCATGGCATAAATCCATAAATTCCTCATCAATGGGGTAAGGAAATATAAGATAAGCTTTATTGTAGTATCCATCAAAATCACTGAGTTTTTCTAAGAACTCCATGCATTCTCTATATTTACAATGTGCAATCACACAATCCTTAGAGGGAATCCTGTAATTTTTGAGCCTCCATAGGATTTTATTGCTTTCTTTTTTCTTTTCTACCCATCCATCCTCACTTATTTCCTCTAAAGCGGAGTTAATAAAAAGAATATTTGAATTAGTTTCGATCGCTATTTCCTCAGCATTTTTCCACCCCTGACCGATTAAGGTATAGAGAATACCCGATGGAACAAAATATTTACTCTTTATCCTATTCTTTAGATCAGAAAGCCTTGGCATAATACAAATTATATCTACGGTTTTCTTTTCAGGTATCTCGAAATTTCTCCTTACAAAATAGCCTTGCGAAGAAAAAAAAGCTGCTGCGGCTGCACATAGGACTTTTTCGCGTATCATATTATACAAGAATTTTCATTTAAAAAAAAAAATTTATTAAATTTTTTATAGTTTACGCGCTAGGAATAGAGATATTAAGAGCATCATTAGGGCATATCTCAACACATGCTTTACAAGAAGGATAAGTACACATAACGCGACATGTTGGGACAACAACCCAATCTTCAGGTGGATTGGGTCGTTCTGGAATCTCTGAGGGCCTATACGCTAACACTACATAAGGGCAGGTTTTTATACATTTTAAACAAGCACTTGGATCTCCGCATTTTTCTTTATTGTAAATTATATCAGGCCTTATTGTTACCATTTTCTAACCTCACCACATATCTTTGATTTGGGGAATGTTTTCTCGAGGTATAAGTGTTATTGCATTGTTTGGGCATGCTGTTCGACATAAACCACAGCCCCAACACTGCATCTGATTCGTACTAACTTTACCATTAGTTGGTGAATATTTTAGGGCTCCAAATGAGCATGCAGTTTGACAACTTGGGTTACCATCACACCCATCACATTTATTGGGATCTACAAGGGAGGCATATTCTCCCTTTCTAAAAGTATCAATAATATCATAATGAAGTCTCGCTCTAAGTGCAATGCAGTATGGATATTCGCAATTACAGAGCATAGTTGGAATTGGAGCTGGACACCAGAAAATACCATGGAATAGGCCTTCTTTATCAAATTCCTTTAACATTTCCTTTGCGTCTTCCTTAGATACCATTTTATTTGGAGTATCCCAAGATAAATTTTCCTGTAACGGTTTCGCTGCTGGTCTAAGGAACATACAACTCATTTTTTCTACTCCACCATAATATTTTCGGCATATGCATGGAAGTACAAAGATATCTCCTTCATTCAGATCAATAATCTTCTGAGCATCCTCAAGTGGAACTACTTGTCCACCAACAGCTTTATCCATGAGATCAGGTAATCCTGATCGCATTGTATTGGCCATATCATCGTTTAAGTCTGGAAAAACCGCATCTATATGTTCTCCAAAACCGATATCATAATTAAAGCGTTGTGCAGTGGTCATTATTTCTTGAATTGTACCTTTTACGCCAAGGAGTGGCCCTACCATAGTGTCTTCCATTTTTACCTTAGTTAATTCGCCGTGAATCATTTCATCGCTGAAATTTTTTGGATTCAAATACCATTTATTCCCATCTCCAAATTTTATACAATGTCTACACATTTATTTTCCCTTTTTATTTATTTTATTTTTATAAAATTTTATTACTTTCTTTTTTTATTAAATTGTTTTATTTAATTATTTTATCTGGGATTCTATTTAATTGATTCCCATACAAGTTCAACAAGGTCGTACATTTTTATGTTTAGATTGTTTTCTTCGATTGCATCATTTAAATTCCGCCAACAAAAAGGACATGAAGATACTATACCTTGTGCACCTGTCCTCATAGCCTCATCACATCTTTCTTTTGCAGCAAACATCGCTAAGTCATTAAACGCTGATTTCACGCCTCCTCCAGATCCGCAGCACCAAGCATTATCCCTAATTCTATCCATTTCAACAAGTTTTACACCTGGAATTTTTTCTAATAGCTCTCTTGGAGAATCATAAATACCCATATGTCGACCAATGTGACATGGGTCATGATATGTTATTATTTGGTTAAATCCTTTCTCCAGTTTTAAGTCTCCTTTATTGATCAAGTCCAAAAGGAAGACTGGAAAATGTATTACCTCAAAATCATAATCTAATCCATATTTTTCTTTGTAATCCTTGATTAGCATTCTATAACATCCAGAGCAGGATGTGACAACTTGTTTTACACCAGCTTTTTTCAATTCTTCAATATTATGCACTGCACACTCCCTTGCAGTCTCTGATTGCCCAGTTCTTTGGAGTGGAGAACCACAACACCATTCATCCTCTAGAATAGTGAAGTTGAGAGCTAACTTCTTTAGAATGTTTGCAGTGGCTGATGCTATGTTTTTTTGTCTGTAAGAAGAAGTACAACCTACAAAATATACTATATCGGCTTTATCAGGCAATTCTGCTATATCAAATGGAAACCAGTTTAGCCTTTCCTTATGAGGTTCCATATACGGGTTATATTCTTTTTTAATCCACTGTCCAAACTCTTTTTGTTTCGGCATAGGTCCTATTTCAGATTCTACAGCTCTTTCTCTTAAAACCTCAATTATTTCGGTTATATGTTCATTCAATATATCTGTTTGGCACTGCTTTTCACAATTTCCACACAAAGTGCAGCTATAGATTATCTTTAGAAGCCCCGGGTCATCTAGATCCAACTTACCTTCTGTGACTCCTCTGGCAATCCACATTTTGCCACTAGAATAGTATGGTTCAAAACCATATTTTTCCCCTGCAGGACAAATTGGGAGCCAATCAGGGTTGCTTCTTTCCCACAATTTAAGTTTGTATATAGTATGACAGGTGCCACATCTGGTGCATAATGATGTCCAGTTTTCTATTTCAGTTATAAATTCCACCTTCCTGGATTCATTATTCGATTTGGATCTAATGCATTCTTAATTTTTTTCAAAAAAAGTGCGAAATTTGGGTCGCTTCTTTCTAATAACATTTCAGCAATCTCTACTGGAGTTTTATATGGTATAAAACCAAGGTTCATTAACGCTTCTCCCATTTCTTTCATAAGTTCTCTAATTTCTCTCACTTCTTCAGCATTTGATCTATCAAAACCCATGAGTGTTCTTACTGCTCCAAAATGTCCGTTTTTAAACGTTTTAGCATAAAGCCAAGGAGTTATTCTTGGGTGTCTTGCAAAAACTTCAGTTGCGGTGTTCCAAGCCGTTTCATATTGGCTACATGGACCATAAGCACCAATCCAAGTTAAACCACCAGGTCCATGAGTAAATAACCCCGAAAAAGTCATAGGGACATCAAGAACCAATGTTATGCCATCTCCTACAGTCTTATAATCCCAGACGGCAGATTCGTATTTCTTGCCAAATTCCTCAATAATTTCAACTTTTGCTTCAAATTCTTTTGCAGTATTCATAGCTGAGATATCCATTTCTAAGTATAAATCGGGTGTGCCTTCCATTGGTTTGCTCCCTGCAGTCTCTCTAGGCATTTTAATTACAGAATACATCAATCCCCAATTAAACATAATTAAATTATCGAGAATTTGTGTTCTACCTAATTCTTCCATTAATCGAAAGCCTTTATGGACATCGTCTAGCATAATTATTTTAATTCCTGTGTAAGCTGGCCTAGGTTCAAGTTGAACCGCAAGTTTAGTTACAATACCAGTCATACCTTGCCAAGAAGTAAAAAGCCCAACTAGATCGGGTAATGGATTACGACTAAACCAATAATTGCTAGCAGCACAAGATCCTACCTTTACTATCTCCCCTGTTGGAAGCACTGCCTCAAGACCATTAATAAATGCAGCTGTGGTTCCATATTTACTAGAGAGCGTGGCAAGCCCTTCCAAAAGCGCATTAGGAACAACACCAGCTGCTGGTGTAGCATATGTATAAGTATATACATAATCTGGATGATTCTTGTCAAGAAAGTTTTTAATATTTGAGAATGTAACACCCGCCTCTATAATGGCATATTGATCCCGTTCATTTACTTCTAAGACCTTGTTCATTCTTTTTAGATCAACAATAATACCTCCCTCTAGTGGAATTGTTAATCCTCCTAAGTTGCTTCCTGATACGAAAGGAACTACAGGTATTTTTTCTCTGTTAGCCAAGAGAACGATTTTTTGAACTTCCTCAGTAGTTAAAGGTGCCACTACAAACTCAGGCATATGAGGGACATTTTCAGTCATATCCCCCGAATAAACGAATAGACTTGCGGAATCATCCATTACAAATTCCTCACCGACTATATCGATTAAATCTTTTAAAATAGTATTATGATTTGTTCTTCTCTTGTGATAAATTAGTTCTTTACCCTTTTCGCCAACAATTTGTTCTATTTCTACCATTAGATTTTTCACCTCAGCTAGTAAAGATAATTATGATTTAATTATATATAAAAGTTTATTCAAAAGTGTCAAAGTCTTAATATTTTAAGTAAATTGCTTTAAATAATTAACATTAGTTTATTAAAAAATAGAGAAACCTAAAAATTTTATAAGCATATTAGTTAAAACTTACGTTTAATTAAAATTGATAAATTTATAAAATAATAAAAAATACCTTGATGATAGATATGTATTCTAAACCTAAGGAAAATGGCACAATGGAGATTAAAAATAGGTTTTTTAGATCAACTACTTATATGCTTTTATAAGAATCAGTAGGACCAAATCAAAATTTAAAGTCTTTTTGCCATTTTTTATACCCAATCTGCCAAAGTTTAAGTCTAGCTTTATTAATTTTATTGTCCACTTCAATACCAGGCTTAGGATTATTCATAGCTTTATGATAACGTATATAATATTCTTCTGCGCTTGGATTTCCTTCAATCATATTTAAAATAGCTTTTTCTGTGAAATATAAAATTAAATCTGGTTTAATATCAGGCTTTTCTTTTGTCATTTCTAAAGTATTTTTATTCCTTTTGATTAAAAAGTAGTATAATTTAATATTGGTATCGTAAGTAGTATTTTCAGTAATTATATACTCCCAACAGGCATTTACATTCAGATGTCTCATTAAATCTAATTCATTTGGAAAAAATGTTTTTAATTTTTCATATAATTCTTCAGAATCCAACTAACAATCACTATTTTTGATTATTTGATTTAAGCTAAATTCCAGATAGATTGCTAAAGAGTTCTAACAATAAATATTTTATTTAATGCACTTAAATTAAAAAATTCGGTATAATTAGAGCAAAAAAAATTTTACTTATAAAGAATTCTACTGTTTTTGAAGAGAAATAATATTTTTAATTCATTAATTTTTGAAGAGAATTTGTCCATTTGATATAAAATTGCATATATCTCTCCAGTTTTCTCATTTATCATTAAAACGATAAACGAAGGATTTCCGCTAGCTAAAAAAGACCAGGCACCCGTTACACTCCCAGGATTTAATAATAAAATTCCTTTTGAAGTGAGAAATACTTCCTCTTTATGAGTGTGACCAGAGATTAGAATATTATAATTATTATCCATTGCCAGAGATTCAAGTTGAGCATGATTTCCTCTTAACGCAATTTGATGTCCATGAGTTAAACCAATCGTCATTATATTATTATCTGAAAAACTTAATTGCATTTTTTGATACATTGGAGCATCTCTATTACCATAGTAATAATCCATATTACCCCTTACAATAAATAAATTGCCTTTAGTTTTAATGTTCAAAAAATCAATGAATTCTTGATA
>JBHLNZ010000055.1:0-19676 GCA_048941015.1 Promethearchaeota archaeon | reverse complement strand
AAAATGGGTTTGGTCATATTGAAAAGCATTTAAAATTTCTACAAATTCTAACTCTTCAAATAATTGAGAAAATCCTACATAATTCAAGAAATTACCGGATATCTGTAATCGGACTACTTTCATTTTAAATTACCTTAAATAGAATTTTTAAGTTATTAATGTAATCTTATTTCTAATATATATTTTGCGTGATCACTACCATTTCACTATTTAGTATATATTCATTTTATTTTTATAGGGAATATATTGATTTTAAAGTCAAAAATTTTATAATAAATAAAAAAGGAGATTAAGGAATGAAGATTCTACTTACTGGAGCTTTTGGGAATGTTGGTATAAGTACATTAAGAGAGTTATTAAATAGAAAACATGAAATCACGGTTTTTGAAATAAAAAATCGGAAAAATAAAAAAATTGCGAAGCAATTTAAAGAAAAGATAGAAATTATTTGGGGAGATATAAGAAACAAGGAGCAGGTAGAAACCGCAGTTAACAATCAGGATATAATTATTCATTTAGCAGCTATCATTCCTCCTTTAGCTGATATGCATCCCGAATTAGCTGAAGCTGTAAATATTGGGGGGACATTGAATCTATTGAATGTTATGAAAAAGCAGAAGCATAAACCTAAATTAATATTCACATCATCTATTGCGGTATATGGTGATAGAAGATCAAATCCTATGATCAAGATTACTGATCCTCTTAATCCAAGTAAGGGGGATTTCTATGCGATTACAAAAATTAAAGCGGAAGAAATGATCAAATCTTCAGGCTTAGATTTTGCTACTTTCCGTCTGACTTACATAACATCTACTGATAAATTAAATATGGATCCATTAATGTTCCACATGCCATTGGATACATGCATTGAAATTTGTGATACAAAAGATGTTGGATATGCGCTGGTAAATGCAATTGAATGTAATGAAATTTGGGGAGAAATCTTTCATATTGCAGGAGGAAAACGATGCAGAACCACATATGATGTATATCTTAACAATATGATGGAAATATTTGGTTTAGGTAGAGATTTTTTACCCAAACAAGCATTTGAGCGAAAAAATTTCCATTGCGGTTTTATGGACACTTCAAGATCTCAAAGTCTTTTAAAGTACCAGAGACATACTCTTGAGGATTATTATAATGAAGTGAGACACAAAATTGGATCAAAAAGATACTTTATCTCAATAGGCAGGTGGGCAATTCGTCAAAATCTTTTAAAACATTCAGATCCATATCGAAGGTTTAAATTCTTTAAAAGAAAAGCAGGAGCATTTACCATTTCAGAAAATAAATTTATAAGAAAAATTATATCAAATAATTACAAGAAAATTGATATGCTCGAAAACAGAATTAAAACTTTAGAAATAATTATCAATGAATTTCACGAAAAAGAAAGAGTACTACCGTAATCTCTTAATCATTGAATCAATAATTCTTTTTCTTCAAATTGAATATTTTTATTAATGAAAAGGTTTGTAATAAGCGGTTCCAGAGAGGGTAAGTCTTTTAGTTGAGCAGTTTGACTCGATTTATAATACTTTGCAATCTTTTCCCATAATTCCTTATTTCTTTGAATATTTTCAATAAAGTATGTTATTCTTTGTTCAGCATAATATGATTGACCCACAAACAAATAGCATACCAAGAAAGGTGAAACAGATTTCATTAGCAGAGTATATTCACCAAAAATAGCACGTTCAAGCCCTTTAGAAAATAACTCATCACAAAAAGAATTAATAGCTGTTAAAAAGCTCCCAAAAAGATGATCTTGAAATGACCACTCATCCTGAAATGAATGCGAGAAAACTGGTTTACCTCCTTCTGATATGATTAAAAGTACAACCGATTCTTCATTAGAAATCTCTGGAAGCTCAACGACCTTTTTTTTATTTATCATTGATCTAATTTGTTCGTTTAACCGAGCCAATTCCATACGTTCAGATATGGATGTCTTAGAGTCTTTTAAATTCTCCCATATCATTAAATTTTTTATTAATAAATCATGTTCAATCGAAATTTTTCTTGCTAATAGCGTTAATCCATGTTTCTCAGCAATCTTTTGGCCATTAGTTAATAACATTCGAGCTTTATAAAAATCTAGTGATATTAAAGCTAATTTTGCTTGAAAAAGATATGTCTCCCCTAGAATCCAATATGAATGTGTCTTTTCAGCAAAATTCAATAATTTAGCAATGATATCCTCTATTTCTCTTAATACACTCGAATCATTCGTAACACGTAATTCAATTAAGAGCAAATCACATAGGTTTATCAAAACCCCTAATAGAATTTCAACATCAGAGTCTTTATCATCGAGGATTTTCTTTAAGATATCTTCAGCCTTAGCCCTATTCTGAATTCCTGGTGTATTTTTTAAAATTAAAGCTTTATCATATTTAATAACTAACTCAGTTTTTTTATCTTTCAATATTTTATTTAACTCTTTCCACCGAACAAGATATTGTTGTGCTTTTTCAAGATCCCCCATTTCAATTAAAATTTGAATTAAGAAGTCATGATTACTAACAATACCTGGTAAAAATTCAATCTCGGTACTGATTGCTAACGCTTTTTTTATACATTCTAAAGCATTATTTAGATCACCTTTCATTCTTAGGAGGTATGAAAAATTGTTATAACTCACAGATAAAAGTCTTTTACTCTTAATTTCCTTGCTAATAGCTATACTTTGCTCAAACAGTTTAATAGCTATATCTATTTCACCCTTATAACCATAAATTGAGCCCATAACCATTAAAGCAAATGCTATCGCAAATTTCCTTCTGCTCTGCTTAGCAAGAGCTAAAGCACGCTTAGCTAATTTTAAACCGTGATTTGGTTCCTTTTTAAAAAAACCAAAGATAAAAGCAAGTAGCGAGAGTGATAAAGAAAGCTGATCTTTTTTACCAATCTCTTCTCGTAATTTTATACTCCGCTCATAATATTCTATTGCTAAGTCTAGATCATGTTTAGTATCATTTAGAAACCCTCTATTAAAAAAAATTGTCGCTTCTCGTTGTTTATATATTCTTGGTAACTCATTTGTTAAAGTTTTCAGTAAGTTTTCTGCCTGTTCAATTATGACAATAGCTTCATCTAATTGTTTAAGAGTTATTAATGATGTGGTCATCAAATTTAGGGCGTCAACTGCAAGTAGAAATTTACCTATTCCTAAACTCTTTTTATAAACTTGTTTAGTATACTCGATTACATTTTTATCTAGACCATGTTGGCGAAAAAGCTTACTCTTAAGTAGAAGACATAATAAGAGCTCATATTCCGAGTTATCTTTATTATTTTCAAATTCATCTATAAGTTGGAGTGCCTTATCATGCTTTCCCTCATTAATAAGTTCCTCTACATAGATTAATTCCCTAGGCTTTTCTTCACTCATCTTATTAGATAATAATTTTTTTATTTAATAAATAGCTGTAAAAATCTATTCTTTTACTTATTTGTAAAAAAATATGTGATTAAGAATTAATTATGATAATTTTGTTTTTAATTTTTAGTATATAATAACAATTAGCAACTAAGTTAATTTTAAAACCAGTAATTTCTAAAAGTAAAGAATTATTAATTCTCTACATTATTGGAATAAAAATTATTGAAATTTAATAAAATTACTTACAATAACTATTACATTACTAAAATGAACTTATATCATTAAATAAAAACAATTTTAAATATATATACTATATGAATTTTAATCAACAATATTAAAATACAAAAAACTAAGAAAAATTGAAATTAATCTAAAAAATTATATAGGAAATCGATCAATATATAAAAAATAATTTATAGATTAAATTTTATACAGAATTGTATTAATAGAGGTGGATGTGTAAGAGAAGATGGAAAAATCTGAAAAGCATCGGATTGGTTTCTACGCGTGTCATTGAGGTATTAATATTCGAGGCAAAATAAATTGCGATAAATTAGCTGAATTTGCGAAAGAAATGGATGATGTAGTGGTCGCAAAAACACATGCATTTTTATGCACAGAAAGCGGACAAAATCAAATAATAGAAGATATTAAAGAAAAAAGGTTAACTCGAATCGTAGCATCTGCTTGAACACCAAGAACTCATGAACCAATTTATAGGGGATCGATAGCTAAAACCGATTTAAATCCTTACTATTTCCAGATGGTAAATGTAAGAGAACATTGCTCATGGTGCACAGAAAATAGTGATGAAGCATTAGAAAAAGCAAAGATTCTGGTTAAAAGCGGTATCGAACGAGCAAAAGAGTTAGAAGTTGTCCCAATTAAAACAGTCCCTGTAGAAAAAGCAACTTTAATCGTGGGTGGAGGTATAGCAGGAATGAATGCTGCTTTAGATCTCGCTAATGAAGGCATTAAAGTTTATTTAGTAGAAAGTAAAACAACTATTGGTGGAAGGATGGCTCAATTAGACAGAACATTTCCCACTGATGATTGCGCTATATGAATCTGTGGTCCAAAAATGCTCGAAGTTAATCGCCATGAAAATATCGAAATTCTTAGTTTTAGCGAGGTAAAAGAAGTTTCAGGTTATGTTGGAAATTATGATGTAACCGTTGAAATGAAACCGAGATATGTCAATGAAACTTGTAATGGATGTGGAGCGTGTACTGAAGTTTGTCCTGTATATACATCTAATTACTTCGATGAAAATCTCGGATCTCGAAAAGCAATTGATATCGCTTTTGGTCAAGCGGTACCGTTTTTATATGATGTTCATCGCGAGTCATGTGTTGAATGTTTTAGTTGTGTGGAAGCTTGTGAACTTGATGCTATTGATTTCAGTCAAGTGCCTGAGGAAGTTAAGTTCAAAGTTGGAACAATTATAATAGCAACTGGTTGGGATATTCATGAACCATATGGTGAGTATGGTTATGGAGAATTTGAAAATGTAATAACTCAAGCCCAATTAGAAAGGATGCTGGCGCCTAATGGTCCCTTAGAAGGTCATGTCAGGCGTGTTTCGGATAACAAAAAACCAAAGGAAATACTCTTCATCCAATGTGTTGGTAGCAGAGAAGCAGAAAGAACCTACTGTAGTGGAGTTTGTTGTATGCTTGCTTTAAAGAATGGAAAGCTACTCAAAGAGGAGTTTCCAGATGCGAATATTACTATTTGTTATATCGATATTAGAACTAATGAAAAAGGGTTCGAAGAATATTACCAAAGAGCTAAGGATTCAGATATTAGAATGATTCGAGGTAAAGTAGGCGAAATATCAGAAGATCCGGCAACTAAAAATGTTAAAGTTAGAGTATACTCATCACTAACAGATGAAATTATTAAAATAGACGCTGATTTAGTTGTATTATCTACTGCTGCATTACCATCTGAAGGAACCCATCAAATTATTAAAGCATTAAATTTAGATGCCGATAAGTATGGATTTTTAACTGAATCTCACTTTGGTTTAATGCCACAAGAAACTAAATCAAAGGGTATATTTATCGCTGGTTTCGCTCAGGGTCCAAAGGATATTGCTTACTCTGTGTCACAAGCTAGAGCAGCAGCCAGTAAAGTTGCAGAACTAACAGCACCAGGAAAAATACAAATTGAACTTATTACTGCTGATGTAAATAATGATTTCTGTATTTCTTGTCGAAGATGCGAAAAAGAATGTCCTAAAAAGGCAATCAAAATTATTTTTGAAAAGGGAGCGGTTGTTGATGAAACTAATTGTGATGGATGCGGAATATGCGCTACTTGTTGCCCCACACAAGCTATAGACATTAGGTATTACCGGGATCACCAACTATTTGCTGAAATCGATGGATTATTAGAAGGAGGTTAGACAAAAGATGGAAGATTATAAATTTAATATAATTATGTTTGCTTGTTTAAAGTGAGGATATGGTGCTGCGGATTTGGCTGGAGTTGCTCGTTTAAAGTATACTCCTTCGGTAAAAATCATTAAAGTTAAGTGTACGGGAAGAGTCGATGTTAAGCATATCTTATATACTATTAAATCAGGAGCTGACGGCGTTATGGTTGTCGGATGAAGGCCAGATGAGTGCCAATTTAAGAAAGGGAATTATACAGCTCAAAAACATGTTGATTTAGCGAATAGAATATTAGAATCAAGAGGTTTTGGAAGCCAAAGAGTTAATATGTATTGGTTAAGCTCAGCAGAATCAGAAAAGTTAGTTAAAAGTGTTGAGGATGCCTTTGAAAAAGTCAAGCGAGCTGGACCAAATCCGATAAATGTCATGAATATAAAATCTTCAAAAAAAAAAGTAGTAACTACCCCATAGAATGAATCTTATAATCAAATATTAGTTATAAGACGACTTACCTCGCAAAGGGAGGGGTTTTTAATTGTTAATAATAAAATGAATTTTTTTAGTATAGGAAATAAAATGACTGGAATATGGTTCAAATAGTAAATAATAAACTATTTAGTAGGATTTCTCCTAAAGATTTATTGGATGCCACTTATAAAGCTTCAGAAAATTTTCAAGTGAGAGCTTTTTTCGAAGCAAAAGAAGAAATTTTAAAATCTGGAAAATACTCTGAGCAAGAGTTCTATGAAATTTTAGATGCTATGATCGATGCTGAAACCGAACGTAAAATAGTCTTAGAAAAGATAATAGGAGATAAACCTTTATTTTTGGAGGAAATCGCTAAAAAGATTAAAGATTTCCCTTCTGAAAACGTAATACGAGATGTTATATACTTAAAAGAACAAGGATACGTAGAAGAACATATTGAAGTTATAAAAAAAAAAGTAATAAAGAAGATAAAGGGAGAAGAAAAAGAGGTTGAAGAGGAAGAATATTTTTACAGATATCAAGCTAAAGAATTACCAAATACTTTTATTGAGCATTATTTTGAACCTGTTTCAATCGTATTTGATTCGGGAGTATGTTGCCATTGTGGATGGTGTTCTTCAGTTTGCCCTGTAAATGCCATCAAGGTTACCGCAGATACTCTTAAAATAGATGAAGAAATTTGTATGAAATGCGGTTTATGCTTTACCGTATGCCCTAGCTCCTTTTCAATAAATCAAGCTTATAAAAGTATTAAGAAAATAGATAAATCATTGACCTATTCTGAAAAGATTGGAGGATATGTTAATGCTTATACCGCAAGTACTACTAAGGATGAAATTAAGAAGGTACGTCAAGATGGTGGAATTGTAACATCTATTTTAGAATATTTATTAGAAAATAAATTAGTAGATGCTGTTATTGCTGTTCAACATTCAAAAGATTTATGGAGACCTGAACCAGTAATAATAGAAAGTGTAAAAGATTTATATAAAACTGGTGGTACAAAATATGCTAATGCTTCTTCATTAACAATTATAGATCAAGCGAAAAAGTATGATAAACTTGCTGTTGTAGGTGTTCCATGTATGATGAGAGCGTTAGAAAAAGGATCTTTATTTCCTAGTGGATTTCCTTTTTTTAAAAATATAAAGTACAAAATAGGATTATTTTGTATGGAATCCTTTTCTTATGCGGATATCATCAAATTAACAAAGGATAAATTTGATCAGGATATAAATGAATTGACCAAAATGAATATAGATAAGGGAAAATTTATTATAAATTTAAAATCTGGAGAAGAGATGTCAGTTGATCTAAAAGAAGTTAAATCATATGCAAGAAATAATTGTCATTACTGTGGAGACTTAACTTCAGATTATGCAGATATCTCAGTGGGATCTATTGGCTCGCAAGGAGGATATTCATCAGTAATTACAAGATCTAAAGAAGGAGATGAAGTTTTTAAAGGAGCTGCTGATGCTGGCCTGATTGAATATCAGAGTTTAAAAGATGTCAAACCAGGGCAAGGGCTTCTAGAAAGAATAGCAGCATCAAAAAGAAAAAATTGTAAACCAATTGTATTAGAAAACCACAAGAATAGTTGATAAAACAAATATGAATACAAAAACATTTCAAGATCTTATTGAGGAGGTTCATAAGAGAGGTATATGTCAAGAATGTGGGGGCTGTGTTAGTTTTTGTAGCTCAGCAGAATATGATGTTATTGGATTAAAAGATCCATACAAACCTCCTGAATATTTAAATAAAGATAAGTGCCTTGAATGTGGAATTTGTTATTGTATCTGCCCCCAAACTCATGTATTAGATGATGAGTTAAATAAAACGTATCAATTTTCAGATTATAATTTACTGCCAATTGGGCATTTTGAAGATGTTTATTCCTGTCAAGCAACAGATAAGGAGTTTTTGAATTATGGAACTGACGGTGGAGTAGTAAACTCAATTATTAACTTCTTAATTGAAAAGAATTTGATTGATGGATCTATTGTTTCGAAAACTGATGCTCCTTTCTCGAGAGAAGCTACTTTTGCTGATAGTAAATATGATCTTATTAAAGCATCGGGAGCTAAATTGGATATCTCTCCACATCTTGATGAAATTCAGAAATTCTGTACATACACACATTCTATTCCAAAATTGAATCACTATAAATTTAAGAAATTAGCGGTAGTGGGGACTCCATGCCAACTTTATACAATAAGGTGTATGCAAGATTTAGGAGTAACTCCTTCTGAAAATATTGAGATTTGTCTTGGTTTATTTTGTTATGAAAACTTTTTCTTTGAAAAAATGCAAATAGTAAAATTTGAGAAAGATTTTAACATAAAATTTACTGACATCCAGAAAATAAACATTAAAGAAGATGTTATCTTCAAGTTAAAAGATATCGGAAGTGGAGAAAGAGTCATTCATGTTCCATTTAACCATTTAAAGGATTACATGCGTCCTGCTTGCAATGCATGCAATGATTTTACAAATATTTATGCAGATATTTCTTTTGGAGGTTTGGGTTCACAAGATAAATACACTACTGTAATTCCAAGAACTAAAAAAGGAAAGGA
Organism: Promethearchaeota archaeon; assembly: GCA_048941015.1. Lineage (GTDB taxonomy): Archaea > Asgardarchaeota > Lokiarchaeia > Sigyniarchaeales > SOKP01 > SOKP01. The sequence continues at coordinate 10,815 of JBHLNZ010000055.1, read as the reverse complement.
TGTGTTAAAGAAAGCTTTAGATGCAGGAGTAATAAGAGCATTAGATCTTGACGAAACAAAAAAGAATAAAACGATAAATTTGATAACTCAATTTTCAAAAGCTAAAATTAAACGTAGAGAAGAATTTATGAAAAATTTAAGTTAAAGAGGTAAAAATCATAACCGAATCAAAACGTGATATAGAGAGGAAAAAGCTTTTTGCAGATACATATGAATATTTAGAAAAAGTCTATGAACCTCAATTAAGAAATTTATTAAAGAAATGTTATCAGTGTGGAAGATGCAGTGGAGTATGTCAATTAAGTAAAGTTGAGAAATATACTCCAAGTAAAATAATTCAGCTAATTTTAGAAGGTTTTGAAGATAAAGTTTTAGAAAGTGGGGTTTTATGGGATTGTTTAACCTGTAATCAATGCCTTAAAGATTGTCCAGAAAAAATTAATTTTGCTGATATTGTAAGAATGGCTCGTTATAAAATGAGACATGAAAAAAATCAGAATTCTGATGAATTAGTTGCCCATAAAGGAATGTATACTACTATTTCTGAAATAATGAGCCGTCCCTATATTAACACAAGCAGGAATATGGACTGGGTTCCAAAAGGATGTAAAGTATCAAATAAAGGAAATTTATTATATTATGTAGGATGTTTACCCTTCTTCAATTATGAATTTGAAAATCCTACTTCTATTGCCACAAGCACATTAAAAATTCTCTGTCAAATTGAAGAACAACCTATTGTTGTTTTTAAGGAAGAGGTTTGTTGTGGACATGATATTTATTGGGGTCAAGGGAAATTAAAGACCTTTATTAAGTTAGCTAAGAAAAATTTAGAAATGTTTCAAAAAGCGGGAATCACTTCAATTGTTACGGCTTGTGCAGAATGTTATCGAACTCTTAAGGTTGATTATGCAAAAATTTTTGAAGAATATGGCGAAAAAGTAGATGTTAAACACATAATTGAATATGTTTATGAAAATTGGAAAGAAAAGAAAATAAAATTTACAAACCCAAATAAAAATCATGAAGATATTACCTTCACTTATCATGATCCATGTCGTTTAAGTCGATTTTTACCCGAAGATAGTAAAATTATTGAAGAAACAAGAGAAATTTTTAAAGAATTTAATAAATTAGGCTATAAATTCAACGAAATGCCTCATAATAAAGTAAATACCTTATGTTGTGGAGTAAATTCATGGATGAATTGTAATGAAAAATCAAAAGCTTTAAGATATAAACGTATGCAGGAAGTTAAATCAACTGCTTTAAAATTAGTCACTAGCTGCCCAAAATGTAATATTCATTTTTCTTGTCTTCAAAATGATTTTGAAGATATCGCATCAATCCAAATTTTAGATTTTTCTGAATTCCTTGTCGATCATATAGAAGTTATTGAATCTAAAAATAGTGGTGATAAAAAGAAATAATGGAGGGTTCAGTTTTAGTTATTGGTGGTGGAATCGCTGGAATTCAAACTTCGTTAGATTTAACAGAATTAGGTTATAAAGTATATTTGGTTGAAAAATCGCCCTCAATAGGAGGAAGGATGGCTCAACTTGATAAGACATTTCCAACAAATGATTGTAGTTTATGTATACTTGCACCTAAAATGGTCGAAGTTTTCAGAAACCCAAATATCGAACTCATGACATTCCATGAAGTACAAGAAGTCTCTGGTAAAGCTGGAGATTTTCAAGTAAAAGTTCTTAAGAAACCCCGATATATAGATGAGACAAAATGTAAAGGATGTGGTGACTGTGCTTCTAAGTGTCCTAAAATAGAAGTTCCCAACCTCTTTGATATGAATTTAGGTAAAAGAAAGTCAGCATATATTCCATTTCCTCAAGCTGTTCCTCCCGTTTATTTAATAGATCCAGAATTATGCTTGAAAATAAACAAAGATGTATGTGGAGTTTGTGCAAAAGTTTGTCAAGCTGAAGCAATCGATTTTGAGCAAAAACCGAAGGAAATTGAATTAAATGTTGGTTGTATAGTTGTTGCCACTGGATTTGATATGCCTGCGGAAAATTTAACTTCAAGATGGGGATACCGATTTGATAATGTGGTAAGTGCACTTGAATATGAAAGAATCTTATGTGCTTCAGGACCTTTTGGTGGCCATGTCCTAAGACCGAGTGATCAGAATGAACCTGAAAAAATTGCTTTTATACAATGTGCTGGCTCAAGAGATTTGCATGAGAATGTACCATATTGTTCTAGTGTATGTTGTATGTATACTGCCAAAGAAGCTATTATAACAAAAGAGCATTCAGAAAAATCGAAATGTTTTGTATTTCGGCACGATATAAGAGCTTACGGTAAAAATTTCTATGAATTTACACAAAGGGCTCAAAAAGAGTATGGCGTAAAATATTTTCAAACAAAAATAAGTAAAATTGAAGAAGATCCAGAAAGTAAAGATCTAATAATTCATTATGAAGATTTAAAAACAGGCGAATTTCATGATTTTAAAGCTAATCTAGTAGTACTAGCAACCCCATTAGTCCCGTCTGAAGGAACCAAAGGGTTGTCAGATATTTTGAAAGTTGAACTTGATAATTATAACTTTTTTAAAGAAAAAGATTATTATCATAAATCCCAATCAACAAGAGAGGGTATCTATTTATGTGGATTTTGTCAGGGACCAATGGACATCCCAGAAACTGTTGCTGATGCAAGTGGTGTAGCAGGACAGGTCACTTCATTCTTAAATTCTGTAAAGTTTAACGAAATTAAAGAAAAAGTAATCGAAGTACTAGAGTTAGAAGTTAAAGTTACAGATGAACCTAGAATTGGTGTTCTCATCTGTCATTGTGGAATAAATATAGGTAAGTATGTTCATGTACCTCTACTGGCAGAATATGTAAGAACTTTACCGAATGTTGTTCATTGTGAAGATAATTTGTATTCCTGTAGTTCTGATTCCCAAGCTCGAATTAAGGAATTAATAAAGAATTATAATTTAAATCGATTTATAGTTGCATCTTGTACGCCAAGGACTCATGAATCTTTATTTCAAGAAACCTGTCAAGAAGCGGGTTTGAATAAATATTTATTTGAAATGGTAAATATAAGAGATCAATGTTCTTGGGTTCACATGGATGATGCAGAAGCTGCAACTCAAAAAGCTAAAGATTTAATCCGAATGGCTGTTGCGAAATCAAGATTATTGAAACCCTTAAAAGAAGAACTATTAAAGATCACTCCTACAGCTTTAGTCATTGGTGGTGGAATTGCTGGAATGACTGCCGCATTAAATATCGCAAGCCAAGGATTCAAAACATTTATAGTCGAAAAGGAAAAAATATTAGGTGGGAATTTAAATCACCTTAATGTATTATATCCGATTGAAGAAAACGCCTCAGAATTTTTAAATCAAACGATAGAAAAAGTTAATAAAAATGATATTATTCAAGTTTTCTTAAATGCGAAAGTCAAAGACGTTAAAGGATATGTTGGTAATTATATTGTTTCTGTCGCTGATTCAAAAAATAAAGTGCAAGAATTAAGTATTGGAACGATCATTGTTGCCACTGGAGGACAAGAGTTAAAACCTAAAGATTTATTTCAATATAAGAAAGACAATAGAAATGTTTTAACCCAATTAGAATTAGAACAAAAGCTGAAAGAAGAAGGAGGAGATTGGCTTAGAAATATAAATCGAATAACTACAATTTTATGTGTAAATGCAAGACAATCAGAGGGAATTACTTACTGTTCCAATATATGTTGCGGGAATTCAATTAAAAATGTTAGTCTTTTAAAAAAACTAAAACCTAACCTTGAGATAATTGTGCTTTATAGAGATCTTCAAATGGCAAAGAAGAAATATGAAGAATATTATCGAGAAAGAAGAAAAGATGCAATTTTCCTAAGATATGATTTGGATAATCTTCCCATAATTAATAAAAAGAGTAAAAGTCCTGAAAAGTACGAAATTAAATTATATGATACTAATTTGCACGATTTTCTTGAATTTGAAACTGATATGATTATATTATCAACTCCCATAATTCCTGCTGATAATTTAGAGGAATTGGCTAAGATGTTAAAAGTTCCATTAGATAAAAACGGCTTTTTTCTTGAAGCTCATGTGAAATTAAGGCCCTTAGATTTTGCTACAGATGGTATATTTCTTTGTGGTTGTGCTCAATGGCCAAAAAATATTCAAGATACTATCTCTCAAGCAAATGGGGCAGCAGGTAGAGCTAGTAGATTTTTAAACGCCAAGGAAATAACGACATCAGGCATCGTTGCTGAAACAGATCCAGAAAATTGTATCGGATGTGGAAAATGCGAATCTGTGTGCCCTTACAATGCTATAGATATTTTGGAATCAACAAAAGAATTTGAAGATGTAAGTCTCATAGTTAAAAAATCTTTCATAAATTCTGCCTTATGTAAAGGTTGTGGCACATGTGCTGCAACTTGCCCGAATGGGGCGATATCTATAAAGCAGTATGATTTTGATCAAATAACTGCTATGATTGAATCATTTTTATTAGAAACATAACAATGGAAAGGTAATGTATTATGCCAAAAGCAAAATCTAAAGTAAAGTATCCAGATTTTAATCCAGAAATTTTGGTTTTTTGTTGTAATTGGTGTTCTTATGCTGGAGCTGATTTAGCTGGAGTTTCAAGGTTTCAATACCCTCCAAATATGAGAATTGTACGTGTAATGTGTTCAGGAAGGGTTGATCCTTCTTTTATAATCAGGGCCTTGAAGGATGGTGCTGATGGTGTTTTAATAACGGGGTGTCATATTGGTGACTGTCATTATATCTCTGGTAATGAATATGCCAGGGAAAGATTTGAAAGATTGCATAATATTATTATTAAACAATTAGGTATAAATGAAAAGCGAGTGCGTCTGGAATGGGTAAGTGCTTCAGAAGGTAAACGTTTTGCAGACTTAATAACAGAATTTACAAATGAGATTAAAGAGTTAGGCCCACTAAAAGTCTTATAATCAGTTGATCTTAACAAATTTTACCTCCCTTTTAGGGCTAATATATTATTATCATAATAAGATACCTTGAGATAAAAAAGATTTTTGTGAGCATAAAATTTAAATAGTAAACCATCTATTTTGTACACAGATAAGATTCTTTTGATAACAAAGAAATCTTAGTTATAAAAATTTTATACAAGGGTGAGATTAATTTCAACCAATGAAAAAAATGATGATGATGAGAAAGAAAACGATGATAAGAAAGAATATAGAATTATGGAAGAGAATCTAGAAACAATTTATAATGATAAGGAAATCCAACAACTTGGATTAAGTAAAGATGTGCTTAGAGAAAAACAAATAGAATATAAAAAAGAAACTGGTAAATCTGCTGTATGGGAAGGAAGGGTCACAAATCCCTTTCGGCGATATTTAACAGGTCAAAAAGTATATGAACGCTCTAAAGAGAGGATTTCCTTTTATATTTCTGAAAAAAAAAAGAAACAATGGTATGAATTTATAGAAGGTAATGAAAGTTTTGCATCCTTTTCAAAATTAATCAGAGTTGGTGTTGATTATTACATAAAGCACCATTTAGATTCATCAATATTTGAATCTAATATGGATGATAAAGATATATCCAAAATTCTATTTGAGGTGAAAGAATCTCTTACAGCAATAAAAGGATTTTCAGAATTACTATTAAATGAATATAAAGAAGAGCTAAGCAATAAAGTAGCAAATGCTATTGAAAATATATATGAACAATGTCAGTTACTTGAATCGAAAATTTCGAATAATAAAGGAGGAAAATATATTGATGTTTTATTGATTGAAGATAATCCACCAACTATTCACTTTTTCGAAGAAATTTTTAAAAAGAAAGGTTATTCTTATAAAATAGCTACAACAGGTCAAGGAGGATTAAATCAATTGAAAGCATCAATACCAAAAATAATATTGTTAGACATAAGGTTACCTGATGGGTACCTGAAGGGTTATGAAGTATGCAAGCAGATTAAAGGAAATAATAATTTAAAGCATATACCTATTTTCTATGAGACTGCTTATCCTGAAGAGATAGTAAAGAGTAAAAAAGAGGAAACGGGTGTAGATGGATACTTCATAAAACCTTTTGATTTGTCAGCTCTTATTGAACTGTTAGACTCTGTAATATTATCAAATTAAAGAGTTATGTCCTTTAAAAGTATTATATGATTACTTAATTAGAATTAAAATATAGAAAATGAAAAAATTATAAAGACACTTCTTTTTATCAATTTATCAATTTAGATCAAAATCTAATTTTAAATTTTTAAATTTGTAGAAAAAAAGGGAAAAATGATCAAAAAGCTACAGATATTCAGTATGAATTGTTCAAAATTCAATTCCAGATTTTTCAATTCATAAAGAAAATTTTTACGGATTTAAAGATTAATGAATGATCTAAATTGATCATTTAAAATAAAAAAATTGATGGATCCCAAAATAAAAAATGAATAAATGATCAGAAATCATAATTTTGAACAGAAAAAATGATCGAGATTTATCAAAACTAGTGCATAATATTTATATAAGAGATTTTACTTATTTTATGACTATCGAACTTTTAACGACTTTTTCGAGAGGGGAAAGTAGTTAAAATTTCGATTAGGGTGTTATCTATATGGAAGGATCAGTGTTAGTTATTGGTGGTGGTATCGCAGGAATTCAATGTTCTTTAGATCTAACTGAACTTGGGTTTAAGGTTTATTTAGTAGAGAGAGAGCCGTCAATTGGAGGGCACATGGCTCAATTTGATAAACTATTCCCTGCAAATGATTGTAGTCTTTGTATCCTTGCCCCTAAAATGGTTGCAGTCTATAGAAATCCAAATATTCAATTGTATACATTATCTGAGGTACAGAAGTTATCGGGAAATGCAGGAAATTTTGAAATTACTATTCTTAAAAAACCAAGATATGTTGACGAATCCAAATGTAAAGGTTGCGGGGATTGTGCTGCCAAATGTCCAAAAGTTGAAACTCCAAATATATTCGATATGAATTTAGGCAAAAGAAAGTCAATTTATATGCCATTTCCACAAGCTACGCCTCCGGTTTATATAATAGATCCTGAGTTATGTCTATATTTAAACAGAAACGTATGTGGAGTATGTAAAAAAGTATGCAAGGGTGAAGCTATAGATTTTGATCAGAAGCCTCAGGAGATTAATTTAAAAGTTGGTGCTATTGTTGTAGCTACTGGATTCGATATGCTTGGTAACAAATTATCACCAAAATGGGGATATCATTTTAAAAATGTTGTTAATGCTTTAGAATATGAAAGAATTCTATGTCCTACAGGACCATTTGGAAATCAAATTCTTCGACCAAGTGATGATAGTGAGCCTCAAAGCATTGCTTTCATTCACTGTCCAGGTTCAAGTTATTTGGTAGAAAACATACCTTATTGTTCACGTGTTTGTTGTATGTATACAACTAAAGATGCAATCCTCACCAAGAATTATATTGAAGATTCTCAGATTTATATATTTAGACATAATATAAGGGTATTCGGGAAAAATTTCTATGAATATACTAAAAAAGCTCAATCTGATTTTAATATAAGCTATATAAATTCAAATATTAAATCTATCGAAGAAGATCCAGAAACTACTGACTTAATTATTCATTATGATGATTTAAAAACAGGGGATATAGATAAGAGTTATAGAGCAAATTTAGTTGTGTTAGCAGCACCTTTAGTTCCTTCTAGTGGAACAAAAGATTTAGCCAAACTGCTCAAAATTAAATTAGATGATTTTGGATTCTTTCAAGAAAAATCTTACTTCGAAAAGTCTCTCTCTTCGAGAAATGGTGTTTATTTATGCGGATTTTGTCAGGGACCAATGAATATCTCTGAAACAGTAGTTAATGCGAGTGGTGTAGCTTCCCAGGTAGCCACATTTTTGAATCCTGTTAGATATACTCAAACGAGAGAAAGAGGAATAGACATTAAACCTGAAGAAGAAACTATTAAAATTACACCACGAGCTCTTATTATCGGTGGAGGCATATCTGGAATGACAGCAGCCCTAAATATTAGCAACCAAGGATTTGAAACAATAATAGTAGAAAAAGAAAATAAACTAGGAGGTAATTTAAATCATATTAATGTTTTATATCCAACTAATCAACCTGCATCTAATTATTTAGAAGAAATTGAAAAGCAAGTGGAAGATAATAAAAACATTAAAACTATTTTAAATTCAAAAATAGAAAATGTAAATGGTTCCATTGGTAATTATAATATAACTATAGCAAATTCCGCCGAAACTTGTAAAATTGAAGTTGGAGTTATAATAGTTGCGACCGGAAGTATTGAATTTAAACCTCATGGCCTTTTTGAATATAATAAACAAAATAAAAACATAATAACTCAGCAGGAATTGGAGCAAAGACTAAAGTATGAAGATAAATCATGGCTGAACAACATCAAACACGTTACAACAATTATGTGTGTGAATGCAAGGCAGAAAGGAGGGATTTCTTATTGTTCAAATGTATGTTGTAGTAATACAATTAAAAATGTACAAGTTTTGAAAGAAATTAAGACTGATTTAGAAACATTAGTCCTTTTCAGAGAACTTCATATGGCAAAAAAGGAGTTTGAAAAATATGTATCCAAGAGAAAAAAAATTGCGAATTATTTGAAGTATGATCTTAAGCATATACCATCAGTAATTAAACTAAGTGATGATCCTGAAAAATATGAAATTAAAGTACCGAGCATTATCGATCCAAGTGACATTATTAAAGTAGAGACAGATCTTATTATCCTATCCACACCTATGATTCCACCTGATGATTTACAAGACCTTGCTAATAAATTGAATGTACCGTTAGACGAACATGGATTTTTTATAGAAGCGCATGAAAAACTTAGACCCCTTGATTTTGCTGCTCATGGTATATTTATATGTGGATGTGCTCAATGGCCAAAAAATATTCAAGACTCGATATTAGAGGCAAATGGAGCAGCTGGGAGAGCAAGCAGATTTTTAAGTTTGAAAGAAATATCATCGACTAAATTAGAATTATTATCATTCTTGTTATCCATTGAATGTTTCTTTAAGGATATGAAGGTTAACACAGATAAATGTAATGGGTGTGGACAGTGTGCTGAGATATGTCAGTTTAAAGCAATTTCTCTTATCGATGTAAAGCAAGAATATGAAGATATTAGTATACCCACTAAAAAAGCATATATTAATCCTGCAATCTGTAAGGGTTGTGGAAAATGCTCCGCAACATGCCGTTTAAAAGCCATAGATCCTCGACATTATGATTTTAAACAAATTTCTTCTATAATTGATCCATATTTCTTAGGTAAAGCTGAGGGGAAGCCTTTAGAAGATAAAGGAATGACAATTATTCAGTAATAAGTTTTAATAAAAATATATTCATCTTTTTTTCGCTAATATAAAAAGTAAAGATATTACAATTAGAAGGAATATTGAAACTATCAATACTATGAGATATACTAAACCAATTCCTCCAGAATGGAAAAAAGGCTCATAAGTGGTTGGTATTAATGCTATTCCAATAAATTGTCCTGCTGTTGCTAGACCCGCAAGAGCTCCACGTCTTTCTTTTGATAATGTCTGGCTATAAAACATTATTGAAGGTATTAAAGTACCACCCGCCATGCCCATGAAAATTAAACCAATTGTGATAAAACCAAGGCTTCCAATTTCGATTTTTCCAACTGAAGTTAAAATAATCATTCCTATGAATAATGAAATTAAACCAAAAATCAGGGCATATCCAACTCCTTTTTTTTCAATAACTATCCCTATAATAACCCCTGCTAAAGCACCAATAATACCAACTAAGGCAAGTATTAGACCTGCTAAATTTTCTGGTATTATACCTGTAAAAGCTCTTGAAGTCCAAATTACAGATGCTAAATAAGTATGGGATGCTAAAAATGCAGAAAGGATCAATAATAATACCTCTATACGTCGTATTTCATGAGTAAGATGAGAAAGAAATAGTTTAAAGCTTGTATCTTTTTTGATTTTGTGCTGTTTTCTTAATAGTGAGATTACTATAAATCCAATAACAGTGATTAAAATAAATAACAGATAAAGATAACGCCATCCATATGTTACCATTAGACCAGCAATTAATGGACCAACTCCAACTCCAAGGTTAGCAACAGCACCCATATACCCCATTTTTTTAGGGATCTTAGGACCAGATGTTATATCACTCATAAGAGCTATTAATACTGGATTTACAAATCCAAAACCGATGCCACCAAGAATATTAGCTATAATATATGCTATTAGTGAAAATGATAAAGCTGCTATAAGCATACCTAAACCAAATAATATTAACCCAAAAAGAATTACTGGAAACCTTCCTTTGATGTCAGAAAGTGCTCCAGAAAAGAGCTGAAATATTGCAAAGGGAAACATAAAAGATGGTATAGCAATGAGAAGACTATTAATATTAACACTAAATTCAGTTGAAAGTACTCCAAATAAAACCAAGATTACATTACCTGTTAATGGTCCTAACCAAAAAAGAATATAGATAATTAATTCAATGAGTACTGAATTTTTTGAAGTCTTTCCATTCAATTTAAACTTTTCTTCTTGATTCATTTTTGAGTATAATTCTATCTTTTCTAAAAATTAATCTAATTAAATCAAATCTCTTAATAAATATAATCAATTTGAGTTAAAGGGGTAAATATAAATTTAAATAATTTTCATAAGTATTATTGTCATAATACAATGGTATATATAGAAATACGTGAAAGAACGGTTTCACGAAGAGAAAGCTTAATTAATCTTGATATAAAAAAATA
>JBHLNZ010000054.1:0-19730 GCA_048941015.1 Promethearchaeota archaeon | reverse complement strand
TTTTTATCTTTCTCTTTCTCTTTTCCCATAAAATCTCAACTCTTTAGTGTATCATTTTATTTCAAATAAGAAACTGCAGATATTTAAAATTATGTTTATCATCATATCATATTCCTAAATTACATAGGGTTAAATGTAAAATATTTATTAATCCAGTTTATCTATAATTTAATTAAATAAAAAAGAGATAAATGTTAAATGTACCAAATTGAAAAACTTGACGATACTACTTTCTATATAAAAGCGATTGGAACATTTCCTCCATTAATTGCTGAAAATTTTGTTAAAGAATTTGAAGATTTGACAAAAGATATCAAAAGTAACCTAAAAGTAATTGTTGATATTACTGATGCTATTTTATTAAAAATAGAGTCAATAGAGAGCATTTTAAATCTTTTAAAGAGGGATAATGAAAAGCTCTATAGATCTGCTTTTTTAATTTCCAATAATCCCCCATTAGGTAAAGAATTTAAATTTATTTTAGAGAAAGCTCAATCTCCAAAAAGAAAAATAGTATCTACTCTTAATGAAGCAAAAGAGTGGTTAGGTATCAAAGAAATTAAAATTAGAAAATAATTACTTTTTTCTTCGTTTATTAATTGAAAAATCTTTTAATTAAAATGTTATTATAGTATATCCTTCTTCAAGGTACTTTGACATTGCTGGATGTCCCATTAACTCTGAACAAGTAGGAAATCCTAGCTTTTCTACTTCTGATAAAGATCCCATCTTACTACTACAAGCTTTACAAAAACAATCTACTAAACCTGAATTTTTTAATTCTTGATACTTATCATAAAAAGGGTTTTTCTTATCTTCAAATTGACCAGCTAATTTCGTTGCTGAACCTTCAACAATAACTTTTGCTTCAAAGCCTTTTTCATTAAGATCTAACGCATTAAGAATAACATGAATAAAACACATAGGATCTCCATTAAATGCAAATAAAGCGAATTTATTATCCATTATTATCACATTTGTCTATTGAAAATTAATTTGAATAAAATTATTTTAAATGATATTTAATCTTTTTTTACATAATTCTATTGCCTTAGGATTACTATCTACTCCAATCCATTTCCTTTTTAACTTTTTTGCTGCCAATAATGTCGTTCCAGTCCCACAAAAGAAATCGGCGACTAAATCTCCTTTATTTGATGATGCTAAAATTACTCTTTCAAGTAATTCTGTTGGTTTTTGAGTAGGATAACCTAAATACTCTTTTGACCTTGTACGGGTTTGAAAGGAATATATATCATTCCAAACATCACCCATAATATCGGTCCATACATCTCCTATTAAATTACCGGGTTTTTCATCTAAATACTGTCTTCCACCCCGTCTTTTTCTGTATAAACGTCCTTTTTCATCCTTATAACGGAACATTTTTTTTATATATTCTTCTTTATAGGGTGTGTATTGCTTATTAAAAGTAAATTTGTCTGATTTCGTGTAATATAGTATATTATCATGTTGTCTGACCCATCCTCTGACTTGGCTTTTAAAACCTGAAACACTCCCAACATTCCAAATAATTTCTCTTCGAAAATTATTCTTTCCAAAGAGTTTATCACATAAGGTTTTTAGATCAAAAACAGCATTTGCATCGCAATGAATATAGAAACTTCCAGTATCCTTTAACACACGATAAATTTCTTTTATTCTTAATTCCATAAAGTTTAGATATTCTTCTAAAGATTTCCACAAATCAGAAAATTCTTTATAATCAACTCCACTAAAAAAGGGAGGATCAATATAAATTAAATCTATAAAATTATCTTCTAGACTTCTTAAGAACTCTAAGTTGTCAGACAAATAAACGGAGTCCAATTTCATGTGAGGATTAAATATAATCGAGAGTTAATTAATATTATGAATAAAAAAAGGTTAACAAATACTTTCTTAGAAGAATTCGAAATTTATGATTTTAATAAAATTAAGGAAAACAAGGTATATTTAGTTGGATCTATAACAAAAGCAAAAGAATATTTTATTAAAATAGAATCAATCCTTCAAATAATTTACAACAAAATTGTTTCAATATGCTCTGTTGACGGTTTATTGAATAAAGACATTTTTTCTCCAAATGAATGGGCTAAACTTCAAGAAATTGCTTTGAAAAAATTACTCGATCAAGAATCAATTTTAGTTCTTGATGTAGATAATTATATTGGTGAACAATCAAGAGAAGAGATAGACTATTTTGAGAATAAATTGAAAAAACCTGTCTATTATTTATCTAGATTGAGAAAAATATAATTTGAAAATTATTAATTTTTTAAACTCGCTACATTTTAAAGATAACGTTTGATCCATATATTAAAATAATCTTGTTGCAAGATTTAAGCTAAAATATAAGGGTTATAACTCAAAATGGAATTGTTCCAAATATTTTGGGACGATCAGCAAAAATTATTTTTAGAATTCAAAAAGAATGAGGAAGAACAAGTTATAATTCTTCCATATTCGATTCAACGCTTAAATCTTCAATTTGAAATCTCAAAACCAGAACTTCTTTATAAAGAACCTCCATATTTAATATCTATTAAAAACATATATCATTCTGAGAATTTCTTATCATTTTCTATAGATCTTGACTTAGTTAATATTTATGATGATCTACAAATAAAGATCTTGAGATTGATGATTTTTTTGCATAGTGGGAAGCGTATAGAATATCCTTTTAGAGAAAATTTTAATATCTCTGAAATTGTTCATAATGATGATTGTTACGCAGGCTATAAGTTTGAAGACTTAAGTTTAAAGAATAATCTTAAAACAACATATACTCAAGAAAAGATTTTTGAAGAAATTAAGACTGATTCAGAAAAAAGAGAAACAAAAAGAACTTTTGTGTATGAAAAACAGAAAATTCAGAATATTTCTGATGAAGGAACTCTAATTTCTATGATAGGCGAAAATAATCAGACTTTAAAAAATATTGAAGAACAATTAAAGAATTTAGCCGTTATATTGAAAAACATGTCATTTAATAATAACAATCAGTTTCCTCCTGTTCCTATCATTAAAAGTACACAAGGGGGTGGTATTGAGAGGATTAAAAGACCACCTTCAGGTCAAAGTTTAATTCAAGGAGCAGCATCCTCAGCAAAAATATTAGTAATTAAAGAAATGAAATCAATCTTTCAAAAATCCACTGAAGAACATTCAGGATTTAGTATCAAAAATATCTTAAAACCAATGACAGAAACAGAATTAAAAGCACTAACATTAAATGAAGAAGATTTAAAAAAAAAAGAAGAACAAGCAATAAAAAATCAGATTCAGAGAATCAAAAAAGAACAAGAACAAGAGCTTTCTCTAGAAAAGTTGAAGAAACCGAAATGATTATTATAAACTCGACCATCTTAATTTTCTTTTAGATAAATAATAATATTTTAATTATTTTCGAATATTTTGTGTATTTATAAATGAGGTAAAATAATTTAATAGAGGTTAATCAAAATATTACTTAATTATTTCATTGGGACTGCTGGGAGTGGAAAATCTACTTTAACTGGACTACTTAAAGATTATGTTATAAATAGAGATCCTGAAATTACAGCAATTACTTTGAATTTAGATCCTGGTGCGAAAATATTATCTTATTCTCCAGATATCGATATTCGCGATTATATTATATTAGAAGAAGTCATGACAGAATATAGTTTAGGTCCAAATGGAGCTATGATCTTGGCATCTGATTTAATGGTGAATTTTTTAGATGATATTAAAGATGAGATTGATGAATATAATCCCGATTGGATATTTGTTGATACAGCAGGACAACTTGAATTATTTGCATTTAGAGAAACGGGGCCATTAATTGCTAGTTCATTGGGATTCGGTTCAATTCAAAGATCAGTATCCTTCCTTTTTGATTCAAATTTTGTTCTTCGACCAAACGGATTCATATCTACTCTTCTTTTAGCAGCTTCAGTACAATTTAGATTTAAACAAATTCCCCAGATCAATATCTTATCGAAATGTGATTTAATAGATGAAGATCAAATTGATATGATTGTTAACTGGAGCCAAGATTTTAGAGCATTAGAAGATTCTACAAGCCAACGTGAGAGTGGATTAATAAGGGAATTATCTATGTTGATATCCGACGTATTTATTCAATTAGGTTCTACTACTGAATTAATTCCATGTACTATTAAAGAGGAACATGGTCTTGATTTACTATTTGCTTATTTACAAAGAGTTTTTGATTCTGATAAATCCAAATTTTATTAATCAAAATAAAAGAGATAAATTAAAATAAAAAAAAATGAAGATTATAGGACCCTGTGCGGGAATAGGTTCCAGATTGAAACCTTTTACTTTAAGTAAACCAAAGACATCTATACATGTAGCTGGAAAAACTGTTTTAGAACATATTTTAGATAAATTTTGTGATACTTTTGATAATAATACCGAATTAATTCTAATAGTTGGTTATAAGAAACGCCAGATCATGGATTTTGTTAGAAAAAATTATAATAATAAATTTAAATTAACCTTTAAGGAGCAAATACCTCGTGGTTGGAATGATGATGTTCCTTTTTTTTGGGGATTAGCTGACGCTGTTTACCTCGCAAAAGATAATTTCAAGAAAATAACGATCAGTAGTAATGAGGAAGATAAAAGAGAAGGATCTTTAATCTTTTTAGCAGATATGCTCCCTATCGATGATTATTCATATATAATGTATCGATATTATGAATCCGATGTAGATGGAATCATTACTGTGATGGAGGTTCCTAAAGAAGATGCTAATTCATATGGTGTTGTATCTGTAAATAAAAACTCAATTATACAAAAATTAGTAGAAAAACCAAAAAAATATATTTCCAATTTAGCTATTGCTGGAATATACGCATTTTCTAATACTACTACTCATGCTTTATTCAATAATATAAGCAAATATTTAGACCAAAGGACTGAAGATTCAAAAGAAATATATTTAACTGAAAGTTTACAAGACTTAGTAAATTCTGGTTTTAAAATAGCAGCAGTCAAGTTAAAAAAAGGAATATTAGATTTTGGGAGACCTTCTGAATTACTAAACGGTAATAAATTTTTATTAGAACAATTTTATACTAAAAAAGAAGACTTTCACGCCTTAAATATAACAGTGGAAAGATCTTATATAAAAAATCCAGTAAATATTGGAGAAAATTCTAAAATTATTCATTCTGTTATTGGACCCTATGTTTCAATAGGAAAAAATTCTTTTCTTTCGAACTGCATTTTAGAAAATTGCGTAATAGAAGAAAATGCAGATTTAAAAAATATGATAAGCGAAAATTCTATTATTGGAAGTAGCGTAAAAATTGAAAACATTAGTAAAGATTCTTTGATTATTGGAGATAAGAGTAGCTATTAAATATAAATAATTAAGAGCAAATTGAAATTTAAGAATTTTAAATAATTATAATAGGATAGAAAGATATTATAAGTAATAGGACGATTCAAATAATTATAAATAAAAATAAGATTTTGATTATATTAATAAAATAATTTAAAGAAATGATGATTGATTATGCCATATAATGTTGCTTTTGATATTGCTCATAAACCACGTGGTAAAATCGATGAAAATCTTACAGAATTAAGGGATTTTTTAAATGCAAATGACTTCATTTGCTATAACTTTTTAGAAACACCAGTTACCCAAAATTCTTTACAACCATATGATATTTTAGTTTTTGTGTGTCCTGATTTTGCTAAAATATCATCAATGGAAATCACTGAGATTATGAGTTGGGTAAAAGAAGATGGTGGTGGATTATTATTATTATCTCATGCAGGGGGAGATAAAGGACGAAATAGTAATTTAAGTGAATTAAGTCAAAATTTTGGAATAATTTTTGAAAATGACCAAGTTTTAGATGAATCATATAATTTAGGAATGGAAAACATGCCAATAATTACATCATTTGTTCCGCCACATCCAATTACAACTGGAATCTCCTCAATCTGCTACCGTTCAGGATGCTCCCTCAGCATAATGGGTAGTGCAATATCAATTGCCTCCTCAAATGATACTTCTGAGCCGATTTCAACTCCTTTAATATGTACTACTGAACCGGAAAAAGGAAGAGTATGTGCAATAGGGAGTTATGAAATGTTTAGAGATAAAGTTGGTGGAGGTTTCAATTATGAAGAACATCCTAATTTAACTTTCAATATATTTAATTGGTTGGTTTCTGATTATCGGATGGAATTGAGAACTAGTGGTAGAATTCCTGAAGTTACTCCTCCAGATGCTTACAGTTATTCGCAAACAACAGGATATCCAACCTCTTCTAATAATTCAGCAACATATGAAAGAAAAAAGATAGATATAGATTTTTCAATGAAAATTTCAAAAAAAAGCGAATTGATGGAACTTTTAAAAATATTTCAAAACCAAATAGATATGATTAAAAATACTATTGATAAACTGATTAAAGCTACAGAAGCTTCCGATAAAGAAATCATTGAGCTTTCAAATCCAGCATCTCACGTAACAAGTACTTTTGAAGGCTCAAATCTAGCGGATACTTCCAATAAACAAATTATTCCCGATTCAAAACCGACTCCACTATACGATTTTTTGGATTTAGCATCAGCACCCGAACCAGTCCTCACAGATTTACCTCCAAAACCAGAAAGTTTTAAAGATAAGGAAGAAAAGAATTTTATAGGTCTTCCTCGAACTGAAGGAGAAGTAAAGTTGAAACCTCTTCCCAAATTAAAGACAAAATCAAAAATCAAAAGAAAGGATTTAGAAGCAGAAAGCGAAGTTTTAAAAAGCAAATTAAATTCTTATAGGAATTTAATGAATCTTGTTGAAAAAAAGCTTAAAGCAGGAGAAATTAATAAAAAGGCTCGTGATAAAAGAATAGGTCAAATAAAAGCAGATATACAGAAAACTCAAGAAAGAATTGATGAAATCAAAAATTTATTATAATTTTATGATTCTTGATTTTTTGGTTTAAAATCATCAGGAACATAGGGTTGAGCATATTTATTAACGATTTCAAAAAACTCTTTATCTCCTACTCCTTTTGTAATCTTTTTAAGTTCCTCTTTTATTATGAAAAATGATTTTTTTAATTCTTCTTTAGAGGTTTCCTCATGCTTCTTTTTAACTTCTGTAACGATTTTTTTTATGATTTCTTCAGGAATATCTAAATCCAAAACTTTTATCTTTTGTCTTAGAGCGTGAAGAATTGATTTAGATCCAGAAAATTTACCTAAATAAAATTTTCTTCGTCTTCCAACCATACGCGGATTTATAGGTTCATAAGTCAATGGATGGGCTAATATTGCTGCAATATGAAGCCCTGATTCATGAGAAAAAGCATATTCCCCAACAATTGGTTTATATTGAGAAAGAGGTTTACAAAAATACTCTTCACAAAATGCACTTAATTCTGGTAACTTCGTTAAATCAATACCTGTTTTTATTCCCATCCTTTCTAAAATTGTAGCAACCTCTTCTAATGCTGCATTTCCTGCCCTTTCACCATAGCCATTTATGCATGTGTGAGGATATTTGCATCCCTCAAATACACCAGTAATCGTATTAGCAACTGCTAAACCAAAGTCATTATGTGTATGAATTCCGATAGGTATTTCAATCTTTAAAGGTTTAATAACTTCCTCTTTAATTTTCTTAATCATATATGATGTTGAGTGAGGAGTTAATATTCCTACAGTATCTCCAAGGACAATTCTTTCTGCTCCCGCTTCTATAGCAGTTTGAAATACATTCTTTAAATGATTAAAATCACAGCGTGTTCCATCTTCTGATACCCAGTTTACCTTTAAACCATTATCTCTCGCATAATGAATCGCACTATCAATTTTTTCTAGTTGTTCTTCTGGACTTTCTTTTAAGGTTTTCCTAAATATTGGAGAGACTGGCATAAAGACAACAATCTCACTTAAATCAGCACTTATACATGCATCTATATCTTCTTTCTTTGGTCTTGCGATTCCTAAAATTGTGGCTCGCTTACAATCTTCATTTACAATCGTTTTAACTATATTCTTCTCAGATTCAGAAACTGCTGGAAAACCTACAGCGATTAATTTAACGCCTATTTCATCCATGAGTTTTACTAAATGGATTTTCTCATCTAAGGTAAGATATACAGCTGGACTTTGTTCTCCATCTCTAAGAGTTTCATCCCAAATACAGACCTGAGAAGGAAGATTGAGCTCCTTGAGTGCGATTTTATTATAATCCACTAACAGCTCTTCCAATTCTTCTTTTGTAAATTTGTAGCTCATGTTATAGCGATAAAATGATAATTATAAAAATCTATGAAAATAAATAAATTAATTTATTTTTAGGAAAATTTGCCGTAAATTTAATGTATCTTGCTTATAAATATTTAAAAAAATAGTATAAACATGTTTAAAAAATTAGAAAGTAGAATAAAATAATTCTTCTTTTAATGGTGGTCATGTCCACATCCACAACTACATCCTGCTCCAGGAGGATCTGGTTCGCAGCCTGTCTCTAGAATTTTAATCTTGAAAGTTAATTTTTTTCCTGCGAGTGGATGATTCAAATCTATTGTAACAAATTCATCATCCACTTCCTTAATCCATGCTATAGAATAATTTCCATTCGGATCACTTACTCGAAGCATCATACCCGGTTCGATATCCTTATTCAAGTCCTCTGGAATTTGATCTCTACCTACTGTTTGAGTCAATATAGGGTCAATTTCTCCATAAGCTTCATTTGGTTCTATTTCAATTTCAAATTCTTCACCAACATTCTTCCCAACAACAGATTTTTCAAATCCAGGAATAATAAGTCCTGCCCCTACTTCAAACTTTAAAGCAGAACCACCATTCAAATCCGTGCTGTCAAAAATGGTCCCATCTTCTAATCGACCTTCATATTCGACTTTAATAATATCTCCTTTTTTAATAACCATGTAAAACAACTGTTTTTTTATAATTAAAATATAGAAACAGCCTTTATTATTAAATGGCTTATAAATTAAAAATGGAAAATTCTGTCTATTTAAAAATAAAGTAATTCAATTTAAAAAGATAAAAGAAAATGATTTATTTAATAATATCCGTTATAAAACAAGTTTCCATTATTTTTACGCCTTTTATTTGAGAGATCTTCTCTTCAATTAAGGGATTGAATTGTTCAATCGATGGGATTTCAACTTTAATAAAAAGACCACAATCTCCGCTTAAGCGCCAAATATCGGTAATCTCCTCAATTTCTATCAATTCCTTTAAAATACCCTTAATCTCCTTAAAGTCAGGTTCAATTTTTACTGTTGCTCTAGTTTTTGGCTTCGAATTGATTGTGTATTCGATGGTATATTTTTTAATAATCCCATCTTCTTCTAATTTCTTAACACGTCTTCTAACTGTTGCTTCTGTCTTACCAACGTGGGTTGAGATATCATTAAAAGAAATTCGACTATTTGCTTTCAGTTCTTCTAAAATTTTTATATCAATAACATCCATTTTACATTTCTACCTTTGAAATTTTGATATATAATTTTTTTAATTTTTGAAAAACTACTTTTATATTATCATAATGTGCATATTTATAATTAAAATTTTCGATAACATTATGAAATTCAAAAATTTTTTGCAAGTATCGTAACCTAATGTTTAAAAAAAAACATTTTAAATTTACATCCTATTATTAACTAGACAACAATTTTACAAGTTTGCATAAAAATTATTGAATGGAATAATTTTAATATTAAAATTATAAATTTATTGTTAAAAGAATTCAAAAACAATAATCAAATTGATCTTAAATTTTATGAGTATTTATATATACTATTATCGCAAAATTGCTAATAGATATATTTATAATTTCCCATTCAATTTTATGGCATAATTTTTAAGGAAATATAACGCTTTGATTGGATCTGCTTTAGGCATTGCATATGATACTAATATACCTCCTTGAAAAGGAGCGAATATTATGTAACCCATTCCACTATCATTAGCTCCAACAATCCCTTCAGGATTATTTTCTAAAACTGAAAAATTATAAGTATTTAAAACAAATGTTCGTTCTCCATTCATCACATTTAAGATAGTATCTGTTTGATTGGTAAGATCCCAATTATTAGTTTGATATACTAAATCTCCGGAATCAGACACTACTGCGATGCTAGCAATTTTCATGTTGGATTCAAATGACGTGATTCCTAATTCTTCAATAAATTTTTTTATATCGTCCAAAATAAACACATAATTTTAATTATATTTTGATTTGAAAAGAAATTATATTCCATTTAATATTTATTGAATATAAAAAATAATCATCATTTAAGAAATAATTTAAAAAAACATGGCTAAATATTTTCTAGGTTTGGATTGTTCTACTCAGAGTTTAACAGGTATTTTGATAGATTTTCATTCTCATTCTATTGTTTATAAGGAGAGTATAATCTTTGATGAAGAATTACCCCATTATAATACTCAAAATGGGGTTTATATTTCAGATGGAGGTAAAGTAGTTCATTCAAATCAATTAATGTGGGTTGATGCATTAGAATTATTTTTTAAAAGATTGCAGAAAACTAAGCTTTTATTAAAAGATATCAAAGCAATATCAGGTTCTGGTCAGCAACATGGAACTGTTTACGTAAATGAAAAATTTGAAGAAAATCTCATTAATCTAAATCTGGATAGAACAATAACAAGCCAATTAAAAGATGCTTTTAGTCGAAACACTAGTCCAATTTGGATGGACTCAAGCACAACTAAACAATGTGAGGAAATTCGCAATGCACTTGGTGGTAAGGAGGCTATAATAAGATTGACTGGTTCTGATACATTTGAGAGATTTTCTGGACCTCAGATCCGCAAATTTTATCAAGAAGATCCTGATCATTATCTCTCTACTTCAAAAATCCATCTTGTAAGTTCTTTTCTCTCCTCAATCTTATTGGGTAAAAATTCACCTATAGATCATGGAGATGGCGCGGGTATGAATTTAATGAATATTAGAACCAAAAAATGGGACGATGGTGCTTTAGAAGCGACTGCTCCAGATTTAAAACAAAAATTGCCTCTTCTTACACAATCTTATGATGTTATAGGGAAGATTTCTCCTTATTTCATTCAAAGATATAATCTCTCCGAAAATACGATACTTTTACCTTGGTCAGGAGATAATCCTAATAGTTTAATTGGTGTAGGTCTAATTGAGAAAAGAAAGGCTGCAATTAGCCTTGGTACTAGTGATACCTATTTTAGTTATATGAAGAATCTATATCTAGATTTGAAGGGAGAAGGACATGTTTTTATAGCTCCAACAGGAGATTATATGAGCTTAATATGCTATAAAAACGGTTCTCTCGCAAGGGAAAAAATAAAAGGAGACCTTACATGGGATAATTTCTCTAAAATTTTAGAAAGCACACCTCCTGGAAACTATGGTAAGATCATGCTTCCTTATTTTTTTCCTGAAATTGTCCCTCCGGTATTAAAACCGAAAGTATTCAGATTTGGATTCGATGAAACTGATATTGAAGGAAACGTCAGAGCTATTATTGAAGCACAATTTTTATCTATGAGATTGCATTCAGAGTGGATTAAGGAAAAGCCAAAAGAGATATATGCCACAGGGGGAGGTTCAGCTAATAGAGAAATATTGCAAGTTGCTTCAGACATTTTTGGAACAACAATACGGCATTTTGACACAACTAATTCCGCAGCTTTAGGAGCGGCTCTACGATCTGCGAAATCTTATCACGATTATATCGGAGAAAAAAAAAGCTGGTCTCATGTTATTATAAATTTCTTAAATTCCCAAGAAAGCACATTCATTGAACCTTCTAAAGGTTATAAAAGATTATATAATGATATGCTAAATTTGTATAAGAAATATGAAGATTATATACTAAGAAACACTAATGATCCTGAAATTTATCGTAAGAAATTTATAAAAAAATATTTTTAATAAAATTTAAAATATATTCGCACTAGTTGGAAGTCAAAAATATACATAGTGTTGTTGATGAATCAATTTATATCTTAAAAAAGTCTATCTCCCTTTACTTTTAATAAAGTTATAGAGAATTTAAAGAAAGTTAACTCTAATTAATCTAATTCTACACTTTATACCAAATTGTATAATATTTAAATTTAATAATTTCTTAAAAAAAATTTGCAGTAATTTTTAGGAAAATAAAAAAGAAAGTATTATTAAAATATTAAAAATATTTAGTTCACATAAGGTGATTGATTATGGGTAAATTGGATAATAAAGTCGCCATTGTAACAGGGTCAGGTCAGGGCGTTGGAAGAGGTATAGCCCTTGCATTTGCAAAGGAAGGTGCAACCGTCATCGTTGCTGAAATTAATGAAGAAACTGCAAACTCAACAGTTAATGAACTGCGAGACTTGGGTGCCAAGGCGATGGCTATTAATTGTGATGTCAGTAAACCTGATGATGTAAATAAGGTTGTACAGACCGCAATTGACGAATATGGGGCTATTGATATTCTGGTAAATAACGCGCAAAGTGTTCCACGACCAAGTACTCCCTTTGTGGAAATAACGCGAGAGGATTGGGATTTGACGCTGGGATCGGGTCTTATGGGGACATTCTACTTCATGAAAGCCTGCTTCCCGCATATGAAGGATAGGGGTGGTAAGATCATCAACTTTGCTTCGGGTGCCGGAACCCAACGGATGGTGGGCTTCACACCCTACTCGGCAACCAAAGAAGCAATCCGAGCGATTACGGGTGTAGCAGCTCGTGAGTGGGGAAAGCAAGGGATTAATGTAAATGTCGTCTGCCCTGCCGCGAATTCTCCAGGGATGATCATGTGGAAGGAGAACTTCCCTGAACAGTATGAGGCATCAATGGCACAAATTCCACTCGGACGAATCGGTGACTGCGAGGAGGACATTGGTCGGACAGTTGTGTTCCTTGCTAGCAGTGACTCTAATTACATTACAGGACAAACCATCATAGTTGATGGTGGGACTGATATCCATTCCTAAAGGAAACTGAGCTTTGCTACTGTAATTGCTTGGAACTTGTCTGAAACGGTAAAAGAGAAAAAAAATTAATTTCCTTTTTTTTATTTATAGTATTTATTAATAGTAATCCTATTGTTAATAACGCTAAAAATATAATTTTTTATTGAATTGACGCAATCAATTTTATATTTACTAAAATAAATATTTAACATCATGACACCACGATTATTAGAAAACGAAAAATTAAAAAGAATTTTGCTAATTATTTTCGCGATTGCGTTGATAATTTCTTTTGTATTGATCATAATATATATAATAGATATTTTTGCGCCTGACACTACTAATGGAGATGGTTGACCTTGTCTTGGAATATCCAAATTGTTGTTAATATTAAAAATTCTTTAAGGATGATCCATGCGAAAAAAAATTAGTTGCATGATGACTTACCCCGCACGGGTTTAAAGAAAAAGGTAATAATCATACTGATCATCATATTTTTTATATGATGAATTATTTTTATTTATTAATTAACAAAATTCTTATATATGCTTATAACCTCTTAAATTACACGGTTTTGATAAATGGTGAAGGATTATGTCTAAGGAAATACCGGAAAATGTAAAAGAGTCTCTTCGTTCAATCGGTCTTACCGATTATGAAATAGCAATTTATCTCACTTTAATTTCAAAAGGTCCAATGGATGCTCGTGAATTGTCAGAAGCTTCTGGAGTCCCCTATTCACGTATCTACAATATCCTTACCCAGCTTGAAAAGGAGAAAATGTGGATAATTAAAGAGGAAGAGAGTCGACCATCCCGATATTTTGCTAAATCCCCTGAT
Organism: Promethearchaeota archaeon; assembly: GCA_048941015.1. GTDB lineage: Archaea > Asgardarchaeota > Lokiarchaeia > Sigyniarchaeales > SOKP01 > SOKP01. Next base: position 5,918 of record JBHLNZ010000054.1, on the reverse strand, counting down.
GAGGCTTTAGTTATTGCCAAAAAGCAATATAATGATAGTTTCGACGAGCATTCAAATAAAATTATTCAAAGTTTAACTCCAATTTATCAATCACATGATACACCAATCAAAATAGCCCTCTATATTCATAGAGGCAGAGATGTTTGTATAAATAGATGCTTAGCTCTCATTAATTTAGCAAAAAATTCTATTTATTTAGTAGCTCCAGATTATGAATTCTTAGAAGTATTTCATGATGATATGAAAAAAGCAAGAGCAAGGGGAGTCACAGATATTAAAATCCTTGTTGAAGAGAATGCTTTAAACGATAAGCAATTCAAAGAATTACTTAAGGAATACAGTGCAATTTCAGAAATTAAAAGCAGAGATCAAGTTTTTGGAAATTGTGTAGTAATTGACGAGGGAGAAGACGCATTTATAATCCTTACTCAACGTTTTTTCAAAAAGTTAAGTTACTTTGGAGTTATCACAGATCATATAGCATTTGGTCCTGGCTCCAATTATTATTTCGATTATTTATATCGTACAGCAGAAATTGTAAAATTTAAATAGGCTCTTTTTGAATTTACCTTATTTTTTAGTTTAATTATTGTTAATTCAAATTCAGCTGAGTGAAAATAATTAAATTAATTAACATTTTATTCTATGATGGCAAAAAAGAAAATTTTACTCTATTTAGGTGGAAGATATGCAGCAATAGAGCGAATATATAGGTATTTTCAAGATATATTAGATGATTATCACATTGATAAGTATGAAGATGTTGATATATTCGATGAAAAACAGTTTTTTGAATATGATACAACAATATTTTTTAGTCAAGAAGGAAAATTATCACCTACTCAAGAAAATAATATTCTTGAATTTGTTTCAAGTGGGAAGGGATTCATTGGATTGCATGGTGCATCTGCTTCTTTTAAAGCGCATCCTAAATATTTTGAAATGTTAGGGGGAAAATTTATAGGCCATAAAAAGATTGGAATTTTTGATATTAGCATAGTTGATAAAGATCATCCAATAACGAAGGATTTAGAAGATTTTTCCTTTGATGATGAACCCTATCGTCATGATTTCTCAATTGGTGGTAGTATTCATATCTTAGCGGAGGCAAACTATCATGATAATTCAGATCCAAAACTAGAACCTATTATTTGGATAAAAAAGTTTGGAGAGGGAAAAGTATTTTTTTGTGCTTTAGGTCACAGAACACGTTCATTAAATCTTGATATTTTTAGAAATATAATAAAAAGAGCTGTTAAGTGGGTTTTAGGAGATTTAAATTAAGGAGGAATATCTTTGAAACAAAATAAGTTTTTAAAAATTGGAATTATTGGATGCGGTCAAATGGCAAAGGAATTTAAGTTATTTTCAAAATTTGTTAGCAATATAAAAATAGTTGCTGGAACAGATGCTAACATCACAAAAGCACAAAAAATAGCCGGAAAAAACCACGCATATACCGATGTCCAAAAGATGTATGATAATGAAGATATTGATGCTGTCTATATCGCAACTCCCCATAATTTTCATAAATTCAATATTAAACAAGCTTTTGAAAACAATAAACATGCTTTTTGCGAGAAACCAGTTGCCTCAACATTAGAAGATACTCGTGAGATAAATAAGTTAGATAAAAAATATCCCTCCTTAAAACTTGGATTCAATTACCAATATAGATATGATAAAAATGCCAAAAATCTGATTGAAGGTTTAAATAATAACATTCTAGGTAATATCTATTACTTTAATTGCAATATTTATTTTAGTAGAGATTTAGATTATTTCGATAAGGGAGACTGGAGGACGAAAAAAAGTTCTGCTGGTGGGGGTACATTACTGATGCATGGATCTCATATTATGGATATCCTTATATGGTCATTAGGAGAGCCGAAATCAGTAATAGGAAAAATTGCAACCTTAAAATTTAAAAATATTGAAGTAGAAGATGTTGGATTTGGTATAATTGAGTTTAAGAATGGAGAACTTGGACAGGTAAATTGTTCTATGATACCACAACCTCAAATGAGAGCAGAATCAATTGATCTCGCTCAATTAGAACTATTTGGCGAAAGAGGAAGGCTAGAGTATAGTTGTATGTGGCCTTCTTTCTTAAAATGGTATGGAATATCTCATTCTAATCTTCATAATGATGGAAAAAATAATAAATATTTAACTGGATGTATTGAAGCTTTTAGAAATTGGATTTTAGATGGTATTCCCTTCTATAATACCATCGAGGAAAGCTCAAAAGTTTTAAGGTTAATATTGGCATTGTATAAATCCTCTGAGACTGAAAAAAAAGAATATCTTGAAACTTTATAAAATAAATTATCTAATTCTTACCGCTTAACAAGATTATTAACTAAAAAATAATTAATATTATGATAAAAACCATGATTACCGAAATGCATAGAATCATGTAAAGACTGTCATCATGTTCCATTACTCGTTTTTTCTTGTCCAAATTAATTTCTTCTCCACAATGTGGGCAATATGAAGGAATTGGTCTCCAAAAATAATTTTTAAATATTCTATAAGTTGGATAAATTTTCTCTCCACATTTATCACATCTAGGCCTTCTTCCTTTTTTATTTTCTGGATTCAATTTAATCCCTCTATTATCCCAATATAAAACAGCATATATATTTATTTTGTACTCCAAAACATCCTTAATGGTAGATCAAATATAATTGTATTATAGCATTGATTTTAAATTGTAAATGATAAAAAGAGAAAATTGAGAAAATAATAAGAAATTTAATTACTTTAAAAAAGCCCTTTTACCTAAATAGATAAATAATTCACCTAATTCGAACAATGTTAAAGGAAAAATCAATCTTGCCATATCATTTCTTAAATCCTCTTTTGTTTTCCCGGCAGATATCAATTTTTTTATATCTTCTACATAGTCATCCATATTTAGAAATAATATTTCAATCTTTGCTGTCCCCGTCAATTCTTCAATATCCTTATCCAAATGTTCTTCTACTTGATTTAAAAGTCCTAATTTCAATTTTGGATCCAATTCATATTTACTAATTAACCGATTCATCTCTTCAATGATAATATTTAAACTCAAATTCCAATCCTTATTCTCTTTGTACCTTGGGATTAAAATATCACTAATAACAATTTCGAAAAGAGTGTTGGGAGCCTTATCATCAAATTCTAAATCTATACCTGTACTTAACTGGATTGTTTGAATCACTCTTACCTCAACTTAAAAAAATTAATTTTTTCTTTTAATAATTAATAGACTATTTTTTTTTAACTTTTTGCAACTCAATTTTCAGAAATATAAAATTTATTGAGCTTGATTATTTAAAATCAATGATTTTATAGAAAGGAGAAAAATCGGACACCATGATACTTAAATTATAAAAAGAGGAGACGTATTTATCTAATAACAGGGTTAAGGGTTGAGGTATTTTGGCCGATTTCCATCAGCTTTAGGTATAAGAATATATTGGAATATCATGGTCATCCGACTTTTTTTGGTTGATCATATATTGAATGTTTTGCTATATAAAGATATCTATATTTTCATAGGATAAAAAGGAAAATCTAATATGTAAGAGATAAAATTATTAATTGTTAGATATTAAACGAAAATATAATTCACATAATGAAAATTAATCAAAATGAAATTTAGCGAATAATAATCAAGTATTATTTATTCAAATATTAGGGATAACAGAGATCCCATGTAGGTTGATACGAATGAACTAAACTCATCATCTGTGTATAACCTTCTGCTGAAAAATATTTGACTGGGCAATAATATTTTCCCCTTTCCACAATATCAAAGTGTATATGCGCTGATTCATTACAACTTAAAAAATCTGCTATAACATCCCCTTTCTGTACCCAATCCCCAACTTTTACCTTAAACATACTAATCTGTAATTCTCTATTGCTCTCTAATGTGGTCCATGGCTCAAAATTATATCCTAACTCTGTAGAACGATTAAATCTTATCCATATTCTCACGTGATATTTATTTTCATCACTACTTTCATGTTTTTGAATAGCCCAAACTTGTCCTGGAGCTGCAGCAATCACATTTGAGTCGTTGTTAAAGAAAAAATCTAATCCTTGGTGTTTGAATCCCCATGGACAGGCATCACTTTCGCTATATCCTTCATTAAATGCATGAATGTCTGATTCGGCTACGAAAAGGACTCCCATATAATTTAAATTAGAACTCTCGTACCTACTTCCTGGATTAAAGAAAAATCCAGCACGAAACATCATATAAGTTATGAAAGATCCAACACCGACTATAATGACGATGAGAATTATTAAATAGATTTTTTTCATTCTTAGTTTATATCAAATTTATATTCTTAATAATTAATATCCAAGTTATTATTTTATTTAAGTTCAATTCAATAATCCAAGGAATAATAATTAGAATTGGTAATTCCATCTACTTCATATATTCGATATATTATAATAGTTTCTTTTGAATCTTTCGAGTTATTTTATAATTGAATATAATATGGTTTTCATTAATTAGTTCAATAATGGTATTTAGTATCAAATAAAGACTATATTTTCTTTTGAAATGCTTTAATATTGCTTTATATAATTTTTTTTCTTTGTGAAATTCATCTCTTTTAATATGATAATAGGAAGCGATTCGTTTCTTTAAAAGACTTTTCACATTTTTATCATAAAATCGCGCAATTTTAAAGCCTGAAAATTCAGTACAAAAAATATTCCAATTATGAATTTCTGTGTAATTTGAATCACGAAATAGATACGTATTATATCTAGTTCTGAAGAAACCTCTCTTGTTCTTATTAAAAGGTATAGAGAAATGTAAAGCAAATAGATTTGATAAGGAAACTTTATCTTTACGAATATTTAAATTAATATAATATACCCGGCCTCCATACATTTTATGAAGAAAGCTTTCAGCTAAACTAATTTTTATCCCAAAAGAATCCATAGGATATTTATATGTTTCCACACAATTACCCTCACCATGCAATATCCATAATACATAAATACCTTTTTCATTGTAATCCTTTGATCTTTGAATAATTTCACTTATTGTTATTTTAGAATTTTGTACTTCAACAACTATTTCTTTTCCATTATTTAACCTGAAATAAATATCTGCAATCCGATTTCCGTAATATTTTTCTAAGGATCTCTCAATTATTGCACTGTTATTTTCATAGATGTATTTGTAGAGAAATAATTTTATTGCTTTATGAAAATGAGATTCCGATGGTGTGCTAACTATTGAGATCTCTTTCAATTTGTTTTTATTAAAGTTTTTATCTCTTTAAAGAAATTTGTAGATGTTCAAATAAAAAACAAAGGACTAATAAGAATTAATAAAATTTTGAATTAATTGCTATACGTCTTCTTTAAAAGCTTAAATGCTTTCAGCTTTTTAGATTTGGAATATATTTTTCGTCACAAAGTAATTTTAGTTCATTATTATAATCGATCATTTTTTTAGCAATTTCAGGATGAGAGAGTAAATCTTTTTCAGAACTGTCATTTCTATCCCATAATAAGTATGGGGTATCTTCATATTTAACTGAATCTTTAACTTCTTGTATCCAACTTGGAGGTAATTCATTTTCTAATTCTACCCCCAACATTTTTGCCAAAAAAAGGGTCCATGCACGGGGTACCACAGTCATTAAATATCCCCCTCCTCCAACGGCAACCCATCTATTTTGACAATAATCTCTTGCGGATGTTTCCATAGTTTGAGCAATATCCCTATACGCAGATATAGATAATCCCATTTGAGTTAGAGGATCATTATAATGCATATCTACCCCTAATTGTGTGAATAAAAGATCTGGACTGTAAATTTCTAAAATTCTCGGTACGCAATATCTAAATAGCTTGATAAACATTTTATTTGTAGTTCCAGGAAGTAATGGAAAATT
>JBHLNZ010000053.1:0-20126 GCA_048941015.1 Promethearchaeota archaeon | reverse complement strand
TCTCCCTCAAAATTATTGATTAAAGCATCTTTAATTTGAGCAATGGTATACTTTTTATCTTCAAATACTAACTTTTTGATAGCCAGCAATGAATCAACAGTAGTCCCAAAACCAACACCATTTACAGTTACAAATCGTAATTCAGGACCACCATTTCTTACATCTAATCCTCTTTCTATGCATCCCTTTACGAATGTAGACAAATATGGTGTTGGTATATATTTACCACGAATGGCTTCCGTCATATTATTTACTTGTACTAGATATTTAATCATAAACTTAATCTGCTCTTTCCAAGCACTCCAAAATTCTTCCCAAGTCTTAAAATTTTCTGGATTCCCTGTTTTTGGCCCGAATTGCTCTCCATCTTTAGACCATGGTTTAATAAAATTACCAGGCATATTTTTACCATTCCAAAGAGTTAATTCAATACTCTTTGCAAGATTAGGATTACAATTCACTGTCCCAGAGCGATCGTTTCCTTGCATGGTATTTTCAAGGCATCCTACGCAGGCATAATCCCAAGCTTCATCTTTTGGAATCCCTTCTTCAAGCATTCCTGCTATGCTTCTTTCATCAAAATTGATAAGAAAAGGAGCACCCTGAGATCTTGATACCATATCAATAACAATGTTTAACAATTTTTCTGGAGAATTTCTATGCAGACGTATATTAGGCTTTGGTTCAAGGATAGGTGACCATTCATCGATAACTTCTAGTATTGTATAGGTTAGTTCATTTGTTAAATCTTCTCCATTTGGACCGCATCCAGATAAAGTCATTAATTGTCCAAATGCTGAAGTTATACCTTGTTTTCCTACCATAAGCATAGCATCATAAGCAGTATTACAATGAAACCAAAAGCTTCCAAGAATATCTTTAGCAAATTCTTTTGTAATATTTTTCTCATCTATTACATCTTTTTTATATAAATGCCATAGATGCTTATCAGTTCTTCCAAAAGATGTTCCCGCTCCAGGATATGATTCTTCAGTCTGTATAAGCATATGAACTAGCCAAATAGCTTGGAGTCCTTGCCAAAAAGTTTCTGCAGGTTCCCAAGGTACCCGGTCTAAATTTTTTGCCATTTGTTCGAGTTCATTAACTCTTTCTTGCGTTGATGCTTCTAATTTTAACCTTCTACATTCTTCAGCATACTTTTTAGCTAATTTTTTTGGTATTTCAGTAGATTTTATCATAGCTCTTAATTCTTGCCCTTTTGACCCCTGTTTTTCTTTATTACTTAGTTTTTCATAACTTTCTTGAGCTTTTTGATGAAGATACTTAAAACCTTTATTAATTATAGTTTCATAATCAGGGATAAGATGCCCTCCTGTTGCACCAGTATTTCCAAATCCAGATTTGAAAAATTTAAAGAACTTTTTTCTTGTTTGGAGATTTTCTTTCCAAAATTTTTTCGTTTCCTTTTTGTTAAGACATAAACTCAATTGAGCGTTAAATCTACCACCTGCAATTAAATCATTTTCAGAAATAATTTCATGGGGGATATAATTAAGTACAACTTCTTCAAAAAATGTTGTAAAACGTTCAGGTAATGATAATTTCCAAAAATTTTCTGGTAATTTTACTGGAATCGCGATGGATCTAAAGGCACTTTCAAATACACCTTTTCCCTTATTTCCAATATATAAATGAGACTCCGGAACTATATAATAGTCTCTCTCATTCCAAATTAAATCCCAATCAGTATCAGTTGTAAAAGACGTGAACTCATTAGCCCATTTTCTATCCCATCCTTTAAAGTAATAATCTCTTAACCATTTAGACCGTGGTGATAAATTATGGGGTTCTGCAATATTAAATCTTGGCTCTTTTTTTTCAGGGGTATGGTAACCATTCGAATCACTCATTCATCAATTCCCTCTCGATTCATTTTCCCTTATTAAAAATAGTTATAATTATAATTATCAATATTAATTAAGGCAAATAAAGTTTTAAAATTTCAAGTTATTTTTAATAAAGAATTCTTATTGGTTGTTTATGATAATTATAAAATTATATTAAAATCAATGAAATTAGTTAAATAAAAAAATAAAAAAAGGAAAATTAGAAATGTTCTTTCTTATTATATTCTTTGGGATTTCCTCCTTGTTCAAGGTATTCAGCATAAGCTTTTAAGCTTTTTAAAAAAACAAGCCCAGCTGAACCAAGAACCATTTCGTCATCAGGATTATCAAATTCAGCCCATATTTTAGCTTCAGTATTGTCTCCTTTGGGGATTAAAATGTAACCCATGGAAGTCATAAGACTTCCTTCTTGATCTGTAGAGATAATTTCTGGTTCTACAGTCTCAGTTCGAATTGCTGTAGTATCTCCCACATTAGTTTTAGCAAAAAAAGTTCCTGGTTTTACTTCTGATATTTCATTTACAACTATGTTCCATTTGGGCATATTTAATGTATCATCTAAAATATCGAACACCTTCTTCCGAGGTGCTTTGATTTCAATTGTTTTTTCAACTCGAGCCATATAAATTACCTTTTTGATTTAGATTCTAAATAGATTTCAATAAGTTAAATACCTTTTTGTCGCAATAATATAAAAAATTTATCAAAATATCAAGATAATAATAGCTAATAAAAAAGTTAAGATAAACTTTATAAGAGTGAGAATTTAATATTGGTAAATTTATTCTGTATATTTAAGCATTTCATGTACTAATTTTGCATATCCTTCTATAACAAAAGATTGACGTTCAAAAGTTTCATCATTCACATGTTCTAGACAGCCTTGTATTTTTTCAAAAATCCCTTCGATTGTGGGTTTCATGCTAGTCCATATTAAATCATTCAAAATTAAATCACCTTTAAATTTAATTTAATAACTAATATTTGAAAGAGATGGTATCCTTCTAATATCACAATAGTATTCACGTATCACATTGTCTACGTGAAACTTATGTTTCACGTAAATTAATTTAATTTGAGAAGCAAAATTGTAATTTAGTACAAACTAAATAAAAAAAAAATTGAATTTTTAAGAATATATTAGGATACTGATATTGATATCGACGCAAAGAATGTAGTAAACATTACCAAGAATAAGATCATAGCCGCAATAATTAGAAAGATTCTTCTGGTTCTTTCATCATAACTTTCTGAAATGGCAAAACTCAGGAAGCCTATAAGTATAAAAACTAGGGCTATATTCACTCCAACTTTGCCGATATTTATGAAAATGGCATCTTGAAACCGCATCCAATTATATATTTGTGTGATTTGATCTCCTCTTTTAAGATAATCAGTATAACCATATATACCACGCTCATAATTTAAAGTATTTTCAAAGATAGCTAGAGTTTGCCAATTTGATGCATTATCAGCTATTGATCTACTAATCATCATCATTAATCCAAATAAAATTGCTACGAATAAGCCATAAATTATGAATTTCATGGCTTTACTCTTATCTAACAAAGGAATATTATCAACCAAACTTCTTTTCTCTGGCATTATTATCTCCCTCTCCTTAATTTATTTAGATAATAATAAGATATAAGCAACGCATAGCAAAGAACGGTTATTATTCCAATGATGAGAAATAGCCCGCCGAGAAAACCACCAGGTCCATCTTTATTAATCACGATATTAAAGAAAACAGTGTCATCAGGTCCTGAATTAGTACCATATACAATTACCACATATCTTCCTGGATATGAAATAAGGTAATTTCCACTTCTAGCACCTGCAAACTCTATATAATATTCACCCTGTTCTGAAATTGATAAAGAGCTTCCAGTATTTAATGATGGAGTCGTTCCTATTATGTGTCTTGAATAAACAAATTGTTCACCCGTGAGCCCTGTAGGGGGAGAATTTGCTGCTTCTTCAACATCATAATAATCTCCTGTTAATATTTTTAAAACTGCTGTAACATTTGTAAAAAAAACTGAAAACTTAATAGCTACCTTCTGATTTTGTGTAAGTATGACGGGTTTCGCAAACGCACTCTGAAGTTCAGAATTGCTAGTTTCTGTATAATTTCTCGCAGGTTTCAAATTAGTTATGTTTATTTTAGTAGTTGCAATTCCTAATATTGGTCCAGCTATTATTAAACCTATTCCTAGTATTAGTATAACTTTTAACAGACTACTTTTTTCCATTTTATTCACTAATTTAATTTTTAATTGATTTTTTTTTTAGATTTCTATATTATAGGTTATCACACTTTAGCTATAAAAATCTACCGTCGCAATATATTAATTTGATTTTAAAAGAAAGCCTAGATTTTCAAAACTGAAAGATTGATCTTATTATTTAAAAAGGCAAAAAATTTAAGAAAGTCTATAAATCTTTATTCATAAAAGATGGGTATAAGGTAATTTCAAATGGATGAATACAAATGTGAAATTTTGATTATCGGAGCGGGTCCCGCGGGATTAAGCGCAGGAGTGTATTGTGGACGAGCAAATAGAGATACCATTATTTTAAGTGGTAAGGAACTTTCTTCATTAGCTAAAACAAAAGAGATTCAAAACTGGTTAGGAGAACAAAATATAGAAGGAAATGATTTGTTAAAGAAGTTTAGAAATCATGCTGAAAGTTTTGATAATGTAAGAATAATAAATGGTGATGTTATTTCACTTATGATTGGGATGGGGATAAATATGATATCAACAAGAACGGCAAACATTACTTCTGACGCTGTAATAATAGCAACAGGAACAGGAAAAAGAAAAGAAATAATTAAAGGAGAGAGTTCTTTAATTGGCTATGGGATTTCATATTGTGCTCTTTGTGATGGTCCGTTATACAAAGGAAAAGAAGTTTATTTATATGGTCATGATGAAGAACTAATCGAGGATGCTTTAGAGCTTGAGCAAATGGGATGCAATGTCCATATAATTACAAATAAGGATATCAAAGAATTACCTGAACAAATAGAAGAAGTTAAAAATAAAAATATTGAAATCATTGATAATGCAGAAATAATTGAAGCAATATCTGATTCTGAAGGAATTATACAAAAAATTCTCTATAAATCAACGATTTCTGGCACTGAAGAAGTTATAGAGAAAGAATTAGATTGTTTATTCATACTTTCCTACGTTCCATCTAATTCGATCTTTAAAAAAGCGGGGATTGAATTAGATCAAAATAAAAATATCAAAGTAAATAACGAACAAGAAACAAATGTTAAAGGAGTATTTGCAGCAGGTGATTGCACTGGTGGATTATTTCAAGTTGTCTTTGCTGCCGCTGAGGGGGCTAGGGCCGGGATAAATGCTTGTAAATACCTAAGGCAATTGCAGAGAGAGTAATTCAAATTCTAAACCTTTTATCACTTATAATATCTGGATATTACATTATGTTTTGTAATATCTCTATGTTATATCATTTATTATGCTTGATCATAAGTTCTCCGACTTTATTGAAGATTTTCTTATTTCTAAAGAAGTAGAGGAAGGTTGTACATCATCTACGATTAAAGCCTATAAGTATGACCTTGATAAAGTTTTAGAAATAATTGGTGATATTGAACTTAATTCTCCTATGTTACGTCAAAAAATTCGGCTATTCTTAAAAAATTTAAAAGATAAAGGATATACGAAAAAAGGCATTGGCAGAAAAATTGCTTCCTTAAGATCATTTTTTAAATTTTTAACATTAAATGAGTTTATCGATAAAAATCCAATGAGTACCATTAAATCTCCAAAAATAAAACTCGAAGAAAGCCTTCCTAAGTTCTTAAAAGTTACTGACATCGAAATTATTTTTCAAAAATTAAAGGATAGGAAATTATTTCACTCAAAGAAAAGTAAGCGCTATTATCTAATAGTCAGACTATTATATTCTACAATGGCTCGTGTTAGTGAGTTATGTAATATAAAAATCAGGGATATTGATTTTGAAAAAGGTTATATAAGATTGCGGGGTAAAGGAAATAAAGAGAGAATTGTTCCAGTTGATCAAAAAACTCTAGCGATTCTTAAAGATCATCTTTCTGATAGAATTTCTTATAATAGTGAAGATTATTTACTTGTAAATACTAGAAATCAAAAATTAAATCCTCGAGTAGTTCAAGCTGATATAAAATTAATTAAAGAAAAATGTGGATTTCCAGATTCTAAAATTATAACACCTCACATTTTTAGACATACAGGCGCAACACATTTGAGAAGGTCCGGTATGGATATTAGTGAACTACAAGATATTTTAGGTCATAGTTCTCCTAATACTACAAGAATCTATGCTAAAAATGATATTACTAAATTAAAACAATCATACTCATTGATGCACCCTTTAAATAATAAAAACATTTAAATCAATTAGATTTATTTTTCTTATAATTTTTTATAAAAATTCTTAAGTATAAGAAAGTTTAAACTTAATTTTTTATAATAATACATATATATCTATAATTATAATTAGCGATAGCAGTATTACTATGGACGAGGAAGCATTCAGAAGACAATTCATGACAAAATCTGTATTTAGAAAAGCAGGATCACTAGATTTAAGTTATGTGCCTGAAAAATTATATTGTCGGGATGAGGCGTTAAAAACTTTAATATATAACTTTAGAAGAATCCTTGAAGAAGAAGATCAACCATCTATTAATTGTTTAATATTAGGTAAGGGAGGGGTAGGAAAAACTGTTACTGCAAGGTATTTTGGGAGAAACTTTAATACAATAGCCAAAGAGAAAGATGTAAAGATGTTTCTCGAGTATTTTAATTGTATAAATTTCAGATCGAAAAGTAAAATAATCCGAGAAATGCTATCAAAATATACCCATGGATCTGGAAGGGGATTCTCCGATGATGAAGCATTAAAGCTGATCTTGACACAATTAATTAGAGAACAGGGTTATATGTTGTTAATAATTGATGAGGTTCATTTGTTAAAATCAGATGAAGTCTTAGCGTTTTTAGATATAGCTGAAACATTTGGTCATCAAAATGCAAAACTTTCTATTTTATTAATCTCGAGGATAAAAGACTGGATGAGAATTGAAACTGAAAGAATCTTAAGCCGAATTAATGAAAAAATTAAGTTAAAGCCGTACAATTTTGATGAATCTAAACAGATTTTGCAATATAGAAGCGAATTAGCTTTCAAGGAGAATGTTATAGATGATAATATATTAAATATGGTTAGCCGAATAGTTGATGAACACAGGAATATGCGTCATGGGATTGAAATACTAAGAAAAAGTGGTTTGTATGCTGATAAAGAAGGAATAGCAAAAATCACACCAGATATTATTCGAGAAGCATCCAACGACGTATATCCTACTTTTAGAGGCGATATTGTTGATAAATTAAGTGATCAAGAATTATTAGCCTTATATGGAATAGTAAGATCACTTATCAACAAAGAAGAGCCCTATACTTTAGTTGATGATGCATTTGAAGAATATGAAGCAATATGCGAGAATTACTCTATCGAACCTCATGTAAAAATGAGTTATAGAAAATATGTACGTCAATTGAATCAACTTAAAATAATTTCATCAAAAACTGTGCGAATTGAAGAAGCAGAAAGAGGACGCCATTTAGAAATCTATCTACTTGATATTCCAGCTCCAAAACTAGAAGAATTATTAATTAATATTTTTGAAAGAAAATTTGGAAGCTAATTATCAAATCGATATTTTGATAATAATTTTCTTTTTATCATATAGTTAAGCTCTAAAAAAATGTGATATTATTTTCAATATAAACGGGAATAATTTATAGAATTTTTATGTCAAAGTTAAAAGTATTACTTATTGGGGCTTCGGGAACCGTCGGTAGAGAAGCATTTACTGAGTTATTCATTAAAAAACGGGATTATGAAATTAGCTTACTTCTTAGAGATTCAAGAAAAAATAGGAAAATGTTTAACCCTTTTAGAAAAGATATTAATATATTTTGGGGAGACATACGGCATTACGATGTGGTAGAAAAAGCTGTTTCAAGCCAGGATATTGTAATTCATGTTGCTGCTGTATTACCGGATATTAGTTTGAAAAAGCCACAATCAGCTTTTGATACTAATCTTGGGGGAACAAAAAATATTGTTAATGCAATGTTAAATCAATCTACCCGACCAAGTTTAATATATACTTCCTCTGTTGCAGTATATGGAGATAGATTAAAAAATCCTATTATAAAAATTTCAGATCCTATAGAAGAAAATTCACATGATGTTTATACTAATACAAAAATAGAAGCGGAAAAATTAATACAAAATTCCGGTCTGAAATATTGTATTTTTCGTTTAACCTATGTTGTAGCTACGAATGTGTTAAAATTTAGACGAATAATGTTTTATATGCCACTAAAAACCTCAATAGAAATAATTCATGCAAAAGATTCTGGATTAGCACTAGTTAATGCTATAGGATCTAATAGAATTTGGGGAAAGACATTTAATTTAAGTGGTGGAAAGAATTGTCAGATTATTTATGAAGATCATTTAAATGACATTTTAGATATAATGGGATTTGGAAGGAATTTTTTGCCTAAAATCGCTTTTGCAGAGAAAGATTTTCATAGTGGATTTTTTGATTTAATGGAAACCCAAAAAACTCAAGAACTTTTAAATTTTCAAAGGTACACATTAGAGGACTTCTACTCTGAAGTTAAAGATTGGATTGGAATCAGACGTTTTTTTATCCCTTTAGTTAAACCCATAATAAGATGGTTCATCTTAAGAAAATCTAAATTTTACAGAATTAATAAGAAATATAAATAAGATTAGATCATTTTTTGAAATTTGGAATCAATTTCTATTTTATAATTTTCTCTTAAAATATGAATGGAATCAACGCTTTACGATTTTTTGGATAGTCTGGAAATGTTTCGAGATACCATTTATGGTGAGAAAGTGCTCTCGGACCTAGGTTGGCAAATGTCCATCCAGCAAAGATTAAACCAGGTATAGACCATGTCATTATAGCCCACCCTGTCCATTCAGTGATTTCTCCTAAATAACTCGGACAGCTAACCCATTTATACATACCACCATATGGAATTTTATAGTCTGTTTCCCCTGATTTTCTCAAATTTCTTATGATATAATCTGAATGAAGATTAATAATAAAACCGATTAAAAAGATTATGATACCTATTATAAAAAACGGAGATATAAACCAATTAATTAAATAGGGTTTTGAAAATTTATATATCCAGCGAGATTGTAGATAAGTATTAATTCCATTAAAAATTATGCCAAAAGTAATAATTGAAATAGGCATTGGCTGTTTAGCTTTAATTAATAATGGGAAAATGAAGGTTCTTTGACCATAATGGACCAACCAGATAATTAAAAAAACAATTGACATAAAACTAGTTTTTCTTTCACTTAATAGATAATAAATTACAAAAATTATTATTGTAGGGATTTCCATAATAAACCATCCGAGTTTATTATTTATATTAGGACCCCATCCCTTACGAATATGTTGTCCATAGGGAGCGGGCACAAAAAAAAGAAGAATAAAAACACCTATGCCAACTCCGATAAAAAAAATCATAAGTAAATTAAAAAAAACAAACTCATCCATATAAATCCAAAAATTAAATCTAAGTACCTAATTATATTATAAAGTATTTTTTTTTTATAATATTTCACTATATTTGTTATTATAAAATCAAATATTGAAAAAATTAAAGATTAGACAATGATATCTAATTTAAAATGAACCAAGTGAGAAGAATTTTAATTAAACATATTCTTATAGTCTGTTTATTACATAGTAGCTAACAAACTTACAAAATTCTTTTTTTAGTAATTCTTCTTTTCCTCCTTACTCTTAGAGTACCATTCCAGCCATTCTTTTCGACGATTCTTCTCCTTTTGGACGTTATCAGGAGTTATATTCTCACTACGGACTTTATCCCAATAGTGATCAAGCTCATAACGTGTTAACGATAATCCACATGAATTACAAACCATAAGTCGATTATTGGGGTTGTAGGTCATCTTACCAGCACATTCTGGACATCTAGCCAAGTGAAATCATTTCCTTTAATTCTTTTAAATCTATTAAATAATTAAAATCAATTAACGTTAAAATAATTAATGAATAAATGGCAAACCTCAAATTTATTATCAATGAAATATTTAGAAATAGAACATTAGAGATTATAAATATCCTTAAGTGAAAGCATTTGAAATCAGATGTATATTACTTTACTGCAAGATCTCATACTCATAAAGAAAGCATGAGCAAAATAAAAGGGCCTTTAGCATTAAAAAAACTTGGTATTAAAAATAAAGTTAAAAAAGATCAGAAAGTAGTAATAAAAACTCATTTTGGAGCTTTAGAAAATACTAGATACCTCAGACCTTCATATTTAAGATTTTTATGTGACTTTATAAAAGAAATCGATTGTTTACCATCTTTAGCAGAATCGTGTGGATGGGGTTTACCAGAAAATATTTCCGGGTTACATACAGAATATAGTGGTCGTGCAAGTCAAAAGGAATACTTGGAAGTCGCATTGAAACATGGATTCACAAAAGAGACGATGGGAGCTCCGATTATTATGTTGGATGGCCCAGAGGGTATCGATTTTGAAATTCAAAAAATAAATGGGAAATTATTTAATGAAATATTAGTTGGAGGTCGTTTAAGAGAATTTGATCATATGATATTAGCAACCCATTTTAAGGGCCATTCCGGTTCAGGGTTTGGGGGTGCCATTAAAAATTTAGGTATTGGATGTGTAAGTAAAGGAGGGAAAGTACAAGCACACACAAGTAAGAAATTTGATTATAATCTTGATAAATGTTCATCCGAGTGTGATAAATGCATAAAAATCTGTCCTACAGGAGCTTTAACAAAAAATAAGGATAAAATATTAATTAAGGATTGGGATAAATGCGGTTTTTGCTATATGTGTAGATCAATATGCGACAAAAAAGCAATTGATACTGGGGATGCCTCCACAGAAGCTTTCATTATTCAAATGGTTGATAATGCTAAGGGAGTAGTAGAATATTTTGGTAAAGATAAAATGTATTACTTAAATTATGCAATTGATATTACTTGGCAATGTGATTGTGGGTCATCAGATGTACCCTTTGTACCTGATATAGGCATTTTATCGTCATCAGATCCAGTCGCGTTAGACCAGGCTTGTATTGATTTGGTTCACCAATCTTCTGTAATTCCTGAATCTATACTTTCAAAAGTTAAGGGACTTCCACAAAAAGGTTTTAATGAATGGTTCTCATATATTCCTAGATTTGATCCAGAATCAGGTGACTTAGATTTAAACCAAGAAGGCAAACCATCAAAACATTGGGAAATCCAACTTAAAGCTGCCGAAGAGATTGGATTAGGATCAAGAAATTATAATTTAATTAAAGAAAAAATCGATTCAAATTAAAAATAGTAATTTTTTAAAATAGTAAACTCATTTTTCATAATTACACATATATTAGATTTTATTATAATTATTTCTTGGATTTTTAGAGTAATGAAATTAAATCAAATTAAAGTTCTCACGAAAGATGAGATCGAACAGATTCACATATCAACTTTAAAATTAATTGAGAAAGTAGGTGTTAAGATTGATGATGAAAATACTCGAAGATTATTTGATGAATATGGAGCAGAAGTTGATAATAAAAACAATTTTGTTAAAATTCCAGAATCGCTTATAATAGAGAAGTTAAAACAAGTTCCAAGTTCTTTTAAACTATTCGGTCCAGATGGTTCCTATGATATTGAAATAGATACTAATAGTATTCATTTTGCCCCTATCGGAGCAGCTGTAAAAATGTTTGATCCATCTTGCAAAAACCAAATAAGAAAATCAATTTTGGAAGATACAATTAAGCAATTAAGACTTGTAAATCAATTAGATCATCTTTCATGTTCACAAATAGATTTTTGGCCTGGTGATGTTAAATATACCACAATTCATACGGTGTGTGTTTATAATTGGGCAAAAAATAGTCATAAACCTTATGGCCATGGATGTTTTGGAAGAACTGTTAGCGAAGATTCGATTAAAATGACCGCAATGATTGCTGGAGGAAAAGATGAGATTATAAGACGCCCAAGACTATTTGGTATTTTTAATCCTACAAGCCCACTTCATTTACCTAAAATAATGACTAATGGACTTGAAGTGTTTGCGAAATATAAACAACCTATTGTAATTGCTCCTGAAGCCTTAGCGGGCACTTCTGCTCCTGTTACAATTACAGGATTATTAACTCAAACTAATGCTGAAATATTAAGTGGTATTGTATTAGCACAAATATACAATCCAAAAACACCCGTTTTTTATGGATCAGTATCACATATAACTGACATGCGAACAGGGAATTCTGCGATAGGTTCGATAGAAACGGGATTAATTACAACGGGAATTGCCCAATTGGCTAAATTCTATAAAATTCCTTCTAGAGCTTTAGGGGGTGTAACTGATTCAAAATGCCTAGATCTACAAAATGGTATTGAGAGATTTCAAACTTTAATGTTTGCAGCATTATCAGGTATTAATTTTATAACTTGTGCGGGAACTTATGAAGCTACTTTAGCTGGAGCACTTGAATTAACCATTATCGATAATGAAATAGCAGGGATGATTAAAAGAGCTTTACAAGGAATAAATGTAAATGATGATACTATTGGTTTACAAAGCATTGAGAATGTTACAAAAAGTAAAATCAAGGGCGCAACCTTTTTGAGCGAAAAACATACTCGCGAGTTCATGAAGAAAGAAATTTTTATTCCTCAATTAATGGATAGAAATCGAAGAACTACTTGGCGTAAGAAAGGCTCTAAAGATCTTATTAAAATCGCATCAGAAAAGATAAGTGATTTATTACAAAATTATAATGAATATGAATTACCTAAACATATAGATGAAGAATTGCAAAATTATATGAAAGAAGTAGATAGAAGAACCTATGCTGATTACGCTAAATTAGAGGGTATCTCTCCTGCAGGTATATCTTTGCCGGGAAAAGAAATTGAGACTAATGATAAATAACTTATTTAATATTATGATGAGATACTCAAATTGGTAAAGCAAATGTATGGAAAATAGGAATTTAGAGAAAATTCGCATTCTTTTGATATATATTTACAATTCTTTACCATCTTTAAAACATTTCCGCTGACATTTCCTCCTTTAATAGGATTCAATATTCGTCCATTTTTAATATAATAACCATTCCTTACTTCTGCTCCGAAATCTCCAGAAAGTTCCCCTGGATTTAACCATGAAAACCGTTCAATATAATATCCTTCTTTAATATTAGAAATAATTTCATCTAAAGAGATATCCCCCGGAATTATCTGCAAATTTGAAACATCATTATAAATAGACCCTTCTATTGATCTTATTCCGTTCCCAGTTGAAATTTTATTTTCTAAAATAGCATATTTTTGATCATATAAGCGTCTTTCAAAAACCCCATCCTTTATAATTATGTTTTTTTGCTGAGGATTGCCCTCACCGTCGAAAGAATTAGTCCTGAATCCTCCTTTTAGGAGCCCATCATCTATTAAAGTAAAATTTTCCGAAGCAACCTCATCACTTATTTTATACAAGCTAGTTTTTTCACTGTTTGATTTTCCTAATACGTGATAACCAATTACAGGATTTATAGCTTCTCTTAAGACATGAGGAGGGAAAATGATAACGGTTTTCGATTTTGGGTTTGGTAATTTTGCTATTAAGGTATCTTTAGCAATTTTTGCCCATTTTTCAACTTCCTTTTTAATATTGAAATGTGAAATTTCTTTATAATATTCTGTTAACCAAAATTCTGATAATTTGCTATTTTTTTGTGCTTTAAGTGAAAATTCAACAAATATAAATGTCTTTAAAGCTTCTAAATCAAGTCCGTTATGATTTCTTAGAAAATTCTTCTTACTATGGACTCTAAATCGCCCAAAAGTGGGTAGAACGTCTTTTTTACATTGGATCTCCGAAATTAATGCACTTGATAATTCATTTTTAACTTCTACTGGATTTTTAACTATTTTATTATCTGCAATGTTAATATTAGAATATGATGTTTTATGGGGAAATTCATATTTAGAACCGAAGTTACTATTGGAAAGAGAAATACAGATATCAATATTTTTTCCAATCTCTTCAGGATCTCTAGTACATCCCTTCACAATTCCAATTCCTGTGCCATTCCCTTTTTGTTTAAGAATTCGTATAATATATTCAAAATCACGAATTTCTCTTTCATTATCGATTTCATTCTTTTTAAAAATAGTCTCAAAAATGTCATTTTCAACCAAAAGAATTTCATACTGCTCGATCTTCTTCTGGTGTAATTTATTTTCTATAGTATTTAATAAGCTAACACCCACCTTTGGATCACCCCGGGCTAATCAATCCTTCTTTCACTCTAATATAAGAGCCTCCGCTCGTAACTGGTACAAGATCTTCATTCCCTTTTCCACATGTTCCTCCGTGAAATTGTAATTTATTGTTACTAATTGCATCAATATTTTTTAAAAAATCTAAGACTGAACCACTTAATGTTATACCAGATAATAATTGTGTCTTTTCACCATTTTCAATCAAATATCCTTTAGTTGATGTACATTGCATCCCTCCTCCTATAGGATCTTCCATACCAAATTCACCACGGATTAGCATTACTCCATAATCAATTTCTGCAATCATTTCTTCAAGATTATAATCACCAGGTTCAATGTAAGTATTTGACATTCTTACATTAATAGGATGAGCAAAAGTCTCTCTTCTTCCATTACCCTTAGGAATAGCATTCAGTTCGGAAGCAGTTCTTCTGTCATATATGAAATTTTTAAGAATTCCATTTTCAACTAGTATATTTTTTCCTGCTTTTATTCCCTCATCATCGAAAAAGTAAGAACCTAGTTCATTCTCAATTGAAGGATTATCACAAATGACACAAATCTCTGATGCAACTTTTTTACTCTTTTTATCTTTCAAATAACTTCTATCTCGAATTATTTGATCGGCTTCTAATCCATGACCAAAGCTCTCATGTGCTACTATACCAGTCATATCTGGGTCCAAAATGAGAGGATACTTACCAGAAGGAGGAGATTTAGATTCTAACATAGCTAATGAATTTTTTGTTACTTGTTCTAAAATAGTTGTGTTTATTTCATCAAAGATCTCAAATCCTATCTCACCCCCTATAGAATAATAATCATATTCTCTTTTTGAACCTTCTTTAGAAATTGGCTTAATAAATAATCTCACTCTTGGTATAATCTGAGATAATCTACACCCTTCATTATTTACAAAAATTCTAGTTGATAAAAATTCTCTATACAGAATTGAAGTGTTAACAATTTTATTATCATAGTTTTGAATAAAATCATAGATTTCTCTAACTTCTTGTAATTTTTCATCAATAGATATTTTAGAAAGATCAATTTTAGTTCTAATCTCCTTATCTAATTTCCATCCTTCGAACTCTGTAATTAATTCCCCTTTATTATTAGCATTAGGTATTTCCTTTTTAATTAGCTTTAAATCAGAAATATTATTCGAAGCATATTCTTTCCAATAACCGAGAAAAGTCCTTGCAACAAATCCACATTTATTATTTTGATATGAAATGTCTTCAGCTGAACGAGTTTTCTTTATTTGAAGAGAAGTCATAGAATCATAAAGTAAATCGAAATATTGATTTCGTCGTTTATAATTATTTACTTGCTCTTCAAATTTTTCAAATACAATATCAGAAGTTAAAGAAGTCATAATTCTAGGTAATTGCAGTTCATTAAAATAATTATGAAAAAGTGGAAAAAAATTTAATCTTTCGGTATAAAAAAAGAAAAGAAGATGTTTAATTATTTTTCCTGTAATGATTCTTTTTCTTTTGATTTATTTTTTTCAATATCTTCCAAATAACTTATTCTTTTTTCTAAAATTGTCATTGTTTCAATAATATTATTCAGGGTTATGGTTGTCTCTTTAATGCTATTTTGAAGATCTCCTAATTGATTTAGCAAAAAATTCATTACATCTGATCTTTTTACAGGTTCTATTAACCAGTTAAGAATGTTTTCTATTAATTTCATATTATCAAAAGAATTAATACCAAAATTGGTACCATTACAAAAAATATCAATATCACCAAGAGCTACGACTTTTCCTTGACCAAATTCAGTACAAGCAGCAATTATTTGTTCTTGTTTTTGGTCTTGTTCTTTTATCCATGTACTTGCTGAACCATTAAAACTCTCTGTCCAAACATTATTTCTATCGACTTTCAATAGAGGATCAGCTTCTTTATCTAGAAATAGAGAACATGAACCTCCAATAAAGATTTCTCTTAAGCCACTTGTAATTTCATGGTTAAAAGAATTATAGATTTTCAGAATACTGTTACTATTTTTATTATCATCAGCAATACTTTTTATTAGATTTTTTTCAAAATGAATCCCAAAATGTATTCCCGAAATATCATTTAGATTTGTTTTTTGAAGATAATCTGCTCCGTACTCACTTATTAATAAGATGCATCCCCCATTTCTAACAAAATCGACTATTTCCTTAATCTCGATGTTTGAAAAATAATCATCTATAGGATTACCGATAACTAGGATATCCACATTTTCTAGTACTTTTTTTGTTAAGTTACGACTTTCATTTTTCTTAATTTTTAGATTGAGGCTTTGGAGAAGATTTAATAAATTAGAATATTCTTGTTCTTCAATATTTAACATTTCATTATGAGAAAGATCAAAAAGAATCGTTTTTCTAAGCATTTTTACTATTAACTTGAAGAAAATACTAATATAAAAATCATTCTAAATCTACATCTCTTTACTAAAAAATTTTATAAACCTTCAAGAATAATCTTTTTTGGAACATTCTTAGCATTTTATCAGTATAAAAAAAGATATTAAATTGAGCATAATGGAGAATAAGGCAAATACTATTGCAATTATTGGTTTATCATGGGGAGACGAGGGAAAAGGAAAATTTGTAGATTTTTTAGCACAGAAATCCGATATTGTGGTAAGATATAATGGTGGAAATAACGCAGGACATACTATTAATGCAGATGGAATAAAGTATAAATTTAAATTAATACCATCAGGTGCTCCATTAGAGAAAGAAATAATCATTGGTAATGGTTGTGTTATAGACCCTAAAGTTTTATTAGAAGAGATTGAAAGTTTGAAAAAATTGAATAAAAAGGTAAACTTAAAATTAAGTTCAACTGCCCATGTAATATTTCCCTTTCATAAGGTATTGGATAACTTAGAAGAAATATCAAAAGGTAAATATAAAGCCGGAACTACAAAAAGAGGTATTGGCCCTACATACTCAGATAAAGCTGCTCGTTGGGGTATTAGAGTTTACGATTTAGTAAACCCTGAAATCCTTAAACCAAAATTGGAAAAACTTTATCGTTTGAAAGAACAACTGATTAATATTTATGAAGGTAACTTAAATTCTAGTTTTGAAGAAATCTTTAAAGAATATGAAGCCTATGGAAAGAAATTAAAACCATATGTTTTTGATACAGCATATTATCTGAATAAAGCAATTGATTCTGGAAAGAAAGTAGTTTTTGAAGGTGCTCAAGGAAATCTACTATGTATTGATCATGGCCTATATCCTTATGGCACTAGTTCCAATGCAAACGTATTAGGAATTAGTGCAGGTACGGGAGTTCCACCAAAAAAGATTAAGAAGACTTTAGGAATTGTAAAGGCTTATACTTCTCGAGTTGGTGAAGGTAAATTTCCAACTGAGCTATTTAATGATATAGCTCATAAAATTAGGGAGCAGGGTCATGAATATGGGACCGTCACAGGGAGACCACGTAGAGTTGGTTGGTTAGATCTCTTTAACATTAAATATGGTATTATGATTAACGGAATTGATAAAATCATAATAACGCTATTAGATGCGCTTCAAGGAATAAATCCAATAAAAATTTGTATTGGATATGAATTAAAAGGAAACTTACTTGAAAGTTGGCCGATTCAACATGAAATTATTGAGAAATGTACACCAATTTATAAAGAATTTAATGGTTGGGAAGAAAAAAGTAGTAATGAGTGGTCAAAGATAGCTAAATTAGGTTATGATGCCATACCAAACACAATGAAAATTTATCTTCAAGCAATTAAAGATGAACTTCAAACAGATATTGCAATGCTTTCAATAGGGCCCAATAGGAATGATACAATTGTTCTAGATGATAGTAGCTTTTGAATTAAGTTTTATTTTATACCCTATTTTAATTCTTTTTCTAATTCTATTTCATCTCTAATTTCAATATTATCTATTCCTAATAATGGTAATTCTGGTTTTAATTGCCTTGATTTCTTAACTGCATCAATATAAACTGCTTTAATTTTAAAACCCCTCATTTGATAAAAACGTAAAGCTTCAGTATTATCATTTGTGGTAATAACCCAAATTCTTTTACAACTTCTTTTAGTTGCGATTTTTATTACTCTCTGTATTAACGCGCTTCCTATCCCCTTTCTTTTTACCAGACTATTTAAAGAGACAATTTCACAATCAAAATCCTTAATATTATATATTAACAATCCTAATCGCATATTGTTTTGTACTGCAATCAAGCCAGGAAGTTCTTCAGTATTATGAACATTACCACGAGTAATTACGCGAGTCGAAGCCCATTGATCTTCCATCAACTGTATAATCCATTTCTTATCATTTTCATTAACTTCTAGGATCGTTAAATCTTTCATTATTTAATTTAAAACTAAATTAGAATAATCTCTTCATCAGATTATTATTAATAAATTTTTTCTTGTTAATGTTATTTTTTAAAATCAAGAATTTATTTAATACATATTAATCCAAAACGATAAGCATGATTTGAAGGAGGCCATTCAATTGGAATTTTTACATTTCTAACAGTTTTATCAACATTAATTCCTACTGCTTCCATAGATAATCTTTTTTCATTAGGGAACCGACATGGTTGAGAATCATCATATGTACAATTTTTTCCCTCTTTATTGCAAACTCGACAATATCCATCCCATAAAATCAATTTTTCATTATATGGCTCTTTTAGATTATCTAAAAATTCAAAAATTTCATTCTCTAAGTAATCTCTGACAAATTCCTTATGATAAAAAGAATTTTTTATTCGATCTTCGCTTCGATTAGGATATTGTTCTTTCTTTTTCTTAACATACTCTTTTAAGTTGAAATCATAATATATTAAATAAAATTTATGGAATTGAGCAACTTTTTCTTCAAGATAAGGAGCTTCTGGAGGACATGCCCAAGAATGACCATAATTAGGACATTTAAACTTAGGATTATTACAATAATTTTGAACTTCGGGATCAAATACAATGTCCTCTAAAAAGATTTCTATAGACGGCAATTAAAGTCATTAAAAAAACAGTATATCTAATTATTGATAATAAAATTTTTAGATAAAAAAAGTCTTTATCTTTTATTTAATAATTATTATAGCTATTCAAAGAAGTATTACCTTTTTTATTTAAAAAAAATAATATAAGATCATATCAGAATTTATATATTGATTTGATTCATCAAACCTACATGTGAAAAAAATGAAATTGTTTAAAGAGAAGAAAAATGAATTAGATGAAATAAATAAGGAATTTTTAGCAGAAACATTAAATGGATCAGCTATTTTACATGATGTTGTTTCTCAATTTATTGAAGGTAAGTTGAATAAAGATGAAATCGATGGAGTAGTTGAATCTGAAAGAAAATGCGACAGAATAAAAGAGAAATTTGTTCAAGTTTTATTTAAAGATAAGAGAGCGCTCCCATTTTTAGTTGAGGATAGATTCAATATTTTAATGATGATTGATACTGTAAATGATAAAATGGAATTTTTTGCTCGATTCTTAAAAGTGAATCCATTCAAGCTTTATGAAGACATTAAGGATGAGTTTAGAGAATTATGCAGTGCCTGTGCTCAATCAGTTGAAGAATTAATTAATTGTGCCACCCTCATCGAAATAGATTTCGATAGAGCCTATAAAATAACATTTAAAATAGAAGATTTAAAAAGAAAAGCTCGAACTGCAAAATTTAATCTTTTAGAAAAGTTATACCAAATGGAGGATAATCCAACTAGAGTCTATTTAATTTCTAAACTAGTAACTTATATATATGAAATAGCATCATGGACAGAAGAGACATCAGATTATTT
>JBHLNZ010000052.1:0-20232 GCA_048941015.1 Promethearchaeota archaeon | reverse complement strand
CAAATGAGTATCCAATATGTATGGACTAATGGTTCAACTTTTAAAGTTACAGGAAGTGGATACAGCCCAGATGGAGAGATTATTCTAATTGATGATCCAAAGAATCCTATATACATTAAACATATTGATGAGCAGCCCCAATTGAAATTATTATTAACTTCTGGTTTTTTAAATAATAATTCTGCACTAGTTAAGAATGAAATTGAGATTGGTGGTAGAATCATTCCAAACTGGAACGTTATTGGATCACCAACAGAAGGAGCCTTAATGGTATTATTTCAGAAAGGGATGGGTGATTATTTACTAGAAGATTTTGAATATATCAAGGAATATCCATTTGATTCAAAAGTTAAGAGAATGACCAAGATATACAAAAGACAAGAAAAATATTTTTCGTTTACTAAAGGTGCAAGTGAGATACTTATTCCTTTATGTAAAAAAGTTTTGTTTAAAGATACTGAACTAGAATTTACACAAGAATTAAAAGATAAAGTTAATCTCATCGCCGATCACTATGCAGGTCAGGGATATAGAATTCTAAGTTTATGTTATAAAAAATTAGAAGAGTTACCTCCTGAAGATGATAAAAGTAGAGACTTGTGTGAATCAGAAATGATTTATATTGGTTTTGTTACAATATTAGATCCTCCTCGAGAAGGTGTTAAAGAATCAGTAGAAGAATGCCATAACGCGGGTGTGGATGTTGTAATGATAACGGGTGATTCTCCTAAAACTGCTAGAGCAATAGCAAAACAAATAGCTATTATTAAAGACGAAAATGAATTAGTAGTTGAAGGTAAAGATATCAAAGATATAAAAAGCTTCTATGATTTCAGTCGTATTAAAGTTTTTTCAAGAGTTTCACCTGAACATAAAGAGGATATTGTAGAAAATTATCAAGATGCTAATAAAGTTGTTGCCATGACAGGAGATGGAGTTAATGATGCTTTAGCATTAAATATGGCTGATGCTGGTATTGCAATGGGGATTCAAGGTACAGATGTGGCAAAAGAGGCTTCTGATATGGTAATCTCAGACGATTCGTTTAATTCAATCGTAACTGGTATTGAAGAGGGTAGAGGTATTTTTTCACGGATTAGAGCGGTAGTATTTTTTTATATTTGTATCAATGTATTTGAAGGTATCGTTCAATTTATTTTAGCTTATATAGTAGGATTACCATACTTTTTAGACGAAGCATTTTATCTCCAATGGGTTTTTCTCGGAATAACCTTGCATATATTTCCTGGATTAGTTTTAACGTTTGATATCACTTCTAAGGATGTAATGAAACAAAAACCGCGGGATGAAGAAGAAATCTTATCGAAAAATATAATATATTTACTATTTGCCTTCGGAATTTTGCTATCGATTACAATGATCGTTTCGTATTTTGTCGTTATTACTGGTGCTTACCCATTGTTTCCTGAAAATACAAATTTTGGAGGATTAAATGATGCTTATCTATATTCTACAACAACTTATGATCTTTACAGTAGCGGTATCGATCTTACTGCAGCTAAAACTCTTACAATGTTAATGGTAACATTATTTTTCTGCGAATCTTTTTTAATTTATCAAATAAGACGTCCAAATAAATCGCTGATAAAAAGTATAAAAGAGGATAGCACTAAGTTCATGTATATATTAATTGGTTTACTTTTTGGTACATTTCTCGCATTGATGTATATTCCAGGATTCCAGGTAGCATTAGCTTCATGGGGAATTAACTTTATGTTTATGTACCTTACTGGTTTGGATTGGCTTGTTTGTTTCCTGATTTCAACCATTTGTATTGTTTCATTTGAAATTGTTAAATATATTTCACGAAAAAAAGGGATATATTTCTAACATTTTTTCTTTATAATGTAATCTATTTGAAAAATACGATAGATTTTTTTACTACTTCTAAATTATATATCATTATGTTAAAGGGAGAACATGTTAGCTTAAAACCCTTAGAGAAGAAACATATTGATCAATTCCTTAAGTGGTTTAATGACCCAGAAATAACACAATATCTCTTAATGTACCGTCCACTCACTAGGATGGAAGAAGAAGACTGGTTTAATGATCTAAAGAATAGAGAGAGCGATGTTTACTTTTCAATCGTAATAGAAAATAAGGATGGATCAGAAAAACTTATCGGTAATTGTGCAATACGAGGGATTAATAACAAAGACAGGGTCGGTAATTTTGGGATCGTTATTGGAGAGAAAGAATTTCAGGGGAAAGGGTATGGTACAGAAGCAATGAAATTGTTGGTAGATTATGGATTCAATACATTAAATCTTAATAGGGCCGAATTAAGCACATTTACTTTTAACATTCGAGCATATAAGTCTTATTTGAAGGTGGGTTTCATTGAAGAAGGAAGAAAGCGCCAAGCTGTATTTAAAAATGGAGAATATTATGATGAAATTATGTTTTCAATTTTAAGATCAGAATGGAATAAACGTAAATCAATCTAAAACTTTTATTTTATTAATAAATTAATTTTTAAAATATTCAATATTCAAGTCTATATATATAATTATTGTGTGATTATATGAGTAAATCTATTGTATCCATTGTTAAGTATGAAAAACCATTGGATTCCGTTCGTAAAGCTATTGAGTTAGCACATGGATTTGAAAATTTACCCATTAAAGGTAAGATTTTCATTAAACCTAATTTAGTTTATTGGAATAGGCACTGCGATATTCCTAAATGGGGGATGCTTACCACTTCAAGAGTAATGGAAGATATTATAATATTACTTAAAGAAAAGGGAGTAGAAGATGTTACTATCGGGGATGGTATAATCTCTGATGATCCTAAAGATAAAGAAACTCCTAAAGATGCTTTTGAAAAATTAGGATATAATTTTTTAAAGGACAAATATGGAGTTAAAGCCTATGATATGTTTGAGCGTCCTTATGAAAAAGTAGAGTTAGCTGAAGGAGTCACTGCAAAAATGAATTCTGAGATGCTCCATGCTGATTTTCTAATTGATGTACCAGTACTTAAAACTCATGCTCAATGTGTCGTTAGTTTAGGTATCAAGAACTTAAAAGGCTTAATAAATATACCATCACGAAAAAAATTTCATGGTGCTGATCCTAAGTTTAATCTTCATTACAATGTTGCTCAACTTGCAAATTTGATACCTCCGAGCCTTACAGTTATTGATGGAATTTATACACTTGAGAGAGGGCCAACATTTGATGGGAAAGCTCATAGAAGCGACATTTTAGTTGCTTCTACGGACATTCTTTCAGCAGATTTAGTTGGATCAAATTTATTAGGAATTGACCCAATAGCTGTCCCACATCTAGTTCAAGCAGCTAAAGATAGAAACCGTCCAACAGATTTATCTGATATTGAAGTAAAAGGTGAAAGTATTGAAGATTTAGCATCTCCACATGGATGGGAATTTGTTTATGAAAACAATAATACATTGCCTCTATCTTATGCTAAAGCTGGTATTGGAGGGATAAAATATCGAAGATACGATGAAACAATGTGTACTTTTTGTAGTTTTTATAATGGAATCATCTTAGTTGCGATAAAGGAAGCATGGAAAGGGAAAGATTTTGACAACATTGAAGTTTTAACGGGAAAGGTTATGGAACCATCTCCAGGAAACTCCAAGACAATCTTACTCGGTCAATGT
This sequence comes from Promethearchaeota archaeon, assembly GCA_048941015.1. Taxonomy (GTDB): domain Archaea; phylum Asgardarchaeota; class Lokiarchaeia; order Sigyniarchaeales; family SOKP01; genus SOKP01. The sequence goes on along the minus strand of JBHLNZ010000052.1, from coordinate 16,577 downwards.
CAGTATAATAAAAATAAAGATCATCCAAATATTAATCAACTCATTGCTATTAAAGGTTGCCCACCAGATGTCGAAGAAATTCAGGCAGCACTGAAAGAAGCAGGAATTAGAGCTCCATCCTATCTTTTTAAGAACATTGATAAAGCTCCCTTGTTATTCTTAAATAAATATAAGGGAAAGCCTGAATTTGAGGAAAAATTTTATCAATTAAATTAAACAAAGTTAATATCTTTTTAATTTTAATTAGATAGTAGTCTGTGTTAAATATAAAATATTAAAAAGGAAACCCCAAATGAAAGATATCTTTGATGCATATTGCGGAATATATTGTGGCAGTTGCATAATTCGATTAGCGTATATGCAAAACCGTCCAGAATCCATTCCAGAACCATGGAAAACGATGAGTAAAGGCATGGATTTGGAATGTCACGGCTGTAAATCAGACCACGTGTATCCGAATTGTGCAGAATGCGAAATTCGTACATGTGCCAAAGAAAAACATGTAGATTATTGTTTTACGTGTGAAGATTATCCGTGTGAGAAAATTCCTGAAAAAGATCCTTCTGACCATCATCCCCACTTTACACTCGCTTTGCAACATCGAAATTTGCTAAAAGAGAATAAAGTAACGGAATGGTTGGCATATCAAAAAGATCGCTTTACTTGTAAAAAGTGTGGTAATATGTTTACCTGGTATGAAGAAATTTGCCATTTCTGTGGAGAAAAAGTCGAAAGTGTTGTAGAAGAATTAAAAAAAGCAAAAGATGGCCAAAAATAATTAGCCAAATTTATGTCACTACTTTGAATTGCTGTGTCATTTACTTCTAACCCAAGTTATATTATTTGAGATGTAAAATAAAGAAGAAAATTTTAGTAAATATCTTTATTTAAAACCTTGAACCATTCTAAATAAAAAATGTTTAAATATTTGGTGTACATCTTAGTGTAATATAATTAAATAAATAATTTCTTAGCGAAGCACAATAATAAATTTAATATCTGAAAAAGGGGGAAACAAATGGAAGATAGTTCTAAACAACCTGAAAAAACTGTGAATAGACGAGACTTAAGGGTTGCAGTTGTTTTAATAATCATTGGAATTTTTATCATGGTAGGGGGTATTATTTCGCATACTGTTCTATCGCCTGTTGGGGGACAGAACGTTGGATTAGCCACTATTCCTATTATCGCTTTGGGCATGGCCATTGTTATAGGGAGTTTAATATATCCATACAAAAAACGTATAAAATGGTTTGGTTGTTATTGTATAGTCATCTTTATAATCATATTTGTTATTGCTTTTATATTATTTAATATTATTTTATGATTTTTTCTTTTAAGAATTTTTTTGCTTTAATTATTAAATATTTGAGAGAGAAAGAAATGATATTTTTGGTTATCAAGAAATTCAGAGATCATAAACTTTTAAATAGAAATAGCGATAAAATAAAATTTAAAGCATTAAGAGTTCAACGAAGTTAGAATCAAATAGGTTATACAAAAAATGGTCAAAAATAATTTCTAACTTAAATAATTAAGACTTTTAAGATTTTTTACTCTAATCAGAAGTAAATCTATTTCTAATTCTATTATTCTCAGCTCTTTTATAAAATTAAAAGGATTTATTTTTTATCTTATCTATATTATATTTATTACATATTTGTAAAGAAAAAGGGTGAAATAATGTCTAAAGAAGTAAAAGAAAGAATTAGTTGGAGTGGAAAAGGTATCTGGTATGAAGCATGTGCATCAGAAGGTCATTGTTCATATTATTTTGGCCGAGATAGAGAAACTCCTTGTAAATCATTTCAATTATTTCAATATAAAGAGGGAAAAATAGGAGATGTAGATATCAGTGGAGTTATGGCTATTCATGTAGTTGATTTATATTCAAATAAAGCTGCTGACGTATTGAGTAAAGGCGGAGAAGGTGGTGTTTATATTAGTAATAATACTACTGAAGAACAAAGGAAATATTTAGAGCCTCTTTTTGCCAATAGAATACCGGATGGAATGATTCTAAAAGATGTTTTGGGAATAAAGTATGTTGATATTAATTTAAATCAAGAAGGAAATACTTTTCATATAACTATGCCTTATGGAGAAATGAAATTATCCTATACTCCCGGACTTGATGGAAAAAATCCTCAACGTCTTGAAAATTCTATCTTTGGAATGTATATTTCAGATATAAAAATTTGTAATACTCATTTCTGGAATTATAATGATTTTGGCAAAAAGTGGGAGTTTAAGAACAGAAGTGGAGCTATAGCGAATTTCGATAATAAAGGAAAATCAAGAAAATTTTAGTTTAATTCTTTTTAAATTTTTATTTAAACATTTTTTTCTTTAATTATTAAATATTTGAGAGAGAAAGAATCGATATTTTTGGTAATCAGGAAATTCAGTAATCATAAACTTTTAAATAGAAATAGCGCAAAATTTAAAGTATTAAGATTTCAACGAAATTAGAATCATTTTAATATCAAAAGTGGTTAGAGATATGAAATCAAAAATCCAAATAGGTTATAACATAGGATTAGTAGGAAGTGTACTCGTGATTTTGTGGCCAATCATGTGGTTTCTCCCAATAATGGGGCCTCCCGCGGCATTTCAGAACCTGCAGAATTTTATGTGGGCAATTATATCAATCCTAATGGGTATCTTAGGAATAATCGGTGGAAGAATAGGTAAAGCAGGGAAAAAAAACGTCAGTGTAATTCTTTTACTATTAGCAGGTATCTGTGTAATCATAAATAATCTTACGATTAATTTCTTATTATATGATTCTTTCCATATATTATATTTTCTATTACCACCCCACGGACTTACCTTATTCGGGGGTATACTAGTTTTACTCAGTGGCATAATTGTTTTGGTATCTAAGGACGAAAAAAATCTATAAATCTTAAATTGAAATATCATATTTAAGTTATTTAAAACATTGACAAAAATAACAGAATAATATATAGAAAAAATTATCTACTCTATTATTTTCCTTCTACGTCTAATTAGAAGTATGGTTACTACCCCTATCACTGCTCCTCCACTGATAATCGAAATTAAAATAATTAGCTCGATTGGAATTCCTCCTATTCCTCTTAGAGGAAGGGGACATTTTATCAATGGAAAGTTATCTTTACTTCCAGCAGAACCAGTTATACTGTATGGTGTATCGCCAATTCCATTACCATTTTTATCTAAGCCAGGATAATCTGCCCAGTAATTCCCCTTAACTCCGTTATCCCATCGATTCTCTAAGCCGTCATCGCGAGCATTAAGATTATTATTAAAACAATTAAGATATATATTATTATATGCACAATTAACATCAATATGTAGTCCCACTACAGTATTATAGTTTATAAAATTTTCCGAAATGGTGTTATTATTGGATAAATACGTTATATATATCCCATAATCGTTGTTATTTATTATGTTTCTCAAAATTGTATTGCCATTACTTTCGGTTCTAATTCTTATTCCACAATAGTTATTATCCATGGTGTTTCCCAAAATCGTGTTATAAGAACTTAAGAGGGTATAGATGCCATATTGATTGTTTTTTGCTATATTTCCTTCAATATTATTAGAGTCGCTCCTATAAACCATTATCCCATAGCCATTATAATTTAAATCATTTCCTTTAATATTATTCTCAATACTATCCACTATATAAATTCCTGGGTAATAATTGTTATTTGCAGTGTTTCCCGAAACCAGATTATTATCACTGCCTCCTCTTAATCTTATCCCCGTACCAAATATTTCAAGATTATTATTTGCTGTATTATCCGATACTATATTATAATCGCTTGAACTTAATTCTATCCCATACCCATCCTCACCAGTGCAATTATTGGCTGTATTTCCTGAAACTTTGTTATTATCACTTAAATATAATCGTATGCCATTTAAAAGATTGTTATTCACAGTATTGTTTGTAATTTCGTTATTATGGCAAAAATGTAATGAAATTCCTCTAGAGGTGTAAGAAATATTTAAATTTGATATAATTGAATCACTGCAATTGATTAGTATAACTTGTCCGGCATTCAGAAAATCATTAGATTTCAAATTTGCTTCATTAGTGTAATAATACAAAGGTTTTCCGTTCACTAGATTTGTAATATCTATATTATGAGAATCGATTTCTTCAATATCAAAACCATATAATCTTAACCCACATTCATTCATGATATTTCCCGAAAGCGTGTTGTTGATACTACGAGATATATGGATTCCATCCCTATTTAGTATATTTCCCAAAATAATGTTATCATTACTAAATATAACATTTATTCCCGCATAATTCAAAATATTATCATTAGCAGTATTTTCTGTGACTATGTTATTAGTACTATTGTATAGATATATTCCATTAGAATTATCACTTACTGTATTCCCCGAAATGGTGTTGTTATAACAGTCAACTAAATAAATTCCTTCAGCGTTAGAGTAGCAATAATTATCAATTAGTTGGGCATTAGAAACGTTATATAATTTGATTCCTGCATTTCCCGAGCTTCCCCCTGAATAATAGGTCGAACAATTTTCGATCTTGAAATACACATCAGAGTTTTGTATTAAAATGCAATTTCCACTACTTCCACCTCCGCCATCAATTTCTAAATCTTCTATTACGTATGGCTCCGAAATAGTACCGTTTCCTGTACAATTTCCAGCAGCTTCAAAGGCAATCCATCCAGAGTTACCATCGATATAAATTGTTTCTGATATGCCTGATATTTTTAAATTTCCATAATCGAATTCATCTTTGTGATTCGAAGCTATATCGCGATCTCTGGAAGTAAACTTTAGATTATTAATCAACAAAGGGGAGAAGGCAAAAATTATTACTAAAATTATAAGAATTAATATAGTTGTTTTTCGATTTGATTTCATATTGATTTCATCAAAATTCTATTTATTTATTATAAAAAATTTAGGATAATATTGTATTTAAGTGTCAATTATTATCTTTACAGAATTGTCTTAACATTTTTAAGAAAACCTACAAAATAAATTGTCCTGATTTTAAAGTTCTTTTGAATTTAATTAAAAAAAATAATTTTATTTAAAACCTTGACAAAAAGAATCTACATTCTTAGGTAAAACATTATGATTATATCCCCCTTCTAAGAGAGCGTATCTGCGCCCTTTACATAATTTTTCTGAATATTCTTTCATTAATCTGCCTAATTCGGTATAATCTTCTGGATATAAAAGATGCCCCCAATCTTCTATCCCTTGATCGAATCCTGCGCTCGCAACAAAAATATCAACATCCTTTAAGTTCTCCATGTACTGCTCAACTTCTTTGATATAATTAATATGACCACTAGAATAAGGATTAAGTATTTTTACTCTGAAATCATCTTCTCTGCTTTTCAAGATATTGATGTTTCCATCACCAGTATGAAGGTCAAAATCTAACACAAAAGCAGATTTAATTTTTCCCTCCGAATAGAGCTTCAATAAACTTATACTTATGTTATTAAAATAACAAAAACCCCAACATGAATCTGCTGAAGCGTGATGACCTGGTGGGCGAATTACTGCAAATGTTGGATTTCCTTTATAACCTTGTTCAGCAGCTAAGATAGCTCCACCAGCAGCTAACGAAGCAAGTTCAAATAATAAAGAGTCTCTTTTAACATAATTGTAATGCTTTTCAGTATGAGCTCTAAGAATATCTTCTTTTTTGGCAGGTTCCGGTGTAATGAATTCATAATCCGTATCTTTTTTCATCAAATTTATAATTCCTTCAAGACGTCCTGCTGAAGCAGCTGGATCCATAGCATAATTTGAATTGTAATATTTTTCATGAAATACAATTTTCATATTTATTCCATTCCATTTGTTAGTTATAATTTTATATATGACATAAATTTAAAAAAACTTAAGTTGAATATTATTTCATTAAATTTCTTTTTGTCTTAAAAGTTATCAGGATACTAAAAAATGACTGAAAATAAATCAGATATTTACCGTAACCTACAGATCCATTTGGATCAATTTCCTATTGGATTTCCCGCAACAAAAACAGGTATTGAAATAAAGCTTTTAAAACATGTCTTCACAGAGATGGAAGCACTTATAGCAATGGCTATGAGTTGGTCTTATGATTCTTTTGAAAATATCTATAAGCGGATTAAGGATTTGGGAATAAGTATTGGCGAATTAGAATCTACTTTAGAAAATATGGTTAAAAAAGGTACTTTGAAATATAAAATAGATAATGGAAAAAAAAAGTATGCTAATATTCCACTTGTTGTTGGTATCTATGAGCACCAAGTAAATAGATTAACTCCCGGCTTTTTAAAAGATTTTGAAGAGTACTTATTGTCTGCTTATGGTGCGGAGTTATTAGGAACAAAAATATCTCAATTTAGAACAATACCAATAGATGAAAGTATTACTCCTGAACATTCTATAGCAGAATACGACGAGATCAGAAATCTAATTCAAAATTCTTTAGAGCCTATTGGAGTTGCCAAATGTGTTTGTCGAGAAGCGAAAGAAGTATTCGGAAAAACTTGTAAAACAACCTCTTTAAGGGAAACCTGTTTGTATTTTAGTACAACAGGAAAATTATTTATCGATCAAGGATGGGCTCGTGAGATCACTAAAGAAGAAGCCCTTAAAATCTTAAATCAGTCTCAGAGAGATGGGTTGACTCTGCAAGCTGGAAATACTAAAAATCCTGAATTTATTTGTAGTTGTTGTAGTTGCTGCTGTCAAATTTTAACAAATTTGCAAAAAATACCTCGTCCATCCAGGGTTATTTCATCAAACTTTTATGCAGAAGTAGATTCCGAATTATGTGTAGGATGTGAGACGTGTATAGAACGTTGCAATATTAATGCTATAAAAATTAAGGATAATAAAGCAAACGTTCTTCTTAAAAGGTGTATAGGATGTGGAATTTGTGTCCCAACTTGCCCAGAAGGAGCTATAACCCTTAAAAAGAAAGAAAAAGAAACTATTCCTGCTCAGAATTTAGAAAATTTGTATGAAAATATAATGAAAAAGAAACAGGAGTTAAGAAGTAAATAAAAATTAAAAAAAAAAGTTAATTCTAAATTTTACCATATTTTTTGAATATTAGAATACCTAGGATAATAATTGCTGCGCTCATTGCTAACAAAATCAACAAATTTATCCAAATTGTTAAATTTGTTAGTGAAGCTCCGGTAAAGACTAATGTTAGCGCGTCTGTTGCGTAGTAGCTTGGTAAAGCTAATGCAATAATCCTTGTTGCATCAGTTAAAGGTACAAATGTGCCGAAAAACATCTGTGGAAGTATAAAGATGAATGAAAGTCCTGTTGCCGTTCCACTACTTTTTGATACACTCGCAGTGATAAGCCCAAATCCAACTGAGCAAACTGAAAGAAGTATTATGAATATAAAAGCTAGTAAAAACCCTGCAATACCTCCTTCGGGTCTAAAACCTATTAATAATGAACAAACCGCAACGATTGCTACCTGCATAATTGAAAGGATCGTGTTTGAGATAACATGACTTCCCATAAATTCTGCGGATGTAGTGGGAGTTATATTTATTCTTTTTAATAATCCATTCTCACGATCATCAGTAAAAGACTGAGCGACAACCATGATAATAAAAATGCAAGCATATGCAAATAACCCTGGAGCCATCATGTCAAATTGACTCATTCCAGGAACTCCTGTTTCAAAAGTTCCAAATGCTAATCCAAATATAAAAGTAAGTGCTGCGGGAAATAATAACATTAGAAAAAGGTACGCTGGTTCTCTAATTATCTTTTTTAATTGCATTTTAACTAAAGCCATAATTCTTTGTCCATTCATCTTTAAATTCCCTCCAAGATTCTTCTACCAGTTATTTTTAAAAATACTTCTTCTAGATTCTTTACTTCATATTTCTGCATTAATTCTTTTGGAGTACCAAGTGCGATTAGTTCTCCATAATCAATAATTCCAACTCTATCACTTAAAGCTTCAGCTTCTTCCATGTAATGTGTAGTTAAGATAACAGTTTTCTTCTGATTTTTCAAAGAAGCAATAAATTCCCATACATTTCTTCGAGCTCTTGGATCCATTCCTACTGTTGGTTCGTCAAGAAAAGCTATTTTTGGATCATGAATTAATGCGATTAACATATTTAATTTACGTAGCATTCCACCACTATATCCTTTTACTTTCCTATTACTAGCATCTTCGAAATCTAATTTCTTGAGTAAAAATTCTATTCTCTCTCTTATTTCTTTTTTAGGCATTCCCTGTAGATTACCAAATAAATCAAGATTTTCTTTTCCAGTAAGAAATTTATAAATAGCGGCTTCTTGCGGACATACACCAATCAATTCTTTTATATGATTCAATTCCTTTTTTATATCATATCCTGCTACAATTGCAGTTCCCTCTGTTGGTTTTAATAATCCAGATAGAATATTAATAGTTGTAGTTTTGCCTGCTCCATTAGGACCTAAAAGACTGAATAATTCACCAGTTTTTATCTCTAAGTTTAAATCATTAACAGCGATAATATCATCAAACTTTTTTACAAGATTTTGGATAATAATCGCATAATCACTGTTAGGATCTAAGATATCTTCGGGTGCTTCAGATTTTATTTGATCTTTCACTTTAATTTCCATTTATTAAATCACTTCCTTTAATTATTTATTTAAAAATTATTTTTTTTTCATTTAAAATTTTAATAGTCCAATTTTTGAGATTTAAAAGTAGAAGATGTTTTATATTTTTAATGCTAAGCTATTAGATGAGAAATGAGAAAAAAATAAATGGGATTATGGGCAATTTATCATCTACTTTGGTGAAAAATTGGACATATAAAAAATAAGATTTTTTATTAAATCATATTATTTTAATAGTTCCAAAATTTTTCATTTGGGTTTTAATAATTTATATTTAAATGAATTTTCTTAAAATAGTTCTCATTTTGATAATTTTTGGGTGAAAAATGATACTATTCTTATTGTTTATTAATTAGTTTTTTATGTCCTTAGATAAGTTAATTTCTTTGATTTTGTCTTCAAGATATTGATCTACCCAGGTTGGGAACATTTTTCCTTCTACTAAAACAGTTACATTTACAGAATCGAAATCTGCTTCCATTAAATCCATTTCTATTTTTTGTAGTTCTTTCATTGATTGGGTCCAAACAGTGATTAATACTAACTCAGGTAGATTTGTAAAAGTCCAAGAAATTATAATTTTTTGCCCATATATTTTACGTAATTCATCAATATACTGACTTTCATTAGTTTTAATTGATTGTTTGCGTTTAACAATTATCATGGATAAAATTTCTGGTGTTTTATCTGGATACCAATCGATGGTAAAATTAATTAAATTTTTTTCAATTAGGTTATCCAAATGTCTTTTAATTGTTTTAGTTGAATATCCTACTTCTTCTGCTATTTCAGAAATAGGTTTGCGTGAATTATCTTTCAAGGAATAAATTATTTTATAATCTAGAGGAGATAGAGATACTTCTTTAAAATCTTTAAAAAAAATTGATGGAGAACCTTTCTCCAAACCCACGGTAAGAGAAACAATTTCACCTTTTTCTCTCACATATGAAACGAGAGTATCTAGTTCAGCTAAACTTCTTATATAAGCATAAATATAAATAAGATTTCCACTAGCTTGCGTAACATTATAAATACAATCATGGCTTCCGAGTTTTTCCATTAAAGCTTTTTTATCTATTACTCTAGACATTCCATACATTATAACATTAATTTGTTTGAAATAAGCAAATCCAAGTGTAGTACGAAATTTCTGGATTATACCTAATTCAACAAGAGATTTTACTCGTTTATGGATGGAATTGACACTCATATTAAAATTGTCAGCCAGTTCTTTATATGAAGCTCGAGAATTTGCCATTAACATTAAAGATAATGCTAAATCAATTTCATCCATATATTATTATTAGCATTTTGAAATTTAAAAGTTTACAATAACAATTTAAAAGAAGATTATGAAGAAAAAGTAAAATTATAAATAATTAAATCAAAAGCCGCTAATTCCAGATGGTGATTCTTAGAATAATTAGAATTATGATAATTATTGATTATTTCATTATTCTCTGACTAAAATCATCTCTTTCTATTTATATCGCTTGAAAAAAGCGAAATTTATATTTAATAAACTTAAATTTATAATTTAGATTTTTTATTGAGATATTAAGTAAGGGATTTTATGATAAAATTGTTCAAGAAAATTTGAAAAATAAATTCTTAAAATTAAAATCACCAGGATGAGGTATATTGAAAATAGTAGGAAAACATAGGAAAAAAATAGAAAAAAGAATAATAATTTCTTTCATTTTGTTAATCACATTTAATTTATTGTTTACTAGCAATCTATTTATTGCGAAAAATAATCTCACAGATAATGATAAAAACAATTCATTAAGGACATCTGCATCTGAGGTTAAAGGAAAACCATTATTAATTAATCAATACTCCACTATTACTAATTCATTTTTTCCATCTTCCTTACCTACAAATGTTAGTTTTACACTTTTTGAGGATTGGATTTCACAAAATGTAAATATTGAATTTGAAGGGGTATCTCAAAATATGCAAAGAGTATATAATGGGGGTTTTGATATTAATTCTTCGGGATGGTTATATAAAAGCAACAATCCAACCGAATATATTAATCAAGGTTGGCAGTCAGCCAAAGGGAATCCTTCAGGATCTATGGAAATTAAGTTGGATAATGGACTTAAAAATGAAGGAGATTTTGGATATTTTGAACAAAATGTAACGATTCCAGAAATACCAACTACAGGGTTAATATCAAAACTTTCTACGCAATTTTTTGTACCTACATTATTAAATTATCCTGAAAATGTATCTCTTTATTTAGCTATTGTCATGGGAAGTGTGGAAAAAAATGTCACTTATGATTTTCAGAGTTATTTAATAATCAATACTTGGGTCGAATTAATTATGAATTTTGATTCTTTTGTTTTTGGTGAAATAGAATCAAGTAATGCCACAATTAGAGTGGGTATATATACAGAAGCTCAAACTACTATAAATCCTTTTGTGCTACTTGGTATAGATAATGTAAAATTAAATCTGTGGACAATGCCAAATGAACCAAATTTAGTTAAGGTTTTTGATAATGAATTCGGTGATAATTATACTTATACTAATTCTTCTTATGGTAAAGGACATACTGTTATAGATGTAGAGCGAACTCGAGAACCGACTGATGATGTGATATTTACTATTTTTTCTAATAAATCTGATGTTTTAGACTTTTTCATTTACAATATTACGATTTATTCCTCAGTTGTAAGATCTTTTAATACATCTATTTCAGAAGTAGAAGGCTGTATTTGCACATTTGAAGATAATATTATATGGGAAACGGACATTAATTTTTCTCAAAATTATAAATATGGTGAGATTTGGGGAGAGATTGTTAAACCAACCGATTGGGATATCATTCATATTTATGACCGCGATATGATTGATAGAGTAGGAAGCTGTCTAGATGTGGGTATTGGATCTAATAAAACAACCATTCCACTAGGAATTATGACTCCCTCCAATATCGAACGACCTTGGAAAATTGTTGCAGACAGTGAAAATTATATGTTACAAGCGAATATGACTTATTGGAATGGGACTACATACTTAGAAACATCGAAAATCACTAATGGGGATATGTTTCAAATAAATGTAACATTAAATAGCTCAATATCACTTTTAGACACGACAATTAATTGTACTATAAAGTATCCAAATGGTACGATATTTTTTGACGATTCAAAAATAGTTTCTTCTTATAATCCCATATTTGGAAATTTCACAGCGGGTAATAATATGACAGTTGGACAATATCAAGTGATTGTAGAATGGATAAATAATCAATCATATCTGTTTAATGATAAAGCGGGATTTAAAACTTTTGAATTTGTTGTTTGGCATCATACTAATTTAACAGCAATAGATTCTTACATAGAAGCTATTGCTGGAGAACCACTTTTAATTAAGGTTAAATTCATAGATTATGATTTAAATTTCACAATTGAATTTGCAGACATAAATTATAGTTCTACTTTTGGCCAATTTGGTACTATGGTTTATATCGGTTCTGGAATTTATTTCACTGAAATAGATACTAGTTCTTTAGGATTAGGGGATTATTACTTTTCATTTAGCGCAAACAAGTCATTTTATGAAAATCATACTATTAGTAATTTAATTCATCTAAAAATTATTCCGGAGCAGTTAGCTTTAGATTTGTCTCATTCTGTTATCGAAACGGATGCAAATAGCATTGTATCGTGTCGTGTAAATGTTACAGGAGCAATATCTAAAATATTGTTATCTGCTAACATTTCAACTAATTGGTTTAATTCCTATAATGTAACTGATCACGAAAATGGAACTTACACATTAGATTTCTCTACAAATGATATACCTACTCAAGGATATCTTGAATCTTACACTATAGAGATTTTTGCTAATAAAACAGGTTATGGAGATGCTAATGAATTCCTAACTCTTTTAGTGCATCCCATTCCAACTATTGCTAATGTGAATACTAGTTTGGTTTCAGTATATCAAAATGATATCGTTCAGATAAGAGCAAATTATACGGATGCAAATTCGGATGAATTAATTACTGGAGCTAATTGCAGTGTTTCGTGGCAAGGGTCTTCCCTTATTGCTCCTATATCAAATCAATTTGATATTACACTTGATACTGCAGGCCTTATTGTCGATTACTACACTGTTTTAATTACTTTCAAACGAGCTGGTTATGAAACTGCTTTTACAAGTATTGCCGTTGTAGTTAATGAAAGGGAAGTGAATATTTCCGTTTCTATTAACTCGGTTCAAATTAGTGAAAATTCTAAACCGATTGATGCTTTTTTCCAGCAGCAAATCAATATTTCAGCAAGAGTTTGTACTGTTATCGGGGGTACCTATCTATCTGGGGGGATCATAACCTTGATAAGTGATAATTATGAGGGGAATCTAACAGAGGCACCTTCCACTTTTTTTAATACATCTTTAATTTTAGATGGAGCATATTTTGATGACGATATAAATAATATATTCTTAAGATTTGAACAAACAAATTATAGTACTAAAATATTTGCTTTTCAATTAAATATACAAGCACAAAATATAGAGCTTACTGCTCAAATTGATTACCAAGATTTTCAAGAAAATGATTTACTCCCAGTCTTTTTTAATCAAGAATTTCATCTATCATGCAGAGCTTATGCAGAAATTGATGAGGAGTTTTTATCAGGAGGAATTTTTACCCTCGTGAATGGTGAAAAGGAGATGCAGCTTACAGAAACCATTGAAAATTGGTACAATTTATCAATCGTGGTTAGTTCATCTTTTTTTTCTATTGATCGCAATAATGTATATTTAAGATTTGAAAAAAATAATTACACCACAACCACTTTTTCATTCAAGATTTTTGTTAGTCAGATTGAGTTTGGTATAACTACGGTAGGATTTGAAAATATTATATCTGGAAATCCTGGTGAACAAGTAACAATACAATTGAACATAACAGAACAAGGAAGTCCAAATTCCATTGAAAATGCGACAGTTTCTTATAGTTGGGATTTTGATATTGGGTTCTTTACTGAAAAAGAAAATGGTATTTATGAATCAATTATAGATTTACCTAGGGGTTATACTGGGAATTATCAGATTAAAATATTAGTCTCAAAAGAGGATAGTATATATAAAACTACAGAATTTTCTTTTTTTATTGAAATACGACGAATAGAACCTCCTAATCTTTTGCTATGGTTGGTCATAATCAGCTTAATTGGAATTAGTGGAATATTAGGAACCTTAAGTTTAAGAAGCTACGTTATACTACCAAAGAAAAGAAAAAAGAAAGCAGAATTATTGGATAAAATACAAGTATATAAGGATGTCAAAAATATTGAAGCATTAATGTTAGTTCAAAAAAGTAGTGGGCTTCCGATATATACTCAGGAGATTGGGATTTTTGAAAATGATGATGATTCTATTATTATATCAGGATTTATTCAAGCAATTACAAATTTCAGTGACATTGTTATTAAGAAAGAATTCAATAAATACAATGGTACCAAAACTAATTCCGCGTATTCAAAATATATTATAGAATTAGATTTTAATATGTTTCAATTACTTGTATGTGATTATGATACTATTCGAATCTTGATTTTCTTAAGAGAAAAAAGCTCAGAAAGGCTTAAAAAGCAATTATATCTTCTAAGTATTGCTTTAAATTCCCAATATGCAGACAAGTTTACAGGATTTACAGGAGAGATAAGTTTGATAAAAAATGAGATAATCTATATGTTGAATCAATTCTTATTCCTTCATTATGCCGAGAAATTTAAAATTAATGAAGATAATGAGTATATTGGTGCGATAGTAGATTCAGGTGAATTAAAAAAGATGGAAAAACGCTTGTTTAATGTTATAATATCGATAGCTAAACGAAATAAAGAATTTAATCTACGAGATCCAATTGAAACAATTCATGAAAAAAATGAAGATGTCGTTTTAGAAGCTTTAGATACACTAATCAAAAAGAAACTCATAATTCCAACTTATAGTGCTGGATTAAAAGAGAAAAAATAGCTTTTAAAAGAAAAAGTTTGGAAATTTTATTTTATTCTTTTACTTAATATTTCAATCATATTCTTAGTCATAGATGCCAGATCAAAAGAGGGATTCCAGCCCCACTCTTCTCGAGCTAGAGAATCATCAATCGATCTTGGCCAGGAATCTGCAATCTCTTGCCTAAAATCTGGCTCATATTCAATTGTAAATTCAGGTAAATGCTTTTTAATTTCATTAGCTAACTCTCCAGCAGAGAAGCTCATTCCTGTTATGTTATAAACATGTCGTTTAAGTTTTGAGACATCAGCTTCAAGAAGATCGATCATACTTTTATTGCAGTCTGACATATACATCATTGGTAATACTGTATCTTCCCTTAGGAAACATTTATAATGTTTATTTTTAATTGCTTCATAAAATATTTCTACGGCATAATCAGTTGTCCCGCCACCTGGTAATGTTTCACTACTGATTATTCCCGGTAATCTCATTGATCTTGTATCGAGACGATATTTTTTAAAATAATATTCAACTAGTAGTTCCCCAGCTACTTTTGTAATCCCATACATAGTTGTGGGTTGTAAGAGAGTATCATTCGGTGTATTGTCTCTTGGTGTCGAAGGCCCAAAAGCAGCAATTGAACTCGGCCAAATAATTCTATCCACTTCATATTTCCTCCCAATTTCTAATACATTAATTAAACCATTCATATTAATATCCCATGCTGTATTCGGCATTTTCTCACCAGTAGCAGATAGAATTGAAGCCATGTGGAAAATTGTATCGATTTCATATTCATACATTGCTTTTGAAAAGGCATCTTTATCTAATACATCTAAATATATAACCGGTCCATTTTCTTTAATAATTTCTGGTAAAGGAGTTTTTCTCCCAGTTGCTATGACATTGTCATTACCATATTTTTCTCTTAATGCAGGAACAAGTTCGCTTCCGATTTGCCCTGCAGCACCTATTACAAGAATTCTTCTCATTTATTAAACCTCCATTCTAAATTTTTATATTAATTTGCGATAGAGAAAAACTAATATACTTTTCTAAATACCTTTACAATATAAATTTTGTCAAAATAATTTAGGTGTTTTTATGAATAGAGATCCTGTTGCTTTTCTTAAGGAAGAAATGACCGATCTAAGAAATAATAATCTTGAATGGATAATTCGATATCTTGAAGAAGGATCCAAACCTCATTCAACTGTAGATGGTAAACAAGTATTAATGCTCAATACAAATAACTATCTCGGGCTTGCAACTCATCCAAAAGTGGTGCAAGCAGCTATTGATGCTACTAAAAGATATGGGGCTGGAGCTGGAGCAGTTCCGGTTATTGCAGGGAGCTTTGATTTAACAAAGAAATTTCAAGATACATTTGCAAAGTTTAAAGAAGTAGAAGCATCATTGTTATGTCAAACGGGCTTTGCTGTTAATTCTGGTTTAATTCCTATGTTGGTTGGAAAACCTGATATTGTTGTATCGGACGAATTGAATCATGGCTCTATTATCGATGGTGTTCGATTATCTGGTGCTAAAAGGATAATCTATAAACATCGAGACATAGCAGATATGGAAAAACAATTAAAAGAAGCAGAAAGAGAAGGGGCGAGAAGAATTTGCATCATTACAGATGGTGTTTTTTCAATGGATGGAGATATGGCACCCTTGGACAAAATCGCTGATGTTGCTGAAGATTATGGAGCAATGATTTTTGTTGATGATTGTCATGGAGAGGGTGTACTCGGCGAAGGTAGAGGTATAGTGGCACATTTCAAATTACAAGGTAGAGTTCATGTCGAAGGTGGTTCAATGAGTAAGGGTTTTGGAGTTTTTGGAGGAACTGTAGCTGGCTCAAAGAATTTGATTGAATTTTGTGCGAATAAAAGTAGAACTTATTTGTTGAGTACTGCTCATCCTCCTGGAGTCGTTGCTGCTTG
>JBHLNZ010000140.1:0-4753 GCA_048941015.1 Promethearchaeota archaeon | reverse complement strand
TGATACGAGACCACAACCAAAAAAAGATAGAGACAATGATAAAGGAATGGCTGTAACTATTGGGAGATTACGAGAAGATAACATTTTTAACTACAAATTTGTTGCGTTGAGCCATAATACAATAAGAGGGGCAGCGGGCGGTGCTATTTTGATTGCGGAATTATTCAAAACTAAAGGATTTTTTGACTAAATAATTCACTCATTAAAATTCATGTTTATCTATAAATATTGGTAATAAAGCCTTCAATAATCCAATAGAGCTTTTACTTCTTAGAAATTTATAGGGAGGTAGCTCTGGATAGATTTGAAATAATTTCGGATCTTTAATCATTTTAGAAAACCTTACTAACCTTACAAAATTTAATTTATGATAATTAAACACAAAAATATTCAGAAATTCTTTCAATAAAGCTTTATCGAGCTTAATAATACCTGATATAAATCCAAAATCTTTTGAAACTTCAATTTTAAGGTCTATAAGAGACATTTCACTATTTATACTAATTGGGGTAACTTTTATTAGTGAGCTTCCTTCGATTTTAAATAATAATCCTATTTTTGAACCTTTATTATCTGAAATTATTAATAAAATATTTGAATTTAAACCGAAGTAATTGTCAATTAAGTTAAAAATTAAATCTGGAATTGCCCAATGAGAGAGTTTCTTAAAATTATAATTTATCCCCACTAATCTAATTAAAAATCTGATTAAAGTGTTGTAAATTTTTGGTTTTGGATTCATTTTCCATAAGAAATTGAAACTTCTATAGCCGAATATTATTTTTTGAAGAAATAATTTTATTTCCTCTTTCTTTATGGGGATTTTTAAATAAAAAATATTTTCTAAGAGTGAAAAAATTGAAGTTTGATCCAAATATAATACATTTTTAGAGTTTGTTTTTAACTTCACTATTTCTATTATTTTATCTATATCCTCGTCTGATGAAATTTTTATATCTTCGAGTCGGTTTATACTAAATTCCTGTTCAGATATTCGACTGTGAGTTTTTTTAATTTGAACAGTAACTAACATCTCCTTGAAATTAATAAGGAATGTATTATCAAAATCGGGTGTAATTTCTTGAAGAAATTCGAAAAGTTTTGAAATTTTAATTTTTTCCAAAACATTCAAATTAGCTTTGATAAATTTAGTTAAAATTGGCTCAGGGTATATGAAAAATAACTCCTCTCCAATTAATTTTTCTATTAAATCTAAGAATTCTTTTAAGAACTCTGAAAATGAGATGTTTTCTAGATTTTCGGTTATTCTATTGATTAAATCGAGTCCTCTTCGTTTAATAAAACGAATTGAAGATATTTTTAATTTATATTTATCAAAGATTTTAGACTGTATTTTATTAAATAAAATATCAATGTTCGATAACTCCTTTTCTTTGATAATTAGAAAATCTTTAGGTAATGATTTTATTGATTCTACTACTCCTGCTTTTTGAGTCTTGGATAAATATAAACCCAAAACCTTGTTTTCAATATCAAAATCAGATAAAATAAGATCTAAAATATTTTGCTGATCATTAATGTATTCTGAATAAAAGTATCCCATTAAATAATTTAATAAATAAGCATCAATTTTAATTGGTGTTAGAGGAATCCTTACAGTTTGTTTCAAAGTTCTAGGATCTTCAATTATATTTAATTTTGAGTTAAAATTAATAATGTCAAGCCAATTAGTTTTAAAGTTTTCATTAATCATTTAGTTAGATCAACCTCATTTATGTATTGTTTTTTGGTGTTGGTAAGTATCAGTTAATTGATTATAGAAGCTTAAATTTGGTACTTCAGATTTACCATAATAATTCAATAACGAATTTATACATGATGAGATGTCGGGAGGACAACCGAAAAGTTCTAATATTTGTTTATTTTTTTTTTGTTTTATTTTTCTTTGAGAACTTTGCTTTTTATCTCTTTTTAGCTTTTTTTTAGCCTCTTCCAAAATATTCGCTGGTTTTTCAATTGTAATTTTCCTAAAATTGTGTTCTTTTGTAGAATTAATTGCACAATCACCAAATAAGATAACATTTTCAGGATTCTGGGGTTCTGGGGGATTTTCACCAATTAAATAGCTTTGTTTTATAATATATTTTAAGTCTTTAACCATATGTGTTTTCATTAAATTTAGTAAGTGATATGCTTTATTATAGCATCCAGCACAGAATCTACCTGTTTTTATAGATGTATTTTGAACATTAATATCTTGAAGTTTATATACGCAAAATTCTACGTCTAAAAGTGTATCATCTAAACTTTCACCTAAGATATTTATCTTATTTAAATTTGAATAACCTATTCCTCTTAACTGACTCTCACTTATTAGATGATTTTTAAAAGGATCAAGATTTAAAATCTTTAGAGTAATGAGATCAACAGCAACAGCGTCGCTACCTAAAATTAGTAAATTAGTCTTGTTAATTTTTGAATCTTTATAGATATATGGTCCAGCTCCTTCAAGAACATAAAACATGTCATTGATGACTAAACTCGGTTTTTTAATGCTAAAAACATCTAATATATTCGATACTAAATCAGTTTTATATTGATCTAAACGAAGGTAGTCTTTTCCTGGTTTTGAGATTTTTTGGATAGCTTGATACTTATCAGGTACTATTGAATAAGAATTAAGTAATGATAAAGTACATTGAAATAAAGGATCTACACTTAATTGATTGATGGAAATTATCTTATCTGAATTAAGAATTAACTCAGGGACTTTGAATTGTTTGTTATTAATATTGATGGAAGTTAAAGGAAATTTTTCCTGATCATCTAAAAATACTAGTTCAGCTCCAATAGAATCAAAATATCCGCTTAAATCTAGCATTTCTGAAAGGGTTTTTGTATCAATTTCTTTATTTGGATAGCTACCAACATATAATTTTTTCGCTCCTGCTTCTTTACATAATTCTATAAGAACTTTAACTACATCGAAATTGATATTGACTGGAAAACCATATGGAAGTCTTAAATTAATTTTGAGAAAAACCTGATCTTCATTAGATATAAATTTTGATATTCCTCCTAATTTTCTAATCCCCTCTAATATACCTTCTCGAGGGGTTTCACTTTTAATTATTGCTACCTCTGTACTTTCTAGATTTGATTGATCCATCATTATAAAAAATTAAGGATTATTCAATTATACTATTAAAATGATTAAAGAAGAAAATATAATAAAAATTATTGAAGTGAGATAAATAATTATGCAAGAAAAAATACTTAAATTAGAAAACCAAAATATTAAATCTAAATTTTCTCATCAAAATGCTGCTGTGGATATTGGACAGACTCTCACTAAAATTGTTTATTACGATCAAGATGAGTTAAAGATGCGAATGTTTCCTACAGACCCTGAACTTAAGAAACTTATAAACTTTTTCGAGCAAAATAAGGATAGATTTAAAGAATTAAAGTTTACGGGAGGAAAAGCTTACAATATCTATAAGGAATACTCAAATACATTTAAAACAGTGTTAATAAATGAATTTGATGCAAATCTAAAAGGTATAGAATTTTTATATGATCTAATTAAAAAGAAGCCTTTTAAGCCATCAGTAATCGTAACTCTGGGGACAGGTACTTCAATTCTATTATATCGCCAAAAAGCAATACATTTGGGTGGTTCTGCCATGGGAGGCGCCTTTTTTATGGGGTTAGTCAATATTTTTTCTGAAGATTTAAATTTTGATGATGCAGTTAATCTTGCTTCTAAGGGAAATCGATATACTTTTGATCTAAAAGTATCAGACATTTATTCTGCTGAAGATGATAGGATTAATAACCTTTTTCGTGAATATACCGCTGCATCTTTAGGCAAAATATATGAACCTAAAAGTATAAAATCTATGAATAAAGCAGATTTTTTTAATTCCATAATCTGCCTTATAGGAGAAAATATTGGTACAATTGCAACACTTTTTGCCGAGATCCATAATGTTCAAGAGATAATCTTTTCGGGTGGTTTTTTAATAAAAAATGAAGTATTAAAAAAGATATTAAAAATGATTTGTAGATTTAATAAAAAAAAAGCGATTGTTTTGGAGAATTCGCAATTTAGTGGTGCAATTGGCGCTCTTTTGAGTTAATGATATGCTAAAAATGTGTGCCCATTTGGAGATTTCTATTCATCGATATTAATCTTATAGAAACACTATAAATGGGCACTCGATTGAATAAAATCATTTAAAATGGTTACAAAAATTTAAGTTGATTCTGAATGAGCTCTCAATAATTCATCATTTGTCTTACCCATTTTTATTGCTAACTCAGCAATAATCGCATCTAAATATGTAAATGCTACTTGTTCAAAAGCGGTTCCTTCAGGGGTAAGCAAAGCAGTATCATCATGGAGATCGATTTTATCTCTTTTAGTACGTCCTTTTAATTTTATGGTAATATCTGCTACTCTGCCAATTATAGTTTCTGGATGAGATGTTATAGTGACAATACCATAAGGCTTAACTGTATTAACATAATTTTTAAGTAAGCTGACAACTATCGCAGTGGTTCCGGAACCAGAAAGAACAATTAAGATGTCATTTTTCGTTAGTGATGGCATACTTGCTAGATTAGTAACCATATAAACTTCCGCTCCAAGGTGAACTAATCTTGTCGCAAAGCATTGTAAAATAAAAGCAGAACGTCCAGACGCTAGAAGAAAAAATTTCCGTTTATTTATTAAACCATCATGTACAAGTTCTATAAATTTTTGAGTATGAGTAAAATACTTAGGTTT
>JBHLNZ010000010.1:0-75161 GCA_048941015.1 Promethearchaeota archaeon | reverse complement strand
ATTCGAAAAGGTTATAATCCTGAGATTGATAGCTATTCAGGATTTATTGAAAATGATAAAAGATCTGAAACTGGTTTAGCAGGCTATTTGAGATCATTAAATATTAATAGAATATTCATTTGCGGATTAGCATTAGACTATTGTGGGTATTATACTGCTATGGATGGGATTGATCTTGGTTTTGAGGTATACTTTATAGTGGATTTGACTAAAGGTATTGATATCCCTCCAGGGAATATCTCGAATTCTTTAAAAAATATGCAAGATAAGGGAATTAATTTTGTAACAAAAGAGAGTTTTTTATGAATTCTATTTTTTAAATTCAATTTGCTTTTTTTATTGAAGGTTTTAAAATTTATTTTCATTTAGAAAATTATTAGTAAAATTTAATTAAAAATTATCATTTATATGACGAAAATCTACTCCAATTTTCCGTATAAGAATATCTTAGTTGTTTGTAGCGTTAATACAGCAAGAAGTCCAATGACAGTAGGATTTCTAAAAGAGATTTTTTCAAAAGCTGCTTTAAACATAAATATTTACTCCGGTGGAATTGCCACTCATGCAAGAGAAGGAATGTTAATCTCGATGGATGCTAAGTTAGCTATGAAAGAAGTTGGAATCACGTTATCTGATAATAGTTTATCAATAGATTTAAAGAAACATCCTGAATTAATAAATAGAGCTGATCTAATTCTTACATTAACTGAGAAACATAAAAGAGACGTATTAAAGTATATGGAGGCTAATAGTCGAGATATTTTCACTTTAAAAGAATTTGCGGGAGAAAAAGGAGATATAAAAGATCCTTCAATGAAGGGATTAGAAGGTTTTCGAGTGGCAAGAGATCAAATTCATAAATGCATAATTAAAGGACTTAGAAAGTATGAGTGAATAATATGATTGAATATGTTATTATCGCTATATTACAAGGTTTAGTAGAATGGTTACCAATTTCCTCTTCTGGACAAGTCATGATCGTTGCTATTAATTTTTTTGGAATCTCTTCAGAAGTAGCATTTAGCCTTAGTATCTGGTTGCACTTAGGTACAACATTTGCAGTACTTTTAAAATTTAGAAGCGAATATGTTAATATTATTAAAGCTTTAGCTCCACAGAAATTTAAAAGTGACGAGATGGCAATTAGGAATAGGAACTGGATAATTTATGCCACAGTTGGTACTGCTATCGTAGCTTTACCTTTATATTTTATTTTTCGAATTATTATCTTAGGAGTTTTTACAGCCTCTCATGGAGATCTTATTACTTTAATTATTTCCGGATTTCTAATCATAACTGGAATATTTATACTTAAATTTAGAAAGAAATTTGGTACAAAAACCGTTTTAAATATCAATAAAAATCAATTGAAAAAAGATTCTCTAATAACGGGATTATTTCAAGGAGCCGCGATTTTACCTGGAGTTTCTCGGTCAGGATTTACTATTTCAGCAATAATGTTAGAAAATTATGAGCAAAATAATGCTTTAAAGTTAAGTTTTCTAATATCAGTTCCAGTTGCACTAGCTTCCATTGGAGTTGATATCATTTTTGGAGAAGGATCTATATTCGGAATGATTCATCCTTTGATTATACTATTAATTACAGTAATTAGTTTCATTGTAGGCTATCTCTCTATGGAATTCCTACTCAAGATAGCAAAAAAAGTTGGATTTGGCTATTTTTGCATACTCTATGGAGTAATATCTTTTATTATTATTGTCCCTGTATTTCTTTTATAGATTTAGGCTTAAGAATTTAAAATAAAATTCTTTAAATAATCTGAAAGTATCTTTTCTATGTTATTTATGCCTCTAAAACCAGGGAAATCATTTAAATCAACCAAATAAAAACGATGCTGTTCGATAGGTTTGATTAAATCAAATCCAAAAATTTTCAGATTTAATCCTTTTGATAAAATTTTTGCTAATCTTTTAATTTCATCCGTTATTCTGAATTCATTTCTCTCTATAGTATTTACTTTAATCTTACTTAGATTTTCTCTCATAAAAAGATATATTGGGTTTTCTCTCTGAATTCCAAAAACTTTATCCCCTACCACATATACTTTTCTTTCAATTCCATCACAATCGATGAATTTTTGAATATACACATCATAAGTTAAAAACTTTTCATACATTTTACGAAAAGTGATAATCTCATCTAATTTTCTAACTAAAAATGTAAATCGATTCCACTTATCATGCTGATAATGGCTCTTTATAACAATCGGTAGCTTAGCTTTAGCCCAGCTGTCGAAATCTTTATTATATTTTAGGTTTTGAGTCCATGCCTTAGGTAATGAAAAATTTTTTAAATCATTAGAATTTTCTTTAAAAACTTTTCTCAAGGCATAATCTAGTGCAACTTTATTTTTACACATCAAAACGGTATCAACATCGTGCAAAGTCGGGATATTATTTATTTTTGCATAATGTAAAAGGTCAACAGAACATTCATTTCTCACTTTTACTAAAATTAAATCTGCCTCCTGAATTTGCTTAGGTACATTAGATAGATAAAAAAAATGTTTTGTAGGATCATGAATAAAAAGATCAATACCTCTCGCTTTTGATAGATTATTAACTATAGCATTGATAATTTCATGATTTTGTCGTGCTGAAAACACTACTTTTTTACTCATGCTAAATCAAAAAAATACTTTCTATATAATCGTTAGTATTTCTAATATTCAAATTTTACAACTAAATTAAGATTACAATCTTGTTAAATAAATGGTTATTCTTAAAAATTATTGGTTCTAATACTTCATAAGATTCTATTTTAACTAGAATTTAGGTGATTAAATTGGAAAGAAAAAAATTTAGTCGTTTTTTATTAATACAGGTAATTATCATTGGAATCCTTTGGGCAGCAGATCGTGTATTTTTCTTTTTCGAGCAAAATTTCTTTAATACATACTTAGACCATGTTCTAAACCTTTCCGAAATCTATATTTCTGTAATGGTTGCTTTATCTGCAGTGGTAGGATTAATTATGAATTTTGTCTGGGGAATAATAAGTGATAATACAAGATCGAAATTTGGTAGGAGAAGACCATTTTTCCTTTTTGGAATTTTAGCGGGACTCGGAATGATTTTCTATGGTTTATCTAATAGCTACATCCTCTGTGTTATTATCGATGTTGTACTTATTGGTGTCACTTCTAATGCTTATTCTTCCGCAGAGCGTGCAATTATTCCAGACTTAGTAGATTTAGAACATAGGGGGCGTGCTAATGGTATCATACAAGCAGTTTCATACCTTGGATTAATTATAGCACTTGCTTTTTTCTTGCTTGGTAATGAATTATTCGGTGTTCCTGGTCCAGGTGGGGGAACAATTATTCCACAAGAAGGACATTTTATTCTACTTACTATTGGAGGTTTATTTTTTGCCGTTTGTGGAATAATTGGATTTACTTTTATAAAAGAAAAATCAACTTCAGAATTACCTCCCAAGAAGAAATTCATTACAGAATTGAAGGAGACTTTTAATCTAAGCGATATCAAAAATCAAAAAGAATTTTATAAAATCACTCTTGCAGCTACAGTATTTCAATCAGGAATCGCATCAGTAATGCCCTTTTTGTTCATCTTCATTTTTGATCAAGGTTTATCCACTCTAGAATTATTAATTGCTGTTGCAGTTGGATTCATTTTACTTTTTCCCATTGTAATCTACTTAGGAAAACTTGCTGATAAATTCGGACGAAAAAGATTTTTGCCTTTAATCATAGTAATTATTAGTATCGCATATTGTTCAGTGATCTTTGCAGGAAGTGGAGCTACTTTTAATTATATTTTATTCGTAGTATTATTACCTTTCATTTTAGTTGGTTTACTTGGTCTAGATACTATTATTAACGCCTGGGCACAGGATACATTGCCTATTAACAAAAGAGGACAATTTTATGGAATATTTAATATTGTTTATACAATATCTCAGGTTTTAGGCGCATTTGCAGGAGGTTTGGCTGCAGAGATTCTTGGTTTGCAATGGATTTTTGTAATTGCTGCTATATTTTTCATTATTTCAATACCTTTCTTTCTTATAGTTAAAGAAACTCTAAAAAAAGTTTAAAAAATTCTTTTTTTTTTATTTTTTCTGAGGCTCAACTATAATTTTAATCCATTTTTCACGATCATAATAATTGAATGCGTCTACTGCTTCTTCTAAAGTTATTCTTTTAGTTATTAAACTATTTAAATCAAGTTTTTTACTGGCAATTAAATCAAGAGCTTCATCCCAGTAATCTTTGTCTGCTTTAGAGTTAACCATTGCTTCGGGATAAACTAGCTCTACTCCTTTTTTCCTACAGTTTACATACGGAATATATTGCATTTTTTGGGCACCAAAAACTATAACACGATGTCCAGATTTTACTAAATCCACTGCATTAAGTAAAGTATCATTATGACCAACCATTTCAAATACAGCATGAGCGTTACCAAACTCTTTTCTAATTTCATCCACAACACTATAATTTCCATGAGTGGGTCGTGAATATTCATTGGGATCAAAAACCTCTGCTCCCCATTTTTGTGCTAAATCTCTTTTATGATGATATGATTCTGAAGCTGCAACTTTTATGCCATTGTTCAGTAGAATTTGAGTTAAAATGAGCCCAATCGGTCCTAATCCTAGTACAATTGCCGTTTTATCTCCATCAATTCTCTCGAATTCAGCTCTTTCATAGCAGTTGATTGCACATCCTACTGCATCAGCGAAAGAAATATCATCCATGGTAAGATCATTTCTGACTATCGGTAATGCCCCAGATAATTCATCTTTACCATGGCCAACAACATTTACATAAGTCGAATATTCAGCATAACCTTGTCCCATTCGTGCTAAATGATCTCCTACATTTATTCCTTCAACGTTTTTACCTACCTCAACAGCAATAGCTCCTGTTTCATGCCCATGTCCTCCTGGTTCATGGGCAATTATCCAGTGATCACCTTCAAATATTCCTATATCACTTCCACAAATTCCCACAGAGATGATCTGAGCTAATACTTCATCTGGTTTTGGTTTAGGAACTTCAACTTCTATAAGTTTAACAATCC
Organism: Promethearchaeota archaeon; assembly: GCA_048941015.1. Lineage (GTDB taxonomy): Archaea > Asgardarchaeota > Lokiarchaeia > Sigyniarchaeales > SOKP01 > SOKP01. The sequence goes on along the minus strand of JBHLNZ010000010.1, from coordinate 70,089 downwards.
ACGCTTCTGGAAAAATTAATGTTCTCATTTTTTCATTCAACTTAAGACCACCAAATAAATTTTAATTTTTTATTGTCATCTGCCCTTTATTCCATCAATCAACATCCTTAAAATCACACTTATAGGAATTCCTGACTTTTTAATTGAGGAAGTTTCTAGTGCTGATGTATCAAAATTTTCATTAATTTTTCGAACCCACTCAATGTAAGACAATTTCATTAGATCTTGTACTTGGTATTCTTCTTTCAATTTTTCTGCTAATTCAATATATTTTGTATAATTATTATGGAGAATACCATCTTTACTAGTTCCCATTAGAATTAAAGGCATCATAGAAAAGTGGTTAGCAAAGGATTGAATAGATTCTGGTGGAGAATTTCCAATATATGGTGATATGGATAATTCAAACGATATTACTTTTCCACTGAATGTAGGGGCAGTGGAATAATTGGTTTCAATAAGGTTTTTAGTAACTTTTTGAGCATGACCATTTCCCTCTGTCCAATAGTGAAAAATTTTACCATAATATGTTCCAAAAGGATTAATTCTAACCTGTTGACCTTTAATTTTAATATCTTTAAAACCCTTATCTTTAACCTTAATTGGAGAAAAAGCAAAATTTGCTCCCTCAAGAGAATTAAAGCCAACAATTAATCCTTTTTCGCGATCTGACAAACCCATCCAACCATCTGATATATTAGCAACCAGGCAATCGATATCTGCGTTTTTAGGATCAACCTCTTTCATATCAAGATTAAAATAATCAACAACTCCAAGAAAGTTTCTTTTCCAAACCTTTAATGGTTTTTCAAGTCCAATTAAATTAGGACGAATTTCACATGGCATGATTTCTTGCCATCTACTATCATATTTTTCTTCAACAAAATAAGTTGACCCATCTCCTCCTCTCCTAATTGTTGCTCCACCTCTAATATCTGGTATATTCATTAAAACTCGTATAAATAAATGGGGTAATCCAGTATATGAAGTGAGAATCTTTTCAAATTTTACCTTATAATTTTTAATTACTTCAAACTCGCCTTTAATTTTAATGGAAGCTGAAAATCCATCAGATCCATCTCTCAAGATTTCTACTTCGTTATTTTTAGAATATATTTCTTTTCCAAAAGTAACTGCAGTATTTAAGAAATTTGGACAAGCAAATTCGACATCATTAAATTTAAATGAACTTATTTTCCCATTATCATTGACTTTTAAATCTATAAATTGATTTTTTATCGATCTTTTCGTAGCAGATAATTCTTCTGGTTTTTCTTTCAGAGAAGATTCTTCGGGTTTAATTGAAAGAACAAGAGTTTGGTAATCACTTTGATCAAACTCAGCGGAGGGTATTAAAGCTTCTAATATAATATCGGAATTTAATTGATTTTGGTATATAGCAAAGTTTGTTATAATTTTATTTGAAAGTGGATTTATTAAATTAAAATTATTGTTTTGGAATCCTAACTTATCTAAAAATTTGGATGGAAGTTCAGATCGAATTAGGATTGGAGATTTAATTGAAATAGTTTCTTTTTCTGACATTCCTCTATTTAGAATAGGTGTAATTATTATAAATGAGTCAATGTCTTTATAATCATTCTTTAATTTTTGCACAGCTTCTTGCACTGCCAAATCAACAGCATTTATTGCTGCTGAAAAAGCCCTCAAAACATAACTTATTGCAGTTTTCCGCCTATGGTGATGTAGGAAGGGCATTGCCATTCCGAAGTTTGTAGTGGAAGCAAATAATATTTTATTTTTGATATAAGTTTCTTCAGAATCGTCATCCTTTCGTAAATAATTGTTTACATTATCTACCGAATCTTTAACCAGAGATACTGACATCAAGGTATCTGATATAGATTTCATCCATCTTGCTCGCTGTGCTATAGTCCAAAATTGAGTGTTATTATACTTCTGAGCCCAATTATAGTATCCATTCCACATGCCATCAGCTACATCTTCCCTTAAATAAACTTCCCCCTGCACTTCTAACTTTGGTATTACATCTAATAAATTTCCAAATTCAACATATTCATATTTATCTACTGCTTCAGCAAATTCCAATAACCCTCTGGAATTAGGCATCCATTGGGCGATTTTAGGTAATTTCATTCCTACCCATCCACCATAGTCCATATCAAAATTAAGAAAAATTAAGGCATGACCACTTATTTCGCCAGAAACTTGCTTTTTCCTAATAAATTCAAACCATCTCTTTATTGAGTAGAAATCTAGTACATCTCCAAATGCATACATAGGTATCATTAAGCACCTAGCCTCTGAGATGGTTGATTTAAATTTTGTTAAACCATAGCATTGATTTAAAGATAATCGTGGGTTGATAAAGGGACGAGCTGCGTCAAATCCATATCTTGAATAATAAATACCTATTCCTTCAATACCTAATTTATTAAATAGCTCTATCATACCCTGGCTAAACATAGTTTCTTGAGTTCTGATATAAGGAGCAACTCTTCCAGGAAATAATTGATTAACTCCAATACCCATTGAATTTTCCAAAAACCAATTATGTTGTTGTATATATTCTTCAGTATCTAGAATTGAGGCAGCACAATTTCCCCAAGATCCTATTAATACCTCATCCTTACCATTCTTACACCTTTCAATAACTCTATCTAGGACATCTTGTTGGTATTCTTTCTGAAGTTGAATCGACCAAAATGTATCACCATAATCCCAGGTTATTCTCATATCCTTAAATCTGAAATTTTTGTCTTCAATTTTATCCAATTCGTCGAGAATATCACTCATCATTTGTATATCCTTGCCAAAACCGGAAACACCTCTCGAATCCCCTCTATAAGAATGATAATAATTGATATGGGGAGAAAGAATAAAGAATATCTTTTTATCTTCTACTTTCATGTTAAATAATCCATTTATTAATACTGATTTTAAAAAGCATTTTATGATTAAAAAAGATTAGAATATTTTCTTTATAATTTTATAGAAAAATAATAATTGTTACGAATTTAATTTCCTTTTTAATGCTATTTTTAAATAATCTGTAGATAAAACAGAAATTAGGTTCAGATAATCCTTATTGAGAGCATTTAAATATTATAATTTTATTATAAAAAATATCATGGCGAATAAAATTAATGTTGCTCTTATAGGAGTTGGTGATGTTGCGAGTGCTTTGGTTCAAGGAGTAGAAAATTATAAGAAAAATCCCCACAAAATTATAGGGATTTTATCAGAAATTACGCAATATAGCATAAATGATATTAATTTTGTTCTTGGAATAGATGTAAATGCAAATAAAGTTGGAAAAGATTTAAGTAAAGCTATTTTTGCAGAACCCAATTGTAATATGAAACTCTTTGAACCTGAATATCTAAATGCTCCTGTTATTAAAGGTCCTATCTTGGATGGTTTAGATAGTAATATAAAAAATATTGTGCCTGTTGATGAAAATCAAGAAATATCTGAAACTAGTAATGAGATTAATGCTCGTGGAGTTGATGTTGCTGTTATTTTACTTCCAACCGGCTGTCATAAAGCTGTAAAATTTTATGCTAATGCTGCACTTGATGCTGGTGCATGTGTAATCAATGGAATGCCTTCACATGTCGCTAAAGATCCAGAAATTGTCATGAAAGCTGAAAAGATGAAACTTTCTTTAATAGGTGATGATGTAAAATCACAGATAGGCGCAACGATTATACATCGATCATTAACTAACCTATTTCCAATGCGTGGAGCTATACTAGACCGTACCTTACAATTAGACTGGGGAGGGTCATCAGATTTCTGCAATCTTTTAACATCAAAACCAAATGGTTCTCTAGTATATGAAGAAGGTAAACGACAGTCTAAAACAGAAGCAGTAATCGCTAATCTTCAAAATAAAGAAAATATTGATTGTCAAATATCTGCTGTAGATTACATTCCATTCTTAAAAAATCAAAAAGAAGCATATATGAGACTTGAAGGGAGGATTTTTGGGGGAGCTCCGGTTAGAATAGATATAACGATGTTTGTAGAGGATGGAAATAATTCTGCGGGTATTATTACAGATTCTATAAGGGTATCTAAAATTGCGAAAGATCGCCAAATTGGAGGGGTTCTTCAATCAGCATGCTCCTTTTTTAATAAGCATCCTCCAGAACAATTAGAGGACCAACTAGCAAAAGATAGATTAGTTGAATTTATAGAAGGTAAAAGAGAGAGATAATTTAACTTTTTATTCCTACTGAAATTTTTATAAATTGTTCTCGTAAGTTAATCAAATTATAGATGTGATCAGAAATTAGACTAGCTCCTTCTGGTATGCTTCTAAAGCTTGGAAAATCATTAACATCTATTATATAGGGACCATCTTCAGTTAAAATATAATCTACACCAAATACTGACATATTTAATTTTCGACCTAATCTTTTTATTCTCCTTTTCAAGTCTTTATCAACTGGGATTCTGATATGTATGAGTTCTAAGGGAGTCAAATTATCATTCAAATCTAATCGATTATGTGAAGTGATTGATACAATCCATCTTCCAATTACATATATTTTATATATTATATCAAAACTACCGAGATAATCTTGTAAAAAAAGTGTATTTCCTTTATGGTTTCTAACTAATTCATTGAAATCTTCCGAAGAACGAGCTATTCCTATGATCCTATCATTTTTCGGTAAACCAGGTATATTATGAGCGTCTAGTTTTATAATTATTTTCTTTCCATTCTTACTTGCTTCAAGAGCATCTTCTATTGAAGGATAGGTGGAAGGTGTTTTAAGATTTTTACAAGTTTTATTAATTAATTTAAAAGTTTCTGTTCTACTCTCGCAAGTTTTTACAGATTTTATACTATTTAAAACAGGAACATTAGGAGCGTATTTAATAATTGCATTGTATATCTGCTCATTCGATTTATCTGTAGTCAATTTCAGAATTAAAAATGAAATTGGATACTTTCTCACCTTCTTTTTAAAATACTCTAAATCAAAAGTATAAGTATCTTTCTTTAATAAATTGATTACTGTAATATTATAATTTTTTAACAATAGGGTTTTAATTTTTTCTAACACTTCAAGATCTCTATTACAAATGGCTCCAATGTATATTCTCTTAATGTTATTAGCCATTTAAAAAACCCCATTATTTTGAATGTTAAAATACAAACCATAATATATAAATGTATTGATTATATCAGTTGTTATTTATAGATTGAATCCCAGAGTTTTCTTGAGTATTTTATAATAGTTTTATAATGAATAAAAGAGAACATAGAAAAGTTAGTTTAATTCTAAAAATTTATGTGAAAATTTATTTTTGTTAGCTTTATTCTCTTGATTGACCTTAGAAGAAATTCAGAAAGAAATATAATTCATTAAAATTTAATTTATTTCTTTTGTTTATTTAAAATAAATATTTTATATTCATTTCAACTAAGTAAAGATTGTGAAAAAAATTTAGAAAGATTATATTATAGAAAAAATTTACAGCAAGGTATAATACTTGATAAAAATTGGCCTTATCATAGATAAATACCATTTAGAAAGAAAGGTCACTGAATTTCTAAAATACATTAAATCGAAAGTAGATTTAAATCTGTATGTAGAAGAAGATTACCTTTTAGACTTATCAGATACAAATTTCGATGAAGATATCTTTTTTGTTAAAGCTAAAGGAGATTTAATCCTAGGGTTAGTAAAACAAATTGAGAGAAATACTTCTATTCCTGTTATAAACTCTTCAAAAAGTATTTGGTTGGCATTTAATAGATTTCTGAATAGCACATTATTAAGGAGGGCTGGAATTCTTGTTCCTAATTTTTCAATTACCCCCTTAGGTGTTTTACCTCCTTTTCATGATTATATTATCAAAAATGTTGTTGATCAAAAAAATTATAGTTTCAAACCAAAAATTGAAAAGAAAAATGGAAATTTAGCAGTAACTGATGAACGAGCTATAAATGAAGCAATAGGAGGAAAAGAGCATTATAAATATCTCTATTATCAAGAATTTATAAAAAGTAAATGGGAATATAAAGTCTATGTTATAGGTAATGAATTTCTTTTTTATAAACAAATACCAATTTTAGTAAATCCAAATAAGATGAAATCACGGAAAAGAATTGATGAAACTCCAGAATTAAGGGAAATAACCTCGAAAGCAATAGAATGTATTGATCTAAAAATTGCATCTATTGATTTTCTTCAAGATAAGAAAGGAAATTTTTATTTAACAGATATTAATTCATCCCCCAATTTTAATTATATTAAAAATGGTCCCAAAATAGTAGGCGATTATTTAATTAATCAAGCAAAGAACTAAATGAGAAATCAAAATGAAAATTGGAATCCTATCTAAGAGAAAAACACACTTTACAGGCAAAATGAAGAAATATTATGAAAGTAAAGGAATGGATGTAAAAATTTATAGTGCTGATAATTCGAACATCGATGAAAACCTTTTAGAAAATGACTTTTTCATTCTCAAATCTAAAAAAATGTTTTATTTATACGCAGGTTATTTTTTAGAAGCAAATAAAATACCAGTTATTCCAAATACAGAAATTTCATTTAAAAATAAAAACAGAATTGAGTCAAAACATTTAGCAAAAAAAGCAGGATTTCTAGTCCCTAAGACTTTTTTAGGCACTATTGATACAATAATAAGTCAAGTTAAATCCTCAGATTATCCTCTAATTTTAAAACCTATTATGGGATCGGGAAGCAGAGGCGTTAAGGTTATCAAAACTAAAGAAGATCTTAAAGATATTGATAATGGTATTCTTTTCTTAGAAAAATTCATTTTTGGCAAACATTATTTGGCTTACTTTATTAGTGATGAATTCTGTGTATGTGAAAAAAAACCTTTAATGAATGAGCATGCTGAAGTGAAAAAGATCAATTTTTCTAATGAAATTAAAGAAATCTTAACCAAATGGAAAAGTAATTATAATTTATTATTTGGTCACTTAGATATTGTTAAAGAAGAATCAACGAATAGGTTATACATTGTAGATTCTGGATCTTTTCCTGAATTTTCAAATTGGAAATGCGAGGGAGATCCTGTATCTAAAGTATGTAATTTAATTTTAGAGAAATTTCAAGATATAAAAATTAAAATTTGATATTAATAATGAACGATCAGAAATATAAAGCAAAAAAAATTGATAAAAAGGAGAATAAAGTCTTTAAAAAACAAAAAGTGAAACTTTATAAGATCAAACACTTTATATTCGATTTTGGAGGGGTTCTAATTGAAAAGACTTTTGTTCTCAAGAATCTTTTCGCCATATTAGAACATGATTTAAAAATTAAAATTCCTGATATTCTTACTGAACCTTATCTTAGAAAATTAAAACGAAGATTAAGTTCTGGTATTATTTCTTCTAATGAATTTTTAGAAAAAATTTTTGAAAAATACTATTATCCCTATCAAAAGAAAAATGGGGCTTTACCTCCAAAAAGAATGAATGTGGCTTATTATATTGAGCTTTGGTTTAATCTTTATACAAAAGTAACACATATTTCATCCGATATGGCAGAAATTATTGAACGCTTACATAATGCGGGATATACTGTTAGTTTAATGTCAAATACTCATGATATTCACGCTAAGTCGAATGATTTAAGAGGATTCTATGACATGTTTGATAATGTATTCCTTTCAAATGAACTTGGAATGATAAAACCAGATATAGAAAAATACAAATATGTGTTAAACAAATTAGATACAAAACCAAAAAAGTGTGTATTTATTGATGACAAAATTAGAAATCTCATTCCTGCTCGAGAGTTAGGAATTATAGTAATTAGATTTGAGTCATTTGATAATTTTAAAAAACAATTAAATGCTTTAGGAATAGAAAAAATTAGCCCAAATCTTCGAAGAGAAATAAAAAAGAAGTATGAAAAATATAAAAAAAAGAAAAAAGAATATAAGAAAGCCAAAAAAGAATTTAAAAAGACTAAAAAAGCATATTTAAAAAAGAAACATACTAAAAAAGAGAAAGCTTTAAAGAAAAGATTAGAATTTCAACGGAAAAAAGCTGATTACGAAAAAAAAAAATCAGAATTCAAAGATCAAAAGAAAATTAAAAAAGAAGAGCTTATATCTAAATTCAGAACTGAATAATATTACATAAATTTCCTTAAAATTTTAATTTTTATTTTTCTCCTTTCCAGTGTTCTCTTCTTGCTCTATATTGAATTCTTCAACTTTTTGGTTAACAGAGTCAGCTGGGCTTTCAGGGATTGGCATTTTTTCATAGATCTCTATAAACTTAACATCATTTATTTCATCACTCATATGAGTTTGCAAGTCTAAAGCTAACCCAAACTTTATATATGTTAAATTCTGAAAAAGGAACATCTTAGGTATAGTGATTTCCAATAATTTATTATCCTTATTGTAATTAATCTTAAAATCCTTTACATTTTCTTTTGGAATACCCTTTGAAATCATAAAATATTCTATTTTTTCATCGAATTCTTCTATTTTTTCTACTACTTCTAAGTTATAATCGATTGATTGCCCAGCTAATGGATGATTATAATCAACTATTACTCTTCCTTGTAAGATGTTTGTAACTACTCCTCTTTGACCAGTCCCCTTCTTGATGAATTCTTGTCCAATTTCAGGATTTTTACCATCATTTAATTTTCTAAATTTAGCAATACCAATTCTTTCAATTTTCTGAGGATCTCTTCTACCAAACGCTTTTGAAGGAGGAACTCTTACTGATTTTTTTTCAAAATAATTCATATCTTGTAAAGTTTCTGTTAATCCCTCATTTAAAAAACCTGGTTTACCAACAATTACAAACTCTGGAGTGTAATAGCCTTGTTTTGCTTTTTGATCATCATATATACCTGCTTTTTTAGCATCTTCTTCAGAAGAAACACGGAAAATTGTGCCACGTTGAGTTTTGCCAGTTATTTTAACCAAAACAAAATCATCATTCTCAACTTTTTTTCCTTCTAATTTCTTTCTTTTTTCTTCTAACCTTTTAAGTTCCTCTTTACCTTTTTTATCTTCTTCTGCTAATGCAGCTGATTCTGATAACTTCTTGGGCTCAATTGATCCTCCACTAATTAACTCCTTAGCACTTGTTATGAATTTATCAGCAGAAGCTTTTCCAATACCTTTTATTTTAAGTAGATCATCGACTTTTGTGTTTGCTAACTTTTCTACAGAATCAATTCCTACTTTCCTTAGATCTTCGGCTTTTTTACCAAGCCCTTTTACATCTTCTAACTTAAGGCTCATCAATATTCAATTCCATCAATGAAATTAATTTATTATATTTAGTAGACAGTTAAATTCTGAAATATTTAATTCCTTTTAGATTTTTCTGTATAGTTTTAGAAGCATTGGAAATGATATATTAAAATCCTCAAAAAGAAATAATTTTTATTTAAGAATCTTATTTAAGACTATAATCATCAATTAATTAAGGTCTTTTAAGATGAAAAAAATGATTATTTCAAACAAAATAGTTCTATTATATAGAATAATTATCGTTACTTTAAGCTGGTTTACAATAGTAGTTGGATTTTTCATCAATACAATAACTTCGGGGATGCCTCTCGTTTGGTTATTGAACTTTAAATATTATACCATGCAGACGAATTTATTAGTTTCTATATGGTTTACATTAGCAATTATTTGGTATAATAAACCAGATTATCTTAAGAAAATTATGGGATCTTTGAAGGGAGCATTTACTCTCTATATTACCACAACATTTGTCTTCTTTGCAATCCTATTACAGATTTTTTATCACCCTACAGGATGGGCTGCATTCAGTAATCTTATCTTGCATTATGTGCCCCAATTGCTTTTATAGTGGATTGGCTATTTACGGAAAATCAGTTCAGATATAAATGGAAATATTTTCTTTATTGGATTATTTATCCAATAGGTTATTTATTGTTTTCGTTAATAAATGGAATATTTACAGGGGATTACTTATACCCTTTTTTAGATATTGAAAGCCTCGGTATTTTAAGATATCTAATAAGTGTTTCTTTCTTGTTAATAGTAGGGATAATTATAGGATCTCTATATATTGCGATTAATAGATATAGAACAAGAAATTAAATTATTTTTAAAATTAAAAGGCGACTTCTTAAGCTAAAATAATTATGGAAAATCGTGAGAAATTTAAGCAAATTATCAAAGAGGAGATTTATAAGTTAAGGAATTTAGGAGAGCATGCAAGGAAGGGAACTGATCATTTATATTATAGAACATTAGCTAAGTTCAAAATAAATGAAATAAAGAAATTAGTGGATCAAGAGAGAATCAACTATGAAGTAATTTGTATTTATGAAATATATACAGAAACAGAATTCTTACACACTCCAGAAATGGATGATTTATATACTGAGCATTACAAGGATAAATTCGTATTTAATAAGGATTTTAGTTTATTAGAGATTAAAGATCTCAGGATAAATAAATAAATCATTAAGAAACAGGTTTCCAGAGGATTCCTAATTCTTCAGCGTAATTTTTTACTAAGTGCATTTCTGCGATTGTAGGCCTTCTATTTATCTCAGGATACTGAGAAGTCTTAAATTGTGGCCGGAATTGAGACATTATATTAACTACACAGTTTGGAACCTCGTTTGCAATAAAATTTAAAATAGGTTTACTACAACATTCAATATGGTCAGGCATTACGAGATGTCGAATAATGATTTCACCACTTCCCTCATTATGAATTCGTTTATGATTTCGAGATACAAAATCGAAATAATTTTTTATTCCAGAATATTTCTCAGCGCATTGATTATTTCCGTACTTAAAATCGGGTAACCAAAAATCCATTAAATCAATGATTAATGAAAGTGCCTTATCAGTCAAGTAAAAATTAGAATTCCATAACTGGCAAATATTTGATTGTTGATAATTGAGACTCCCTATTATCGTATGAATATTTGGGATAGGATCGCCTCCTACATAATTAATATTTATTGCCCCTTTGTCTACTAATTTATCTGCTAAGGTTGCCAATTGTTTTGGGTCAATCTTTTGCGCAACATCATCTAACTCTCTCTTGCCTTTCCAAGTTTGAGAGATATCATAATTCTGACAGAAGACACATCCAAAATTGCATCCTTGGAAAAAAATAGTACCACTTGGAATAAGAGGGGCTTCTTCACCCATATGTAAGAATGCAGATGATACATAAGAGTCTTTCGAAATCAAACAAAAACCTTTTTCTCCATCGATTCTATTAATCTGGCATTTTCTTTCACAAAAAATACAATTTTCTAGATACTTTTTAGCTAGATGTTCTGCTAAATTAATGTAATTCTTAGAATATATTTTTCGATTTTTCAACTTTTCAGTTTTATATTTAATCAATTCTTTAAATTCCAAAGATTTACTTCTCAAAAGTTCTTCAAGGTTTTCTATATTATCATGGGGATTAAAATCACATTCGATCGTTTTAGCTAATTGAAATCTAGCAATTTCTTTATTATCTATAATACTTCTATATCTGTGAAACCGTTTAAGGATTTCTTCATCTTTCCAGACACTATAAGAATCTGGACGAAGAACTTTAAATACCATAGTATAAAATATGACACTAAAATTAATATCAATATTGATTTAGGTTTCGAAAGACAACCATTCCAAAATATTTGTCAGAAATTTCAAATTATCTTCAGCATCCAAACCATAATCGCTATCTTCAATTAACCAATCTGATGATCCAACTGTAACACATCGTCCATTAAAAAATTCAGAAACTACACATATAGGTACAGGACCAATTGCACCAGTATCATTATCAAAATAGTATTTAAATTCTGCTTTTTCAGAGGTCACAATGATATCTTCAATATCCTCTTCTGTGATTGTAAAAAAAGTGCAGTTAGGGAGGACTAATGCTGTAATTCCATCGGTAATAGGATGAGCATAAAATTCATTAATTAAAACATTATCTCGATTAACAAGAAAATTTGAAGTTGATTCTTGAATAATTCCATTCCAAAATTTCCGTACACCAGTTATTTTATATAATACTCTAATAGAACCAAGTTTCATTGGTACATCTCTGTCCCCGCCATCTCCACTGGTTAAGAATAAGCCTCCACCTTCTCCGATAAACTTTTTGATTGCTAATAATTCTTCCTTAGTAAACTTATCATCTTTTCCATTTTGAGTAGCTTGAATATTTCCAATAAATAAGATATCATAGTCTTCAAGCATTTCAAAATCGATAGGACCTTCATTCTTATCTATATAATCGACTTCATAATCTTCTTCATCTAATGCGAAATCGGGGAATTCTTCTATCTTTTCTTTGTGAGAGAGATCTACTATAATACTATAGCTCATTTTGATGAATCTCCAAGTTACAATTTATGTGTATATTTAGTAGTATTGAACGAAAGTCTTCGTTTTTAACGAGATAACTAATCTAACTTTATAATATATAATTTATTTTTATAAAGATATGTTATTCTTATAAAGATTTCTAAATCCATTTATTTAAAGTTTATCCTTTGGTAATATTTAAAATTCTGGATAAGAACTAAAAATAGAAGTGTGAATAAAAATGATGTTGCTTCTTATTCTTTTATAGGAATAAATTCCCTTTCTGCGGGACCATCTTGTTTAACTACAGCTATATCTATACCATTGCCACTGGCCATATCGCGGATTATTGAAGATGAAATAGCCTTTTTTATAATATCTTTACCCTCTTCAATACTTAAACCATCTTTATATTTTGCCTCTAATACGCCATAAGAAAAGTTTTGTCCACTACCAACAGCGCAAAATTTCTCAGGTAAAATTGAGCCATAAGCCGCAATGTCTAATAATAAGGGCCCTTCTTCTTCTGTAACTCCGCCTAAAATTAGTCCAACTTCGTAAGGAAACATTTTATTCTGATATAATATGTTAGCTAATAGTTTTCCGGCACTTTTCACTTTAATCTTTTTCTCTTCTTTTAATTGATAAAGCATAGTTTCAGCACGTAAAACATCAATAAGATATTGAGCATCTGCTACAGACCCTGCTATAGTCATATAAAGATGATCTTGAATTTTATGTAATTTTTCAGCTGTTTTGCTAGCTATAAAGTAAGCCATTGTAGCTCTTTTATCTGTTCCTAAAATAACAGCATCCTTGCAGACCAATCCAACAGTTGTAGTACCTGATTTAAACGTTCCTGTAGGGATTTCATTCGAATCCTTAATAGAGATATCAGAATTCTTAATAAAATTAGATTCAGAAGGCTTTAATAAATCTTCTTTTCTCATAATTTCTTTAAAGAACTAATATTTTAATAATTTTCTTGTAATTTTCTATAAATTATTCGAAATTGTTTAATAAGAAGAGAAAATGCATAATTCTATAATTTTAATTATGGGTAAATATGGAGTTTATATCATTTTAGATGTCAAAAATTCCATCTCTTTTCCACGATTTTGAGCAATGGTTGCAATAGCTTCTTCTACACTATAGGAATGATGGATAATATTAGAAACCCCTAATGATACTGCTCTTGGGTCATCATCACCAGGATATAGAATATTTCTACCAGCTAAACATCCTTTAATATTTTCTCCTGATGAAAGAGCAGTTTTTATATTTTTTAAGAACTGAAAAGGATTTTCGTGGCTTTCTCCTCCTAGAATTAATATAGGAAAGGTTGTACTTTTAGCTACTGCTTCAAAATTATTAACATAAGGAACCTTAAGCCAAATATTTGCTGAACTGCCTCCTAAAGCGGTTACAATGCCCACTGTTTTAATTAGTTCGATACTACTCTTACTTATTTTATAGATTCCTTTATCTGTGTATTCTACAGGTAAAGCTTCAATGAAAGAAGGAATTCCATATTCATTACATTTTCTTACTAGATTTGAACAGATTTTTAAAGTTTTTTGACTATATTTAGCAAATTTTGAATTTAAATCAATCCTAATCATCATCTTAGCACCATCTAATTCATTATGTTTTATATCATCAATATTATAAGCTGTAACGGGATCATACATTTCATAAGGAGAACCAAAAAGCCCACCTCTATTAGTACTACCTATTAGAATCTTATTGTCAATGAAACTTCTGCCACCACTTTTTTTGAATATATAATTGCAGATTATCAAATCATCCATTATATCTGGCGTTGCCATAATGCCATCGACCTGATCAAGCATGAGAACACGAATTATTCTGCCTAAGTATTCTTGTCTATTACCCATTGCTAATTCATTAGACCCTACTTTAGTGACTCTTCTAGCAGGATGATCAGCGGCGATTATAACTAGATTTGCATTCCAGGGTAATTTTCTTCTGATTCGATTATTATATTCACGTTGTAAAATATCTTGAATATTAGAAATTCTAATATCCGTAATTTTGTAAAACAAATCTTCCGGAAAGAATTGATTTACTTCAAATTTATATGAGCCAATATTGTATTTAATTTCCATTTCTTTTCAAATATCAAGTTAAGAATTAATTTTAATTTAAACTTTTGAATGAAGGAGATTATATGAATTAATTGAAATATCCTTTATTATATTAGAGGTTATTATTCAATGCTTTTTGGATCATTTTAATTATAAGCTTATCAAATAATATTATATTACTATTATTCTAATTTGGTGAAAGAAATTTTCTTAACAAAAGAAGAAGAATCGATTTTAAACGGCGAAAAAGGTGAAACACTCTCAAAATTATTGAAATTAGTTGTTAGATTAGGAGATTCTTATGGGGCAGAGAAATTAATTGAAATTGTTTCCGCTCACACAGTTTTGAATTTTGGTTTAAATTTTGTTAATGCTGCTGCTGAAGTATTACACCAAATAGCAGAAGCAGGACTGAAAGTCAAAGTAAGAACCACAGCAGATCCGATTCTTGATTTTGATTATGCTGAAGAACTTAAAACAATTATACCATTATTTCAATTACATGATCAGTTAATGGAAGATCTAACAAAAATAGGTGTCCATGGATTTACTTGTACTCCTTATTTTCTGGATAATAAACCAAAATTAGGTGATCACTGTGCATGGTCTGAGTCCTCAGCAGTTATTTATTTAAACTCTATTTTGGGAGCAAGATCTAATCGTGAAGGTGGTCTTTTAGATTTAGCATGTGCTATCACTGGTAAGACTCCTTATAATGGATTACATATAGATGAGAATAGGAAAGGTGAATTATTGTTTAAAATTTCTCCTGATATTGACTATTCTGATAATTTCAATTTAACTTCAATTGGATTACGAATAGGAGAAATCGCAGGTAATAAAATTCCAGTCATAGATGGTTTTAAAAACATTACTACTGATAATTTAAAAAATTTAGGAGCAGCATCCGCTGCAACTGGCGCTGTTGCTCTGATTCATGTAATTGGCATGACTCCTGAAGCTAGAGATCTTAAAAGTGCGTTTCAGGGTGACAAACCAGGAGAAATTATTGAAATTGATAATAACGATCTCAAAGAAGTAAGAGAAAAATATAGCACTAATTGGACACAACCACCAGTTAGTATTACAACTGGATGTCCCCAATTAAGTGAAGAAGAAGTAATAGATTTATTAAATAAGCTAAAAGGAAAAAAGATTATGAAGGAGATGAATTTATGGATTTGTACAAATGAAGTGAGTAAGAGAAAAATTATCAATTCTCAATATAATGAAATTTTAAAGAAATCTGGAGCAAAATTAACTTCATTATGTCCACTTCTTACTACTTTACCACGTCCATTAACAACTAATTCTGCTAAAACTTGCTTTTATAGTAATGCTACCTATAGAAATATTGATGATTGCATAAAGATAGCAACGGAGGGTATGAAAAATGACTAAAATTATAAAAGGAAGAAGCCTTAGTAAAGGAATTGTTGAAGGTGAAGCGTTAATAACTAAGCAACCTTTTAGTATTAGTGCTGCGTTCACTATACCTTTAGTACAAAAAAGTAGGAGATTAAAAGTTGCTGACAGAACTCATGAATTGTATAAAAAAGATGTTACAGGAAAAATATTAATTTTTCCATACCCTATAGGAACTACTACTTTAGGATTTGTGCTATTAG
Source organism: Promethearchaeota archaeon (assembly GCA_048941015.1). GTDB lineage: Archaea > Asgardarchaeota > Lokiarchaeia > Sigyniarchaeales > SOKP01 > SOKP01. The sequence continues at coordinate 54,035 of JBHLNZ010000010.1, read as the reverse complement.
AGACGATAGTTCGAAATGTGGGACCTAAAGCTATAGTATGCGAAATTGGTGAACCTTTAATGAGTTCGGGTGCTATTATTGCAGAAATTTTCTATGGTCAAAAATTTCCCATCGTTGATCAAATAAATCTCTCTAATTTAAAAGAAATCGAGAATGGAACAATGGTTAGAGTAAACGGTGATGAAGGTTTTATTGAAATATTTTGATTATTATTTTTCTAAGAATTTTCAATTTTTAGAAATCACTCTAATTTATTATTATAATTATTGTTTTACATTAGATATATGATACTAAAATAAAAAGTGATTATAATTAATGCAACTAAAGAAAAAGTAATAAATGCTTATAAGTCGGCAAAAGAGATTTATATCGAGCTTGGAGTTAACACAGATAAGGTATTAGAGATTTTAAATAGCATCCCTCTGTCTATTCACTGTTGGCAAGGAGATGATGTCAGAGGGTTTGAGAGTTTAGATTCCTGTCTAGCAGGAGCAGGTATAATACCTACGGGAAGCTACCCTGGGAAGCCAAGAACTATTAAAGAGCTTCAGGTGGATCTTAAAAAAGCAATTTCTTTAGTACCAGGTAAACATCGGGTTAGCTTACACGCTATTTATGGGGATTTTGGAGGCAGACTCATAGATAGAGATGAAATTAAGATAGAACATTTTCAAAAATGGATAGATTGGGCAAAAGGGGAAGATTTAGGATTAGACTTTAATTCTACTTTGTTTTCTCATCCAAAAGCGAATTCAGGATTTACTTTAAGTAGCAAATCTACTGAAATCCGTAACTTCTGGATAGAACACATAAAAAAATGTCGTGAGATTAGTGTTGAAATAGGAAAAAATTTGAACGATATTGTGATTCACAATATTTGGATTCCTGATGGTTCAAAAGACATTCCCGTAGATCGTGCTGGACATAGGAAATTATTAAAGGATTCTCTGGATACTATTTTTGAACAAAAAGTAAATCCAAATTATATACAAGATTCATTAGAAGGAAAGTTATTTGGTATTGGAAGTGAAGCTTATGTAGTAGGAAGTCATGATTTCTACTTAAGTTATGCAGTAAAAAATAATCTAATGTTAACTCTTGACTCAGGACATTTTCATCCTACTGAGTCTGTTGGAGATAAAATCTCCGCAATTTTACCTTTCATCAAAGGAATTTTACTTCATGTTAGTAGAGGGCTACATTGGGATTCTGATCATGTAGTTATTCAAAATGATGATATAATTCAAATTGCTGAAGAAGTAATTCGAAGTCAAGCATTAGATAAAATTTTTATAGGATTAGACTACTTCGATGCTTCTATCAATCGAATTGCAGCATGGGTTATTGGTGCAAGGTCTACATTAAAAAGTATATTATACGCATTGCTGCAACCTTGGGAACTTCTAAGGGACTACGAAGTTGGTGGTAAATACTTCCAGAGATTAGCACTACTAGAAGAACTTAAGACTCTGCCATTTGGGGCAATTTGGGACTTTTATTGTCATAAAAATGATGTACCAGTTGGAAAAGATTGGATCAAAAACGTAGAAGAATATGAGAAAGAAATTCTACAAAAAAGGACTTAATGATGAAAGGGCTAAATAATAAAATTCTCGAAATAAATTTAAATAATGAGAAATTCAGTGAATTTCCTATACATGAAAAAATATTAGAAGATTTTATCGGAGGAAGAGGTTTAGGAGTAAAACTATTATCAACAAGACTTCCAGTAAACTCAGATCCATTAGATCCAAAAAACTTGTTGATTTTTTCAACAGGACCATTTGGCGGAACTATTGTTCCAACTAATGGTCGATTTTCTTTAGTAACTAAATCTCCACTTACAAATGGTATTTTTTATTCAAATTCTGGTGGATCTTTTGGAGTTTTTATGAAAAAATGTGGTTATGATGGAATTTTATTAGAGGGCGCTTTAAAAGAGCCAGCATATATCTTAATTGAGGGTGGAAAAGAACCCATAATACGGGAAGCCTCGAAATTATGGGGTCTTAATACAGAGGATACACTTCATCAATTGGAGGAAATTGAAGGTAAGAATATTCATGCTCTAATGATTGGTCCAGCTGGTGAAAATTTAGTAAAAATTGCTTCAATAATGAATGATGCATATAGAGCATTTGGTAGAGGCGGAGTTGGAGCAGTTATGGGTTCTAAGAACCTTAAAGCTATTGTTATAAAGGGAGGGAGTATTAAGTTTGAAGTGCATAACCAAGAACTTTTAAAAAAATATGTAAAAGTTGCTCAGGATAAAATTAAAGTTGTCCCTATTACACGTTCTTCCCTACCGAAATTTGGTACTTCAGCTTTAGTTAATGTAATTAATACTTTGGGTATGTTTCCTATTAATAACTTTCAAAAAGGTTATGATGAGAGAGCGGCTCAAGTAAGTGGAGAAGAAATAAATAAACGGTTAACTCAAGAGCAAGAAGGATGTTATGCTTGTCCGATTAGGTGTGGAAGGTTAACGAAAGCGGGTGAAATGAACGGTAAAGGCCCTGAATATGAATCTGTTTGGGCTCTCGGTCCAAATCTAGGAATATATGATTTAATCTCTATAACTCAAGCAAATTATTTATGTAATAAATTTGGAATCGATACGATTTCTTGTGGTGTTAGTATTTCATGTGCAATGGAATTACAAGAAAAAGGGTTTTTAAATGATAATTCCCTCAAATTTGGAAATAATAATATATTAAAGAAATTAATAATAAAAATTGCTGAAATGGAAGGAACTGGGGCTGAAATTAGTCAGGGGGCAAGATCGCTTGCTAATCGATATAATCATAATGAAGTTGCGATGCATGTAAAAGGATTAGAACTTCCAGCATATGATCCAAGAGGAGTTTTTGGACATGCATTAGGATATGCGACCTCAAATCGAGGAGGCTGTCATCTTACTGGATATATGGCTTCACTAGAAATCTTTGCTACTCCAAAAAAAATAGACAGATTTACTACCGCAGGAAAACCTGATTTACTAGTTTTAAAACAAAATCAGAAAGCAATTGAAGATAGTTTGGTAATATGTGCATTCGCGGGTTGGGCTTTAGGACTTGATTATTATGCTCGGTTTTTAAAAGCAATAACTGGAATTGAATATGATGTAATAAAACTTCTTGAAATTGGAGAACGAATATATAATCTTGAGAGGATTTTTAACATTCGAGAAGGGTTTAAAAGAGAGGATGATAATTTACCACTAAGATTTATTAGCGAGCCTCTAAAGGAGGGATTTTCAAAAGGATATGTCGTTTCATTAGAACCAATGTTAGATCAATATTATTTTGTAAGGCAATGGGACGAGAAAGGAATTCCTAAACCAGAGTTATTAGAAAAGCTTGATATTGAATTTAATATTTAAAAAAAAGGTTAAAGAAAATGGTTATTGAAGAATCAATATATAAAATGTTTAGAAAAATTGGAAAGCATTTAGTTAGACATGGTTACAATACTTCTCATTCAGGAAATATCTCCATTCGAAGTGGAGGGAAGATAATTATTAAAAGGAGAGCAGCGATGCTTGGAGAATTAGAGCCAGAAGATTTAGTAATTTGCGAATTAAAGGAAGAAGATTCGAGTTCTCTTATTGCCAGTACTGAACTTGGCGTTCACAGGGCTATTTATTTAGAAACAGATGCCATGGCAGTAATTCACGCTCATAATCCATTTTGTGTCGCACTTTCGTTGATTGAGGATGAAATTACTTGTATAGATGCTGAAGGTTTTGCATTATATAAAAAAATTCCAATTATTGACGTTGAAATACCAGCAGGGGCATTTTACACATCAAAAGAAGTACCTAAAATGCTTAAGAATTACCCTTTTGTGGTAGTGAGAGGACATGGAATCTTCGCTAAAGGAATGACTCTAGAGGATGCGTTACAATACGTAACAGGCGCTGAACAATCTGCTTACATTAGATATCTTACCTTAATGACGGGCAAACCCTTGAAGAGAGATTTTTCAAAAGAAAAGTCTTTTTCTGATTGGTGAAGGTAATGAGATTTGAGCCAACAAGGAAATTGATAAAAAAACATGAAGTTCCAAATTGGTTTCATGATGCCAAGTTTGGAATCTTCATTCATTGGGGTCTATATTCTGTTCCAGCATTTGCTGTGACTGGTTTAAATTTAATTGAATCTGAAAGTAGAGGTCCCGAAGAACATTTTAAGAATAATCCTTATGCAGAGTGGTATTTAAATTCCCTTAGAATCCCAGGTAGTCCTACAGAAACATATCATTATGAGAACTATGGTAAAGAGTTCACTTATGACGATTTTGTACCAATTTTTAATAAAGAGATTAAAAATTGGAATCCAAAAGAGTGGGCACAATTATTTAAAAAAGCTGGCGCTAAATATGTTGTTCTCGTTACCAAACATCATGATGGTTTTCTTTTATGGCCTAGCAATTTTAAAAATCCAAAAAAGAAAAACTATCACGCTAGTAGGGATATTATAGGAGAACTTTCTAAAGAAGTTAGAATTCTTGGAATGAAATTTGGTGTGTATTATTCAGGATTATTAGATTGGTCTTTTAACCCAGAACCTATTAGAGATAATACTAGTTTTATTGAAAATGGCGTCCGAACTTCCGAATATATTGAATATGCTAATAATCATTGGTATGAGCTCATTGATAAATATGAGCCTAAAATTTTGTGGAATGATATAGGATATGTACCTACAAATGCATATGAGATTTTCGCTTATTACTATAATAAAATTCCTGAAGGAATTATTAATGACAGATGGATTCAATACAAAAAAAAAGGTGAAAATTTTCCTAAAGTTCATTTCTGGGATTTTCTTACTCCTGAATATGAAATTTTTGATAAAATAATGACTAAAAAGTGGGAAGCAAATCGAGGAATAGGAAACTCCTATGGCTTTAATAAATTTGAGACAGAGGAACATTATTTGAAAATTGACGAACTTATCAAGATGTTTATCGACATCGTAAGCAAAAATGGTAATCTGTTGCTTAATATTGGTCCTAAGGCGGATGGTTCAATTCCAGAGCTTCAGAAAAAAGCAATTTTAGGATTAGGTAAATGGCTGGAGATTAATGGAGAAGCAATCTATGGTACAAGACCTTGGATTAAAGCTGAAAAAAAAACTTTTGATAATATTGATGTGAAATTTACTAAAACTAAGAATTCTCTTTTCGTAATATTATTAAATAAATCAAAAGGAAAAAAAGTTGTAATTAAATCATTAAAAATTAATCCCAATTCAGAAATTCAATTATTGGGTTATAATAATCCAATCAAATGGTCTCAAGTTGATAATAATCTAATTCTTGAAATACCCAAAGATCTTTTTGATTCGAGTGCATATTCTTTTAAAATAACTCCAATACCTAATAGTGAATAAAAAAGTAAAGAATAAAATTCTAAATTTAACTTATTTAAAACTTTTCTATTAGGAATTCATAATATCCAGAACCGATATTAAATACAATATGTTTCTCTTCAAGATTTAAGAACTTTACTTGGTTTTTAGATTCGCTTTCTCTATCAGGTTTCCAAATTATATCATCATTTTCTTTAATGATAATATTCTTTCCCTCAATTGGTATCCAAACGTCAGCTGAGCATCCAACGGGTATTTTTATAGTCATTTTTATTTTATTATTTAACTTTTCCCAACTGCTATAAATTATCCCTAAAATTGTAGTTGTTGATCCACTAGCATAATCCATATCATCAGGTATATACGGTTTTATTCTTACTTTTTTCCATCCAGGTTGTATTGAAGTAATACCTGCAAGAGTTTTATAAAACCATGCATCTACAGAACCGAGCATTATGTGATTATGGGAATTCATTCCTCCTCCTTCAAGTTTTTCCCATCGTTCCCAAAGAGTAGTTGCACCTTCTAGTATCATATATCCATATCCCGGAAAGCTTTTTTGTTTAATCATTTTGTAAACAGCTTCTGGAAAACCATTTTCAGACAAAGTATCAAATATATACCTTGTTCCTAAAATCCCTGTATCGAAATGATAATCAAAATCTTCTCTAATAGCATTAACTAAAATAGATAATACTTTCTTTTTCTTTTTATTAGGAACCATGTTTAAATAGAGGGGTAAAATATTCGATGTTTGACCCACGGATCGATCTACGGGAGATAATTTTGTTGTTTCATAAGAAACCTTTAAGAATTTTTCATTGAATGCATTTTTAATCTCTTCGGCTTTACTTTTATAAAGTTCGTTATCTTCTTTTTTTCCAAGAATTTCTGCAATTTTTGACAAATAGAAAGTGTCATGATAAAAATACCAAGAAGAAGTCAGTTCTATTGGAGTTGTCCTTGAAACTATGGAACATGGGGGACACCAATCACCAAATTTTCCCATTAGAAATAAGTTATTTTCTGATTTTGAAATAAGAAATTCAATATAATTTTTCATTCCTTCATAATTCTCTTCGAGTATACGAAGATCGTTATAATACCAATATAGATACCATGCGATTGTAATATAAGCAGATCCCCAGGCAGGATCTGCAGGATAAAGTTTCCAATAAGGTGGAACTACGTCAGATATTGAACCATCTTGTTTTTGACATATTTTAATATCATTTAGATATTTACTGTAAAAACGTACCATATCAAAATTAAAAATAGCTTCCTCAATAGCAAGTTGTGCATCACCCATCCATCCCATTCTCTCATCTCTCTGAGGACAATCTGTAGGTATGCTCATTAAATTACTTAATTGACCCCAAAGGATATTAGTGTGGATTTTATTAATTAAATGATTTGAACAAAAGAAATCTCCTACTTTAGAAACATTGCTGTGAATAAAAATTCCTTCTAAATTATCTAAAGATGGTACTCCCGGAAATCCAGTTAATTCGACATATCGAAATCCATGATAAGTGAAATGCGGCTCAAAAATTTCCTCTCTTTCCCCTTTTAAAATATAGATGTCTGTTGATGGAGCATTTCCATTAGTTGCTGTATTGATGGTTCCATCATCATGGACTATTTCAGCAAATTTTAATGTAACTTCACATCCTCGCGGTCCACGCACTTTTAAACGAACATAACCAGAAAAGTTCTGCTCAAAATCATAAACGTATATTCCTGGTTTGGGACTATATAGTTTTTGAGGCTTAAGTAGTTTTGAAATTTTAATAGGTTGCATCATCTGGGAAGATAAAGTATATCCTGAAACCTCTGCCGCAAAATCCCATTCAGAGTCTTTATAATCTGGCTTATCCCATACTGGTATTTCTAATCGAGCATCGTATTTTTCACCAAAGTAAATGCCATTTTCTTGTATTGGTCCATTGGATAGTTTCCAACTTTCATCTGTGTATATCATTTGAGTGCTTCCATCTTCGTAATGAATATGAACTTGCGCAATTACTTTTGGAAAGTCATAACCCCATAATTCAACACAGCGCCCATTTCCTAATATAATTCCTATAGCATTTTTGCTTTTCAAATTAGTAGTTATATCATAAGTAGAATAGAGCGCAACTTTATTGTAATCAGTTTGTGCTGGGTCTAGAATTCGATCTCCAACCTTATTTCCATTGAGTCTAAGTTCGTAATAACCTAATCCGCAGATATATATTTTTGCTGACTTAACTGGTTTTTTGAGAATGAATTCTTTCCTTAGATATAATGCATGATATTCTCTTATTCTACCTGCCAAATTTCTTTTTCCTGATTTATACTGATATAATTTTCTTGTTTTTACATCAATAAATTCCGTTTTACTAATCCATTTTGCTTTCCATTCAGAATTATTTAATAATACTGTACCGAACGTACTTGGCTTACTGTAATCACTCTCGATATTATTTTTATCCCACCATTTTACCTTCCAGTAATAATTTGAATCACTTTTTAATGGTTTTCCTTTATATGGAATATTAAAATTCTGTTCCGAAACTATTCTCCCACTATCCCACATATCCCCTACTTCAGATAATAATAATGAACTTTCTGATGAAACTATAACCTGATAGGCAGATTGATATTGATTCCTTTCTTGATGGCCAAGAATCCATGAAAATCTTGGATTTTTAATATCGATTCCAATCGGATTAACAAGATATTCACATTTCAAATCATAAGGAGGATTTATCATGATTTATCCCTAATTTTACTTGTATTCATTATAAAATAAAATTTTAAAAAAAATTATTCTATTCTTTTTTGTTTTTCTTCATGTAGAATTTTTAATTGTTCTCGCATTTTATCTAGCTTTTCTCCATGAATTGGATAAAAGTAGATAAAAATAAGCCCAATAGCACTTACTATAACAGGAACTAATAACATGAGTATTTTTATTCCTAAATAAGCTGAATCAGGTTGAATATCAGAATCTTTGACATAGTTAAACGCTTCTAAAATGATCGTGGCAACTATCGGACCTATACTCTGAGTAGGTTTATGGATCAACGCATCTATACCAAAAAACATGCCTTCTCTGCGAGACTTATTGTTTAATTCATCTTCATCTATCGATAAATATAGGAGAGGCGTATTAAATATCGTATAACCTCCAAAAAAGGTTAAAATAGCAAAACCTGTTATGACAAACCACTGAACATCGATAAAAAGCAATAATATGAAAAAAATGAATGTACCAATTATCTTAATTGCTCCAAACCTTAATATTATCTTATGCATCCCCCATTTTGGTCTTAATTTCATACATAAAAAGTTTGAACCGTAGCCTAGGAAAAATAAGATAATAAAGTAATAAAGTAAACCTCCCTCACCTAAAATCAGTAGGTATACAAATAAGTAACTCAATCCGATTGATCCAATGAAAGCATCACAGACAATGTATCCCATATAAAGCTGAAAAGATCTTAGTTTTAATGTTTCCTTTACTGCTTTCCCTAGTGGAAGACCTTCATCCTTGCGGAATTCAGGGCTTTCTTGACAAAGATAAGCAGTTAATAATAAGAGAATTGTAGAAAATATAGCAATAATTAACATAAAAACACGAAATTCTAAAGAAGTAGGATCCATTCCTCCAACAATTAGGAATGTGGGTAAAATTACTATCGCACCGAGAATAAGGGCAAGAAAATTGCCTTTATTTCGCTCATCCAAATCTGATGTCATTTCAGGCAATAAAGCTAACCATACAAGAACAACTAATGTTAGCATAGTATCAAATAGGCAAATACTAATGATAAAATGTAGAAAGATAATAATTTGGTTATTAAAACTCCATGGTATCCAAACTAGCATGAAAGCTAATGCCCATATTGGAGCTCCATATTTAATATATATCTTTCTTCTACTCCCCCATTTCATAGGATTAGTCCGATCAGATAATTGCCCTAATAATGGATCATTAAGGGCATTAATCACCAGATAAATAATTTGGCCAATTATGAATAATATTGGGTTTAATTGAAGCTTTTCATAGAAATATTCAATATATTTAAGAGTGAAAATGAGTGTTAGAAGCCCATTAGGAATAGCTCCAATAGCATAACCCCATAAATTGCGTCGACTTAATTTTGCTTCAATTTTACTTTCCATAAGATTCAATCTTTTGCAATAAAATTGATTAATTATAGATTCTCTTTAAACCTATATAAAGGTTCTAAAGATTTAGACAGGTATGTAGAAAACAGTAAAAATATTTATTTAGCGTTAAAAGTTAAATAATGTCATGAAAAATAACATGAAGATTCATGGATATTGTGATGATCGGTTTGAGAAAGTAAAAGAAACTTTTGCTAAGAATTTTCAATTAGGTTTAGAAATTGGTGCTTCTTTTGCAGTAATGTTGGAAGGAAAAATGGTAGTTGATTTATGGAGCGGTTTTACAGATGCAGCTCAAACTCAACCATGGCAAGAAGATACAATAGTGAACGTTTTTTCAACAACTAAAGTTATGACAGCATTATGTGTTCATATTCTTGTGGATAAAGGATTAATTGATTTAGATGCGCCAGTAGCAAATTATTGGCCTGAATTTGCACAAGCAGGAAAAAAAGAATTGCCAGTTCGTTATTTACTAAGCCATACCGCAGGTTTACCTGGTTTCGATAAAGAGATCAATATTGATGTTTTGTATGATTGGAATCAAATTGTTGATTTATTAGCATCTCAAAAGCCTTGGTGGAAACCAGGATCAAGAAGCGGGTATCACTCAATAACTTTTGGGTATCTCTTAGGTGAAATAATTCGCCGAGTTACAGGGAAATCAGTAGGTACTTTTTTTATGGAAGAAGTAGCTCAACCTCTAAATATAGATTTTCACATTGGCTTATCTGAAGAAGATCAGTCTAGGGTTGCTGAAATAATTCCACCAGATGATTCTGTATCAAAATTTAAGATGTTTCTATTTAAACTATTTTTTAAAACAACGTTTAAAGTCATGTTTAATCCGGTGTTATTAAATAAAGATTTTAATAGTCCAAACTGGCGTGCTGCTGAGATCCCAGCTTCTAATGGACATGGTAATGCAAGATCGATAGCAAAAGTGGGTGCTGTAATTGCATGTGGTGGTCAGCTTGATAATAAGCGGATTCTATCTTTCCCAACAATAGAAAATGCTATAAAAGAACAAATACATGGTAGAGATATAGTTATTTTCCGTCAGCCAAAGTCTTGGGGACTAGGTTTTGGTCTTTCACATGATATTTATCTACAAGGTCCACGTAGTTTCTATTGGAGCGGCCTAGGAGGTTCTTATTGTATAATGGATCTTGAGAAAAAATTAAGTATTAGTTATGCTATGAATAAAATGAGATTGTTTGATGAACCGAGAGGTGAAAGTCTTGCTCAAGCAGTTTGGGATGTTATTAACTCAGATGGAAATTAGATTTATTATATAATTCCATCCCAAATCTCTCGCAAGGCATCTAGAGGTGCATTTTCGACCACGGGATTTAAACCTAACATCATTGTAGCTCGCCTCTTTATATCATATGGCGGCCATTCCGGTAAGCTTTGATGGTTTGGATCACCATTTCGAGCGAAATTTACCCAAGTATCCATTATCAAATTAGATAATTTCTCTGTTTCTTCATTCAACTCTATTGCTCCCTCCATCATATCTACCGTATCTAAAGTATTAAATACGAAAGGCAGTTCAAAAGTATGAAGTGCATACCCATATTTTGGCGATTCGTAGTGAAAAATATAGGAGTAAATATCTTTTTGATGTTTACATTGTGCCTCGATTTGACGAATAATGGGAATCCTAAACATAGAATCGGAAAGTATGGCACTCCAATATTTGAAAGGGTTATTTGGATATCTTAATTCCATTTGTTTCTTATATACTTCAATTAGTCTATTAAGATTTTCTTTAGAAATGTTTCTCTTCTTAATATGTGCTCTAATATATCTTAAAATTACTTTTCTTTTTAATTTATTTGCCTGATTTAGAACGTCTGATATAGCTCCTAATTCTTCATTATTATATCCAATAATTAATGGAACAGAATTCGCTTTTCCTTTTCGGAAAATTTCGAGGGGTTGCTCTGGAATTACATTTCCATCAATAAAAGGTCTAAATGGATTAATTCTAGGATCCAACATGGTTCCGCATATTTTTTTCTGTACTCTTATTATTCTACTAACTGGAATTTCTCTTAGAACGTTAATATTTCCATTTTCAAGTTTTAATTTTGACATAAATTCTTCTGCTCCCTCCTTCGCTCGTTCTGCTTCGAAATCTCTCGGATTTGCAGCCCCACTTTCCATAATTGCTTTATGAAACAATCCTTTAGCAGAAGGAATAGCAAGTAAAATTGCTACGGACATAGCACCAGCAGATTCACCAAAAATAGTAATATTAGTGGGATTACCTCCAAATTTTTCGATATTTTCCTTAACCCATCTTAATGCTGCAATTTGATCAAGGATTCCTATATTGGGGGGAGTACTCGGTAAATTAAGAAAACCTAAAACTCCTAAACGGTAATTAAAATTTACGACAATGACATCACCATAAGCTGCTAATCTTGCACCGTTTAGTCTTGGCCTTGAACTACTTCCTATGAGGAAACCACCACCATGTATCCAAAACATTACTGGTCTATTTTCATTGTCAGCTTTAGGTGTCCATATATTGAGATAAAGACAATCCTCGCTTTGCTCTTGATTAATAGGTGGGCTATCGACTTGATTTTGATATGATATTGGTCCAAATTTTGATGTATGCTTAATTTCGTTCCATGAATCCATAGGTTGTGGTTCTCGAAATCGTAAATCACCTACAGGAGGTTTCGCATAAGGAATCCCTAAGAAAAATTGATGATTTTTTGCTTGAACTCCCTTAATTTTTCCCCTATTCGTGGTAACAATAACCATAATTTTTAATAATGAATGTTTATTTTAAAAGAGATATTATAAATAAAGCAAATAATGAAGATTATTGAATTTAAATTAAAATGATATAAAATGTATGATGTAGTAATATCTGGAGCTGGACCAGCTGGTTCTAAAGCTGCTGAAGTTATTGCTAAAGCTGGTTATAAAGTTGCATTATTAGAAAAGAATAGAGATTGGCGGAAACCTTGCGGCGGTGCTGTAAGCTCGCGAATATTTAAATATTATCCTCAGCTGTCTAAATCAAAATATCCTCCAATAACAGGAATGACCATGTATTCTGCTGATTTTCATAAATTCACATATTCATGGAAAGGGATAAGAGAATCTTCAATTGTGGTGGATCGCCTCGAATTTGATAATTTTCTTCAGGACGTAGCTGTAGATGCAGGAGCAATTCTTTTTGACAAAAATGTTTCATATGATTTTATAACAAAAAATAAACAAAAAGTTGGGATAAAAACAAGAAGTCCTTCGGGAATAAAGGAATATTTTGGTAAAATTTTCATAGTAGCAGATGGTATGAGTTCTAAATTAGCAAACAAATCGGGACTACGAGATAAATGGAAAATAGAAGATATTGGCGTATGTAAATGTGCAATAATGGAGGGAAAAAATTATATAGATAAAGAAACAATGTCAATATTTTATAAATCTTTTAAAGGATATAGTTGGTTATTTCCATTAGATGAGCAAAGATTTAATGTTGGTTGTGGCACTTGGCAGGAAGATAATTTAGGCTATGATATTAATAAAATCTTCAATGAATTCTTGAAAAATCCCTTTATAAGGAACTTTCTTCCTCAAGAGAGATACAATGTAATTTGGGAAGCAGGTTTTCCTTTACCTGCTAGAGGGGTAGTGGACAAAGCTTTATATGGAGATAATATTATGCTTATAGGTGATGCTGCCGGTTTCGTCTCACCAATAAGTGGTGAAGGAATCCATCCTAGCATTGTATCTGGACAAGCAGCAGCAGAAACAGCTATTAATGCACTAGAAATAGAAGATTTTAGTTCTAAAGCTTTAAAAAATTACAAAAATTATCCAAATATTAAAAAAATTATTAGGAATTTTAAGATGAGACTACCAATGATTGATTTCTTCTTCGAAAATATGGGACAGAATCTTTCTAAAATGTTTGAATTAACAGAAAAAGATGAGTTATTTAGCCAACAAGTCGTTGATATGTTTTTATTTAACCAGGCACCTTCAAAAGAGTTTCTAGCCAAAGTTAGAGAAAATTAAATTCTTTTGCTTTTCTTTTTTTAATATTTTTTTTAAAAATAGTAAAAATTAAATAAAATATTAACATTTCTGTAAAATACCTATTTACATCAATAATTAATTTGAGGTGAAATTTAATGGTAAAAGTAATCTTAAGATTAATTCAAAAGATTTATCCTGGAAAGTGGAATGATTTAGATGAAATTGATAAGAGATTTGATGAAATTGAAGCAAATTTAGGTTTCCCCCCAAAGAAACGTTTCCGAAGTTTGATGGGTGCATATAATAATGATACTTTAATAGTTGAAAGAGAATGGGATAGTATGGCAAAAATGGAGAAATTATTGACTAAAAGCTATTTGGATCCAGATTACCAAAAATTAGAAAAAAAACTTGAATCGATTGTTGAATGGCAAAAAGTTGAAATGTACATACCACACCCACCATTCCCAGAATAAATAAAAAAAATTTTTATTTTTTTTTTTTTGGCAATTTTATATTGAATTTCCAATAAAATAATATTGATAGAATCGTTTAAGTATCTTGAAATATTATTAAATTTGACTTTTCATGGTTAGTTTCAATGATTCATTAAACAAAATATTTGATATCATTCCAGGGGCAATTTTTGGAATTCTATCTGTTATTGTAGGGTTATTAGGCGATTTCTTAGCTTTAATGTTTTTTCCAGAATACAATATAGCTTTAATGATAAGCAAATTAGGAATTGGCCCTGGTGGTATTTTTTTTAATGTAGGTACAATATTATCAGGATTATTTGCATTGATATTTTATTTATATCTTGGTAGAGTTATTAAAGAAGGTAATCCAAATGAATATCTTAGAAAGGCAGCAATTATAAGTGCCATTACTTCATGTTTTTTTTTTATGTTGATTGGTATTTTCCCTTCGGTTGAAGGAAATCAATTATTAATAATTTTACACGGAAATTTTGCTTCAATATCCTTTATAACAGGTCTAATATATTTCCTTCTCTTTAATATTATAATTCTAAGAAATAAAAACTTCTTAACAATTCATGCTTATATTGGTTTTACTGAAGCTAGTTTTATTTTAATCTTTTTATTTACTTGGAACCCTATATTAGAATGGATAATGACATTTGGTATTATAATTTGGATTTTAGTTATTGCTTCATATCTCCTTTATTTAAGAAGATAATTAAATAACTTCATTTAAAATACTTTTAAAGTTATAAATAATAATTTTATTTTAATGCCAGAATTAATTGGATATCTATTTACTCTTGATGCATTATTTACTTGGGGTTTAGCTTCATTAGTCTATAAATTCGGACTAGGCAAAACGCAGCCAAAAGCAAGTTTACTATTTAGAATTATTATTGTCTCACTTTCAACGTTCATTCTATCATTAATTTTCGGAAATTATCTAATATTCTCTTCTCTAAACAATCAGGAATTATTTAATTATTTAATAGCCTGTTTTATTTCTGGGTTTTCAGTCACTTTTGGAGACCTATTATATTTTTTATCATTAAAAAAGATAGATGCTTCAAGATCTTATCCTTTAACTCAATTAAGTCTAGTTTTTGTTTATCCCTTTGCTTTTATTTATTTTGGAGAACAAGTTACTCCCGTTTTATTAATAGGGGGACTTTTAATTTTATCAAGTGTTTTTATTTTAAGCACTAAAGACAAACCAGTAAAGGAGGCAAATATTGATGGTGAAGAAAAATTAGTAGAAAGTTTAATTCCAGGAGTATTACTAGCAATTGGCACCGCTTTCTTTTGGGCTTTAGCTATTGTTTCTTTTAATCAAGCAAGAATTATTGCTTCCGATGTGTTTATCACTAATTTCATAAGGGTAATATTTGGTACTACTATTTTTTTAGTTGTAGGAATCTTTAAGAAAGAATATTATTCAGGTTTTAAGAAGGAAAGTAGGAATAACCTAAAATTCTACTTTTATATAGGTATTGCAGGGTCACTCTCTTTGGGTTTTGCCGATTCTTTATTTTATAAAGCTGCAGAGATAAATGGGTTAGTATTAACCTCTACATTTACTGTAAACACCCCTATGGTGCAGCAGATTTTTTCAATTATATTATTAAAAGAGAAATTCAGAAAAAGATTTTTGTTAGCAGTAATCTTAATAATTGTAGGTAATTATATCATATTATTTATTTAATTAAGATGAAATTCAATTATGGTTAAATTAGAAATCTTATTATTAGCTAATAATGTTGTTCTTCCTTTTCAACAATTCAAGAAAGAATATGGATTAGAATTTATCGATTTGAATCGAATTTTCGCGACTCAATCAATAGCAGAACATGGTTTAGGATTTTTCATAAATGTTTATGAAAATAATAAAACCGATAGTCCCATTAAAAAAATAATTTTTGATACAGGAGGACCAAATTCTACTTTTTCACATAATCTAGATGTTAGGAAAATAGATTTAAATGATACTGATATTATAATACTTTCACATTGGCATTACGATCATTCTCGGGGATTATATGAAATTTTAAGAAGGATAGGAAAGAATATACCAATAATATGCCATGAAAATGCACTACTTGAAAGATTTTTTATACGGTCTCAGGATGTCAAAGTGAAAGATTTAATCGGAAAAACCCGAGAAGATTTAGAAATACTTTTGTCTTCATCTAAAATTGTAAATCAAGCACCAATTGATATAAGAAAAGTTGAAGAATTAAATGGAAATGTAGTTTTTTCAAAGGAAGCTTACGAAGTATTAAATATTGAAGGATTAAAAATAGTAGCTAGCGGTGAGATTCCGAGAAATAATAAATATGAAGATTTCAGCAATTTCATGTTCCTTCAAGAAAATGTCATAAAATATGATAAAATTATTGATGATAAGTGTTTAATAATCGAATTAGAAGATAGAGTGATCCTGTTAAACGGATGCTGCCATTCTGGAATTATTAACACCTTAAACTATGTAAAAAAACTTACTAATAAACCGATTAGTCATATTATAGGAGGCTTTCACATGGTAAGCGCTTCAGATGAAAGAATGACCGAAACTATTGATTTTTTAACTCAATTTCAAACTTATAATAGACCATTATATTTATTTCCGATTCACTGCAGCGGAGAAAAGTTTGGAAATATGATAAATGAAACTAAAAATGAAAATTTATTAGCTTTAAACGCGAGTGTTGGTACACAATTTCTATTTTAATAGAATTATACAAGAAGAAAAAAGAAACAAGCAGAAATAAAATACTTAATAAATTTATTTGTCATAATAATATTAATTTAAGATGAACATTGCATAAAAGTGATTTTAAATGAGACCAAGAGATTCAAGAAATCGACAGAAAATAATTGTTGATGATATAATCAGCATATTATTGTTGCTCATGCTTGTGATATTGGTAATAATTAACCAACTTATTGCTTTAATGGCTCTTATAGTTTATCCAATTTTTAGTTTATTAATTTATGGAATAATAAAACTTACTGAAGGTTTATTCAAATTAGATTTAGATTTTATCAGAAAAATAATCTTTAGTATTATTGGAGTAGCTTCAATTTTATTTTCATTATTTATTATTAATCTATTATTTTATCAATCCCGGCTTTCTCCAAGTTATATAATTTATTTCATTGCGATCCCTGTTACTTTCATTGGGATTGCAGCTATAATGAAAGGAATTTTGATTAAAAATTACAATTACAATTATCGTATAATAAACATTATAGTAGGTATTATTACCTTAGGAGCTGCTTCAATAGCTTTTATGTTTGCAGAAGAATATTATATTTTTAATATGATTTCCTTATTTACAACGATATTTCTAAATGCAATTTTCAGATCAGCTTTATATTTGAGCGAATATAAATTATCTCTCAAAAATCTTAAGAATTTTAAGGTTGTTTTTAATATTCTAAATAATGAAGAAGATATCCTGGAAGAGTTTGAAGATAGTCTAAGAATAGGAAAAATTTAGTTCATTCTATACTTATTCTAAATTTTTGTTGCGTTTTTGCAATATGATTTCTGAACATTCGAGAGCACTTTTTGCTGCAAGTTCAGTACCTATACCCCACCCACCAGCATCTCCACCTACCATATATAATCCTTTAATCGGTAATGAGATTGGGGGCCTATTGCTCCCTGTCTGGTTAGTATTTTGACAAATTCCAACTACAGATCCTTCCTTTCCATACATACGTTCTAAGTCAATTGGTGTTGTAATATCATACCAAAGTAAATGATCTGACAATTTTGGGAATATTTTTTCTAATGTATTTATCGAATTTTTAATCCATAAATCCTTATTTTTTTGAAAACTTTCTTTTGGAACTACTGTACCGGCAATAATCAATTGTTTTCCTTTTGGGGCTACATCTGGATCGTAGTTGGAAGGTACTGGAATAAAGAAGTCAATTTCATCAGGGACTTGTCCATTAATTAAATTTTTAAATCTTTCTTCAGGATTTTCTGAGACAAATGAAATAATGATTTTATGCGATGTTATTGGCTTTTTTAATGCAAGCTTAAAAGTTATAGCACTAAAGGAATATTTATATTCATCAACCTTTTTAAGAAAGCCCTCTTTAAAATACGTCTTTCCAACCAAATCGTTTATTGTATGTTTAAATCCCGAATTTGAAATAACTATATTTGAATAAATTGACTTTCCATTATCTAGTTCAACACCTTGAACTAGATTTTCATCTATAATTATTTTGTTAACAGTTGTTCCTGTTTCTACAACCCCTTCATATTTTTTTATTCCTTGGATATATGCCATAGGAATAGCAATGCAACCTCCTTTTGGATATCCAATACTTTGATACTTATTTAATGAACCGAGGCATCTAAGAAATTCTCCGGTGGATACTAAATTATAAGGAATAACAAAATATAATTGTGAAATGATATTAAAATAAGAATGTATTAAGGTATTATCTGTAAATTGGTTTAACCATGATTTAAGATCAATAGCATCCAATTCATTTGTATTCCTTATCCTTGTTGCCTCACTAATTAATCTTAGAATATCTGAATAATCTTTACCCGGTAAAAGTTTTCTTAAATCTTTTGGAAATTGATAAAAGTTTCCTTTATAATACCAACGAGGATCACCACTTTTAATAGTTTCCCAACTGATTGCTTGTTCCATGCCAGTCATTTTTAATATTTTATGCAACGGTCCTTTATCCGATCTAGCAAATGAATGAACTCCTACATCTACTTTAAACCCTTCTTTTTCATAACTACTACAACGACCTCCTACGAAATCATTTTTTTCTAAAAGAAGGATCTTAAATTTATTTGACGCTAATAGTAATCCAACTGCAGTACCACCAATACCACTTCCAATGATTATTGCATCATAATCCGTCAATTTAAATCAACTATTGGATTCTTTAAATATTCTAAAAAGAATGTTTATAAAAAAAATTAAGATTATTAAAAATAAATAGATTATTAGAAAATTATTATCAATGTTTAAATTTTTAGGTTTAATATATTTACATACAATTAATTAATGGATGATAATATGGCTGAAATTCATTTTAATAAAGAGAAAGGGTCTCAACTCAAATTATTTACTCCCGGACCTGTATATGTACCAGAAAGAATCTTAAATGAAATGGCAAAACCAAACGATACTCATAGATCTAAACCCTACAGAGAAATGCATCAGCTCGTTGAGGAGGGTCTTAAAAAACTTCTCTATACTAATAATGAATGCTTAATTTTTACATCTAGTGCTACTGGTATAATGGAAGCGTGTGTAAGGAACTTATTAACTGAAGATGAAAAAGGTTTATTTTTATCTATTGGAGCTTTTGGGGATCGTTGGTATAAAATTGGTTTGACTAATGGAAAAAATTCTACTAAAGAAGGGGTAGAATGGGGTAAAGCGATAACTCCCGAATTTATTAAAAATATATTAAATAAGGATACCTTTTCTGTTGTATTTATTCAAGCAAATGAAACTTCAACGGGAGTTTATAACCCTATCGATGAACTCATTCCAATTGTTAAAGATTATGGAGCTTTGGTTTGTGTTGATGCAACTTCTTCTATGGCAGGAGTAAAAGTCGAAGTTGATAAACTTGGTATAGATGTATGCTTAGCCTCAGTACAAAAATGTTTTACAATCCCTCCAGGTCTAGCAGTTTGTTCAATTTCACAAGCAGCAATAGAAAAAGCGAATATAGTTAAAAATAGGGGATATTATCTAGATTTTGTTGAATTATTGAAAAAAAATAAAACACATGAGACTCCAAATACGCCCCCAATTCCACAGATTAGAGCTTTGGCATATCAATTAGAATATATCTTAAATGAAGAAGGTTTAGACAATAGATTTAAAAGGCATATTGAATTAGGAACCCGCACAAGAGAGTGGGCTAAGCGTAAGGGTTTAGAAATGTTTTCAGAAAAAGGGTATGAATCCAATACGGTATCTACTATTAAAAATTCTCTTAACATAGATATTGGTAAAATGGTTTCAACCCTTATGGAAAAGGGGTATAAAATTGTGAATGGTTATGGAGATCTTAGAAACAAGACATTTCGAATTGGTCATATGGGAGAGATAACTATAGAAGAACTCAATGAAATGTTAGAAGTGTTAGCTAAAATTATTTCAGAAATGAAATAGAGAAATTTAAAACAAGATTATTATTTTTCTTTTTTTTAATCTTTTATATTGTAATTATTAGAAATTAACAATCTAATGAATAATAAAAAATTATTTTAAGCATTCATCTAAAATATTATTCATAAATCTCATATCAAATAATAATGATGCAAAATGAAAATCTTAATTAGTGACAAACTTCAAGATGAAGGAATAGAAATTTTTCATAAGAACGGTTTTGAAGTAGTGAAAAAGTTTTCAATTACTAATGAAGAATTAAAGAAAGATATTGAAAATTATGATGGAATAGTTGTGAGATCCAGAACTAAATTAACAGCTGAAGTATTAGAAAATGCTAAAAACCTTAAAGTAATAGGACGAGCAGGAGTGGGTCTTGATAATATAGATCTTCAAAAAGCTAAAGAAATGAATATTGAAGTAGTTAATACCCCAGAAGCACCTGCAATTACTGTAGCAGAGTTTGCATTAGGATTAATGCTTTCTTTGGCTAGATGTATCTCGGTTGCAGATAAAACTATGCATCGGGGAGAGTGGAATAAAAGTCAGTATTTAGGTTATACATTAAATGGAAAAATATTGGGTTTAATTGGGTTTGGAAACATTGCTAAAGCATTAGCTAAAAGAGCAATAGCTCTTGGAATGGATGTTGGAGTATATTCCAGATTTAGTGCTGGTCCTCCAGCAATAGAAGAAGCGAAAAATATGGGGTGTAAAATTTATTCTACCGTTGAAGATCTTTTAAAAACTGCGGAAATTATATCTTTACACTTACCATCTACACCTCAAACGGAAAATCTTATTAATGAAGAGAGAATAGGACTTATGAAAGAAAATGCAATCATAATTAATACCGCAAGGGGTCAACTAATTGATGAAAAAGCATTATTAGATGCACTTAAAAGTAAAAAAATAGGAGGAGCCGCTATAGATGTTTATAAAAGGGAACCACTCGATGATGAAGATTTATGGAAATTCGAAGAAAATCTAATTTTAACTCCCCACATCGCGAGTCAATCAAAAGAAAATCAAGTAGAAGCGGCGATTATGGTTGCTGAAAAAATAGTGAATTTTTTAAAAAAGAACTGACTATTTGAATCAATCTCCGTTCAGATCATGAAGAACTAAACCAGATAATACTTTAGGATCAAACCAAGTTGATTTTGGAGGCATTACTCCTCCTAAGTCGGCGATCGCTTCTAAATCTTTTATATTAACAGGATAAAGGTTAATAAATAAATCATTCCCTTTTTCTGTTATATATTTCTCCATTTCTTTTGGATTTTGAATAGCTCCAACAAAAAAGATATTTTCATCAGAACGTGGATCAGAGATACCCAAAATTGATTCTAAAACTTTTTCTTGAATAATGGCAACATCTAAAGATTCTCGTATAGATTCGAATTTCTTATTCTTAACTATAAGCTGATACCATTTTCCCTTTAAACAAATAGCGATTTCATTTTTCCTTTCTGGATTAAAAGCCTGTTCCATAGGTTTAACTTCAAAAATCTTGTTTAATTCAATTAAGAATTCTTTTTCATCTAATGGTAGCTTTTTAATCACACGGTTATAAGCTAATATACGAACTTGATCATCAGAAGCTACATATGATAATAAATATTGCCAAGGAGCTTTGATTTTATTATTTTTATCATATTTTTCCATTTGGATTTTTCTATATTCAGCTGCACTTGCTGCTCTATGATGACCATCAGCAATATATAAATTCTCATTTCTAAATAACTTTGTTAATTTTTCAATTATTTTAGGATTAGTTTCTTGCCATAGTAAGTGTTCATATCCATATTTTTTGAATTTGAATAAAGGATCATTCTTTTTAATTAGTTTAATTATATTTTTGATTTTTTTATTACTTTGAAAAACAGTCCATACTAATCCTGCAGCTACTTTTGTAGCGATTATATGATTTGTTCTGTCTTTAAGAGGTTTTTTACGGGTATGTTCGTGCTTTACAATATTTCCATTTTCATAATCCTGAAGAGCTACTCCAATTATGAGTCCTTCATGGCTAAATTGAGTTGATTGCTGACGATATACAAATATACTTGGTCTTGCTTCTTTCTTAATTACCCTATCCTTTTTAAGATTCTCATATGCTTTTTTGGCATTTTCGTATATTTCATTGCCTTCTCCATCAGGTAAAATAAGGTGAATTAATGATTTTGGATTCTTCTTTAATATTATTTCTTCCTCTTTACTGATTACATCATAAGGATTCGTACAAAACTCTTCTGGATTTAATGGAATATAGGGTTTGAGTGGAGATATTTCTACCATAATATTAAATAAAAGATGTAAATTAATATATTAATTTCGGTTAATATATTACTGATTTCTATACTTTGTATCCTTCTATTTTTAATAATTTTTTTTTGAGATTTGTCTCCCAAGTTTTATCCGATTTACCCATAAAACCCCCAATCTCTCCGTTTTTTCTTAAAACGCGATGACAGGGGATTATTAGAGGAAATGGATTTGATTTGCATACATTTCCTATAGCTCGATATGCTTTAGAATTGATTTTATTTCCAATCTCATAATATGTAGTAATTTCTCCCGGTTTTAAGTCAAGTAATGTATTAATTACTTTTTGAGTAAATTCAGTTTTAAATTTAGCTTCAATATCTAATTTAATCTGCATTTTTTTGATTTCGGCAAACAAGTTTAGTTTTTTACCTTGAAAATAATTTAATAATAAGTTTTCAATTTGAGTAAGAGTATCAATTTCAAAAGAATTTTCCTTAGAGATTAAATTAAGTTTATTACTTCTAATGTAATCCAAAGTTTCCTTTTCATTTTTGAAAATATTTAACTCTTTTAAAGTTAATTTATTCTTATCTTTTAAATACTCAAATGAAAGAAGGATAAAGGCATTTATTTGATCGGACTTAAAATAATATACAGAAATTTTTCTTTACCTCATCGATGATTATTGTTTATCAATTCGATAAATATTTAAATTAAATCTATTTTCTCTCTATTAAATATTATAGCTTAATAAGTAATAAATTTTTTAATTATTAGATAAAACTCGATTTTTCATTTAAATACTATTGAGGAAATAGTTAAGATGTCTAAAAATATTAAAGATATGATTGAAGGGATTGAATCTCATGAGAAAGAAAAAGCTGAGCTTCAAAATAAAATTGACAGATTAAGAGAAACGATTGAAAAACAGAAAGGAGATATTAGAGAGCAAGAAATTATTATTGAAGAACAAAAAATTAAAATTGCTAGAATGTATGATATTCCCGAGGATGTTTTAGAATTGAAAGAATTAGTAGGTTCTCAAAGAGCTATAATTAATGAAAAAGAACAGGCATTAGAATTTGCTAAAGGGGATACTGCTGAAGCTAGAAAAGAATTAGATTTAGTTAAAAGACAAATTTTTCCTACTCAACGAAAAGTTGAAGATGCATATGAAGCAATAGGAAACTTAAAAGCAGAATTAGCTGAGAAGAATTCAAGTATAGTCTTAAAAAATGAATCTATTAAGAATTTAGAAAATAAAGTTCGAGAAATTCAAACGTTCACAGATAAATTACAAGAGGAACAAGTAAAAATGTTATCTGAAATGGACCAAAAATGGAAAATTGAGATAGAAAAAATTCGAAAAGAGCACTTTGAAGAAAAAAAAGACTTGACTGCTAAAATAGCAGAATTAGATTCCTTTTTAATGGACACTAAATTGTCTTCCACTGAAGCTACTTCTGAAGCAAAAGATTTAAAATCACGCTTCCAAGAAATTCGGGATAGATATGACGAATTAGTAAACAAAGTTGAAAAATATCGTGATCAAAAAAGGATTGCCGAAGAAGAATTAAGAAAATTGCAGGAGAGAATGGAGGAATATCAAAAATTTCAAGAAGAAAATATAAGAAAAATTACGTATTACAACAAGCTCACATCCCTAATGGAACAGGAACCTCAATTTAAGGCTTTTCTCATTCTTGAGAAAGTAGGATCTATGACATTAGAAGATCTAAGAAAAGCTCTTGGTTCGCCTATTGTATTAGTAAAAAAGATTGTTCAAAAATTACAGGCTGCTGATCTTTTAGATATTGATGAACAAGGTAAGATTACAGTAAAAAAAGTAGAGGTCTCTTAATTTTTTCATTTATTATATCAAATTATATTTTTGCTAAATCCCGATATAAGTCAGGCAAAACCTTTTTAAACTTACCATCTTGAATTTTATCTAGAATTTCTGCAGCTATTACTTTTAATATTTCACGATATTTATTTGGTTTTTCATCTCGACGAAGTAAAAGAGCGACAACATAATTCTCAACACTAATGTAGTCTGATCCTACTCCTGAAAAAAAAGAAACTACTTTATTGTTTTTTAATGAAATTGAGGCGAAACCTGGCTTTAGACTCTGGTATCTATGTGAAGAATACACTTGTGTGAGTAGATTATTTGTAATTTTCAAAGTTTCTGGATAAAATCCTTCATTAATTGGTCCGATCTCGTTATCCCAGCGAATTACTAGTATTCCAACAGGCAAGTTTACAACCTCTAAAATTATTTTATATGGTTATTTTTTCTTTAGCTATAATTTTAATATCTTTTTATTATAATTATATTTATTTTTTTTATAATATCTTTTCTATTTAACTATTGACTTTACAATAATATAATTAAGCTTTAAATCAAATTATTGTTCCATTGATACAATTATTAATCATAGAAGTCCAAAAGTCAAGGTAAAAATTTAAATTAAAACTAAAATTTTTCAATATTACTAATAAAACCTAAGAGATTAAAAAAATCGTTCCTTAAGGTTGAATTACGAATTTGAATATCACGCCTAATTTATGGCGGGGTTACCGAGTCTGGTCAATGGTCGTGTCTTAAAATGGGTCAAGACCGAATATAGGTGCTGGACTTAAGATCCAGTGGCAAAGGCCTTCGGGAGTTCAAAATTGATAGGGATTGCCCCTAACATTGGAACTCTCCCCCCCGCCACTCTTTATTTTTTTTTAAATCCTAAAATCTTTTATATATTTTTGTCCAGTAGATCCGTGATGCTAATAAGATTAGAATCTATAATAGTGAAATATTAATTATAAAACCCTAATTTTATATTGTGGATATTAATATAATAAAGTGAAGAAAATTTATGAGTAAAGCAAAAGATTGGATTGAGAAAGGGAAGTTGTTCCACGAAAGAGGTCAATACGATCAAGCTATAGATTCATTTAAACGAGCATTAAGCATTAAACCAGATAATACTGATGCCATGATAAGAATTGGTTTATCTTATCGCTACAAAGAAGAATATGACAAAGCTATAAAATGGTATGAAAAAGTATTAGAAATTGATCCTAAATCAAAATTAGCATTAAATAATATTGGTTATGCATTAGAATGCAAAGGAGAATTAGATGAAGCTGCCAAAAGGTACACAAAAGCTTTAGAAATCGATCCGGTTTATGAATTAGCTCTTATTAATTTAATCAAAATATTAAATGATAAAAAAGAATACCATAAAATTATAGAAGTGCTAGAAAAAGCTTTAGAATTAGATCCCGTAAATCCAGGAAACTGGATTGATATCGGCTTAGCATTTAATGATATTGGAGAATACGAAAAAGCAATAGATGCATATGAAAAAGCATTGAAATTCGAGCCTAGTAAAATTGCATATAATAATTTAGGATGGACTTACTTCAATAAGAATGAATATGAAAAGGCAACTAAACTTTTTGCAGAATCTTTAAAAATCGATTGGAAATATGACATACCATATGGTAATCTTAACAAGATTTATAATTATTTAGTCGACAACCAAATTAAAGATTGCACGCTTTGGAAGAGTTTAGCAGAAGCCTATTACATAGCAAGAGAGTATAAATTTGCTTTAGATTCTTGTAATAGATGTTTAGGAATTAACGACAAATTTAAAAATATAAGAAAACTTAAAGAAAAAATTCTTGAAGCTAAAAGAAAGGTTGATATGAAATCAAATTTAAACAATATAATTGATATTGCACTAAACACCTTTTCTATGATAGCTACCTCAGTGTTGCTAAAAGATGTCGTTGGTTATATTAAATATAAAGAACCTGAATTAGAGTTTACTTTTTCTGAAATTAAATACGCAATAATAGATTTTATTAATAAAAGGGGATTGAATATTAGACTTGATGATAATAGACTAATAATTCTTAAAGAAGACCGTCATACTCTAGAAAAAAAATTAACTATTTAATGATTAAATTTCTTTTTATAACTTCTCTTTTCTATATTTAAATTTAAATAGTGTTATCGCATAAATATAATTTAAGTGGTAGAATATGTAAAATAAGGAAATTTAATATGAAAAAATCTCAAGCTATTGATTTAAAACCTATTGAAATAAATACTCCTCGTGCAAATCGTTATAAAAAGTTTATAAAGCTAACAAAAGTTCCCATTATAAAATTCTTTGCGAAAAGATTCTTTGACATGAAAAATTCGAATGGCTCTCCAATCCCTATAAATGTATCTTTAGGAAGCTATGAAGATAAAGTATTACCTTTAATTGTAACAGAGCATTTTATTAAAAGAGCAAGTCATATCGTATTGATGGATTGTGGATGTCGTTTAGCCAATAATTGCCAAAATCATGATGTGCATCTGGGATGTACATGGTTAGGTGAAGCTACAAAAAGAATAAACCTTTCAAGATGGCCTAATGCTCATGTTGCGACTGTAGAAGAAGCATTAGAACGAGAACGACTAGCTTATGAAAATGGATTAGTTCCTCATTTAGGTCGACTTCGCCCTGACTCAGTAAAATATGAAGCTTTACCTGACGAAGGCCGGTTTATGTCGCTCTGCCATTGTTGTTCATGTTGTTGCATTTTGAGTGCTATGAAATACGGGTCATCTGCACTAAAATTTTTACAGAGGATGGAAGGTGTTGAATTAGAAGTAGACAAAGGAATATGTACTGGTTGTGGGGAATGTTTTAAAGTTTGTATTTATAATGCAATGAAAATGGTTGATCAAAAAGCATTTATCGATCAAACAGAGTGTGTAGGATGCGGACGATGCGAAAGAACATGCCCTAATGATGCAATAACAATAACTATAGACGATTATAGCAGAATTAACGAATTAATTGCCCGTATTGAATCACATGTTGATGTTACTTAATTTAAGGGAATTTGAACGCATATAACACTTATATCGCTTTTTTTGATTAAATATTTAAAAAGGATGTAATATTGCTAAATTTAACTAGTTTAAACTAGACTTGTGGCGAGTCTAATATGGATTTGTTTGAATGGATGTTTATTATTTCAGGTTTCATTTTTTTCGTATCAATGATTAGTGCATTAATTTTGATGGCTAATGATAAGACGAGAACTGTATTAATCTTTGGAATAATACTAGCTTTCCTCATGGTACCAATATCTGTCATTTTAATAAACTTCTTGATAGTTGGAAAAGATTTGAAATTTTTTATTTATCTTGTCTTGATTTTAAGTTATTTAATGGTAGAATTCTTACTTGATAGAGTATTCAAAATTGATTTTCGATCGAAATTGAGCCAACATATTCCATATATTGTCTTGGAGTATGCTGCTTGCTTTTCTTTTGTATTTGGAGTTCTTAGCCTCGATTTGATCATAGGTTGGATAATTTCATTCTTTTTTTGGGCATTTTTAGGTGTATTAGTGTATTATATTATCTTAGTAAGAAAAAAGAAGAGAGCGCAAAAATAATTAAAAAACAACTTAGCAATTCCTTTATTCTCCTATTTTTAGAAAAAAGTTATTAAATAGGATGCAAATATTATTACTAATCTAATTCATTTTAATTGATGAAATATCTTAAGGAGTAAATAATTTGAAGTTAACTGATATTATTGGTTTGGAAGAAAAACATGCGAAACTTCTATCGAAAGCAGGAATTAGAGAAGTTGAAGATTTACTGCCATTAACAGCATATCAGATTCAAAAGTTAGCGCGAAGTATAGGGGTTTCTGTTAGAACACTTGATACTTGGCAAGAGCATGCTGATTTAATGAGAATTCAAGGAGTTGATCCGAAAATAGCAAACGCTCTAAACTTAATCGGCGTCGATTCAGTTAAAGAATTTGCTCGGAGGAATCCAAAAAGTATTTTAGAAAGATTAAAGCAACTTAAAAGCGAACGACCAAATGTATTATCTAAAATTCCCGCTATAAAAAATGTTGAAAGCTGGATCAATAAAGCAAAAGAACTAACAGGAGTACCAAAAAAGACAACACCAGAAGAAGAACCTGTTCCAACTCCAGAGATACCAAAAATACCAGACTATAAACCCATTGAAGTTTTTGAAAAAGATTATGGTGAATATGGCCCAGAATACTGGGAAAATAAATGGGAAAAAGCACCAATAATTTATACGGGCAGAGCATTGAGAGGTGAATCATACAAAAAGCAAATCGATGCTGATGTTAAGACTTTTTTAAAAAAGGATGATGCTATCCTATGGCATGTTATCACTCAAGTTGGCCTAAGAAGGGATACACCCAATGAAACTGCACACATGATACAAAATTTCGTCTGCAACTTCCTCAAGTATAAATATGATGATGAAACAGAAGATTGTCCTGAATTTTGGCAATTTCCATTCGAAGCAATTCAATCAGAAATTGGAGACTGTGAAGATGGAGCAATACTCATCGCAAGTTTGCTCATAAATGCAGGAATTCCCTCTTGGCGGGTTAAAGTATGCGCAGCTCAAGTTATGGCTGACCCTATTTTTGCACCCTCTGACTCTGAACTTGGAGGCCATGCCTATTGTATTTATCTTGCTGATAGACCCGATTCTGAGCGAAAATTAGAATGGGTAATTTTAGATTGGTGTTATCTTCAAGATCCTGAGGTTTCTATTGAGGAAAAGCCGTTAGCGAGAGACGGAGGGCAAGAAGGAGCATATAAGGATATTTGGTTTACGTTTAATGATGAAAGTTCTTGGAGTCAAACTGCTTTTGAAGTGAAGGAGGGGAGGATAAGTCAAAATAGACAGACTTCTAAAGATGAAGTATTAGCTCCAATGGGAGATATTATGAAGCTTTTAGCTGGTGAAGAATTAACCAAGATTTTTAAAAAATATGGAATAGATATTGAATGAAAATAAAAAAATAAAATTTTTATTTTTACTTTTTTAATTTATATTTCAAATTTAAGGTTCATTAGAAGAATACAAGGCTGTTCCACAGTTTTGGCAAAATTGAGCATCTTTACGCTCTAATTCAGTTCCACATTGAGGACAGATTACCTTAAATTCTACAGTTGATGGCAATGTAGCAATTACATTTTCTAATGTCTGCTTTACTAAATCTTGAACATCTTTGAGATTAATTTCTTTTTCTTCATGAGGAAGAGAATGAATATAGACAGAAGATAATTCAGTTAAAAAGTTTTCGACGAATTTTAGTTGGTCATGAAAGTTTTTATTTACTTTAACTTTTAACAACTCTTCTCCTGCTTCGGTGAGGTTATAAACTTTCTTTATTGGACCAATAGGACTTTTAACTTGCTTTATTTTTAAAAATCCATCTCTTTTTAATTTGGACAAAATTGGATAAATTGTACCAGATTGTGCTTCCCAGGTTCCCGCAAAATGTTCATTAAGAACCCGAATCAAATCATAACCTGAAATTTGTTGATAATTAAAAATAGTCTCAATGATAGTAAACTCTAATGGTGTTAACTTACTTTTTTTAATATTTTTGAAGATCTCCTTTTCAATATTTTTTCTTATTTCATTCATATCTTCTTCTAGATCTAAAAATTTGCCTAGCCACATCTATGAGTATCACCGAATAATTTTTTATTTCTCCATTTTTTTTTTCATTTTCTCTAATTCTTTTTCTATTGCTCTCTCTCTCCGCGATTTACCTTCTCCTTCCTCATCAACCTTACCCCGATAGTATACAAAGTAAGCAATAATATGAAGAATCAAAGCAGCTCCCCAAAAAATTCCTGGAAATAGTACCCAGTAGAATGTCGGAAGGGTAAAGTAATTTATGATAAATAAGAAAGATATCGTAAAAATATATGCCGTTAAATGGAAAATAACACCTCTCTTAGCCATAGGAAAAACACCTCTCGCGTAGACTATATAGGAAACGCAATGCATTGCTACGCCAATCAGCCAACCGAAAAATGGATATAATATCCATAAAAATGTTGGAGTAAAAAGTAAATTGATTGTAAGAAGTAATAATGAGACAATTACGTAAACACCAACGTGAATTTTCACAGATAACCTAAAATTAACTTTTTGTTTCGCAATTCGTTTCAGACTTTCTTCTGAGAATCCATTATACACTTTATACACCTTTTTTTGAAAAAAAATTATTTTTGCTTGTGATTTTTATATTGTGAATCATATTTAAATCTATGTAGGTTCAACAATTGATAAGTAGATCAAACAAAAAAATTTACTAAATGTTGTTTAATTTCATCGCTATTAAACCTATATTAAAAAGCTAAACAGGATTTAGTCTTATTGATTAAAATTATTTATGAAATTTATGAATTGGGTTCCATTTTCAAAATAATACTAATTATATTCTTAAAGATTTTTAAAAATTGTAGTAGGAAAAGTGTGAAAACGTTTATAAATGCAAACATATACAATTTATCCAAATCCTGCTCTTATTTGAATTTATGTCGGTATTGTCGGAATATATTGAAAAGCTTGAAAAATGGGATCATAAAACATTTCTTAATTTATATAAGAGCGATTTTTCGAGAAAAACTAAGACTTTCGCCAAGATTTATAGTTTCTTTGGCAGTTTATATTTTTGGGGTTTAGTTTGGATTATTTGGTTCATTTATGGATATATTACAAAAGACTATTATCTCCTTGTCCTTTTTACAGGCGGTTTTGATCAATCAATAATAATACATATTTTAATTCGCTACAAAATTATCAGAAGAAATCGCCCCTTCATTACCCTTCAAAAACATGGAGTCACTAAGCATGATGACTATATTAGGATACCATATATTATGTCAGATTCAGAGCAAAAATCATTCCCTTCTGGTCATGTCACTTTTCTACTATTTTTTGGATTTATTTTTGCTTATTTTTTTAACAGTTGGGCTATATTATTAATATTTATTGGCTTAGACATTATTATGGCACTCTCTAGAGTTATTTTAGGAGTTCACTTTCCAACAGATGTCTTATTTGGTTTCTTTTTTGGATTTCTGTACGCATTATTATATCTTGGGTTAACTTATATATGGTGGGTTGATTTTTACTATTGGATTGGTCCAATCTTTTCAAATTTTATACATTTTTGGCGATAAATTAGATTTTTAATAATTGGACTCCTAAAGTATTAAAATTATTCTACTTTTAGAAAACCTATAATGAGCTTAGATAATGGAATTAAGTCTATAGAAGAGAAGGTTGGTTTTAAACTCTTATTAAAGAAACTATGGCCAAGTTTCTTAGTTTATAATTCTTTTGCATTTACTATTAGTACAATTTTCATAAATGTCTTAATAATATCAAATATCATGTGGCCTGGAGAAGGTTTTCATTCTTATGAAATTGGGTTTTTGGCTGGAATTTCAATGTATGCTATGGCTCTTTCTGGGATTCTTTTTGGTATTCTAGCAGATAGATTCTCTCGTATTAAGTTAATGGCGTTCAGTCAAACGATTTTCGGAATAGGGCTTTTTTTTAATGGTTTTGTTCCGGATGGATTAGGTAATACAACTTGGATTTTGTTTGTAATTTTAACCTCACTCCGAAGTTTTGCATCTGGGGGTAATTGGCCTATAATAAATTCTTATGCAAATGATAGAACTGAGGAAAAAGACCGTTCACAATTTTTTGGACTTTTACAGGCTTTCTTTCAACTATTCCAAATTCTCGGGATGGTATTATCCGCTTTTTTATTTCAGAATTATTTTTGGAGGGAATATTTTTGGTTTTTAGGGATAATTGCGATAATTTTTGGAGTATTAATCTTTATAAAAGGTATTGAACCGAAAAGAGCCGCTACTCATGAAGAATTAAAAGGTATTTTAGTTAATGCTGAAATAAAATATGATTATAAGCTAAATTATCAGTCTTTTAAATCTACAATTTTAAAACCTACTAACTTTATTGCCTTTATTGAAGGTCTGTTTACAACAATTTTGATATCCATACCAGACTTCTTAGTAATTGCCTATATTCAGTCGGAGGTGAATTTTTCACCCTTCGCAGTGAGCATTATGATGATTTTGTTTGGATTACCAGGAGGTTTATTTGGCTCTTTAGCATTTGCTAAAATTTCCGATAAATTGGCAAAGAAAAATCTAAGGAATCGAGTTTATATGATTTTCTTTTCTGCTATTACAACATTTCTTTTCTTTATAGTTATTTTCTTTTTACCCTTTCCTTATATCTCAAATGAAGAAGGTTTAAATTTGCTTGTTGTATTTTCGATGCCAATAGTTTGGATTGCTGGACTTTTTATTTTTATTGGTCGTGGTGTTATGGGATTATGGAATATTAATCAACCTCCCATTCTACAAGCAATCAACTTACCTGAAGCTCAAGGATTTATAAGTTCCACAAACCAATTTTTAGAATTAATAGGAAGTGGTTCTGGTAATATATTAGCAGGATTTTTATTAGCTTTTTTCAGTGGTAATTATCAGATTACTGTGTTATTAACAATGAGTATTGGAATTATTGGTGGATTCCTTTGGCTACTTGCAGCAATTTGGATTAATAAAGATGTTGAGAGAATTTCAGAAATATTAAAGCAAAGAGGAATAGAACTAACTTCTAATAATAATAAGGAAAGTGTAATTCAATAATAAAAGGGAAATTCTTTCTACCCATTCTTTTTTTCGTGGTAAGCTTCCTTTAATACTGGTTTAATAAATAACACAGCAATTATATAAAATGGTATTAAACATAATTCTACGATTATAGATATTATAAATGGCGCTGTGATTGAAAGATAATCCCATGCTAATCCTCCCATCATTGGGCCAATAACACTTCCAATCCCCATAAATAACTGAAATCCACTAAAAATCTTTCCTCTATGTGTTAATGTTATTCTACTAAGCAGATTTTGGACTACTAAGTTAGCAGTTTGAACAATAGTTATATCTAATGTTAATAAAATGGAAAATATTATGTAATTATTAGTATTAATTAAAAACCAAGTTGTTATTGCACCAAAAATACTTGCTATGGAAATTCCAAGCTCAGGTCTAATGCTATCAACAAATTTACCTAACTTAGGTGCTATAAGCATTGAAATGATTCCTGCAGGTAAATATGCTATGGAAGCTAACCATGGATCGTTTGTAATAACTTCTAATAAATAGAAATTTAGAAAAGGTCTTGAAAGAGAGCCATTTATATTAGCTAAGAGCAGTACGATTGAAATAAAAATTAAGCCAAAAATCATTCTTCTAGCAAAAGTATCCTTCAAAGCTTGTTTAGTCATGTCATTTTGAGAATTGTCTTCAGAAATTTTAATAGATTCATCTACTTCTCGAATAAGTTTTATCCCAGCAAAGAAATTAGCAATTCCAAAAACTGGAATTGCAGAATATACAATTATGGGATTATTAGTAAAACTAATAGTGAAATTAAAAATAATAAATCCAAAAATTGAACCGATCAATAAACCTCTGCCAACTGCGGCTTCTTTCCTTCCAAAAGCTTGACTTCTATGATTTTTATGGGATTTTTGGGCAATTAGAGTATTAAAGGGAATCCAAAAAAATCCTACAAAAAATCCTAAAAAAAAGTGTCCAATATAAATACCAGGCAATGAGTTATAGAAAAGAGCGAAATAAAATATAAAATAGGCTATACCTCGCCCGAATGAGCCAATTAATATCAATTTTGTTTTCGATTTAACTTTATCGGTTATAATCCCTGTAAATGTGGAACTTAAGATGTTACCGAATACATTTAGTGAAAAAATTAAGCCAACTTGTAAACCAGATGCATTCAAAATCTGACTTGTAAAATAATATATTAGGAAGTCAAGAAAAAAGAAACCTAGACTGTTTAACATGAGAATATTAATCATAGAACGAAAATCGTAAGTAAAATGTTCATTCTGGTTCATAAATTTTCCAATAAATTCATATAGATTTTAAGTATTTAAATTAAATCCATAATTTATTTCTTACTTTATGTGTAATCATCTTTCTAGAATTTTGTCAGACTAAAATTATATTTTATTAATAAGAATAAACAATATTACATTAACATTATAATTAAAGAGTGAAGTAGGAATCAGCTATGAATGAGTTAATCGAGAACGAAAATAAACAATTCCCAACTTGCCATAAATGTAATAGCATTAATTACTGTGCTGTGGGAAGGGCAAGTAAGATTTTAGATAACTGTCCTATGAAAATAAGTCCTCAAATTGAGAAAGAAGCTAAAAATTTGTATCAAACTGATGAATTTATTAAATTGTCAACAGGAGTTGCTTCAACTGTCGAAGCTAAGGGATATATTCATTGGCCACGGCTAAAAGACACTGTAGAATATGCAAAAGGGATGGGATATAAACGATTAGGATTAGCATTTTGTGTGGGGATGCTTCAAGAAACAAAAAAAATTGCTGAGATTTTAGAAAAATATGGTTTTGAAGTATTATCTATATGTTGTAAAACAGGAAGCGTTAAGAAGACTGAAGTTGGAGTACCTGAGGAGTTTACTATGTTTTCTAAAACAGGTTATAAAATAGGTTGGATAACATGTAATCCAGCAGCACAGGCTTTAATTTTAAATTATCATAAAACAGATCTGAATATTATTATTGGTTTATGTGTAGGACATGATATAACATTTACTCATCTTTCTAAAGCGCCATTTACTACTTTAATTGCAAAAGATAGATCGTCTCCTCATAATCCTGCGGCATGCTTATTTTCACATTATGGGAACGAATTTTTTGCAACTGAGTTTAAGGCATTGAAAAAGCAAGAATTAGAAAAGACAAGCTTAAAGTAATATTCTAATAAGAAGTATCAGATGAACTTATTTTAGTTAGTAAATTAAAACCAATCAATAAAATCATCGATCGGTTTCCTTTCTCGCTCCTTTTCCCTCTTTTCTTCTAAAGGTTCATCAATTATGCCTACAGCTATAACACAAATTAGTTCAAACTTATCAGTAGGATATTTAAAGATTTCATTCACATGATCTTTATTTTTTAAGATTTCTCCGATCCAAACAGCACCCAAGCCTTTAGCATGCACAGCTAAAAGGATGTTTTGAATAAATGCGCCCATTGCAGAAATATCTTTTACACGGTCATAACTTCTTTCGAGATCTAAGAAAATAACGAAATTCACATAAGCACTTTCAATAATACCTCCATCTTTAGTTTGCTCAGCAATCATTCGCTTAACTGTAGGATGAGATACAATACAAACCTTCCAAGGTTGATTATTTTGACCTGAAGGAGCCCAACGAGCACATTCTATTATTTCTCTGATAGTTTCATTATCAATCTTTTTATATACGAAGTTTCTAATACTTTTACGTGATTTGATTAGCTCAATCAAATCTGAACCTTTTGATTCCATATTTTAAAAATAGGTTTGTATAGAAATTTATAGTTTTCTAAAAATTTCTAAAAATGATCAATTATAATTTAAGAATATAATACTTTCAAAAGTGATTCAATTATGCATAAATGGTGGCAAAAAACAGTAGTTTATCAAATTTATCCTCGTTCGTTCAAAGATAGTACTGGAAATGGTATAGGAGACCTTCAAGGAATTATTCAAAAATTAGATTATTTAGAAGAACTTGGTGTGGAAACAATATGGTTTAGTCCCTTCTTTAAATCTCCGCAGAAAGATCATGGATATGATGTTAAAGATTTTCGTGACATTTCACCAGAATATGGAACACTGCAGGATTTTGACAATCTCCTTAATGAAATACACAATAGGAATATGAAAATAGTCTTGGATTTAGTCCTTAATCATACTTCTGATGAACATCCATGGTTTATTGAATCGGCATCAAGTAAAAGTAATCCTAAACGAGATTGGTATATATGGAGAGATGGTAAGAATCTTGATGGAAAAAAACCTCCAAACAATTGGAACGCAATCATTGGGGGGAAAGCTTGGAAGTATTACGAAAATACTAATCAATGGGTTTACTTTGGATTTTTGCCCTTCCAACCTGATTTAAATTATAGAAATCCTGAAGTTAAAGAAGAAATGTTTAATACTATACGATTTTGGTTAGATAAAGGAATAGATGGATTTCGATTGGATATTTTACACGCGATTTATGAAGATAAAGATTTAAGAAATAATCCTTTTAGTTGGGCATTATATTCTGAAAAAAAAAATGCTTCCCTATTTCAGAAACATAAATATAATTTAAATCTCCCAGAAACCTTCGATTTTACATTAGAATTGAGAAAAATAATGGATGAGTACGAACCAGAAAGATTTCTTGTAGGTGAAGTTTTTGGAATAATAGAACAATTACGGCGTTACTATGGTCCCAACAACAATGGACTGCATATGTGTTTTTTATTTGAATTTTCTTCTGCTCATTTTAATTTTAAAAAATATAAAAGAGTAATTTCTAGAATAGAAAATACATTACCATTTCCATATACTCCTACATATGTATATGGGAATCATGATCGCGACAGGTATATCTCGTTAATTAAAAATGATTTTCGAAAGGCAAAAATACTTGCTACGTTACAGTTAACCCTAAGAGGGGTTCCTTTTATCTATTATGGAGAAGAGATTGGAATGCCTAATGTCAGTTTTAAAATAAAAGAGAGTCAAGATCCTTTAACTAAAAAATATTCTAAATTTCCAATACCGTTTTTAGCTAAAATCTTTGGTATTTCATTATCCCGAGACAGATGCAGAACACCAATGCAATGGAATAGTGAACAAAACGCGGGATTTTCATCTAACGTTGAGGCTAAAACGTGGTTAAGAGTTTCAGATTCTTATGAAAAAATCAATGTAATGAAAGAACAAAAGAATCCAGAGTCCTTACTTAATTGCTATAAAAGATTAATAAAGCTAAGAAAGCAGAATATTTCTTTACAGGAAGGTCAATTCAAATTTATAGAACCTGAAGAAAATAAGAAAAATTGTCTAACTTATCAAAGATTATATAAGGATCAGGAATTAACTATTTATTTAAATTTTACAAAAAAAGAATTAATAATTGATTTACCTAAAGAAAAACCAGAATTACTCTTTTCTACGTTGCCTAATAGAAAAACATTAGAGCTTAATGATTATAGCGGAAAAATTAAGTTAACTCCATTTGAGGGAATAATATTTTCATAAAAAAAATTAAAAAAAAAAAGAGATTATTTTTTTTCTTTTTTCATATCTTTCGATTTATCTTCTATTACTTCATAATATTCAATATCCATCAGTCCACCTTCAGGCGTTTCTTTCCAATGTGCTTTAATAGGCATTCCAACATAGGTATCTTTTACTTCTATATCTTCACGTAATTCAGCTATACTACAAGTATCAGCTCCATCATGATGAACAAGGACCATTGGTCTCTCTTGAACTACTCCATTTTCATCTTTTAAAAAAGCAATTGCATAAGTAGCAACGGATGCAGTATCTCTTATATCAACCCATTTATCTGGAACTACAAAACATTGCCCACATACTAGCCGTGGTGGAAAAAATACGCGATTACAGCCTGAACATTGATTTGCGACTAATTTTTTCTCTTTTAATTTATCCATAAAAGGTTTCAAATGAGTAACATTGAATTTGTATTTGTAGCTTGACAAATACCAATTTGCAGGCATAGTTCGAGTCTTAACATATTCCTTTTTTACATAATCTAAATGTTTTCTTTGTGTTATTTTTGACATTTAATCTCACCTCCATTTTCTTTGGGGCTCATCAGCCATAACCATCAAAGTGATAAAATTAAGTGATCCTCCCCATCCGCTTCCTATTGAAGCATGTACAGTCTTTGGAACTTGATTACTAGCTTTTCCCATAATCTGTAATGCTGCTACGGCAGGTCTTTCCATTGCAGATGCCCCTATAGCATTAGTGGAATTTACTCCACCGGAGCAATTTACTGGTAAATCTCCATTTACTGCTGTAACACCTGTTTCATACATTTCAGGTGCTGTAGCTTCCTCAAATAAACCTAATTTTTCAACCCACATTAACTCCTGATTAGGAAATGGAGAATACACCTCAGCATAATCAATTTCCTTTCTTGGAAACGATATTCCTGCTTGACTATATGCTAATTCAGATGATCTCATCGCCCCCAATTGCATAGAAGGATCAATTTGAGCTGATCCACTTCCATCATATCCAAGTATGGCAGATTCATTAGCAACACTTGCTACTCCATTAACATATACCGGAATGTCGCACATATCTTTAGCTTTTTCTTCTGTTGTAAATAACATTGCGCATGCGCCATCCGATGCTGGACAGACCATTCCATATCTTAAAGGGTATTGAATGTATGGAGTGTCAAGCACCTGTTCTATGGTAAGATCTGGCATTTTTAAATGTGCCCACCATGTTTTAGCAGCATTGTGTCTATTTTGTACGACTACTCTTGCTAAATCTTCTTCAGTTATATTTGTTTTATTCATATATGTTGTTGCTTGATAAGCAGCTGCTCCAATAGCAGCACCACCCGATAATAAACGAGTTAGATGATCGTAAGTTGCTCCCATAGTATTAAGGATTGAAATTTCTCCATACGCAACACTTGCAAGACCAACACTAGTATCCCCTTGAGATTGTTGTTCAAAAGCAACTGCCAAAACCGTATCAATTCCTGGCAAACCTGCAGTTACCGTGTAATATCCTGCGATGGCTACTGATCCTCCTGTAGTTCCTCCCGTTGTGATTCTCATAAGGGGTTTATTTCTCGCACCCATCCAATCTGTTATCCATAATTCAGGAATATTTGAGCCTTCAAAAGCAGGCATATTTCCATTAACATAAGCATCTATATCCTTAAGTTCAAGACTAGGTACCTTTTTTAAACAATCTTCTATTGCTTCACTAACGAGTTCTCCCATGTTAACATCAGAACGTTTTGAAGCGTGCTCACTAAATCCAGCCGATACTATTGCGACTTGTCTCCCCATTTTTATGCACCTCCTTCTAAAACATATAATATATTATTTTGAGCACACATTCCTATTTGCCCCGAAGCTATCGCTCTCTTGGCATCTTTGACCTGATATTTACCAGCCTCGCCTCTAAGTTGCTTAGCAGCCTCAATTATCCTAATCAAACCAGTGGCACAGGGAGGATTACCGCTAATAGCACCACCTGAAGGATTAATCGGCAATTTACCATCAATCTCAGAGCTAAGATCTGCACCTTTTCCCTTTTCCGCTAAGCCTAAAGCCTCTGAAAAAATAAGTTCTTCATGTGCATAAGCTTCAAAAAGTTCTGCTACATGAATTTCATCTTTAGGACTTTTAATCCCTGCAGCGTCAAAAGCCATTTTACCAGCTAATTCCATTGATTTAGAGCCAGAAAGATCTCGATCTCCGAGATAGTATGTATCTTGATTCCATCCTACCCCAGTAATCCAAACGGGTTTATCAGTTATTTTTAATGCATGTTTCTCTGGTGCTAGTAATAAAGCAGCAACTCCATCACAAGGCTGAGCTACCATTAATTCTGTAACAGGAGCAGCATAAATATCTGACTCCAATACATCTTTAATCGTTATATTTGGATTTTGAGCTTCTTCTAAAGCTAAAGGATTTTTTGAAGCGTTTTTTCTATTTTTTACAGCTATTTTGGCGATATCTTCAGTACTAACTCCATATTTTTCCATATAAGCTCTCATCTGAAAGCCTGCAGCTGTTATATCATTCACATAAGCATTTGGTCTTTCCCAAGTTGGATCAGTCTCGTAGAGTCTTGTAGTATGATACGGAAAACATGACGCCATGCTTCCACCCCAGACTACGGCAAGTTTATGATTTCCAGACAAAATTCTCATTAAACCATAAAGCACTCCGTGAGCTCCATCCATCTCGACTTTACTCTCATCTGCTAGATATCCTCCACCAACTTCAACAGTAAAACAATTTGAAATAGTACGTCCATCATAATAATCGTTAGTACATGATATTACTGTTGTAATATCTTTCTTTTTCAAGCCTGCACTATCAATAGCACCTCTCACAGCCTCAAAAATCATCTCATATCGACCATAATTTGCGTCTGAATACAATTTGACTTGATTATATCCAACAATTCCTACTTTTTCCATTTAGTATACCACCCTTTACACCTTAACGAAGCCCTTGATATCAGAAGGATCTCCTTTTGTTTTTTCATTCCATTCAATTTTTACTTTCATTCCTGTGTTTACTTCGCTAGAATCTATATCTAATATTCTATATATTATTCCTGTATTGCTTCCATCGATTTTTATCATACCGATTATCTGAGGTTTTGCTTTTCTATCACTCCTATCATTAACTCTATAGGAAGTTATGGTATAGTTTACAAGCGTACCAGTATCTGGTAAATCCAACCAGTTATTATCAAATGGTATAACAACATTACATTTCCCACAGATTTTTCTTGGTGGAACAAATACATCACCACATTTCGGGCATTTATTTCCAACAATTTTCTTATTTTCAAGTCCATCATAAAATTTATCCATATAAAGACCAACCCAAAAGTTAAACTCTGCCCGAACTAAGC
This sequence comes from Promethearchaeota archaeon, assembly GCA_048941015.1. Classification (GTDB taxonomy): domain Archaea; phylum Asgardarchaeota; class Lokiarchaeia; order Sigyniarchaeales; family SOKP01; genus SOKP01. Next base: position 13,085 of record JBHLNZ010000010.1, on the reverse strand, counting down.
CTTTATTTGCAACAATAACTTTTTCTTCGCTCATTTTAATTCGATTTTTGTATTAATTTTCAGATGATCATTAATATGATTTATCTATATTAATAATTTTTAAACTCGAGACAAAATTAAATTTTGAGTTATTATAGGATATTTATAAGAAGATATTACATGCATAATATAATGTTTAAAGTGGAAAGATTGATATTATACTTCCAAAAATAGCGATATAAGAAAAATATAAAAATCTCGAAAAAAACGCTTTTATATTTTCTACATAATACACCTATAGTAGAAAAATAGACATCTCGATAACTTTCTTACTTAAATATGAATCTAGATAATTTATAAACGTAAGTGTTTGAGAAAATTTAAGTATAAAATGAAGTAGTGATCACAAAAGTGACAAGATTTTGGAAAAAAGTTGATTATGATCTAATGAGTTCTCCAGAAGAAACAATGGGATTTTCGAGAGAATTTTCTGCTCTTAAACAGAGTTTTATGATTAAAAAATACGATTTTTCTTCTCTTGAACAGATTGAAGATATTAAAAAGGAATTGTTAAATCGAAATATTTTAATAATTAATGCAAAAGAAATACTCCGAAATATAGATGTGACTAAACTAAAAAGAGGAATTGAAGATTTAAAATTATTTTTAAGAGATAATGGAGGATCTATGGCTAGGCTAGGAGATCAGTATCTAATTCTCACACCTAATCATCTTGTAAAAATTTCTAATTGAATTGCATAAAAAAAAAGAGCTTTATTTAAGCTTATAATTAAATTAGTACTAAACCTAAATTTTTAAAGAAATTCCAATTTTATAAAATCTATAATAATAATTTTATTTAATTTAGGTTAAAATTATTGCCCAATAATAAGCTAAAAGTTGGCGTTATAGGATGCGGAACTGTTGCAAATAATGGTCATTTACCAACATATTACAAATCTCCACTCGCAGAGATAGTAGCAGTTTCTGATCCCCTCGAATCTCATCTTAAACTAGCACAAAAGCATTATAATGTTCCAAAAACGTATCTTGATCCACAAGATTTATTAGAAGATCCAAATATTGAAGCAGTGAGCATTTGTTCTCCTCATTGGGCTCATGCTGAGCAGGTGATAAAAGCAGCAGAAAATGGAAAGCATATTTTATGTGAGAAGCCTATTGGGTTAAATTTAGAAGAAATTGATAAAATGATTAAAGATGTTGAGAAAAATAATATAATTTTTCAAACGGCAACACAGAAAAGATTCGATTTAGGATTCCAATTCCTCAAGAAAAGAATTATTGAAAAGGAAATAGGTGATATTTTTCATGCTTCAATTTCTTGGTATCATTATATGCCTGATCTTGGGCCAAATCCGAGAAAGGATATAATAGAAGAAGCGGGACTATGGAGATTGACAAGTGATAGATGCGGAGGAGGAGATCTTTTGGATCACGGACCGCACTATTTTGATTTATTTAGATGGTGGTTTGGAGAAGTAAAGAGTGTAAGTGCACAAATAAGAAAGATCCATAAGAGCAGAGTTAATGAAGATCATTCTACTGTTCTATTGTCATTTAAAGAAAGTGAAGTTATTGCAGTGTTTGAGCGTTCTGAAGCATTTTTTGGTAGTTTTTATGGGGAGGAATTAGGCAGAATTCATGGAACAGAAGGAACATACTTTTTTGATGTCCCATTTGAGGGATTCTTAAAACCTATGACGATAAAAAAACGTTTTAGTAGAACAAAAACAAGTAAAGTCCAGGAAATCGAAATTAGTTTCCCTAAGGATCGTTGGAACCTTCCTTATGCTCGAGAGGTTCGAAGTTTTATAAATCAAGTTCTAAATCGTTCAAATGAGGACGTTGGATTTCCTAAGGAATGGATACCAACTATATATGATGGAAGGGCTAGTTTGGAAATAGTTTTAGCATCATACGAATCACAACGTACTCAAAAGACCATTCAATTACCTTTGAGAGAATATAAACATTAAAGTATTAATTTTTAACAATCTGAAAAAAGTAAAGAATTTACTTTAACTTAAGAGAATTATTGTTTTTTTCTCTTACGTAAGATTTCTATAAAGCTCTCTATTTGATTTAATACCTGAGTTTCATTCATTTTTCTTGGATCATTCATATCACTAGAAATAACAAGACAAGGAATATCATAGTCATCCATTAAATGGCGTTTTAAATCATATAAACCACAAGAATTTGGTCTACAAGATAAATTCTCATGCAATAAAACTCCATCAATCTTCCATTCCTCAACTGTTTCTTCAAACTTCTTAATTCTTGTCTTAAGATCATATATATACCAAAAGCTTAGTAGTAATTCGGACATAGCTTCAATAGGTTGACTAAAAACCATTTCTTTTGTCACATTTGGATTCATATATTTACTAAAAGCATAAGTGTAAGGTTCATAGACAATAACCGCATTCCACTTTTCTAAATTACTAAAAAAGCGTAAATGATACCAGAAAGGTATTCCCTCAAACATAAGACGAAATTCCTCATTTTTAAGTGCACCTATTCCGTTATCTACTCTTTCCTTTGCTTCTCGATACATTCTTTTATATAATTTAATAGGAGCTTTTAGTCCAGGCATCGTAAACAGAGGAAATAACCCTCCGAACGTATCTCGGGTACTTATAGGGCAAGGGACAACTTTCCTTAGTTTGTAAATTTCTTGCCAAACCATACTTAAGTCCCATGAATTTTTGGTCACTTCTTTGGCTTTTTCTTTATTATATTCATGACCAGTCACTTCTTGAATGAAATCGAGAAACTCATAAAGTTGTTCGGTAATATATTTTTTAAAGTAATTATATTGTCTTTTGTTTGTATTACTAACAACATGTGGGATATCAAGCGTATAATGCGGTACGTTTAATCGTTCAGCTTGAACTTCGAACCAGTTGACATGAGTATCACATATAACATCTGTAGATAACATAAAGGTTGGTTTTCGAGTACCTCCTTTAGTCATATCTGCATTACTTATTACGGCTCCAACATTTGTTTTAAAATAGGAACAAAGATCATAGGAAAATCCCTCATCCTCAGCAAGCTCGATAAAATTTTTAGAATATTTTTGAGCAGCAGAGATAGTTGCTGAATTTTCGGGTAATATTGGTTGTACATCCATCGCATAAAGAAGTTCAACAGGACTTCCTGAAGTGGCCCAAGCTGTTGGCTTTGCATCTCTGTAAGCTTGTTCAATTGCTAAGAAATGTCTACCCATAATATTCTTTAAACCTTGAGTTGCATCTAACATTTTTTTATGTTCTGATTTTGAAATTTCTCCCACCTCTAAATCATTTCAGCAAACGCTGAAAATCTTGTTGATAATTGGGTATATGATTCTCTATTATAAGTGATTTCAATAAAAAGATAAGGAATGTCAAGTTCTTTAAATTTTTTATTTAAATATGGATGGTCATATAGCATTGGCTCACAAAACTTCTGAGAAATATTAATAACACCATCAACATCATATTCTTTAGCTAATCTTTTAAGAATTTCAAACCTTTCATAGGATGGAAATTTTGTCGAATAAATGGGCTTATTAAGGTGATATTTTGCTAAAGCTCTTAAAGGTTCATCGCTCTCATCAACATTATCCCAGAAATACTTTGTACCAACACATAAGTCATCTATCACAATGTGAAACCCAAGTTCTTCAAGAAATTTAATAAATTCGGTATCGTCTATATCAGAACCTGTTAATAAAACTTTTTTAAAATTATTTTGACTCATTGGTTTCCTTTTTTCTAGGTCTTCTAATTTTAATTGAAGAAATTTTAATGTATCATCTTTATTATTTTGTTGAGCATTTTTAACTAATTCGTGAAATTCGGAACCTTTTAATAACATATTTTTCCTAAATTCAGAGATTTTTTTTAGAAGCCTCCTTATTTGGTTCATCTTCTTTATATTTGTTCTTAACTTTTCATTATTTATTCGAACATCGAAATGCTCTTCAAATTGAGTAATAAGTTCCTTCATGTCATCAATAAAAAAGTTAAAAGCTAATTTGCTTCTCTTGCGAGGCGAATTTAAAAAAAACATAAAATCAAGTTTAATACATTCAACCCATATATCAAATTCACGATTAGTACGATCACAGCCATGAGTTGCAATTATACCTACAATATCTTTGTTTAAACCTTGAATAGCCTGCTCAAGAAGATTACGTGTCCAGATGCAATGAGTAGGAGGTATATGCTCATTAGCTTTATCTGGTTGAATTGTAGGATCTCCAAAGAGTCTATAAGGAATAAAATCTGCTGCCATAATGATCTCTTCAGGTGTTTCAACACCGCTGTCAAAAATACCTATTTTCTTCATCTCTTAATTTCCAATAAATATAATTAAATTTAGTTTTCTATTTTGTTTTATTAAATCCTTTAGAATAAAAAAATATTTATATTTTTGATACATTTTATGGAATATTCTTTAAGTTTTTATGAAGTTTTTAAGATGTCTCAACAAACAATATCAAGAACATTAAGCAAAGCAATTTTAAAGCCAGAAGTTCGTATTAAATTGAAAATTTGGAATACATATTTGACAGGCAAACTTGTTAAGTTTGATAATTATATGAATCTAATTGTTGAAAACGCAAAAGAGATATATTTTGGCCGAGGAGGGAAAAGAAGCAAAGATTTAGGGACTGTAATGATAAGGGGGGCATCTGTTATTTTTATTGGTCAAGAGCGAAGTTTGATAATGCTCGCAGAGAAAGAGGAAGAAAAAGTAATGCATCGCGAAGAAGACGAAGAATAACCAATTTGAGGGAAGGGAATTAAGATGGGTAAAGGTACATCAAGTAAGGGAAAGAAAAATAAAGCTGCAAGTCACAAAACATGTAGAAGATGTGGTAGGCATTCTTACCACCGTCAGAAAAGATTTTGTGCTTACTGCGGTTTTGGAAGGACAGCTAAGTTAAGACAACCTGGTTGGAGAAACAGATATAGACCTTTTAATGGAAATAAGGGATTTTATCGATAATATTTCCCTGTATAAATATTTAATCTCTTCAAATCATTCCATTTTAGATAATTATAATAAGTAGTTTAATTTATTTTCAAAATTTCGACGAAATAAGTAATTACAATATATTTTTAATGGTATTTAATATATTATTCTTATATCAACATCTTAAAAAACATCTTTAGTTTCATTTATGGATTCTTTACAAATTGAAAAGATTTCAAGAGAATTAGATAAACTTGAATTAGTAGCAGGGATCGTGGGTAGTGCCTTTGTAAACCGCAATGGTCTTACTATAATTTCAAGATTACCTCGCCAAATTGAAGAAAGAAAATTTGGAGCTATGGCTGCTACAATGTTTGGTGCTATGGAAACTGCTACTACTACATTAGAAAGTAAGTTGCTAAATTTAACCGTTGAATTTGATGATTTGCAATTAATCATTTTAGGGGGTAGCAATAATATAATTGTTGTAGCTTTGATAGAATTAAATATAGATTTGGGTTTGATTTTTATTGAAATTGAAGAATCCATTAATAATGTTAAAGAAATAATAAAGGAGGAGTAATTAAATTCTTACAGAAAAACAAAAAGAGAGATATTCAAGGCAGATTATATCTCCTTCTATAGGAGAAAAGGGACAAGCATTAATATCGAATATTAAAGTTTTACAAGTTGGTGCTGGTGGATTAGGATCTCCATTTGCATTCTATTTAGTTGCTGCAGGGATTAAAGAATTAACTATAATTGATAATGATACTGTTTCAATTTCTAATTTACAGCGTCAAATACTTTATAATGAATCTCAAATTGGTAAAGATAAGAGTATTTCAGCTAAAGAGATATTATCTAAACTTAATTCAGATGTTAAAGTTATAACATATAAAGAATATGCCAATTATGATACAATTATGAAATATTTGGGAAAGGAAAATTACGATTTTATAGTTGATTGTAGTGATAATTTAAAAACTAAATTTTTAGTTAACAGAATTGCTGTAGAAAATAATATAAGATGTATAATTGCAGGAATAAAAGATTTTTTTGGACAAATTATGACTATAAATCCTAAAAATTCTGCTTGTTATGAATGTATTTTTAATGAACCTGATGCAGTAGAACCATCTGAAGGCCCACTACCTGTTATTGGAGTAACTCCAGGAATTTTGGGGACTTTAGAAGCTTTGGAAGTAATAAAAACGACATTAGGACTTCCTAATTTGGAAAATAAATTACTTATGGTAAATCTATTAAATCTGAAGTTTGATATTATAGATCTTATTAAAAATGAGAATTGCTTCTGCTCAAAATAATAAAAATGAAGGATAATAAAAAAAAATAAGAATTTAGTTCTATAATATTCTTATAAAAATTTCCGAGCAGCTATTAATGAGATACAGCCGTAAAAAAATCCATTAATTATTCCAGAAATAAATATAGCTAGAATTGTTCCTATTTCTCCATAAATAGAAACATTTTCAAACCAAGTAATTCCTAATACAGAAGAACTTAGTTGACCAACACCAAGAAGAATAGCATATATAACAGCCATAATTAAACTGGTAATAAACCAAGCATTAAATCCAGTATCTCTTTCTTCACCTAACTTTGCAGCAAGAATAGCTGCGACTAATGGTGGTACTATAATTCCAAAGAAAGTAAAAAGATCTACAAATATATCTGCACTTGTAATAAGGTTCGAGATTCCCGTAGCCCATGCCTCGAAAGGGAAAACAAATATTGGAGCAAAAATTAGTGCTATTATAAGAAGGATATCATCCAATTCAGTTGCAAGTTCGGGAGGTGTAAAAACAAAAAGTCCAATTAGTACAAAGAGAGTATTAAGTCCTAAATATACTAAAATTGTTATCAAGAATGTTTTCCAAAAATTCATTTTTAAATTTCTCTTTTTTTTTTAATTTTTATGAAATCAAGATTTCTATATTTATAACTAAGTAGTTCCAAATATATAAATATTTTAAAACTACTAATTTTTTTATATTTTATCGAGAATGAAATATCTTAAGAAAATGATTTACGGTCTATAACCGAATTTTCAATAAACCTAAAAAAAAGAAAAAGATTAAAATTTAAAGGAATCAAGATTTTTTTCAAAGAACTCTTTAAATGCCTCCCCATTCTTTACATAAACTCCTGATGTTTTCGCTCCAGCTAATTTACCTGAGGAGGGTAGTTCTTTCTTCACATCAGCAGGAATACCTACTGCTAAACAACGAGGAGGGATCTCTTTATTAATTAAGACCGCCCCAGCGCCAATTTGAGAACCTTCACCAACTTTTGATCGATGTAAAATGTTTGATCCAATTCCAATTACACACCCATTCTCAATAGTACAAGGACCATGTATCATTGCATGGTGTCCAACAATACAATCATCCCCTATACTAACTGTAGAGCCCATCTCAATATGTATTGTAACATTTTCTTGAATACTCGTATTCTTTCCGACAATAATTGTTCCCCAATCACCTCTTAGTACTGCTCCGAACCATATATTACTCCCCTCCCCAATTGTTACATCTCCAATTATAACTGCGGTTGGTGCTATAAAAACAGATTCATGAATATTGGGATTTTTTCCAGTTCTTGGACTAGGAATTATGATTGGCATTAAATATCATTTCACTTTTTTATTTTTAAATTAAAGAATAAAAATTGAAGTTAGAAAGATATTATTATTATTATTTTTACCCTTTTTATTATTTTTAAAAACTCTTTTAAAATTATAAAAACTATCTTTATTAGAGAAAATTCATATTAGACTAATGAGTCTATGGATAAATTAGAATATAATAATGATCTTGTAGGAAAATATTCTCATTTTTATCGTTCTATAAATGAAGAATTCATTAATATCCACCCAATACAAAGAGGAGGAATCCTAACTCCAGAAGCATATAAAGCATTAATATCCTTTGGGGATGGATATAGTATATGCGACAATTGCCTGAAAGGTAGGATTGATCAAATTGAAAATCCTCCTGTATTTGAATTTCTTAAAGACATGGCTAGATTTTTAAATATTGATAATATAATTCCAACAGCTGCGGCAAGAGATTCAAAAAGAATAGTAATGCAAGCTTTAGCAAAAAAAAATCCCAATAAAAAAGTCGTAATTGTAGATAGTTTAGCACATTACACAACATATTTAGCTATAGAAGCAAATAATTTAAAAGTAAGAGAAGTGCCTAATTCAGGAGATCCTGAATTTGTTATTGAAAGTGAAGATTATGAAAAAACAATAAAACAAGTCATAAAAGAAGAAGGGAAACCACCTCTATTAGTTGTATTAACCCACGTGGATTATAAATACGGAAATTTAAATAATCCAGGTCCTATTGGAGAGATTTGTCATAATTATAACATTCCATTCCTTCTGAACGCAGCATATTCAGCAGGAATATTACCTATTAATTGTAAAAAAAATACAATTGATTTTATAGCATGTAGTGGTCATAAATCAATGGCAGCTTCTGGTCCAATTGGGTTGCTTGGATTTGAAGAGAAATATTATAATGATATAATGGCAAATTCTCAAATTCAAGGAAACTTGACAAATAAATCATTTCCCAATAAAATTTGTACTTTAATGGGATGTCCTCCGGTCTATGGAGCTCCCTTAATTACTTTAATGGCTAGTTTTCCTGCAATTGTTAAGCGAACACAAAAAGAATATGTTGAAGAAGAAGCGAAAAAAGCAAATTATGTAATAAAAAACATAAAAAATGTTAATGGAATAACCATTTTGGGAAAATTACCAAAATGTCATCCTTTAACTAATTTAAAAACAGATGGTTTCGCTGAAGTTGCTAAATCCCATCCGAGAAAAGGATTTTTTGTTCGAGAAGAATTTAAAGAAAGAGGTATAATAGGATTACTTCCAGGAATTTCTAAGGAAATGAAGTTTAATACCTACGGACTCACTTGGGAACAAGTAAAATATTTTACTTCAGCTTTTTTAGAAATTGCGAAAAAATATAATCTTACATAACAAGAGAGATAAAATTATGAATATAAATGATTTACAAAAAGAAGTTTTAAAATTAAAGAATGAATTAAATATAACAATTCTTGCACATTATTATCAACCCATTGAGATACAACAAATTGCTGATTATTTAGGAGATTCACTTGGACTTTCTCGTAAAGCAAAAAGAGAAACTAGTTCAGATTATATTATTTTTGCTGGAGTTGATTTTATGGCCGAAACCGCATCCATCTTAAATCAAGATAAAAGAATTTTAATTCCAAATCCTGAATCTTGTTGTCCAATGGCAGCATATCTTACAGCAGAAAAAGTAAGAGAGTTTAAGGAAGCAAATCCCAATATCCCTGTTGTTGTATACGTAAATTCTACAGCAGCAGTCAAAGCCGAATCAGATATATGTTGTACCTCATCAAATGCGGTTAATATAGTTAAAAGAATTAGTAAAGAATTTAATGTTAATAAGGTATTATTTGGCCCTGATGCTCATTTGGGGGATTATGCTGAACAAAAATCTGGAATTAAGACTATAAAAATGCCACCCGAAGGGAATTGTTATGTTCATGCACAAATTTCTGCTGATGACATTAGATCAGTTAGAAAAGCACATTCAAATGCACTACTTCTAGTTCATCCAGAATGTATAAGAGAAGTAAGAGAGTTATCGGATTTTGTAGGATCAACAGCTCAGATGTATAATAGAGTAAAAAGTAGTCACTCAAGTGAAAAAGTATTTATAGTAGGCACAGAAATTGGCTTACTCGAAAGAATGAAAGAAGATTTTCCGGAAAAGCAATATTATCCAGCAAAAGAAAAATTAATATGTTATAATATGAAAAAACATAATCTACAATTAATTAAATATATTTTAGAAAATCCTAATGATAAGAATTTTGAAGTTAAAGTTCCCTCGGATGTTGCTAAAAAAGCATTGAAACCTATTGAAAGGATGTTGCAGTATTCTTAAAGAAGTATGTGAGTTTTGAGCAGAGGTTAAAAATATTGTCATATATTACTTTTTTAATATTTTATGTCATTTTTTTTACCATTTTTGCTATTATGATGATATTAACCTATAGAAAAAGATTTAAAGGGTTGCCAATTAATGTTTGGAAACCAGGAGCAGCATGGATTCGCGCATTTATCTATTTCTCATTTTGTAATATTATAATAGCGGTAACAGGAACATTAGAACAGATATTTACCCAACCATTTTTTTTCATAGACCAAATTACAGATCCATATTGGATAACATATTGTACTATCTGTTTTGTTTATATTTTTTTTGCATACTGGATCTTATGGTCTCGCATGACCCTAACGTTCAACAGAAAATATTATTTTATCTCTGAGATTACTTTTGGAGTTTTTTGGGGATTTAGTTCTGGAGGCATCCTTCTTTCTTTTTATCACCTTTGGAGATTAATTGGTATAACTAGTTGGGCATTATATTTAATAAGTTTTGCCTCAATGGCCTTATGGCAGTACTTTATTCAAGATTATTTCTGGGATGTCTATGTTAGTCCTGAACATGATACTCCTAAATCTATAATTATCAAAACTGTTATATGCCATATTCCTAATATAGTAATTAGTTTAGGATTTCTTATAAATTGGAATAATTACGCCATTTTTATTACATTACAAACATTTGCTCTGATCGCATCAGCAATTTTTCAAAAATTCCCTGCTCCTTGGGCTAAAGGAAATTTTAATGCTCCAATGGTTAAGAGAGGTATTTTTGGTTATCCACACGGCTCAGGTTATTTAGGTGAAAAACCTGAGCTAAAATGAATTTTATTGAATATTGCAACTTAAATCATTTGCTTTTAAAAATTCGAGAAATTGATTGAAAGGGGAAATTACTTATTCTGTATTAAGGTAAGGATATTCAAATTAAGATCGATTTTTGAATTATCTAAAATTATTTCACGTAATAATTTGCCTTCTTCAGATTGAAAAAGTTTTTGAGATTGGGTAATACCATCCATAAGCTTTTCTCTTTCTATATCTAGAAACCCCATTTCTATAGCATTCTTAATAATTAAATTTATAACCAGTAATTGAAATTGATCTTTAATAGCATCCCATATTAGGCCCATTTCTTCTAATTGATTAGTTATTTCTTCAGCCATTATATCTAAATCGTATATAATGTCGTAAATTCCTTCTTGAAGATTAATTATCTCATCTATCAATCTATCTTTGATAAGTCTGAATGTTGTGGTTCCTAGTAAATCTTCTTCATGAAAATAAAAATCACTATCCTCACGCTTAATTAAATAAAATCCGAAATCATTTTTTATTAGTTTAACTCTGGCTAAGTAATTAATTGCTTCTTTAGAGACATTGTAAACCTCACAGAATTGATCTAAATTTAATTTATATCCAGCAAACTTTTGAGAACTTGAATCGTCAAAATGCCAATATTTTCTTGCTAAAGCACCCTGTCCTAAAATTGAATTATAAAAAATATAAAAAAGTGCTAAATAGAGATCTCTGTCTTGCTGCAGTTCAAAAAAATTATCTCCTATTTTTGATATAATCCTTAAGATATGTATGATAAATGGGTCTTCCATATTTATTTTTTTGTAAAAATCTATTAAATCTTCAAGCTTCCTGACATTTTCTTTTAACTCATTGATTACAAATAGATCTTCTTTTATTTTTAAAGGTTTTTCACCTAACTTTTCAATTCCTTTTTCAGTAATTACATAATTTTGATATTGTTTTTTAGTTTCCTTATCTGTTATCAATTTCTGTTCAACATTTCCATTTTCTCTATGAATATTAAGATATTTTGAGACCGTAGATCTACTTAAATTTGAATATTTGATAAGATTAGTAAATCTTTGAGGACCTAGGTTTCTAAGAATGAACAAAATCCTTCTACTATTATCTTCTATATTATTAGATTTTTTCAATAGTTCACTCTTTAATTTTTTCGATATATTCCAACTTTCCATGATAATATATATATCATTTTTTAAATAAAAATTTATACTTTTCTCCTATACTCGAACTAAAAAAAAGTATTTAGTTAAAAAAAGAAAAAAGAGTATATCAATAATTTAATTTGAAAGCAATTCAATTATTCAAGTTATCATTTCATCAGAATAAATATATGTCTAACCAAAATAGAGTTAACTATAAATATAAAGTTATTGATTAATAATTCGGAAACAGATTTTTGATTTTTATCAAAAATCTTCTTAAAATTACAGAAATATTAAAAATAATTTACGGAAAATTTAATTAATAATGTCAATAGAGAACCCCAATTTGTTAGAAAGGATTATTGAAATTGAAAAGAGATTAAATAAAATAGAAGAACGAATTTCACAAATTGAAAGTAAAATAGGTCGGTTTCCCTTTAGACCCTCCCCGCAACCAAGTCCATATCCACCGCCACATCCACCTGGTCCTCCCGGACCTCCCCCTGAACCTTTTCGCTTCTAAATAAGTCGATAAAAATTCAAAATAATGTCTTTAACAATATTTTAAATCATATTAGACTACAGTTTATCAAAAAATACCAGAGAATTTAAGTAATTATTCATGCAATATATAAGTAAAAAAATTTAATATTAAAAAATTAAAGTGAAATATAATGACACAATATCGTTTTAGGCTTACAGGAGTGCCTCCTGATCAAGCAATTAAACTTATAGAAGTGGATCCTAATCAATCTATTGCTGAGATAAAGAAGACTGTTCAAAGGGAATATAAGTTAAACCCAATTTTAGCAATTCAATTTATATTTAAAGGAAAAGTTTTACCCGATCAGTTAAAATTTGCTAAGATTGGAATTCATCCTAAAAAAGATGTCATTACTGTAATGGCCACTCAAGCAGGTGGTTAAAAAATCAAAATATATATTCTTATTTTTTTAAATTTTTAATATTTTTAACGATTTTGAATTTCAAAATTATTGAAATTTTAAATACTTAGATATGTTTTAAAACAAATTCAAAATTGTTTTATTCTAAATCAAATTATTTCATTCAATTTATTTGGAGTTTAAGTTCTATTATATTATTCCTAATTTGGATTTTATAATAAAGGAAATATTAAAATCCAATAGATTTTTGAAATA
>JBHLNZ010000139.1:0-4917 GCA_048941015.1 Promethearchaeota archaeon | reverse complement strand
TATTTATCCAATGAACTCATTGAAGAGAGTGTGAGAAATGAGGTTAAGGAAATCATTATTTATAATTTAAAAGATATAGAAAGAATTAATAAAACCGCAATTAAGTTTAAAAAACTTCAAAATATCTGTCTTAGAATTAATTCTCAAAAGTATAGAAGTAAATTAGGAGTAGAACTTAATGATAGAAATCTAAAATATTTGAACTCTTTATCTAGAAAACTTAAAAATGTAAAGTTTACGACGATTTTATCGCATTATACAACTCAAATGAATAATATAGATCAATATAAGAAAAATATTAAAAATATAGCTCAAACTCTTCAAATTTTAAACAAACAAAAAATATTAATTGAAAATGTTAATCTTGGTGGAGGATTTCCTGAAGCATCTATTATGCATAAATCTCAATTAGAGCAAATAGCAATTCAAATGAAAAATATTCTTGATAGTTATGAGCTTAATTATAATAATATTTATTTCGAACCTGGTAGATATTTTGTTGGAGATGCAGGGGTATTTCTCACTTCTATTACAAAAGTAACAAATAACAGATGGATTTTTTTAAACATTGGGAATAATATTTGCCCTAAATTTGCTCGAAACTCTTTAAGATTCTATAATGCAAGTAAAATTAATTATCCTCATAAATATAAAACTTCAATAGCGGGGATAATGCCAACAGATCAAGATGTACTAGCAAAAGATTTCTTTTTAACGGAAAAACTTGATGAACAAGATATAATTCTAATAACTAATGTAGGAGCATATACTTTAACATTTTCTAATCGATTTCCTTACATCTTACCGAAGATTTTTCTTTTAAAAGGCGATGAGATTAAGAAAATTTTTGACCCAATTAAAGATCACGACTTTTCAATCAAATATTTTACAGATTAATCTTTTCATTAAAATCTTCATTAATAATATCTGAATATTATATTAATTCTAATTTTTCACATATATTATTTCTATAATATAAACTAAATCTATCAATGGTTTTTAATGGAATCTTTCATTAGAAATGCCCAAAAAAGGGAAGTAATTAGACCTAAGCGAGAAAATTTAGGCTACGCTAACATTAAAATAGTTGGTTGTGGGGGTGCTGGTAATAACACAATCAATCGTTTAATGAAAATTGGGATTAGGGGTGCAAAATGCGTTGCTGTAAATACAGATTGCCAACATTTAGATGCAGTGGAATCACACATCAAAATATTGATTGGAAAGAATCTCACACGTGGTTTGGGCGCTGGAGGTAACCCTGAAATCGGTAGAGCCGCAGCTGAAGAATCAAGAGAAGACTTAACAAAAGTATTAAGAGATTCAAATTTAGTATTTATCACATGTGGAGAGGGAGGTGGGACCGGAACAGGAAGCGCTCCTATTATAGCTGAAATTGCAAAACTTGAAGGAGCAATTGTGGTTGGAGTAGTCACACTTCCATTCGAGACTGAAATTGGACGCATAGATAAAGCTCAAATTGGATTAAAAGAATTAAGAAAATACGCAGATACATTAGTGGTTATTGATAACAATCGTCTCTTAGAAATAGCACCAGATTTGCCAATTCTAGAAGCATTTAGTGTAGCAGATGAAGTATTAGCAACTATGGTTAAAGGAATTACAGAAACTATTTCTTTACCATCATTAATAAATCTAGATTTTGCTGATGTTAGAACAATATTAAGCACAGGTGGAGTCGCAATAGTAGGTGTAGGTGAATCGGGAGAAAAAGCAAATAGGGTTGATGAAGCAATTAACGATGCTCTTAACTCACCTTTATTAGATGTAAAAATAGATGGAGCAAAAGGAGCATTAATTCATATTACAGGAGGAAATGATATGACATTGGCAGAAGCTAATTCTGTTGCGAAAAAAATTTCTGAAAAAATGGATGTAAATGATTCAATGGTCATTTGGGGTGCAAGAGTAAATGATGAATTTGATGGATATCTAAGAATTATGCTCCTAATCACAGGCATTAAATCGCCTCAAATTTTCGGTCAAGAGACATCAAATATTCCTTCTTTGCAACCAAAGCAAAAACTAGGGTTATCTGATGATATTTTTAATATTGGTGAAATTGCTTTTGATTAATTAAATTTTTCTATTCCTTTTTAATGTTTTTTCCAGAATCAAATTTATGGAAGATAAATATTCTCTTAAAACTCAAAGCGACATAACCCAAATTTTGAGTAGCTTAGAAGTTTGGAAAAAACAGTTTTCTTTTGATATCTCCTATTATTATGAAGGTTGGGCCATAATTCTAACAGAAAAAAGCATTTATCCACGATTAATTGTAATTTTTAGTTCCTATCACGAAGATAGTTATTCTGTAAAAAGTTTCGAAATTCATTTTGATGAACATCAGAAAAAATTTTATAAAGAACTATATGTAAACAATAAATTGGATAATATTTTAGATTTAATGAAGGAGATCAATGAAATAATATATGGTAAGGATTTAATAAATTCAATTTCAAAAGAATATGATGCTTTGAAAATTAAATAAAACTAAATCGATTCATCTACATGTGGGGTCAGAATCCAAAATCCAAAAAGAAATAAGGGAATTAATGACCATTCAACGATAATAGATATTAAAAATGGCGCAGTTTGACCGATATTATCCCATAAAAAACCCCCTAAAATCGGTCCTAGTGAAAAACCTAATTGTTCAAAACTTGATAGAGAGCCGAATAATTTACCTCTATGCTTTTTTGAAATTCGACTTAAGAAATTAATCAGGGCAAAACTAGAAAAAAGTGCTATAATATTATCTATAATAAGTAAAAACGTAAAAATCCATAAATCTTTGGATATAATGACAAACCAAGTAGTGATTCCTCCCAAGATACTGGCGATGGTAATACTAATATAAATATTAACTTTGTCAGCAATATTTCCTAATTTAGGAGCAAATAAAGTCCCTATCACTGTTGTAGGAATATAGATCCATGATACCAAAGCAGGATTATTTTCAATATTATCTAAAATGTAAGGTTGGATAAAAGGTCTATAAATTCCAGCATTAACATTAGCTAAAAATAATGCCATAAACAATAAACTCATTCCTATTATAAAATTTCTAAAAGTTTTTTGAACTTGTGTATGCTCATTATTTTTAAGTTGATTAATCTTATCTTCAAATTGAATGAATTTACTATTTTCATCTACTTTACGTGAAAACTGAATTCCTGCATAAAAATTTGCTATTCCAAAGATAGGAAAAGCGCTATATACAATAAAATAATTTTCTGGAAAGAATACAATGGTTATTCCAAAAATTAAAAATCCAATAATTGCACCTCCAATCATCCCAATTCCCATTGCGAATCTTCTCTGACCAAAAGCAGAAGAACGATAAAATTTACTTGATTTATCTGAAATGAGAGTGTCAAATGGAACCCAAAATATCCCAGCTCCAAAGCCCAATAAAAGACAACTAATATAAATTCCCGGTAATGATTCTAATATCACAGCAGCGTAAAAACTAAAATAAGAAAAACCCCTACCAAATGAACCTAGCATTATCAAAAATTTTTTTGAAATTTTATCTGTAAAATAGCCTACTATAAAAGAACTTGTTAATGATCCCATAGTAAGTAATGAAAAAACAAGCCCAACCTGAGTTCCAGAAGCTCCCAAAATCTGATTAGCTACATAAATCATTATAAATTCCACGAAAATAAAGCCTAAAGAATTCCAAATAACAATCCTTATCATTGCTTTGAAATCTGGCGTAAATCTATCTTCTTCTTTCATATGAGATTTAATTCTTGTTATTTCAAATTTTCTTTATTTTAACAATATTAGATATTTATTATTCTTTTCTAATTAATCAAAAATAAAAATAACTAATTTTTAGTTAAAAGTTTTTTAAATATAATGAACTCTCTTAAGCTAATTAAATCAAAGAAAAAGATATCAACTTAATTTTAATCCATCATCTTTAAAATTCAGGTTTATAAAGTCTTCTAAATTCTTCTTTTTGTTTCTCATTATATTTTCTTTCTAAAAATTTAAGAATAGTATGATGTGGCATTCCACTAATGATCATATTTATTGCTTTTCTAGCAATCTGTAAATTTTCATATTCAGCTATTAAAGATACCGTTTTCCCATACACAGAAACAAAACTCTCTGCATATCGTTCAATGGCTTTTCTTATTTCTCCATTTCTTCCAATTATCCTACCTTTAATTCTTTTTATACGTTTTTCCGATTTTCCTAATAAATTATACAGGTTAAAAATCACAAGATCATAGGTTTCATCCATTAATTTCATCGCTTTCTCGGGATTGAAACCTCGATTAATTGCATTAATTATTTTTTGAGTAGTAAATATATTTAGAGGATTATATTTTGGACTGTCTATTATTGGTTTTATCTCGAATTCGCCAGTAGAACTGTCTAAATTAATGTTAACTCCTAAGGAATCCTCAATTTTCTTTTTTGTCTTGCCATTTTTCCCAATTAGAACAGCAATTCGTTGTTTCCCAATTTTCATATTTATCCTCTTTTTTTTATAGTTCTAAGTTTAAAATGTTATAATAAAACTTTTTTGGATCTGGTACTTCTATCTCTAATCTTTTAAAATAATTAAACATATTTTTTATATCTCTGGTTAAGTAAACTTCAGCTTTTGGATGTTGTATCGAAACTGCTTGAGAGATATCAATTACAACCGGTTTTTGATTATGATATAATATATTAAACTCTGATAAATCACCATGTACTAATTTAGCTTTTTGATACAATTCTTTTATAAAGAAAAGAAGTTGATCCATTAAATTGGTGGGATTTTTCACATACTTTACATCTTTTAATCTAGGAGCCGGATTTGATTTTATTCCAATATATTCCATGATTAATATATTATTTTTAACAAATATAGGTTCTGGAACACTTAATCCC
>JBHLNZ010000051.1:0-21877 GCA_048941015.1 Promethearchaeota archaeon | reverse complement strand
ACAGTTACAGTTGGTACTTTTTTTACAATCTTTTCGAGTAGCTTTGTAAATCCTAACATTGTCCATATAATTCCTGTCCCGAATCCTGTCGACACAACGAGAGAAGGATTCCATTTTTGAGAAATAGCTACAGTACCTATTGTCTTTTGAGGTTGTACTGGCAATGGAAGATTAAATCTTATTCCTAATACAATATTTGTTATCCCTAAGCAAAAAAAGATCCCTGCTGGATTTATACCTACTATGGAAACATATCCGATTATAAATGGTATTAATGTTCCCCAGTCACCTAATGCTCCTCCTAATTCCCTAATTGTAAATTTCTTCAATTTTGAATTTTCAGAATTTATATCTTGGAATTCTTTTGCATTCATCATATTTTCATTTTAATTTTCCTTGAGAAGATAGCAATACTGTCAATAAAATTTATTATTTAGAATAGTATAAAAGTATCATAGATTTAAGAATAATAAAATATAACAAATAATTAAAAAATATATTTTAAATTAAGGGTTGTTATATGAAAGAAATCCAACCTGAAGAGTGTATATTTTATATTGTTGATGTGTTCACAGAAATAAAATTTGAAGGAAATCAGCTGGCAGTATTCGTTTGTAACGAAAAATTAACAACAGAAATGATGCAAAAAATAGCAAAAGAAATGAATTATTCAGAAACAGTATTTATAACCTCAATAGATAATTATGAAATTCGGATTTTTACTCCTGAAGTGGAATTACCTTTCGCAGGCCATCCAACTTTAGGTGCAGCTTATGTATTTCAGCAAAAATTGATAAAAGAAAAATTAACAACATTATTATTAAATATGAAAATTGGGCAAATTGCTGTTCTATTCAAGTATAAAGGAGATACAATAAATGAAATGTGGATGGAGCAAAAAGAACCTACTTTTTATGGCTTTTTTTTACCCAATTTACTTGCTGAAGTTTTAAATTTAAACGAAGAAGATATTGATGGCCGATTTCAAATACAAGAGGTTTCTACTGGAGTTCCTTTTATAATTGTTCCTTTAAAAAGTCTAGATGCGATAAGAAGAGCTAAATTAAACCGCGAAAAATATTATGAGTTAATTACAAATACTCAAGCAAAATCAATATTGATGTTTTGTCCAGAGACTTATGATAGAAATAACGATTTGAATGTACGTGTTTTTTGTGAGGCTATTGGAGTTCCTGAAGACCCTGCAACAGGATCTGGCAATGGTTGTTTAGCGGCATATTTAGTTAAGCATGAATATTTTGGAAAGAAAAGTATTGACATTAAAGTTGAGCAAGGATATGAAATAGGCAGGAAATCTTTACTATTATTAAGAGCGGAAGAAAAAGGAGGAAAATTCTATATAGGTGTAGGAGGAAACGCGAAAATTGTTGCAAAAGGAGAATTAATTTAAATCTAATTATAATTTTTATTCTTTTAAATGACTATATTTTATAAATCGAAAATAAATATTTTGAATTTAAATTTTTAATTAAGGAAATAGAAATAAAAAAAAAATTAAAGAAATTCAGAATATAACAAAATGATTGAAACTAGCGCAACGAAAAAGATTAGTATCCAATAAATCATTCTAAAGATATTCCATATTTTGTTCTTATTTCTCTTTATCCATCCTCCTATACTTTTTAATTCCAAATTTAGCACCTCTTAATGTTAAATTAAAAAATTAAAGAAGAATAACAGAAATGGATAAAGGACCAAAAACCCAACTATAGCCATAAAGATCAACTCTAAAATTAATTTTATATGTTTTCTTTCTAATCTTCTAGCTTTATGTTCTATTTTATTTTCTTGCTCTACCAACTTATCCACCTCCTTTCATATCAGCAAATGTAAGTAATCCTGTAGCATTAACTTTCACCATTCTGATATTTGATTTAGTTAAAAAGATTTGCCCGACAAACCATGCATAATTTTTATTTATAGGATTGGTATAATAACTAGCATAAACCCAACCATCCTTTATTGCCACACCTGTGTATGCCGTATCTCCATTACTTGGTAGATCAAATAAATGTATTAATCGATCTGATTTTACTTCATAAAATGCTGTTCTTTTTACAGCAAAGTGATTTCCCATGTCAGGACGTGGACCAAGATGATTTCTCCCTACAGCAAATATACGTCCATCCAATTTAAAGAGAGTTGCTCCATCTAGTCTCGTTTGAAATTCAACTGCGAACGACCAATTTTGAAGATTATTATAGGAAGTTCCGATTACTGTTGCTCCATGAGGATTTCCGAAAGCATAACCAGGAAGACCCATTGAACCTACACGATGAGTTGTAATGACTTTTCCACTAGTTAAGAATTCTAGACAAGCTTCTCCATTCCCATGAGTAGTATAAACTTCTGATACTTCTGTCCAATTAAGTCCATCTTGAGTTTCTAATAGGATTGTCATAGTACCGGTTACATCAGCATCTCCAACACTTCCCGGATCTTGCTTATATTTTCTTCCACTAGCTAATACATACCAGTCTGCATTATTATAAGTTTTTGGTCGCCAAAGATTCCATCCGGCAGTTTTGACATTTTCTATAGTTCCATTATCATATGTGTATGTTACGTTTACCTGTAATTCTTGAGGAGAAGTAAATGTGAGACCATCATCACTATACAAATAAAAAGTAGTATTTGGGGCAGGATCGAATCGATAATTAGGTAAGAAGTAAACAAATAATCTATCACTGATATTAGCAAATTTTGGATCTCTAACATCTGTATTAGGAAGAGTAATTCTATGAATTTCTTCCCAACTTCCTGGCGTAGCATCAGGAGATTTTTGAATCACTAAAACTCCATTAGTGTCTTGTATATGCCATTTGGATTGTTGAAAGACCAAGTAAAAAGAATTATTAAAATATATCAAATCGGTATTCGAATTATGATTTTTAGCGGGATTGCCTCCAGTATCAACAACCGTCCAATGAGTTAATTGTAACATAGGGTCATAAACATAATTTGGAGCAGGTCTTAGGTCCATGTATACAATCCATGCTCCTAAATATGCTATTGGACTTATTACGATTGTAAAAATAATTATAATAATTGATTTTGCTATTCTCTTCTTGTTTCTTTTTGCTTTATCATATAATGTTTTTAGATTCATATTGTTTATAAATTAGTTTAATCAATATTTAAAAGTATTACGCGCTTCTTACAAAATATAAATTCAGAGGAGAATAAAAAAAAATTACTTATTCAAAACACGAATTTTTGGGACTAAAAATTGGTTTTGACACATTGGACAGGAATTATATTTTGATAGCCATTCCGCCACACAAGAATAATGATATTTACTTCCACAATATGAGCATTGTATAGTTTCATCATTATTATTAATATGAATATGGCATATTGTACATTGTATTCTAGTTCTTGATTTCTGGTATTTTTCTATCAGTTTTTCTCCGCAGAATGGACAATAATTTGGATTTTCATACTTTGAATTTATTATTTTATTTCCACAATTCGGACAAAAATTGATAAATCCCTTTTTTAATTTTGAAACCTCCTCGCTGTATCTTTTTTTTCCAGCTTGATTATGCATAGTTTCACTCATTTCTATACCTGGCTTATTCGAAGTATTATAAGGATAATAAGTACAAATTGAGTTACATTTTATACATCTATCTGGATCATGATTTAAATAAATCAAAAGATAAATTAATGCACCAATGCCTCCAGTAAAAATACCTAAAATGATTAATAGACATACATCAATATCGTCTCTTTTCGTTAAAACCATTGTATTACATTTTGGACAGAATTTTTTTGACATAATCTGCTTACCTTATTATTTGCATTAATCCAAAACTTTCATTATTTAATATTAGGTAAAAAATGATAATAAAAAAAAGATCTTTAGTCCAATATTTGCTATTAAAAAATAAGAAGTTAGGAAAAAATAAAAAAGAATTATTTATTGGATAGATGTTTCACATTGAAAGTGAAACCAATTATTTGTAAGTTTTTATAAAATTTCTTAGAGGTTCAAAATATTCCTCACCATAATTCAAAATATCGTTATGCCCGGCACCTTCTATCATGATTAATTGTTTTTGAGTTGTTTCAGGTAAATTTTGATAAATTAATTCACCTTCTGAAGGTGGAATAATCCAATCATTGGTTCCATGGATGATTAAAACTGGTTTTAAAAATTTTCTTAGACGTGTATCGTTTGAATATTTATTTAAGGATAAAGGGGTTAACTTCGGACTACTAATCCTAAATAATCTAGTCATCATATTGTAAGTACTAGCAAAACCACTCTCAAAAATTATACCTTTTAAACTTACTGGGTTATGAGAACCAATTTCGGCAGCACAAGCGCTTCCCAATGATCTCCCTTGTACAAAAATAGACCGATTAAAACTATTCGTTTCAATCCACTCTTCAAATTCTTCATATGCAGGAAGCGCGTCTGAAATTAAACTAGTATAATAAGGCTTACCTGAGCTAAATCCATAACCTCTAAAATCAACTACAGCAAGGTTGACTTCGCAATCAAAGAACTTTGGAGCAAAATATTGATAATCAGAGGCAATTTCTCCATTTCCATGAAAAAGTAAAATTACAGGGAGTTCTGGATCTTTTAAATAAAAGAATCCACCAATAGTAATTTGATCATTTATCTTTAACTGCAATACTTTTACATTTGGATCAGTAATTTCGGGGATATAAGACTTTCGAGGATAAAATACTATATTTGAAACACTAGGATTATCTATTAAAGTTTTTATATTCAATCAAAATAGCCTCTTTTTGATTTTAAATTTAGTTTATGTTATTTTTCCTTGATCTTTAACTGCTTGTGTAGCACGTTCAATTTCTTCAGGATCTCCCAAATAATAATGTTTAATAGGTTTTAAATTTTCATCTAGTTCATAAATCAAGGGAATACCTGTAGGAATATCTAAGTTAATAACATCTTCTTCAGATAAATTGTCCAAATATTTTACTAGCGCCCTTAAACTATTACCGTGAGCAGATATTAAAACTCTTTTACCCTCTTTAATCATTGGAGCTAATGTATCGTGCCAGTATGGAAGAAATCTCTCAACGGTATCCTTTAAACACTCTGTAAGTGGAATTTCTTTGGGATTTAAATCTTTATATCGTGGATCATTACCTGGATAACGTGAATCTGAAGTTTTAAGCGGTGGTGGAGGGATATCATAGCTTCTTCTCCAAATTAACACTTGTTCCTCTCCTAATTTTTTTGCTAGTTCAGATTTGTATAATCCTTGCAAATCACCATAATGTCTTTCGTTTAATCTCCAAGATCGATATACAGGTAACCACATCAAGTCCATTTCATCTAAAACAATCCATAGTGTTCGTATTCCTCTTTTAAGAACAGATGTAAAGGCTACATCAAAAAAATAATTTTCTTTTTTTAAAGTCTGACCAGCTTTTTTTGCTTCTTCAATACCCTTAATAGAAAGATCTACATCTGTCCAGCCTGTGAACCTGTTTTCTTTATTCCAGACACTTTCTCCATGTCTTAATAACACAAGTTTTATCATAAAATCACTAATCTTAAACTTAAATGACCAATTTTTTAAAATATTTTAATATAATATAAATTTGCTAATAACTTTAATTTTATAATATTAATTAAACAGTATTGGTAATATTTAAATGAAGACTGAAGGCATCTTAAAAGGAGCTGAAAGAAAAG
This sequence comes from Promethearchaeota archaeon, assembly GCA_048941015.1. GTDB lineage: Archaea > Asgardarchaeota > Lokiarchaeia > Sigyniarchaeales > SOKP01 > SOKP01. The sequence goes on along the minus strand of JBHLNZ010000051.1, from coordinate 16,173 downwards.
AATCAATTTGGAAAAGAACGAAACTGGGAGAACCTTTCCGAAATGCCTTGAATACTTTCAGAAATGATGTTTTAGGACGTAAAGACTTCGACCCTACTTCTCTTTTACAGTTTGGATTATTTATGGCTATGGCGGTAATTAATATCTTAAAAGAGAGTGAAAAAAAGCTGGGAGAAGAAGGGCAAAAAGTTGTAATAAACGCTTTAATTAAAACAGGATATAATTTAGGCAAAGAGATTGTAACTAACACCGAAATACCTGCCGATATCGAAGATATTGAATTAATGAGTTTTCTTGCAACAATAGTTAATACCCAAGCTTGGACTTCGATAGAAGATCCTCGAATTGAAAGTGAAGATAAGTGTTCATTTGATATAATATGGTGTCCTTTACAAGATGTTTATAAAGCATTTGACTGCAGAGTTCAGAGATACTTAGTTCAAGGGATAATTGACGCTTTTAGAGACTCTGGAATATTAAAGGCAGATTATCAAATTGAATTCAAGCATACTATTCCAGCAGGTGCGAATACATGCTTATTTAATATTATAAAAAAAAACCCAGAAGAACTTGACAGATGGGAATCTTATTCGAAAAAGTTAGAACAAAAGGCACTAAATAGAGTAGGTAAATCCAAAAAAATTTAGAGTAAAGATCTTCAAAAAAAAAAAGAAAATATATTGAATATTTTTTAAATTTTAACTAGAATTATTTGTTCTTTGCATCTCTTTTAGTTTCTTATGTTTTTCATCATGAAGTTTAAGTACTTGTGCTTGAATTTCTTTCCAATATTCTCCTCTAATCGGGTAGAATTGTAAAATAAGAGCTGCTAAGATTAATGCTATACCTGGGATTAAACCAATGAAAAGGCGGATGGCTAAAATAGCTTCAGGAGGTTGTGGAAGTACTGGAGGAGTTCCAATTTCATGAGGAATAAAATTTGTTATGCTTAGTAAGGCAGCGGGTATCACAATCGCTACACTTTGAGCTGGTTTTGTTAATAAAGCATTTATTCCAAAAAAAACCGCTTCTCTTCTTACTCCAGTTTTCAATTCATCTTCATCAGTAACTTGAGCAAATAATACATTTGTAAATATAAGAGGACCAACAAATCCAAATGCTGCAATTGCTATCGATATATATATTAATATATTTAATGATAATGCACTTATAAAGAAAAGTAGAATTAAACCAGAGCCACCAACTATTAATAAATATTGATCACTCCTAGCAACACCCCACCATTTAATAAATTTAGGGGTTAACCAAATTCCGAGAAGGAGGGGTATAAATAGAAATATCAATAGGATAATTGTTGATTGCTGAACAACATAATCAGCTAAATAGAACATAGATCCGACAATTAATGATTGAATTAAGATCCCCATAAAATTAGCAGCAACAACAATGAGAAAAGATTTGTTTTTAAATGTATATTTTAACGCATCGACAAAACCTAATGGTTCATCAACTATTCTAAATTCAGGTCTTTCTTTAAATTTATATGAAGTGTAGAGAATTAACGCCATACCCAGAATACCAACTACAACCATTGACATTAAAAGAAGAAATCTTGATTGGTTTCGGAATAAATCTGGAATTAAGAATCCAAAAATCATTCCAATTAATGAAAAAAATGATGCGAAAACTTGCAAACCATTTCTTTCCTGTTCATCTTCTGTAACTTCGGGAAGAAGTGCTGAATATACTAAAAAGATAATAGTATATGCGGTATCATAAAGACAAGTCATAATTACCATCCATAAAAATATAGCCCATTCACCAGAGCTTAGATCTGGTGAAAACCATACTAAAATAAACGTTAGAGCTAGGAAGGGTGCTGTATATCTCATGAATGGTATTCTTCTTCCCTTCTTTGCTTTTGAACGATCAGAAATTATCCCAAATAAAGGATCATTGAATGCATTGACGAATAAATAGATGATTTGGATGAAATAGATAATTTGAGCGTTTTCCACGAGACCTAGGTAATCTACATAAAATATTGGGAGTAAAGAAGCATAAATTCCACTTATCAACGACCCACCAAAACTAGCCATTGCCCATTGAACCTTTTGAGTTGTTGTGAATTTAGGCGGAGTACTTACGCTTTCCATTTCATTCACTTTTTTTATTTTAAATTATTTCGTTTAAATTATTTCTATCTTAAGATTTATTAAATTAATTATTTTGAGTATATTTTAAAAATATCTTTTCTCAATAGTCTCATTGACATAAATTTAATTGGAGATATTAAACTTAAATATCTAAGAAATATATTAATCATTATCAGTCTATAATACAAAAATACAAAAATTTTCTATCGAATAGAGCTTTCCCTAAAATGAAAAATCTAAAGAAAATATCTGCAATATTTTCATTTTCTTTAATTTTATTGTTATCCTTTAACGTAAATGTAGTAGGGAATACAACAATCGGAGAGTCGACATTTCCTATTGAACAGGGTAAAAGTGTAAAATGGAATTGTGTTAATGCTTCAGATGAAATTTGGTTTAAAGATGTCGATTATTTACAGGTTAGAATTGACAAGATATACAATGATACTTATGATAGTAAATTATGTATGATAGTTAACTATACTTTAGAGTATTACCATAAATTTGCATGGGTTCCTGAATATATTAATTCATTCTATATGGCTTACAATTATAGTTTAAATTTCTTAAATTGGTCAGAAGCGGGGAGTAAAGAAGGGAAATTATTTGTTTTTCCTACACCAGTAAATCTTTCTTTAATAGGAGATGCGATTGAAAGAGAGGGAATATTTAATTATACTATAAATGAAAATAAATTAATATTAGATGATGGGAATTTAACCACCGTAGAATTAGCTATAAATACAACGACAGGAATTTCTGAGGTTATTGAAAAGGTTTATAATAGTACTATAGAATATCGATGGGAACTCAATAGAGATACCATTACTATAATAGTACCCTATGGTAATTATTTCCTTATATTTACTTTATTTGGAGCAATAGCAATTATAAGTTCTTTTAGGAAGAAACATTTAACTTCTTCTCCTAATTAACTTCTTATCTTATTTTACATTTTTCTAAAAAACTAGCTTTTCCTAAAGTTTTAGATATAGTAATAATTTTACCACCTAATAATCTAAGAATTCTTATATTAGTTAATTAAAAAAGGGAAAAGTGATGAGTGAATCATTTTTTTGGTGGAATGAAAGACAGATCGAAGCTTATAATGATGTTAGACAATTTGTTGATGATTATTATGAAGAAGCTGAAAAATATTTTTGGAATACTAAATTTCCTTGGCCTTTAGTTAAAAAGGTAGCTGAAAAAGGCTATTTTGGAGCAGGTGTCCCAAAAGAGTACGGGGGTTTGGAATTAGGGGCAACAGGTAGTTGTATCGTTGCTGAACAGTTAGGTCGCCTTTATGCTGTTGGTCATGTATTTACAGTAAGTATGCTGGCAGGGTTAGAACAAATATTACGATTTGCTGATGAAGAACAAAAACAAAACTGGCTTCCAAAAATTGCTAGTGGTGAAGAGTTAGGAGCATTGTGCATAACAGAACCATTTGCAGGGTCTGATGCAGCAAATATATTTACAACAGCAGAAAAAGATGGAGACGAATGGATTATCAATGGAAAAAAACGCTTTATCACAGGGGCAGGTGTGTCAGACCGTTATTTTATTTATGCTAAAACTAGCGAAGAACCAGGAGACCGTAAACAATATGGCCATTTAACATCTTTTATTGTTGAAAAAGGAAGACCAGGATTTTCATTGGAAAAAGTTAATGCACTTATAGGGTTTGATAATGTGCCTAACGGATATTTAGACTTTAATAATGTAAGAATACCTGATGAAAATCGTATCGGCGCAGTGGGTAAAGGTTGGAATGTAATGATGGCAGGTTTAAATTTCGAAAGATTAATTGGCGCTGCTGTATTTAGTGGTCTTTTTGAAGATTTAGTTTCATTATTATTCTTTTTTACGAAAAGGAGAGTACAATTTAATAGAACAACAAATCAATTTCCTGGAATTCAGAACGAAATTGCAGATATTATTTCAAAAGCAAAAATTGCTAGGCTATTCTCATATTATTGTGCAAAAATGTTAGATGATGGAAAAGAACCAATGATTGAAGCTTCAATTTCTAAAATGATTAATACTGAATACGTAAGAGATGTAGGTTTAAAAGCAATCCAAGTACTTGGTGGAGATGGACTTACAAAATTTCTTCCAGTAGAACGCATTTTACGCGAAGCTAAAATTGGGGAAATAGTTGCAGGCACTAATGAAGTACAGAAAATGATTATTTATCGATTTAGTGCAATGTTACCCCAGTATAATAAAGCTATAAGATTAAGATGGAATGATGATGTTAATGCACCAATAATATCAAAGAAAGATTCAAAATTTAACGGATTAGACGTTAATGAAGAAAATATTCTTAAAGTTATTAGTCATGATTATAAAGTAAATCCTGGACTATATATGACCCCAGATGATGTAAGAGAAGATATCGGGGGAAGTAGATCTGAAATTAGAAAAATTTTTGAATCCCTAATCGAGAAAAAACTAATCGTAGCACATCGAGATCGCCAAAATAAAATTGTTTTAGTGAAGGCAACTTACAAAGGTTTGCAAAAAGCCTTTCCAAAAGAATATTATCAATGGTTCCCCGAATGGTACGAAGATTCAGATAAATTTTAAAAAAATTTTTTTTATTTCTTTTTTTATTTTTCATGATTTAAGAATCTTCAATTTTAAAATCCTTCTTAATAGAGACGTTTTTATTAATATCCAAAGTTATGGCAATTAATTTTGCTTCATCTTCTTCTTCAAATTCGGGATCAAACATTACAAAGTAAAAGACGTTTTCTTCTGTATCATAACCCACTTCCATCTGACCGCAATCGTCAGGTAATATACTTCCTATTTGATCTGATGCATTCTCTTTAAGAATTTCATATATAGAATCTTCAATTTTTTTTTGCTTGGCTCTAATTTCTTTAATTTTGGAAAAATCAAAATTTCCAAACGATGCTTGTGCTTTAGTATTCAAATCATTCCATTTTTGAAATAAATCTTTCAAATCAGACATTGGAAGAATATTTTTTTGAATTCAAATAAAAATACTTATTATCTAGAAAATAATAAACTATGAAATCAGAAATTAGATAATAAATAAAAAGTGATAATTAATTGGAAATTACATTACCAAATCCCCTTACAAAAGGGAATAAAAGCCTTGAAGAATGTATATATGAACGAGAAAGCATAAGAAGTTTCCAGAAAAGCGAAATTGAAATTGAAAAAATCTCACAGATTTTGTGGGCTACTCAAGGAAAAAAAGGAAATAAAAGAACCGTACCTTCTGCTGGTGCTACATATCCGTTAGAAATATATGTATTGGTCAAAGATAAGGGGCTCTTTCATTATAATTTAAATGAACATAATTTAGAATTAATATCTAAGGATGTTTATTGCGAAAAGCTAGCAAATGCGTCTTGGAATCAGAATTTTATATGTGAAGCCTATATAAATATAATTATTTGTGCAGATTATTCAAGAACTACTCAAAGATATGGTGAGCGTGGAGTTAGATATGTGTATATGGAGGTTGGACATTGTGCCCAAAATGTACATTTGGAAGCAGTTGCTTTAGGTTTGGCATCTGTTCCAATAGGAGCATTTAAGGATAAACGAGTAAAGAAGGAATTAAATCTTTCAGAAAATATAGATCCGCTTTATATTATTCCTATTGGATATAAGAAGTAAAAAAAGTGTATTTAAAAAGGTAATACAATTAAAGTTATACCAAGAATAGCCCCAATTATCAATGCTACAACTACATAAAGTATGAACGCAATTATTGTGGCAAGGATTGCTCCAAGAAATCCAATTTTATGCATGGCACTGATGATGATCCAAGCAACAATTATAACGATAAGCCATGCAACCCAATTTTGGATAAATAAGAAGACAATTAAATATACGATAGTAATCATAAAAGATGTTAAAAAAACCTTGCCAAATTCAGTATTTCTTGCACTACTAAAAAAACTTATCGCAATTTTTAAGAAAATCGTCATTATTAACAGAAAAATTAAGTAAAAAATAATAAACCAAAAAATTTCTTCAAAAGTGTCAAGTTCGCTAAGTATATCAAAAATCATTCAAATCCCATTTTTTTTAAATGATATAATATGGTAGATTAGGCTCAATATTTAATAAATTATTGTAAATCTATTGATTTGTTTTAATATAAGTTTTGTTTAATAAAATCTGAAGAAATATCTCCCATATATTTCATATTTATGATATTCATTGTTTAATAAAAGTTAAAAGTTTACTTAGGTAATGATTATTTTAGAAATAAAAATTATAAATTAGTTTATGAATGTCTCTTGAAGATAATAATGATTTAGTTTGGGCTTTTAAGGTTTTAAAATGCATTAAATGTGGTTATGTCCATAATACAATTCCCCTAACATTAGAAAGCCTATTAAATAAAAAGAGTGTAATAAATAGAGAATCTAAATATAAGTATAGAATACATAATTTATCTGTTCCAGTATGCATGAGATGCATGTTAGAATTTCAAGCATGGAAAAGATTCAAATCAAATTTATTTAAATCAATTTTAAAAAGAATAATCTTTATTATTTTTCTTATTTTCGTGATTTCAAATATTTATAATAATATAAATGAAATTCTAATTATAATAAGTATATTTGGTGGAATTTTGATTGTATATTACGTAAATCTTTACAAAAAGTTAAGGAAGATGGAATATAACCCAAAAAAATATATGAAATTTGATAAGAAAGGATACTTATACGTAAAACCAGAAAATTCTTCATTTTGGAAGGAATATATAGATTGGTTAAAGGATACAATTTACGAGCTATGGTACTTAAATGAATTTTATAACTCTCCCAAATTGAATGAAAGACAAATGCAATTTATTAATTGCATTTACTGTGGAGAAAGGGTAAAAAGAAATGATATAAAATGTTTTAAATGTGGAAAATTATTACCATTATTTTAATTACTACATAAAAAGTACTTTTTCTTAATTAATCAAGCGAGGAAAAACATTAGAGATAAAAAAGATATCAAACAGTATAGTTATAAAAAGTGTAGCTTGGATGATAAAATACTGTAACATTATAATCAGTGAATGTTGGTAATATTCGATCAAGTTCGAAATCGAGCTCGATACAAACTTTTAAGACCCCCACTTGTGTTGTATTTGATACTATTAAATTAATCGAACCGACACCTATTCCCATAGCATGTGTATAGGTTAGATCCCAATCTACATAAACTAGATTTTCGCTACTGATAGGAAGTGTTTCAAAATTTAATGTTATATTTGTAGTGGTGTTTAAGTAAATATATTTTAAATTGTATAATTCAATACTGTTTACACTACTCTCATTATGAATTGTATAATTTCCAATTGTATTGACATCATATGGTACAAAGTCCCCGCCCCATGCGCATAAACGTTGCCATTTAAAACAATCTACTATAAATACATAAGCTAAGCCAGAAGTAGTGATTGCTGTAATATTGCACATATCTACACCTGTTGTATTAATATTATAAGATTGATAATGATTGGTTTCTAATTCAATAAAAAGGCCCGTAGAGGTATCAAAATCAGTCGTTCCTGTTGTAGCATCTAATGATAAATCATACCGTATAATTTCAATTGGAGACCACATTTTCAAAAAAGCATAATTATCAGATTTCAAGAAAATATTTACGTTGTGAGACTTATTGAAATGATTAGCCCAACGTACATTTACTACTCCCGTTAAAGATGTTGCATTGAAATTAGCTAAGGAACCAAATTTAATATTCCAAAAATCAAAGTATTGGTCACCTGAATCTGAACTAGATATAAAATTATTAGTGAAATTAATAAAATCCAACATCAAATCTATATCTCCAGATGTTGTTGTAATTTTAAAGTCATTATCTATCGAACTTCTATTTAATTGAACATCCACATTCCCACTTTGACTCCTTATTTCAAAATTCTCGAAATTTATACCATAAGTTTTGAATTCGAGATTAGCAAATTCATTATCACTAATAAAACTATAATTAATATAAGCAGGATTTATATAAATATCGAGTATAATATTGATTTGCTTGTAATTTCCCGTCCCTATATGAATATCACTGTATATATTAATTTTTAAATCAGAACCTTCTTGTATATAATCTATTATAACAAACTTCTTCTTATCATAAATTCCATTATAGTCAACCTTCCATTCTGCTTCTAAAATATTTTCTGAATTCGAATTTAATAATTGAAATTGGAGATCTCCAACTTTAATTTGATTATTGATAATAATTTGAGAAGCAATTATTCCTTCTCCACTTATTTGGTAAGAATCCTCAAAATGTTTTTGACTTATATATAAGAATGATGATATTCCGATTATCGGAGAACTAATTATAACCGCTAAAATGACAATTTTAACCCATTTTTTCGTCATAAACTTTCCACTTATTTCTTATTTTATTATGTTTGTTGGATAATGCAACTATTTGCAAAATTATCCATGTCAATTAATAAATTTTATTGATTATTCAATTAAGGTTTAATAAAAAAAGTTAATACTTAAATAATACTTCTAGACAATGTCTAATATAGAAATCTATCAAAAATTGATAAAAAATATTATATGAGTGTATAAAATATATGAAGAAATCAAATCATGAAATTGGATCTTGGTTAATCCTTTTTTTAGGATTTTATACCTTAGTAATGTCGATACTTTGGATCTTCGTTACTGAAATTATGTTTGTAAGTGACTTTGCACACGTAACAGGCTATCAGTTTGGCGAGCATCCCGATGCTGTCTTAGAGGGGTTTTATATATTAACAAAAAAGTTAATAGGAGTAATGATATTAGTAATTGCTATTTTGATACTTCTCATTCAGAAAAAAGCATATGCTCCGGGGGAAAAATGGGCTTGGTTTGCAATTTTAATAGCAGGTGGTGTAACATGGGGAACATTCATAGTATATAAAATTATAATTGGCTATATTGGAGCTAGTATGATTACGTTTGTTGTTGGAGCTTTATTAACCTTGATTGGACTGATACTCTCAGCCAAAGAAATGTTTGGAAAAACTTAATGGTAAAGGTGAAAACATTAGGATTCTAGCAATTCTAATAATTTAATAATTAATCATTAACAGTTTCACATTTTTTTAATATTAAATCAGTCTTTTTTCTTCAAAAATCAATTTTAGCTATTTTCCCCAAAAAACAGCATTAAATTCTTTTAAATCATAGGGAGGCCATGCTTTAGGAGTCTTGTAATTTTTCACAAATCTATGTGTGCATATTTGACCACCAAATCCGAGTGTTTCTGTACGCTTAAATCCGAAACCTAAACCCTCAGCTTCATAAAAATCTCCTAAGCATATCAAAGGGAGATATTTTTCAGCCCCCAATTTTTTATAAGCTTTCTGTATTGCACATTCATGTACATCCCAGCCCCATTCAAATGATTTACCATCACCTTCTACAAAATCCATAACCCAATTCTCTGGATATAATCTCTTTCGAGTATCTTCAGTTAATTTCTTTTGGTAATTAACGTATTCAGTTTCAAATGGATAACTTGATGGATCTCTCCCCATTTTTTCTAAAACTTGCTTTCTAGTTTTATGTATTTCAATAACGTAATTGTAATGGAATTCTCCAATTTCCTGAAATGATAATCCTCTTTTCTCTAAAGTACTAAAAATAGCTAAATCAGACATGCATTTAACGAGAATTTGAGTAAGAGGATTTTTTTGCCCTCCTAAATAAGGAATTTCAGGAAGTATCATATTATATTCCTCTTTCATTTGATTTACCATATCATCTTCATTCTCAGAAGGAAATTTCATTTTAATAAATTTCCGGATATGGGTTAAGCGTTCCTCAAAGGAACGCATAAATTTATCCTTCTTTTTAATATAATAATCTTCTTTAATTCTACCAGACATTATTTAATCTCTCTCTTTAAAATTTTTATTTAAGATATGTATATTTTTTAATATTTGAATTAATATCCTTTCTTATATTTAATATATTTATTATCTTTATTAGATTAAATAGAGTCATAATTAGAAAATTATTTCGTAATATGCTATGAATTCAATAATTAATGGCAAAAGGAAACAGGAAATTATTGCTTATATATTATTAATATTAACAGCTATTATTTGGGGTGGAACATGGCCAATAGGACGCTGGTTAGTCTCTGAGGAAGTTGGAGGAGCAACCATACCACCATTTATGATTGCTTTTATCCGTTATTTTTTAGCAGTTATTTCTTTTTTTATAATTCTCAGATTTAAAGAAGGAACATTAAACTGGCAATTTGCAAAAGAAAATTGGAAAATTTTAACATTTATGGGGTTAACTTCTGTGACAATTTATCAAGCTGGTTATCTTATCGGTGAGATTTTTACTGCTGCAAGTGATGCTAGTATAATGGTTGCTACAAATGCTATATGGGTTGTAGTAATTTCTAGTACATTCTTAAAAACGGAATTTTTTACCTGGAAAAAAGTTGTTGGAACTCTGATGGCATTCATGGCCGTTGTTATTGTTGTAGGATTTTCTCCAAATGTAGATGTCTTGAACCGAATTCTTGGAGATATCTTAATATTAGCTGCTGCATTTGCTTACGCCGTATATACAGTAACTTCTCGACATTTCTTAAATATAACTCAAAATAGGAGTGATTCTTTTCAACCATCATCTTTATGGATAATTACATGGGTATCCTTTTTTGGTTTTCTAACTATTATACCTATTTCATTAATTATTAGTCCACAATATCTAAATCCATTAGAATATTTTAGCATTCCGGCTCGTTTATGGGTAGGTATTGCATATTTAGCATTTTTATCTTCAATACTCGCATATACCTTTTATTTAGAAGGAGTGAAACGATTAAATGCTAGTAGAGCCGCAATTTTTCAGACACTTGTGCCATTATTTGGGGTTTTGCTCTCAGCTATATTTTTACATGAAGAATTCGATTTTTTTATTTATCCTTTTGCCTTATTATTAGTGATTTTAGGAATTGTACTAGTAAATCGTGATTCTTCCCGTAATAAAAAAGAACAAAAGTGATCTTGTGATAAAAATAAGATTCAAATTATTATGTTCATAATTTCACTATACTGGTCTCAAAAATGATTACGATTGCTCGTATTATAGCTCTTGGCATTATTATAACTGGTGTTATAGTTGGATTTTTTCTTTCTTGGTCTCTTATAAAGGGAGCCCCTTGGTTTCCAACTCGAATGAAAAAAGTACGGAAAATGCTTACTCTAGCTGAAATCCAACCTGGTGAAATCGTCTACGATTTAGGATGTGGGGATGGACGTTTTACTATTATAGCGGCACGCAAATATGGTGCAAAAGCTGTCGGTATTGAAATTAATCTTTTGCTTTACCTCTGTTGTCAATTTTTAATAACGATACTTCATTTGAGAAGTAGAGTTAAGATTGTTTATGGGAATCTTTTTAAACATGATTTAAGCGATGCTGATATAGTGGTTTGTTATTTACTACAAACAACTAATGATAAACTAGAAGAGAAACTAATTAAAGAACTGAAACCAACGGCACGTATTATATCAAATTCATTTATCTTTCATAAATTAAGAATTGTCAATGAAGATATAGATAATGGAATTTATGTCTATAATCGAAAATAAGTAATTAAATAAGAAAGACAAAGAAAAAAAATATTCTAATAAACCTTTCTTAGTTTGAATAATAATTAACCTACACCATGTTTTCCGGCATAATAAGCACCAATTAATTGTAAAAAATAAGTAATAAGCGTGATAACTCCATAAATCACGCCTAATGCCCAAGTCAAACCCCACATTAAAATTATACTCACATAAAATAAGATTAAAAAGGGAACCAAGATAGATAACTTTCTAGGATTCCTAAACTCAATTTTAATAATATAATCTACTACTAAAGTAAATAGAAGAAATTCTACAAATAAGAGAGGAAAAATCCAATACCACCACTCTCTTTGAAGGTAAGCATTAATAATTGCAACCATTAAGGAGGGAATTCCAAGGACTATTGAAAAAATACCAATTTTTTTTGATAATTCTGGTTTTCTAACACGAGATAAAAAGAGAGCGAATACAGATAAATTAAAAAGATTAATAATAAAAAATTCAATTAAATCCAATAATAGGTTAACTTCCATATTTATCACTTTTCTCTGAACTTAGAGGGTAAATTAATTGTTTCAAATGACCTTAAATATTTTATATATATTTTTATTTTATATTTTTGTTATAAGTTTGTGTAGCATTTACAAATGCTTTTACATTTTGAATTGGTGTGTCAGATGTAATTTCACATCCGGGAGCGACCATAAAGCGTGAGTCTCCACCACTAGATTCTATAGCTTTATGTACAGCGGTCTCTATTTCATTAGGGCTACCACATGGAAGTAATCTTATATGATCTATATTACCTGCTATTCCAATCTTGTGTTTGAAGAGATCTTGAGTATTTTTGATATCAACAAATGGACCAATATTCAAAGTATTTAATTTTTTAATATTTCTAATATTATCAGCTAATTCTTTCAAATGTGATGATACTTTTCCACACATATGAAGGATATTATACTGGTATATCTCAAAAAGATCTGGTAAATAATCTAAACTATACTCTTTGATCAGTTTTGGTTTTAACATTTGAAAATCATGTTCACAAATTACAAGCACAGTTGCCCCAGCATCTTTCAGAGCTTCAATATACTCCTTTATTATCATAACGCTCTTTTTAACCAAAGCATGTGTAAATTCGGGGTCTTTTACCATTCTTTTTATTAATAGTTCATATGGCATTAATTGAAAACTAAAAGTTATTGGCCCTGTCATGAAAGCTGCAATAGGGACTTCCGCTTCATTAGCAAGAATCGATGTGCCTTCTATCATAACTCTTGAACTTTTTGTTTTCATGAAGTCTGGTACTTCCAAGTTTTCCAAATCAATTTGTGATTCTATCAAATATTTTGTAATCCAAGGATTTTTATCAAAAGGATAATTCACTTCCGCTCCACAAGCTTCGGCAACTGGCCAACTTGGTTCTACTTGTATTGATGTGATATCGTATTTGTATAGATCTAATGCTTTTAAATGAGCATTTGCAGCTAATTTAGCATCCTCATACATTTTATTATATGTTAATTTATTTATAATCCCCGCATGATCACCAATCTGGGGAAAAACTGGAGGTCGATCTACTGGTTTACCCTTCAAAGCAGCATATATACGTTCAAATGATTCCATTAGATGATTAGTATAGTTTTAATATATAATTTAATAATATGAAACCCAATCTAATAATTCTTAAGAATTAACTTTAAAATTAGTTTAATTCTTATCAAAATGAAGATGCCTTTTATTCAAATTCAATATAAAGATATTCATTTTAATCCTAAAGTACAAGAGATGTGTATTTCGCCTAGTTTTAAATGTCCCTTCTATGGACATTCATGGAGTTGTCCTCCTAATTCACCCTTTCTTGAGAAAGCTCTATCAACATATAAAGATTATTATTTGATCTACTCGAAATTTGACCTAGAAACTTATATTAAGAAAGAAAAAGAAAGGACAGGAAGATCAGAGTTTTATATAAAAAATACTTTTCTACTAACTAAGAGTTTTGAAGCGAAGGATTTAGAAGAAGAATTCGAAAAATTTCTAACTGAATATAATAAAAAATATAAAAAAAGAATTTTATTATATGATGGAACATGTAAATACTGTAAAATTCAAAAAGCTGGAGATTGTACTTTTGATTCTGGAGAACCATGCAGATTCCCTAACGAGAAGAGGTTTTCCATGGAAGCTATAGGAATTGAAGTAATAAAAACTGTACTTGGTTTAAAGGATAAGCTCAATATTGAATATCCATCTAATAAATACTCTTATCGTTTTGGTTTAGCCTGTTTCAAATAAATAAAAATAATAAATAAAAAAAAATTGAAAATTTAATATTTTCCATAATTCATGACTGTTTCAGTCATGGCTTTTACATTTTCAACCTTAGCATCTCCCATACCATTGAATTCAGAGGAAACGATAAAGGTACCTCCTGATTTCATATTGTTAATAAGCTGTTCTGTATGAGATTTTACCTTTTCAGGTGTTCCGCTAATTAGAAGACTACTTGGGACGCCTCCTGCGATACAATACTTATCTCCTAACACTTCCCTAGCTTTAACGACATCTGTTTTATCAAACCACATTATAACTTTACCTGCTGGAAGTTCTTTATAAATTTCCAAGAGGTGGTCGCTACGACCTTGAAAACTCATAAGGGGAGTAAAACCCGCTTCAACCAATTCATTGACAATCTGTTTAATATATGGGAAATGGAATTCTTTAAACTTTTCAGGTGATAAGTAAGTATTATACCATATAGGACAGAAAACCCTACGAGAACCTGTAACATCTAACGAAATTTTTCCAGTCATTTTCCCTACTGCTGCTAACACAGGAGCTAAGCCTTCACAGGCTTTTTTAACTTTCTCTGGATGTCTATAAAGATCTAATGATAATACATCAAAATCCCTATAGAAGGCTCCTATAAAGTCTAAAGGATTGGGGGCTACTGCATAATAATATGGAAGCCATGCTTCTTCCTTCAACTTTCCAGCCATCTCCATTAGAAATCCAGGAAATTTACCAACTTCCATCCCAAATTTTATAAGTGAGCCCACAGCTGTTGGTGAACTCTTGTCTGCGAGGTTTTTATAAGCTCTTGGTAATATCGTCTCCGTCATAAAATCAAACGGTTTTTCTATCAAGAAATCCCATTCATCATCATTCATAACTGGTTTTTTAATTACCCACTGAGATTCAATGTTCTTTCCGACTTCTCTACCAGGATTTGACGAATATACATCAGCCAAGATGTCATGAGATGCCCCACCACCTAAGACCGAATTGACCGCTACCAAAATTGCTAAATCCGCATCGAAACCCGCTAAAGCTAACCCAATAGGGACACTTTCAAATGAGCGATGGAAACTAACTGCATCCCAATTAAAATCCCTACAAAACTTAGCACCTACTTCAATATATTTATTGTTGTCATACCACATTTCCTCATAAGTTACACCAGCATATTTTGCAGGGAAATATGAAGTTGCTATACCAATTGGAATTCTATCAGGTACCTTAACGGCAGCAGCATCTTCCATTCTTTGAATCTTTGCTTTACGTAATTCTTCTGCATTATCCATTTTTTAGGCACCTCCTACCCAAGCTTTAATAATTTTTACACCTTCAATTGCATCATTAACCCAAGCATCAGCTCCTACATGTTTACATACTTCCTCATCTGTTCGTTCTCCTCCAATTATCACCTTCACTTTGTCTCTCAGACCAGCAGCAGTAATAGCTTCTACACTTTTTTTCATTGGTTCTATTGATAATGTAAGTAAACCACTCATTCCAACGACTGGTGGGTTATGTTCTTTTACTGCATCAACAAATTTCTGAGCTGGAACATCTACACCCAAATCAATGACGTCAAATCCTTCAGCTTTCAAAAAATTAATAGCAATATCTTTTCCAATATTATGAATATCGCCTTCAACAGTTCCAATAACTACTTTTCCTAAATTTTTAGTTGAAGATCCGACTAATTTTGGCATTAAGATAGCCATAGCTTCATTAAAAATCTCTCCTGCCATTATAAGATCAGTTAAAAATATAGTATCACCGGCATCTCTACCAATTTCGGTCATTCCAAATCTACATGCTTCCAATATCTTAATTGGATCCTCACCAGCATCAAGTCTTTCTTTTACTAATTTTAAAACCTTTTGTTCTTCTAATTCTTTAATTGCTTCAGATATTTCATCCATAAATTTTTTACCTCAGTTTTATTTATAGCATAATTGCGTTATAAGAACGCAGTTAGGTAAGAATTTAAATGTTTTTCTCATAGTTTATAACTAGGATAAATTTCCTATTTCAAAGAATCAGTATTCTCCACTCATTCTCATCTGTATAGATATAAAAAAAATTCCAGGTTCTAATCTCTCAGATTATAAATTATAAATTTACTCTCAAAAAAAGAGAAAAAGA
>JBHLNZ010000009.1:0-80168 GCA_048941015.1 Promethearchaeota archaeon | reverse complement strand
ATTTTATGTAAAGGATGTGGAACATGTGCATCAGCTTGTCCTAGTTCCGCTATAATCCAAAATCATTTCGGAAGTGACCAGTTATCCCCAATGATCAATAACGCAGTTCAAAAAGCCTCTAAAATTAAGGAGTAAGAATAATATTAATATCAAATTTAAACAAGTAAAAGAGAAAAGATAATATGTATCCCAGAGTAAAAAGACTTGATAATTATAATATGATTAAAGTGGTAGAAAGATTCTATACAGAGAGTTTTGGAATTGAAATTAGTAAAGAGAAATGTATCGGGTGCGGTTTATGTATTAATGCTTGTCCGAATAATGTAATTTCAAGTTTAGAATTAAATGGTAAAATTCGAATTAAAACTGAAGACTTAAAACCAGAAATCCCTGATATTACAAAATGCTCATTTTGCGGCACGTGTGCTTATATTTGTCCAGTATCAGCCATAAAATTAAAAAAAGACGGCAAAGAAATTGAGATCGAACAGACGGGGGTTGTATCTTCAAAAGTTGTTCCAAAATTGGAATCTGAATCAGTTTTTAGTGAAAAGTTTCAAGAAAAAATAAAAAAGTATTTTGTAGGAGAAATAAAGGTTAATTGGGATAAATGTGTTTCATGTATGTCATGTGTTGAAGTATGTCCTGTGAATGCTTTCACAAGATTAAAAAAAACATCTGATTCAAAGTCTAAAAAAGTATCTTTCAAACAAGAAAAGTGTATAGGATGTGGAACTTGTGCCAGAGCATGTCAAGCAAAAGCTATAACCTATAAACTTAATAAATTTAATTCTTCAGGAGATTTTAAAGAAATTTTTTGGAATTCCTTATTAGAACGTGTTAAAGTTCAGTAATTTTTAACGAGGATAATTTAATTAAAATTGTTATAGAGAGGTAGAAATAATTGTCAATAATTTTACCAAAAAAAATAGAATTATTATGTAAAGGAGTTAAAGTGGAAAAGAATTTAGTTAATAATTTTAAATTTCGTAGAGGAAGAGTAGGACCATTTGGAGGCGGATATTTTTTCCTTGAAAATCAAAGTAACTATATTATAAATGTTCCTTTAGGGCTTAATAGGAAAAATGCATCTAAAGAAACAAATTTGACATTAAAAAGAAAAAATGAGCATTATGAAGTGGTTGATAGTAGAAACAATGATTTATTTTGTATCTTAAAAGAAATTCAAGCGCCTAATTTTTACGAATTAAGAACATCTGAAGGAATTTTGATGAATAAAATTGCTCTAGTTCATGGGAAAGATTGTCTAGCTACTACTATTTATCAGAAATGTAGATATTGGAGATGTGGTTATGCATGCAAGTTTTGTGGAATTGAATCAGGAAACACTATAATTGAAAAAAATTATCAACAAATTTCTGAAGTAATTAATGCTGCGAAGAATGAAGGAAGATGCAATCATATTACAGTAATAACTGGATTCTTGTGCGAAGATGATACAGTATTAGAAAAATATTTAGATATTCTAAAAGGTATTAAAAACACCTTTCCCGAGCTTTCTATCCATGTACAAATTGAGCCTATGAAAGATTTAGAATGCATAAATAAATTAAAGGAAGCGGGAGCAGATACAATTGGGATTCATATTGAAATCCTTGACAAGTTATTGCGAAGTATGTTCACGCCCGGTAAGGCAAGCATTCCATTTAGATTATACAAAGATAATTGGGAGTATTCTATTGATATATTTGGGGAAAATCAAGTAGAAACCTTTTTATTATGCGGATTTGGAGAAAATGCAAATGAGTTTATTGAATCTTTAAAGAAAATTGTATCAATAGGAGTTATTCCTTATATAGTACCAGCAAGATCAATGCCAGATGATTATTTTAATTTTCCAGCCATGAATACCGACTTTTTTACAGAAATTTACAAACGAGCAGCAAAGATGATGTGTGATTTTGGAGTGAATCCGCTAGAAAATATAGCTGGTTGTGTTAGATATGGTTCTTGCTCTGCTACAATTGAAGCTTATGAGTCTATACTTTAAATTCTTTACTTTTTCAGTTTATTTTTGAATTATATTTTTAATTGTTATATTGCCTAATTTATTCAGTATTTTTATAAAAATATTTGGAATCAATCACAAAAAATGAATTTATGTTGGGATTCGATCAAGAATTGGATAAAATATTTTTGATTACGATCATATTTTCCAAATTTATGTTCTAAATTGTAACAAAAAAAGTGTTTTTAGTATTATATTGAAACTAAAACTGATTCAATTGTTTAAATTAACCAGTAGGGGAAAGATTTATATTTATGTCTTTCTATTTTATTTTTAGGTTAATTAAATTAATAGAAATTAAAAAATAAGGATGTGAAATATATGCTTGATCTAGAAGTAGCAGAAGCTAAAGTTGAAGAATTTGAAAACCCATCTGATATTCTAAAGATAATACCAAATTTTAATGTAAAATCAAAAGAAAAATTAGGATTCTACTTTGATTTACTTCTAAAAGGTAGTCCTCAATTAAAATTTTCGATTAATGATAAAAAGGGTAACGAAATTTACGCAAATTTGTTAAGCGTTGAAATGCAGTAAAACTAAACTAAAAATTAATTTTTCTTATTACTTCATTATATATTAAAAATTTTTATAAATCTGAGTTTTAAGATGGTAATATCTCCAAAAAGTATTTATAATGATTTTCTAAGTCAGAAGTTAAATAAATCAGACGCTTTAGATTTATTAGTTCTTTTGATTGAACAAATTGATGACGATATTATTATACAAGAATGTATAGAAACTTTAGATAAAATTAATATAAAAGATGAGAAATTTTATCCTTTACTTGAAAGTATTCTAATTTCTGATCCTAGTGAAAATTTAAGATATGCTGCTGCTAATGTTATAAAAAAGAAATTTCTTGATAAAGCAATTACTCCTTTTTTATGGGCATTGCAACATGAAACCTCATATAATTGTCTTTTAATCTTAATAAATTCATTAAGAACTTTAACAGATGAACGAGTGAATTCAACACTGATGGAAGAAATCAAAAAAATGGAATTAGATAAATTCAAGAAAAGTTTAGATAATTACTGTTTTAATTATCCTATTCAAAATTTAACTGAGATTTTAATTAATTATATAACAATCTTATCTTTAAAAAAGAAAATTAAAGATCTTGAATACCAATTGAAAGATGGTTTAGTAATCGAACTAGATTTTTCAAAAGTTAATGTTAAGATAACTTATTGGAAAGTTCGGGAATATCTTCAAGATTATACGGATATTTTTGGAGTAAAAAATTTGAAACATTTGAGGAATATTAGATTCTTTCCATTAGAATGGACTCTCAAATGTGAATTATCGTTTAAATTTTCAATAGCGTTAATATCTGCAATGGAATATCTTAATAATGAGATTGCCAAAGATTCAATAATAACCCAATTAAATAAATTAAAAGATGAAAAATTCGATAATTCAATCAATAGATTACTAACTACTTGTAAATCATTAGATAATCTTTCTATTTCTAAGTTAGCAAATATCTTAAGAAATTACCTAAGTATTTTGTTTTTAAAAAAGAAAAATATACCGATCGATTATAAAGTTGAGTTTGGAGAGATTTCTCATATTGAACTTAACAATTGGGATTTAGTTTCTATACCAGAAGTATTTCAATACTTTAGTTCAATACGTACTTTAATTTTGAAAAATTGTAAAATTTATATCTTGCCAGACTATCTATGTTCATTTAAATATCTTGAGATCCTTAACTTAGAAGGAAATAATATAGAATCTTTACCTAAAAACATAGGATCTTTAACTTCTTTAAAGATTTTAAATTTAAACAAGAATCGCCTGAATAAATTACCTTTTTCAATAGGAGCTTTTTATAGATTAAAGCATTTGAGTTTAAATGATAATAAGATATCTAAAATACCTAACTCATTAGGATATCTTTCTTCTTTAGAATTTTTAAGTTTAAAGGGAAATCTATTGAATAAAATTCCAGATTCGATTGGTTATATAGAACACTTAAAAGATTTAGTTTTAAGTTCAAACAAATTAGGTGTTTTACCTGAATCTATTGGTTTACTTAGGTCCCTTGAAACACTGGATCTTAATAAAAATTTATTAACTAGACTTCCTTCTACTTTAAACTTACTAACTTCATTAAAATCGTTAAATTTAGAAGAAAATCAATTAACCACTATATCAGAGTCACTTGGTACCCTTAAATCATTAGAAATTTTAAGATTAGGTTGGAATAAATTATTATCATTACCCATTTCTATTGGTTCTTTAAAGTCAATTAGACATATTTATTTAATGAACAACAAATTAAAAGAAATCCCTGATGCAATAACGCTTCTTTCTTCTCTCGAAACTTTAGATTTAACTTGGAATTTTATATCATTCTTACCAAATTTAATTGGAAATTTAATATCTTTAAAAATTTTAAGGTTAAATAACAATAGATTAACCAAACTTCCCCATTCAATAGGATCACTTCAAAAGCTAAAAATATTGAATTTAGATGAAAATAAGCTTAAAGCTCTTCCAGACTCAATTTGTTTTTTAAACTCTCTTGAAGAATTATGGTTAAATAGTAATGAATTAATATATTTGCCTAAATCTATTGAAAATCTCTCATCTTTAAAAAAGTTATTATTAAATAATAATAAGATGAAAGTTCTTCCCAAATTAATTGGGATTTAATTTACTTTTTAATAGAATTCACAATCGTTAAGAAGTTGTGAGATATCCATAACTTTTATAGGTGAGTTGTCTTCAGTCGCAACTTCAAATAAATTATTTTTACAAAAAACACAAGAACTAACAAGAACTTCAGCGTTAGTTTCTAATGCTTCTTTTAAACGGTCTTCGCGTATTCTTACCATACAAGTACGTGTTTCAATCAATCTATCTCTGCCTATCTCACCTGCAATCTCACCGTATAAGGCTTTTACTCCACCCCCGGCACCACAACACCATGACATATCTCTGTTATGCTTCATCTCAAATAATTTGATACCTTCAATCATATTTAATAGTTCTCTTGGTTCTTCATAAACTCCACAGTATCTTCCCAGATGGCAAGGATCGTGATAAGTAATAAGTAAAGGATCTTCTTTTGTTCGTTGTGTATATCGGATCTTTAAATTTTTTTCCTTAACAGTCTTTAATACATATTGTGTTAAATGATAAAGATCAAATTCAAGTTTATGTCCTGCATACTTAGTATATTCGAGATTAAACGTGGAAAAGCATCCTGAACAAGAAAATACAACTTCAGACACACCACTCTCTAGAATTGTTTTATAATTATGCTTTACTAATTCCATAGCCTCATCTTCTAACCCGGTTCTAAATAATACTGACCCACAGCATCGTTCCTCAGGAAAAAGTACAAATTTAACTCCAAGTTTTGCTAAAACTTGGCTAGTAGCAGTTACTAACTCTTTATTTCTGTATGAAGAAGTGCATCCAACAAAATAACCAACTTTACCAGGTATACGTTTAGGAACTTTTAGATCAACTTCTGCCTTTATTGATTCAAGATCTCGTTTTGTTCGCTCGTATGCTTCTTTTCCTTCTTCACAAGCATTACACCAATTAAATCTATCTATGTGTTTTTCTAAAAAGGGATTATTATTCTCGATAATTGAATTTTTTAGAACTTTTAACTTGGCAGGTATTGCTCCTTTTTTTACAACTTCTTTACGAAAATTTTGAAAAACTTCTAAAGTATCTATTCCTACAGGACAAACCACTCTACAGTTACCGCAAAGCATACACCGAAATACAGAAGGTATTATTTTTTCATTGTCAAATTTAATATCATGACTATCAAGTGCTTTAATGATCCTATTTCGCCCACCAGCATAATCAGTTTCCGACCATGAAGTATTATAAACCTTACATACATGTCGGCAATAACCACAATGTGTGCAACGTTCATAGGAGTATTTCTCTTTTTTTTTACTTTTAGGTTCTATTAAATTTTCTTTTGAGGGAGAAACTAAACCTGCAACAGGAGGACCTGTTGTAACTACATCTCTTAAATCTTGTTCTTCTTTACTTTCACTCATTTAAATCTTTCTCTTAGTTTTAAATTGTCCCAAATTAAAAATATAATTAATAAAAATTAAATGTAATTGTTATAATTTATTTGAATAGAATTTTTGTTGATAAAAATTATGCTAATCACCTTTCGAACATTTTATCAAAAAATTTTATATAATAATTTAGCTGTGTTAAATAGTAACGATATCCTCCAGAATTTTAACCTAGATTTAACTATACGATAAGAATTAAATAAATCCTCTGGATCTAGTTGTTTTTTTAATATTTTGCTTTTAGATACTAATTCTGGTCTATATTTAAGCAAATAAAATGTATTTACAATTCCTATGGTATAGACTCTATCCCCTTGTGCGAATGCTTGTACTGAAAGATCATGCAAAAACGCCTTAACTGTGAAAAATTCAATAGTTTTAACGATATCAGATAAACCAAAGACTTTGACTCTAGTCCAACCCGGAATCCCCGAAATTGCATATAATGCAGTTGGAAATTTATATTTTTGACTTTTCTTAAGATATTTTTCAATAAATATCTCAAGTCTCTCATCAGAAATCCAATATTCTTGAAAGATTAGATTTCTACTTGATCTTCCAATAGCTATTTCAGCATCACTGATATCACGCCATTTTTCTTTTAAATATAATTTATCGACAGTTTTTCCGTTTAATTCTAAAGCAAATTTTTCTGATGTAGATACATTTTGGGATGTTGTTTTTGGATCATCATAAAAAACCGCCCAAACTAGCCAATCTTGATCAGGAAAATTAATATGTGAATAGGTTTCAAATTTTCGTTCTGAAATTGATATAAAGAATGGTTTATTGGGAAGAGAATTTTTTAATTTTCGATAAAATTCTATAGCTTCATGGTTAGAGTTAAAACCATAACCAATTATCTCCAAAGAAGTTTTTAGCGTTGTAATAGATAAATCAACCTCAGATATAGCACCGTATATTCCATAAGTTCCAACAATGTCTTCGAGGGATAATTCTCCTTTAGAATCTTTCGAAATGTTCGTTATTTCTCCATCAGGGAGGACTAGCTTTAAATTGAGAATCGAATCTTTCATTGATCCATTTTTTAATACACCTATACCAGCAGTTCCTGGAGTGGCTATAAAACCACCAACACAAGATGTTTTAAAGCTTGTAGGATAGCATTTGGGCGCAAGACCATAATCAGAAAGTTTTTCAATTAAATTTAACCAAGAAATGCCAACTCCTACTTTTGCTGTCATATTTTCTTTATCAATATTAAATATTTTATTTAATCTGCGCGTATCTATGATTACTCCACCTTTTGATGGAGTGGCTGAGGAGAAGCATGAAGTACCAGCAGCTCTTATTGTTACCGGGATTTTTCGTTCTTTACATTTTTTTATTAACATAGAAAGGCTATTTGTATCTGCGGGGCGGATTAATAAGTTAGCAAGATAATTTTTTTTAAATTTATAATGGTATGAAGGGAGTGATGTGAGATCGGCGGATGCAGATTCAAGTTCATATGGATTGGAACTAACGTGATAGGGAGAGATAAATTCTTTCACAACCTCTTCAAAATTTCGTTTATCTTTTATTTCCTTTATATCTTGTGAATCTACTTTGTTAGATTCAGTATTTAATTCTTTAGCATTAGAATTATTCATTTTAGTTTTCACCCAATTTTTAAAATAATGGAACCATTAAAAAACCTGAAAAGAAAGCAGCCCACCAACAAATTAAAGTAATATATCCAGTTAATTTTGCATATTTTCGTTCTGCTGCGATTCCAAAAAGCATACTGAACAAGCCTGTAAGCAACCCTACACCTCCTAAGATGATATGAGACCAGTGTATTCCAAAAGAGAAAGAGCTCCAAATTGACGGATTAAAAATCACCAACGATATAACATTAATAAGTGTTAAAATCCATGAAGATCCAGCAAAAATACCGTGTATTTTTACAAATTTATTTTCATTTATCAATACTAAAACTGTTCCTATAGATAGTAGTAATAAGGCCGTTAATCCTATATAGATTTCAAAGTGATTAAATATTTCTATTCTTGGGCCCGGTGGAAGAACACCCCCGATACTAAACGCGATCTCTAGGTAATCGAAAGGAGGTGGACTACCAGAGACAGAATTATCTCCAGCTAAAATGAGAATAGTATAATATCCATCTTCGGATGGGGCTGTTATATTAAAAGTAACTGTCATTGCATTTAGATTTGGATTTAAATCATTACCAGAATTATCTAATATTCTAGTAGTGGTGGGTAAAATGGTAAATTGATTATTTTCTTTAGCATCTGAAGGTGCTTGAATAAACAAGCTTGAACCAGTAGCTGTAATATTAAAAGTTATAACAGCTGAAGCATTGATAGAATTTGATGTACTTATATTAGTTCCAATTGAATAACCTCCTGGAACTGTATGACAATCTTCATGAGGTTGAGTATAGCTAGGGTAAGCATTTGCATTTAAAAGAATAGAGACAAATATGACGCCTACAAAAGTAGAAATTATTAGAATGACTTTTTTATTTAACATTATTGAAAGGGTTGAATAGTTTTAATTATAAACTCATTTGTCAAAATTAATAAAATTTGCATTTAATAATTATTAATGAATTTAAAATTTTAATGTAAAAATGGCACCTAATTACTTTTATTCTTCTCTTATTAAATATTATTTCCAATAATTTTTTAAAAATATTTTTTAATTTTTGAAATTTAGATTTTTTAATGAGATTTAATAAAAATTCTTTAAAAACAGTTATAATATCTGATTTAATAATAATTATAACAATCGCTGTAATTATTCCTAATTTATTGAATCTAGTAAATTTAGATTTAAAAATTAAAATAATATCCAATCTCGCAAATATATTAATTTTTTTGAATATTATAACTGTGATTATTGATTTAATCTATTTAATTTTAAAAAGAGAGAATTATTTTTATTTAGCATCACTCAACATGGCTCTATCAATTTCAATATTTTTACTTTTAGAATATGGTTTTGTGAATGACTATTATAATCTTGTATATGTATGGAGTTATAGTGAATCAAATTTATCACTTATTTATAAAATTGTAGCAATATGGGCAGGAGAAGCAGGTTCAATAATGACTTGGATGGTATTTAATTCAATAGTTATTTTTTTTTATCGGATTAAAAACCAAGATAAAGAAGACTCTGTTTTTATCTGGTCAAGCGTAATTTCCATGCTAATCTCGATAAGTTTCTTAGTAATTTTGTTTTCATTAAATCCTTTTAAAGTTGAAGAACCTATAATATATCCAGATGGTCGTGGTCTGAATCCAATCTTAATATCTCCTTTTATGATTTGGCATCCCTTCTTTACTTTTATTGCATATGCCATCTTTTTAATCCCATTTACTATAAATATTGTAGAAACTATAAAGCCAAAATTATCTTTAAAAAATCCTTATCAGAAATCATTTTATAATTTTAGTTTAAAATTTGGATGGTTAGTTATTACCTTAAGCATTAGTTTAGGGGCTTATTGGGCAAAAATTACTTCAAGTTGGGGTAGGTATTGGGGTTGGGATCCGGTTGAAGTAGTCTCTCTCATTCCTTGGTTTTTTTGTACTGCTTATTTTCATTCCAATATATTCAAAGTGAAAAATGCCAAAATTTTAAAAGTAAATGCAATCTTAATTTTCTTTTCAATAATGTTTGCTACTCTTATAACTAGAGGAGGAGGATTAAGCTCTCTTCATGCATTTACTGGGGACGCAGGATTAGCTTTATGGGTTGTAGTAATTGGTATTAGTTTATTGATATTAGCTATGTATGTAATTTATGAAGTTTTAAATTATCTTTTAGAAGAATATCATAAAATTAGGAACTTTTTTGATTACTTAAGTTATCTTATTTTATTTTGTTTATCATTTGTGTGCACTTTTGGGCTTATAATTCCACCGTTAACGAATCTCATCTCAAATTTCATAAATATTAATACAATTTTGGTTGGTCCGAACTTTTTTATAATTAGCACCTTTATTTTAGCTATTATATTAGCAGTATCACTTATTTTTTGTTCCTTGCAAGATATTTTTAAAGTGAAATGGATAACTCTTACAATGGTTATTACATTTTTAATTCAATTGATTGTATCATTAGTATTAGTAGTTTTGATTGACATTTGGATTAATCCTTTTATGTCTATATATTATTATGCTCTATTTGCTTCACTCTTTAAACTAATAAAGAGAAATAATCTTAAAATGGGAATCCAGAGATTTTTTAGAATAAATTCAAAGACAATAATTCATGGAGGAATATCATTTATCTTGATAGGAACTTTAATTGATATTAATTATGGTATGATTTTAGATATTTTTTATATTTCTGGATTTATTTTTCTACTAGTTGGGATTATCCCCTCTATTTTTATACTATTTTTTTTAAAAAAGAATGTTACTTAAACTTATAACTATTGAGTCTTATTTTTTAAACTATCCTTTTTATCAGGCCAATTTATCAAATTCTTAATTTATAATTTAAACTTTTTTTTTAGAAATGTTTAAACTTGAAACTGAAAGCAAATCGATTGTTTAAATTACTCTGATTAACAAAAGATTAAAAGATATCAAATTTTTGATTAAATTAATTCTAAATTTTAATAAAATTTGATTTTAAGTTTAAAAATTTAACGTAATAATAAAAAGTTAAAGGTGATTTTCAACGAAAAATAGAAAAAGAAAGATTCTATCTCTAATAATTACAATCTTCTTTCTAATTGTATTGACGGGATTTACTGTTGCTTATACAAGCTATTTTGATGATTTTAACGGAACTTCTCATGGATCTTCGTGCCACTTTGCTTCATCGACTCAAAGTAGTACTGGATATATATCATTTGTATCGAATTCTGGAGATACTGTAGATCCTGGAGAGGTTTTTATGCTTTCTGTTCAAGTAAAAAGTTTCTATGAAGCGGACGGAAAGGAGCTTAAACTTGGATTCCCCAGTGGAAATCCAGGCAGAGGAAACAACAAACAATTTAGTTTTAATACTACTATGGTATCTGCAGATATTACATCTGGAGATTCAGCGATATTTAATTTTCAAGTTACAGCTCCTGTTTCAGAACAATTATACATCTTAACCGCTGATGCGATTTATAGAAAAAGTGGGAGCGAAACCATCTGGGCATCAAGTAATTATGCAATTACAGTTCAATCAGCTCCATCAGATACCTTACCGCCTGAAGTTTCGATTTTAAACCCACTAAATAATAACTATGGAAGAGGCAATATAATAATAAACGCAAGTGTAGTTGACTATGGAGGTAGTGGTATTGATTCAGTCTGGGCAGAAATTACTAATGCAAGTTCATACAATCAAACAATTCTAATGGCTTTAAACGTCGATTCATATTATGATGCCGTATGGGACACTTTATCTGCATTTGATGGTTTTTATAGCATAACTGTAAAAGCAAATGATAGTGCAAGTCCTTCAAACGTGAATAATACTGAATCTGTAAATGTGATTATTGACAATACAGCACCATCGATTAACCTACAAAGTGTACTCCCAGATCCTTCAAATGGAGTAACTACTATAAGTGCTATTAATTACAGTTCAGATATCAATAATGATGGAATAAGAGCAACTATAACAACCCCAAGTGCTAAAAAAGTTTTTCTTGATTTACTTTATCAAGGAGGAGATGAATGGAATAACACATTTACTATTACAGAAGATGGAACATACTCAGTTCAAATAAATGCTACTGATTTAGCGGGAAATGTCAATATCTCAACATTAACTACCATTACAGGTGATATAGTGAATCCTTTTGTTAATATTACAAATCCTGGAAACGATGGAGAGAGTATTGGAGGAAACGTTATTGCAATAAATGGATGGGCATATGGAACAGGTAGTAATATTTTAAATATTTTTATAAACGATTCTCGATGGGGTGTTGCTCAAAATAAACCACAAATTGATCCAAGTGGATCAACTAGCGGATTGTTTAGTTTTGAAAATAATAGTTTTATCCCTCTAGGATTTTATTGGATAGAAATTAACATTACGGATGCTGCTGGAAATGTAAATGTAAGCAAAAGGTATTTTGAAGTTGTATCGGACGATCTTTTCCCCCCAATTCTTACTGTAAGTACAATAAATCCAAATCCATCAAATGGATTTACATATATTACTGTTATATCAAATGAACCGTTATTTGGAAATCCATTGTTAAATATAACAGCTCCAAATAACACAGTTATTTATAGGACGATGTACCCTACAGGTGGCCCAAGAACATGGATAACTAATTATACAGTTCTTGATACAGGAATTCATATTGTAAAAATAAATGGGACAGATCTTTATTCTAATATTGGATATACAATAGATTCATTTTATGGCGATATTGATGCTCCTGATATAATGCTGGATAATGTTTCTCCAAATCCATCAAATGGTCTAACAGTAATTACCGCTATAAATAGAAGCTCGGACATCAATGCAAATGGATTATGGGCTACGATAATAACCCCTAGTGAGATTCAATTCATTCAACTAAATTATCAAGGGAGTGATATATGGAATACTACGTTTATGATTACTGAAGATGGAACATATTCAGTTCAAGTAAATGCTACTGACTTTGCTGGAAATACAAATACCACTAATCTACTTGATATCGCAGGTGATATCTCTGCCCCTGATATAATACTGGATTATGTTTCTCCAAATCCATCAAATGGTCTAACAGTAATTACCGCTATAAATAGAAGCTCGGACATCAATGCAAATGGATTATGGGCTACGATAATAACCCCTAGTGAGATTCAATTCATTCAACTAAATTATCAAGGGAGTGATATATGGAATACTACGTTTATGATTACTGAAGATGGAACATATTCAGTTCAAGTAAATGCTACTGACTTTGCTGGAAATACAAATACTACAAACTTCATTAATATAATTGGAGATATAAGTGCTCCCATTTTGTCAGTACTTTCATTTCCCATAGAAAGCGGAGCGAACGCTCCAATTTTTACTATTTCCATAACAGAACCAAACTTAGATAGTATATGGTATTCATTATATAATGGAACTCACTGGTCTAATAATATAACTATCCAAGGTTTAACCGAAACGTTACAACAAGATTTATGGGATAACATGCCTAATGGGGATATTTTAATTAGGTTTTATGCAAATGATACATTAGCACACTTAGGATTTAAAGATGCGACAGTTAAAAAAATTGTATCTCAACCAAATATTAATTCTAATCAAGAATTAGTATCGGGATTTGATTTAACTCTAATAATTTCAACTACTTTAGCTATTCCGATTATATCTATTATTCTATGGATGAAATCTAGAACTAAGAGATTTATTAAATAAACTTTTAATATTTTTTTTATTTATTAATTTAAATTTAAAATAATTAAACCAGTTCATTTTATAAGAAACTCTAAAATTAAATCTTATAAGTATAAGTTGAAGAATTTGGCAATCAAAAATAAAGAAATCATAAATTGTAAAAATGTTTCAAAACAATTTGGATACTTTTTTGCGTTAAAAAATATTTCATTTAAAGTAAAAGAAAATACAATTTTCGGGATAGCGGGAGCGAATGGAGCGGGAAAGACAACACTAATTAAGATTTTATCAGGGTTATTAAAACCTTCTTCTGGAAAAGTTAACATCCAAGGATATAATTATGAGGAAGATCCATATTATATTAAAAAAAAAACTGGGATTACTACTGATGAATCCTTTCTTTATGAGGAATTGACGATCAGTGAAAATTTAAGATTTTATGATAATCTACATTATAATTTTAATAAAAATGATATAAAAAATAAAATAGAGAAGTATACTACTTTATTTGAAATCCAGGACTGGCTAGATGAACCCATTCGAAACTTATCTCATGGAATGAAACAAAAAGTTGAATTAATTAGAGTTCTAATTCATGATCCATCCATTTTATTTTTAGATGAGCCTTTTTCAGGTTTAGACTATAAAGCAACTGAATTATCGACAAACTTTCTTCAAAATTTGAAAAATGAAAAAAATGTGACTATAATTCTTACTACCCATAAAATCGATTTATTATCAAAAATTTGTGATGATTTAATTATTTTAAAGAAGGGAAAGATTAACAAATCCCTTACAAGAGAAAATTATAGCGAAATTCAAATAGAATCATATTTTTAAGGTAATATTTTAGTGAATCAAATGAAACTGAAATTGAAACAAAGTATTAAGTTATTTTTTTTGATATTAAGAAAGGATTTAAAATCAGAAGTTCGCCAAATAAATGATATAGTTTCAATCTTTCTTTTTGATATTATTTCTATATTTATTTTTTCTTCTGTATATAGCTTCAGTACACAATATCAGAGTATGCCGCTTGAGATCTTTATAATTGAGTTATGGTTAATAATTTTTTTTACTCTAATATTTGTAATGGCAAAATTATTTATTAAAGAAAAAGACTCTGGGACTTTAGGGGGTTTAATTTCTTCACCTATATCTGCTAACATATTAATATTTAGCAAGATATTTTTCTGCTTTATAATATTAAGTTTTATTGAAATTATACTTCTTCTTTTTAGTTTCTTTATTTCTAATCCTTTAATACCTGATTTAAAATTTTCTCAATTAATGAATTATTTGGTTTTAGGTATTATTTTACCTACAATAGATCTATCAATCTGCGGTACAATAGTATCAGCACTTTCTATGTATGCTAAAAAAAAATCATTTATTTTGCCAATTATATTATTTCCAATAATATTGCCAATAACAACTCCTATAATATCAATTAATATCAAATTGTTAGAATTAGCATTAATATTTGATTATCTTTATGAAATTTTATTTTTAGTTGCACATATCATTCTTATGGCTTCAATTTTGAGTTTAGTCTCTCAAAATCTGCTTTTTGATTAAATAAGCGTTAACTACATTGAGTAAGAATTTGTATTGCTTCTAAAATCAATGTTGCATTAAATCGCCCCATTACAACTATTTGAAGTCCATTTTCCAATTCACTTGGTATTGTTATCTCAGATACATCAATTAGTATTCTATCGGTATTTTCTGTTAAATTAAAATTGCCTCCTGAAAAATCTTGTACAATCCCTATTACTTGAATTTCACGATTATCATATTTTGTTGGATTCGAAACAACTTGGGAAACTTTAAGATATGGGCGTATATTGATAAATATTAATATAATAATAAGACTTAAAGATAATATAACTGCTAAAATAGCTATGATTTTCGTTTTTTTCAATTTAATCTCTTACTCTTATTTATTTTTCTCCAAATTCTTAATTCTTTTTCGTATTTTTTTTAGACGCAATTTAGGATATAAAATTAAAATAATAATAACGAACCAAAATAAAACGTAACTAATTGTCATTGTAATGGAGTCTAATAGAAGCTGTGACATTTTTTTTATTCTTCTCTCAAATTTTTTTGTATAATTTCATTTAATCTTTCTTTAGTTTTATCTAATTCTACTAAATCTTTTACAACATGAATGAAAAATAGAGATATTGCTATTAAATTAAGAAATAATATAAATAGCTTCATGAAGTCCCAATAAATATATCCTGATTGACTTGGATTAGGATTTATTAACGGATGTAGACTTGCGAATATAATTGCAGAAAAATAACTTAGAGGAACTGTGGGAAAAAGTATGACCCCCAATATAGAAGTTAATTTAGCTTTTTTTTCTCTTTCTTCAATCATATTCCCAAAAATTAAATAAGATAGATAAGAAAGGAATAAGACTAAAGTCATGGTCTGTCTTGCATCGCTCCATTGCCAATAAATATTACTATAACCTCCTGAGGTTGCATTATACCATAACGACCCTGTAATAAGAGTTACGGCACAAAAAAATTCTCCTACAATAATACTATTTTTACCAAGACGATTCCAAGACAATTTTTTTTGTTTTAAGTATAAAATATGACAAATTAAACTTATAGCAAATGAAAAGTAAGAAAGCCAAGCCGACGAAACATGATAAAAAAAAATCATGTAAACGATACGACTAAAGAATGTTAATAAAAAAATTAAAAATAAGTTTATAATTAGTAATGAAATTGAGATGACAAGTAAATAGTCTCTTTTGAACCAGTTAGAGATTTCCTTCATTTTATCACACAGATGAATATAATCTTTTGTAATATATGTGTTTATATTTGTATAATTATGGTAAATATTAGTTGTATTAATATTGATTAAAAATTATCTTTAATTCCTTTTAATTGGGAGTTATTTTAATTTGTTTTTAAAATTTATTCTTATTGATTAATCGTTAATATAGGTCTATAAATAAAAAAAAAAATAATAAAGAATTAGATTTTATTTTGAAGCTTTAAGTTTCCTACGACGTACAATCATTAATATTGATGCAGTTGTTATTATAAGCACTCCAATCAAGGTATAGACTTCAAAACCAGGAATCAGGCCACCGCTGACTGTTATGCTTAAAGTATCTGTTGCATAAATTATACCTAAAGCACTTCCATCAGTATGATTTGCGGCAGCTAAAACATCAACGACGATATCATAATCTCCGTTAGTGAATGGAGCTATTAAGTTAAAAGTTACCGAAACATTTGAATCTCCATTAACATCTAATGTAACATCATGTTCTCTTATAGGATCTTCTAAAAGGGTGCCAAATGCTGCATTATCGCCTCGAGTACGGGGAACTGCTACACTCACCATACTATTTCTATCTATAGTTAACGCTTCAGTAAAATTTTCAATTACAACATTTATAGTGAACTGTTGACCTGCATTTAAAGAAGTACCTTCTACAGAATTACAGGTTACTGTCGCACCAACACTCTCAGTAGTAGGACTAACACCAGCATGACATCCTGTATGTGATCCACCAGCAAAAGTCTCAATAGAAGAAGGATATGCTACAACTCCTCCAATTGTTATTAAAAGAAAGCTACTGATTATTAAAAGAGGGATTATTCTTTTTTTCATTAAATTACTCACTTTTTCGTGTAAATATTTGTTTAATTTTGGTTTTTTGCTATTTTATATTTTTAGATTTGTTCTAAATATTTCTTAAAAAGTTTATGAAAATTCTATTTTTTCAATTCTTTTTAAAATATCACCTTAATTTTTAAAACTTATTACTTCTTTTATAAGTTTTACTAGATCTGGATAATTTAAACAATTTAATTAATATGGGTTTAAAGATCTAATGAATTCTTCTGATTAGTTTAAATATGAAACAAAAAAATTTCTTTACTTTAGACAGGCTAGTCCAAAAATTCTATTTATAAATTTGGTTTATAAATTATTTACGATAGAAAAAGAATTAAAAATGGAATTAAATGGATAAAAATATTCTATAATTATATTCTATTAGTAAATAATCTTCACAATTTTTTATTCTTTTACTTCATTTTTAAAAGAATTTCGAGGAGTTTTTGAAATTCAATTCTATAGCACAAATTAATTTTAGACAAGAGTTCAAACTAATACAGTAAAATGCAAAACTATTGAAAAATTTAAAAGACTTAAATTGATTTTGGAATTATTAAAAATTACCGCACCCACAGCAATCGCCTTTGAGAAATGCTTCACAACCCTTACAGATATTACCACATTTATGCTCTTTACTAACGCCACTAAAAAGGTCTATAGGTAGAAATTTTGGGTTTATAATGTCAGAAGCAAAGATAATCGCTGAATGCAAAATACCTTTTTTATTAGTAGGACCACAATAATTTATAAATCTGCGTAAAACATCAACATTCTGTCCTATTATTCCAAAAATTAAGTTATATTGTCCAGTCACATGAGCTAATAAGAAAACTCTTGGGCATTCGGAGTATTGATCTATTATGGTTTGAATTTCGTCATAATTTTTCATTTCCATAAGTATAAAAGCCGTATAATAATTAAGCTCTGAAATACTAATATTTCCTTGAACCTTTAAAATTCTAGAATCTTCTAATTTAGAAATTCTTTTTGCTATTCCTGTATGACTCATTTTTTGTTGATCTGATTTTTCGACTTGGTTACTTAAGTTACTTAAGCTCTCTCTTCCATCAATGAATAATGCATTTAGAATTTGTTTATCAATTTTGTCTAATTCCATAATATATGATTAGAATCGATGATTTAAAAAAAATATCCTTATATTTTGCTAGTTTGATTACATTAAACAATTATACTCACTTTAGTTTTAATTTCAAACATTTTCTCCTTAATTGTTTCAATTTGAAACAGTAAAAATTAAAGATCGTCTTTATATAAAAAGTTAAAGAACTATTAACGAACTTCAATAATAAAAATTAAATTATGTTAATATGAGCAATTAAAATTCTCCACAACCCCTGCATTTACCATCTAAATATGCGGTACATTCTGCACACATGTTACCACACTTTTGTTCTTTACTTTCTGAACTAAATATATTGAATGGCAAAAATGTAGGAGTAATTAATTCTGAGACAAATATAGTTGCTGAATGTAATATACCTTCCTTATTGGTAGGGCCACAATAATTAAGAAATCTATGTAAAACTTCAATGCTCTGCCCCATTATCCCTAATATTAAATTATACTGTCCTGTAACATGGGCTAACAAAAATACTCTTGGACATTCTGAATAAGCTTCAATTATCTTTCTTTCTTCTTCATAATTCCGCATTTCCATCAGAATAAATAAAGCTTTATAACCTAATCTTTTTATATTTGCATTTGCTTGAACCTTAAGAATGTCTGCTTCTTCTAATCTAGAAATTCTTTTAGAGATTCCCGTATGACTCATTGTTTCTTGCTTAGATTTGAAAATAATTTTTTCAAGATTAGTGAGACTCTCACGTCCGTTTAAAAACAGAGCATTTATAATTTGCTTATCAATATGATCAAGTTGCATATAGAAACTATAATTAATATTTTATATGAATTTTATTCTTGCACTATTATAAGGGTTTATATTTTAAATTTAGTATTCTAGCTAAATTCTTAATTTTTGAGGCTTATATAATGATCATCTTCAGGATGTACTTCTTTTACAAAATTAAAGTAGAAAATATCGTCAACTTCAAGATTTTCATTGATATAGCCCAATTCATGGAGTTTATTAACAAATTCCATTGTTGCTTTTACATAATTTTCTGTAAGTGCGATACAATATTTGGGGGATATTTTTAAAACAGATTCAGCATAAGATTTAGTTATAATTCCAAACGTATTAGAAATTTTTTCAGCGGCTATTGATTGATCAGTTCGAAGTAGAGTTGATGCCTCTTTATGATGTTTAAGAAACTTAATTATTATTTCAGGATAATTTTTAATATAAGATTCATGAAAAAATACACCGTAACTAGGATTATTTGGCCATAAATATTGAGCGGGAATTATAAGTTGGGATTTTAAAATTGTTTGAGCAAAAACAGCTAATGCAGGAGTACCAACACCCCCTGCTAATATATTTTTTTCCATATCTATTGCTATAAATTCTGCTTGTTTATAGTTCTTTATATGTACTTCATTTATTAGATGATATTTGTTTAAAAAATGAGTTAAAATAACATCATGAATAGATCCCCTACTAGGAACCCCAATAGTCTCTCCTTTAAACTGAGACAATACATCTCCTATATTATTATTTAACTCTTTAATATTTTTATATTCATCTTGAGCGATCATTATTGTCCCTTCAACATGCCCCCCCGCAACACATTTAATTGGAGCCCCATTACTTATTCCTATGATTGCGGGAGGCAAACCCATATAGCCAGCATCAATTTTCCCATTTAAAAAAGCCTTAACCATCGCTGGGCCTGTTCCAAATAGAAGCCAGTTGATATTTCTATTGAGATCTTTACTTAATCTTTTCTCTCCCATTAAAATAAAATTTGTATGATAAGCTGTCGACAAGTGTCCTATATTAAGACTATCTTTCATTTTTAAATAGCTCAAATTTAGTTATATAAAATCCATATTTATTTTAAAATTATTTAAGTTTTATAATCAAAATAAATAATTACTTTAATTCCTATTATACATATGAAATTATGATTTTTAGGAGTTTCCCTATTTGATTGATGTAAAAATAAAATTTTTATCATTATTAGCAGACTTAACAGAAGAAGAAGAATTAATGTTATCTATTGATGAAGAATCTTCTATTAAAGATTTAATTGGAAAATTAATTTTGAGATATGGGGAGGATTTTAAAAATCAAATCCTATCTTCTCAAGATCTATTGAATAAATATATAATATTAGTATTAAATGGAAAACACCTTCGCTCATATCATGGTTTAGAGACTTTGATTCATAAGGGAGATGAAATTGCTTTTTTACCTGCTATAGCTGGTGGTTAAAAGAATTTTAACTTTTCTAAGAAGGAATTGAGGATTCCTGGATCTTTTGACTTTTAAGATGAAACATGCTTAAAAGGAATCCCAAGAATAAGAATATTAACCCAATTAATTCATTTCCTAAGTAACCGAATGGTATATTCCGAAGCATTGGCATTAAAGCACCTAATGCGAAAAAAAGAGTATAGTATCTTGTTCTATCTCTAATGAAACTGTATAAAGAGCCAAAAAGTAGCATAGTACCTCCAACTGATGCTAATAGTATTGCATAAATTCTTACTGAATATGGATAAGCATCCGAAATTATTCTTATGTCTTTACCAAGTTCACCTAAAAAACTTAATCCAGTTGGGAAGGGAGTTAAACTCAAAGAAATTATTAATCCTATTGAAAGGGTTATTATAAATCCTAAAAATATAGCAGAAATTTTATGTTGAGTAATTAAATATAGTTGACCTGCACCTAAAAGTCCTACTAATAAAGAAGAATTAAAATAAAAAGTGTTGAATAAAATACCATTAAAATTAAGCAAATCAGGGTTCATTAAAAATTCCATTAATGATGCAATTCCGTATGAAAAAATAGCTAAAGTCCACAATAATTGATGAATTTTTCTTCTTATAATAAATTGATAAAGGAGTAAAAATGCAAAAGTAAAGGATATTACTGAAGTTATAAACGGAATAATGTTAATTTTTAAAAACACCTTTTATGATTCTAATAAAAACAAATTTGTGAAATATTAATTCTTTATTGTTATGAATTATTAATATCGAAAATAATAATTATAATATCTTTTCTCCCCAATCCAAAATCTTTATTTAGTAGAATTAGTTTAAAAAATGTTTTGCAAATTAGAAAAATGACTTTAGTTCATTTCCTTTATTATTTTCCTTAAGAGTAAGAAGTTATTTAATATATTGGTGCAAAAATTACACTTAATTTTTTATGCCGATAAATAGTTTTTTACTTAATAAAATACCGAAAAATAATTAGAAAATGGAAGAATTTCTAAACTGCTTAAATTGTGGTAAGACTTTAGGCGATAAAGAACGGAATAATTATAATTTTTGCACAGAATGCATTTTAAAATTAGATTTTCGATTAGAAGAGTTAAATCGTGAAGAAGTAGATCAAAATTTACAAAAAATTTTGGATTTCTTTATATCTGATGTTAGCGCAGCATTTAATAAAGATCCCGCTGCTCGTTCTCTTTTAGAAGTTTTAACAAGTTATCCTGGAATAAAAGCAATTCTTTTACATCGTATTGCTCATTTTTTTTGGAATATTAATATGCCGTTCGTCCCACGATATCTTTCAGAAATTACTAGAGAACTAACTGGAATAGAAATTCATCCTGGTGCTGAAATAGGAAAGGATTTTTTTATTGACCATGGAGGGGGTGTTGTTATCGGAGAAACAGCAAAAATCGGTGATAATGTAACTATTTATCAAGGGGTAGTTCTTGGAGGGACCATGATAGATCCAGGAAAGAGGCATCCGACGTTGGGTAATAATATTGTTATTGGTACAGGTGCAAAGTTATTAGGACCTATAAAAATCGGAGATAATGTAAGAATTGGGGCGAATTCTGTAGTTGTGAATAATGTACCTCCAAACTCCGTAGTAGTTGGCGTTCCTGGAAAGATTATAGCTCGAGAGGGAGAAAGAATTAAAAAGATTGATCTTTCTCATGGTGATCTTCCTGATCCAATTACAATTACAATTTCAACAATAAATTCTAGGTTAGAAAATTTAGAGAAAAAACTTAGAATTAAACAACCTGAAAAAGAGATAGAAATCTATTATGGATTAGATGGTGGAGGTATTTAAAGATTTTATTAATAAATAAAGAGTGTATCTATAAATGGGAAAAGTATATAATAATATAATAGAAACAATAGGAAATACACCTTTAGTAAGACTCAATAGAATTACTAAAGATGTTAATCCAAATATCTTTGTTAAAGTTGAAGCTTTTAATCCCGGAGCAAGTGTCAAAGATAGAATTTGTATGGCTATGATTGAAGAGGCTGAAAAGGCAAATTTAATTAATAAGGATACTACAATAGTTGAACCCACCTCAGGAAATACCGGTATAGGTTTAGCTTTAGTATGTGCTGCTAAAAATTATAAATTGATTCTTACTATGCCAGATAGTATGTCAATTGAAAGAAGAAAAATACTAAAAGCATATGGAGCAGAATTAATCTTAACTCCTGCTAATAAAGGGATGAAAGGAGCGATTGAGAAGGCTGAAGAATTAGCTAAAGAGAATAAGAAAATTTTTATTCCTCAACAGTTTAAAAATAAGGCAAACCCAGAAATTCATCGCAAAACTACTGCTGAAGAAATATACAATGATCTTGATGGAAAAGTAAATGGTTTTGTAGCGGGGATTGGTACAGGGGGAACGATAACGGGGGTTGGAGAAATTCTTAAACAAAGAATTGGGGATCATGTGAAAATCTATGCTGTTGAACCACAAGACTCTCCAGTACTGTCCGGAGGAGAGCCAGGTTCGCATAAAATTCAAGGTATTGGTGCCGGATTTGTACCTGAAGTATTAAATACTGAAATTTATGACGAAATAATTCAAGTCGAATATGATGATGCTGTACAAACAGCCAGAAAGTTAGCTAAATTAGAAGGAATTTTTGTTGGAGTTTCTGCGGGAGCTGCAGCATGGGCTGGAATTTACAAAGCTTCAAACGATTTTAAAAAAGGA
The DNA here is from genome assembly GCA_048941015.1 of Promethearchaeota archaeon. Taxonomy (GTDB): domain Archaea; phylum Asgardarchaeota; class Lokiarchaeia; order Sigyniarchaeales; family SOKP01; genus SOKP01. The sequence goes on along the minus strand of JBHLNZ010000009.1, from coordinate 57,006 downwards.
GATAATTTAGTAGTAATTTTACCAGACACGGGAGAAAGATATTTATCTACAGAACTATTTGAAACATAATTCAATATTACAATGTCTAATAAAAAATTAAAGTTAGATAAGATTGACTTAAGAGTAATTTCTCTATTACAAGAAGATCCAAACTTAACTCATACTCAAATTGGTGAAATTGTAAAAAGAAGTCAACCATCTATAGGAGCAAGATTGAAAAAGCTTAAGAATAAGGGTATTTTACAGGTTCAAGCTGGATTAAATTTTAAGAATTTAGATATTCAATTAGCAATTGTATATTTAAATGTAAAGAATCCAACGGAAATTATAAAGATGGTGGAACAATGTCCTTTTATGCTTAACGCTTTTAGAACAAGTGGAGAGCATAATATGGTCGTTTTAATAGTTAATACAAAAATTAAAAAAATCGATAATATTGTGAATCATCATTTCAGAAATAATTCTCAAGTTCAAAAAGTGTCTATGGATGTTGTAACGTATATTATTAAAGATCTAGTATTACCAATGGATGTTGAATCGGAGATTCTTGAACCTATCTTAGAAGATGGATGTGATGGTAACTGTAAATATTGTAAACTTAAAAAAGTAATGAGATTTAAAAAATGAAAACAAGATTGGTCCTTCGCTTCATTATATAATATGTGATCTTAAATTCTCTTCCATTATTTGACTAACAATAATGGACTCATTTAAGGAATCGATTGTTGTTCCATAGACAATTTTGCCATATTTTTTTGTGCTATCTGAATATCTTAATGTTAATTTCGCAGCAAATTTTATTATTTGATGATTGATTCTTCCTTGTATAATTGTTATTGGTCCTACCACTTTTTTAGCTTCCATAATTAAATCCTTTGGATTTTTAAGTTGCAGTAAGAGCTTATTTTCCAACTCATTTCTTCCTACTATAATTTTAGATCGATTAAACCTAAAATGACGTCCAATTTTTAAAAGTGATATATCAACCATTTTCAATTTTATATTATACTTAATATAGTCTTTCATTCTATTAGAAAATCCTTTATCTGTTAATAAACATCCCCCGCAGGCATAATATGAATCTAATAATCCATATCTCTGAGCAATACTAACTTGGATCTTTCTACTGCGTCCATTTATCCCAAATAATTTAGTTCTATCAATATCACCTTTTTTTTCAAAAATTGTTGGTTCCAATAATAATGCAGACAAAGGTCTTAATAATTTTCCCTCAAGACCAGCTTCTCGTTCTATGATCTTTAAAGCTTGTCTATTCTGAGATTTAGGTCTTTGGTTTAAAACTTCTCCGGTAAAAATTAAATCAGCTTTAATTTCTTCTGCATACTTCTTAGCTCTTTTTAGAATATATATCCGACAATCAATGCAAGGATTTAAACTTTTACCATACCCAAATTTGGGAGATTTTACTAGTTCTAAATAATCATCTTCTTTTTTTAAATAATGAACGTTTATACCTAACTTATCATAATAAAGGTTCAAACCACATTCAGCACTTTTATATGCCTTATCACACACACAGAAAGGGGATTTAAAATTTAATCCAATAATATCTATATTTTGAAGTTTTAGGATGAGGCAGGCTAATAGGCTATCTAAACCTCCCGAGATCAAGCCGAGACCTAATAAATTCTTCGCCTTTTTAAGCTCAACTGAATCAATGCTTTCTATATTTTTTTTAAAGTTATTAACCATTCATTCTTACCCTTGTTGAGCTCTCGAATTTTGATAACTTCTGCTAAATTTTGTCGTTTACAACTTTCTGGAATATTTTTCAGAGCAGGGGGAAAATCTAGTAATACTTTTAAAATCGAACCCGGTTGAAGTTCTTCTAATTTTAGTTTTGTATATACAAAAGTCATTGGACACATTTTTCCCCTTATATCTATCATTGAAATATCGTCCATATCTATTTGATTATTCATTACACAAATTACCTCTGTAATCTAATATCTCAACCAAATCTTTAGCATTGTCTCCACAAGCAATACAATTTTTGTCTTTCAAAACTTTTATAAAATCAAAATTATTTTTTAGAAGATCTATATATAATATTTTATTAGTAATCAATTCACCAATTTGGAGAATATATTTTATTGCCTCATTAGCTTCAATACACCCAAAAATCCCTGGAATAAATCCTATTACCCCTGCTTGTGAACAACTTAGGCTGTTATCACCATCAGTTGCATCACCAAAAATACATCTATAACAAGCTGTCTTTTCTTTTGGAATTACTGTCATAATTTGCCCTTGAAATCTCAATACTCCTGCTATTGTAAATGGTATCTCGAGATTTATACAAGTATCATTAATTAACATTTTAGTCGGAATATTATCAGAACCGTCTATTACAAAATCCGAATCCTTTAAAACCTGCTTAGAATTATTTGAATTTATCATCTTATTTATTATAACTACTTCACAATCAGGGTTTATCTCATTAAGTTTTTCAATAGCACTCTCAGTTTTTAATCTATTGATATCCTTTGTAAAATGAAGAATTTGTCTATGGAGGTTAGATATCTCGACAATATCGTAATCAATAACTTTTAATTTTCCTATGCCTGCTGCTGCTAAGTAATAAGCAACAGGAGAACCGAGGGCACCTAATCCAATTAATGTTATCTTTGAATTCATTAACTTTTTTTGACCTATTCCACCCACTTCTTTTAAAACAATCTGACGTGAATATCTTTTAATTTGATTTTCAGTTAAATTCATTTTTTCCATTCATTAGAAAATTATCAAAATAGAAATGATTTTCGTTTATATAAAAAAAGGTGCAAGAATTACACAAAATAATATTGAATTTTTTTAATTTCTTATTAGGATTCCTATTCTTTTACCAATAGTGTGTCGAGAATTTCCCTCTCTTGCTTCAAAGATCTTTTCATCGATTAAATCATATATAGCATGTTTTAACGCTACTAAAGGAATTTTTTGAATTTCTTTTAGTTCAATTAGTTCATCAATTGTTATTACTTCTCCTGGTGGTATAAGTGCTTTAATGAATTTTTTGATATCACCTAAATCACTGGTTATTGTTATTAAATCTCTATTAGCTTCCGTATCGATTGTAACTTCAGAAACACTGATTTTTGACATTAAAAATTTTACTTGTTCTTCGAGCAGTCTTATCCTTCCCTTTAATTCAGAAATTATTTCTTTACTAATCTTTTTAGATTCCTTGCTTTTGCTCATGTATTTGTGTATTAATTGTGTAAGGCGATCTTTTTCAATGTCAGCATCTAATATTTTAGAAATTTTTAGAGCTTTTTTATCACTTTTTTTAAACTTAACTGAACACTCTTTAGCTAACTTTTCTAATTGAGAAACAGTTAATTTATTTAATTCTGTCATATCATCTTAGCACCTTAAAGTAATTTTTTTAAATATTGAGCTAAAAGCATAAATAACTAAATAATGATTAATAGAATAACTATTAAATTTTCATTATTAATCTGAAAATCAGAGTTGATCATTATTAACATAATTGAAGCAAAAGAGACTCATATTCCTGCTATTGTTGAATTATGGACCGAAATGATTGATTATCATACGCAATTAGATCAGTTTTTCAAAAGACGAGAAGATGCTCATTTAAATTATGAATCTTTTATAAAGGAATTATTAAATTCCAGTGAAGCAACAATTTTTGTAGCACAAGAAGATGATAAAATACTCGGATTTGTTTTGGTTAAAATTGATCTATACCCTCCTGTATACTTATATGAGAAATATGGAGCTATTTATGATTTAGTTGTGAAATCTACGTATCGTAGAAGGGGAATTGGAACCAGATTGTTAGATAGATCAATTGAATGGGTATATTCCCAAGGATTAGATAGAATAGAATTAAATGTTGCTTCAAAAAATGAGAAAGCTAATTCATTTTATTTTAAAAATGGTTTTCAGGATTATAAACGTGTGCTTTATTTAGAACGGAAGAAATTTAAAAGAATTTAAAGTCAATTTATTTTAAAATTTAACGCTTTATTTAACCTTATAATTCCATAGAAAAACTAATAAAAGTATTAAAAAAAATACATTTAATTTTTTAAGAAATCGATAATTAGTTGGTTTACGGTAGGGGCTTCTTCTATAAACACATGATGGCCCGCTTTTTCAATGATATGTATTTGACTATTTGGTAATACAGCATGCATCTCATCTAAAACTAACTTTGGAGACATTTTATCACTATCACCACCAATTAATATTGCGGGATGTTTCAATTCTGATAAACGATCTAAAAGATTATGCATAGAACCTGCTTTTTCGAACATTTCATAATCTTCAGGTGTCATTTGATTATCAGTTAATTCCTCAATCAAATCTTCAGCGGACCATAAGCCATAAAATTTTTTTTTTGGATCCTCCTTCATTTCTTTCAAGAATCTCCGATGGTGCATTAACTTAGCATATTTCCAAAATGCTTCTTCTTTATTAGTTTTAGCAGCTTCATAAAGGTCAATCATGGTATTTTTAAGTATATAAAGTCCTGCTCCTTTATGATTTGTACCGATTAACACAAGTTTATTAACTTTCTCTGGATATTTTAGCGCGAAATTCTGAGAGACCCATCCCCCCATAGACTGTCCCATAAGATGAGTTTTCTCTATTTTTAAAAATTCCATTAATCCTTTTAAGTCCTCTACTAATGTATCAAGTGTATATTCTGTAGTAGGATGATCAGATCTACCAGAACTTCGTTGATCGTACACAATAACCTTAAAATGTTTGGATAACGCTCCAACCTGAGCTATCCAAACCTTATTTGTAGCACCATATCCATGTAATAAGAAGATTGGATATCCTTCTCCATGAATTTCATAATATAACTTGATATTATTTACATCTGCATATGACATGATATTTTACTTCAATTTGCTGTTATTTATATTTTTTACTTTTTTACTTTTAAAATACTAATTAGATGCTAAATTTTATTACAAACCCATGCTTTTGTTTGAGTGACGAGTACTATATATATAATGTACTCAATTGGTTCATTAGGTTTTTTTAATGGTAAAAGGAACAGTAAAGTGGTTTGATAGCCGCAAAGGCTATGGTTTTATAACTTGTGATGATGGCTCTGGAGACGTATTTGTTCATTTCTCTGCTATACAAGGACCAGATGATGAATTTAAAAAATTATTTGAAGGTGACGTTGTGGAATTTGAGATTGTAGAAGGTCAAAAAGGTCCACAAGCAAGTAATCTTACAATTACTGAGAAAGCCCCTCGTCCAAGTTTTAAGTCTCGAAGAAGAGACTATTAAGGAATAGAACATCAAAGTATTAAAATAAACAAAGGAAACATCAAAAAAAAAAGAAACACATCAAGGAAAATATTCTTGGCTTCTTATTTTTCTTGATATTTCCCAATTTTTTTTTATATCTTTTATGAATATAATGTAAAATTATAAATTCTTATAATATTATTATGAACTTGAAATGGTAATCCTTTTTGAATCTTTTGGCAACTTCGCAACCGGAACCCCTACATATCTGGGATTAATCTCAAAAAAATCTAGAGGCAAAATAAAATTAACAGAGAAAGGTTTTTTGTTTAAATCTGATAAAGATAAAATATTATTTCAGATATTGGTCTCTGATATTGAGAACTTTTATATTCAAAAGAGATTCAAATTACCAACAATTGAACTAATGAATAAAAAAGGAACTTATTTCACCTTTTATCCTCATAAAAAAGAGAAATCATCATATTCTACCTCAAAAAAATTGACTAAAGAATTATTTCGACAGTTAACTCGTTTGACATTCAAAAATGAAAAGATGATTTTATTTGAAGCAAATGGTAAGTGTTGGAAGGAAAGCGATGATATTCAAAATAAAAACCTAGGAAAAGGAATTATTTTTTTAACTGAAGATTTTTTGTCATTTAAACCTTTCAAAGAGGGAGTTATTCATCAGATAAAAGTCAAAGAAATTATGAGAATCATTAATAATATACAAGATTCCAATCCTAATGTGGGGATTCAAACTTATCAAGATGAAAATTATTCATATATAACGGTTAAAAAAAAATTAGGAAAATACTCCAATGATAAATCCAAAACAGAAAAATTTTATAATCTAATTAATCAAGCAAAAGATTATAAAGAAGCAGAGCAGATAGAGAGAAAGAAACAAGAGAAAGAACGAATAGATCAAATAAAGTCAATGCTCCAGGTTTCAAATCGTTTAAAACTAGATATGATGCGTATAGCTTTAGGTATGGACGAAGAAGATTTTACTAACAAAGTATTTGAATGGGCAAAGAGATTTAATTTTGTTATTGATGGTGACTACTTAATTGTAAATTATGATACCATGTCAGATTTTCTTAATGATTTGTCAAGCGGATTACCTATTTTTAGAAGATCAGGTATTAAAGTGAAATGCCAGAATTGTGGAAATTTTATAGATTTTGATGCCAGAATCTGTCCGAAGTGTGGGAAAGAAGTTATTTAAATATATTATTCATTATAAGTTTCTGGAAGCATTTCATTGATTAAAAAGTTCTTGAACTTCTTAGGTTCTTCAAAATTAGGGCAATGAGCTGAATTCTCGAACCATATAAATTTTTTTATAGGGGCCTTTAATTGCTTAAAGAATCGTTCCGATAACTCAAATGGAGCATTATAATCATATCGGCCAATACAGAAGTATATAGGTACCTTACATTCCTTGATTTCTTTAAAGAAGTCTAATTCGAATAAATCATTCCAAAGATTTTTAATAGAAAAACGTGTACCTCTAATATATCTAATAAAATCAGCAAAATTGTATTCGGGAGAACACATGCCAATTTTAAGTAATGGCCACATACTTGTTTCATTGTGAAGAACACCTCCAAATTTCTTTAACCATTTCCTCTGAATTCTTAAGTGAGCTAATTTTTCGCCTGAATAAGGTCTTATCTTTTCAAGTTGCTTAATGGCTTTCTTATTATCTCTTTTTTTAGCTTCCTTAAGGGTGAATTGGAAGGAAAAAATTTCATTATCGATAAGATTCACTACTTGTCCAACTCCAATATATGCATAAAAAAGCTCAGGATAACGTAGTACAAGAAGAGTGCCTAACATACTTCCCCAGGAGTGGCCAACTAGATAAATTTTCTCTTTATTAAATCTTTTTTTAAGTAGTATAATTAAATTATATGTATCAGATACAAATTGTTCAATTTTCATCGATTCTTTTGGAATCTTTTTAGAATAGGATTTACCTGCCCCTCTTTGATCATAATTAACAACAATAAAATGTTCTTCAAGTTCACTCTGAAATTTATAAGCTAATGGGGAGTCTGCTGAACCAGGTCCACCATGCAATAATAATAATAATGGATTATCAAGATTATGACTACGAATGAGAATCCACTGATCTATTTCTCCCAACTTTACAAATTCCATTGAAGCTATGCTATTGGGTTTTTCAGTTCCAACTTCATTTAGAATTGGAGCGGTTTTGGAATAAAATGGCCTAAAAAAGTTTTTTAGCCTTGACATGTTTGGTTCTATTTTTTTATATCATTAAAGTTTAAAATTCATTAAAGCACAAAAATTCTCTATTCATGCTTATCTATCTTTTCTTTAAGATAATTTTTAGGTTTGTTCTCAAGATTATGGTTATTAATTTTTTTAATAGTTTTTAATAATATTTATATTTATGTCGGTACTAAGTACAATAGTAAAAAAACACACCAAAGTTAAAATAAGGAGTCTATTTATCTAATGTATAATAATATGGATGATCTCATAGCCGATTGGGAAAATAAAATATTATATTTATCAAATCAAATAGATGAATTACAAAGACAATTAGTAAATTATCAATCTCTTCTTGAGGAAAAAGATCGTTATATTAATCAACTTATAAATGAAAATGAACAATTAAAAGCTCGAATTCAAGATACTCAACAACAGTATACATCAAATTCTTATTCTGCATCAAATTCTCAACCTACATTTCATCCTCCTCCACAATTCAAACCTTCACCACCATCACAAGCGCCTCAAATAAATCTTCCAAAAATCTCTCCTACAGGGACATATAGTACAGATATAGGATTTGTAAAGAGACAATGTCCGAATTGTGGAGCCTCAGGATTTGCAATCAAAGAGGTTGATGATAAAAATCGGATACTTAGCTATATTCCAAGAAGAATTTATGCAAAGAAAAGAGTATGCACTAAATGTAGATTTGAGTTTTAATTTTTTTATAATTTCGATAATAATAAGAAGATTTTTACTTCAATATCTTCAAATTAGTAGGATATATCAACGATTCCACCAGTAAGGAATTTCTATTTTACTAAATTTACCCTGATCTAATAATAAGATATGATCCTCATTAATTGAGAAAGCAAATCCATCTAGAAATGAAGGCCATCTATCACTGGGAGATAATCCAAACCATCCTAGACGATAACTTAAAATCATGAGATCATGAGAAACGTGAATATAAAGAGAATTATTATCATTTTCGTTCGATAATGAGGATTTATTCCAAATAATATTTGCAGCCTCCCGGCAAAATTTATTAAAGGGTTGAACTATACTTTCTGGATATAAATCTGCAATCCATCTATAAAGAAAATATACAAAAGGATATTTTGAAACTTCTTCAAAAAAGTATTCTGCATCAACTCCTATATCATATAATACATTTAAATCTTCCACCAAATTACCGTTTCCATTTATAGAATTAAATCCAATCAAAATATCTTGTGCAGTTTCTACACAGCGTTCAATTGGACTATAATAAAGTTTTACATCTCTGCTTGTCGGTAATTTACTCCCAAATAATTTAGCTATCTCATGCCCTATTGGTGTTAATTTTAGATCACCCATATCATTTAAACTTTTAATAGAGTTTCTATGAGAATGTCGAATGATTAATATGATTTTAGAATCCTCTGGGAATTTCTTAAGGCCTTCAGTTAAAGAGCGCGCCGGTTTAGTCCATTTTTGTTGGTTCCAAATTAAATCAGTGTCCATTGTTATTAATGAAAATTATTAATCATATAGAAATTTTATTAGAAAGTATCATTTAAACTAAAAAAATTAACGGGGAAAAAATTATTTAACAACTAAAACATCTGATTCAACGTGATTCAATACATATTCAGGTACAGTTCCTAAAATTGTCCTCTTCAGTTTTGAGTGCTCGCCTTGACAACCCAGAATTACTAAATCATAACCTTCTTCTCTTACTTTTTCCTCAATATAATACTGTGGTCCAATATCGTAAGCCAATCGTGTTTCAACTTTTGCAGAAGAACCCTCAAACTTTTTCTTTATATCTTCTAATAATTTACTTGCTTCTTTTACGCGATCTTCATGGATCTCATAATTTAATGATTCACCGGCACTTATATTTATACCCGCAAATGTTGGTCTAATATCAGATAATTTGTGTAAAACAGAATGAAATATAACTACTTCACTATTATCTCTTTTTTGAATTTCCAGAGCTCTCTCAACTGCTTTCGTTGAGTGATCAGATTTATCAATACCTAAAAGAATCTTTTTATAAATATTTATCACCTTTTTTAAAATCTATTTATAATTATATCTAAGTAAAAAATTGAATGTTTAAATCTGCTCATTATGGTTTATTAGAAAATAGCTTAATTTACCTTATCTAACCAAAATCTAATCAGAAATTATTTTCAAACCAAAAATAAAAAAAAGTTATATTTTAATTTTCTATTTTCTTTCTCGTATGTAAAAAAAGATATTGATCACAGCTAATACTATCTCAACTATCAACGTATATTCAAATGCACCATATACTCCAATTCCAAACCATAAATCTATAACGATTAAGAGTATTATGAACGCTATTCCAAATTCCCAATATATTCTTACTTGCTCCCATTCTTTTCTTATTAAAGCAATTATACCAAATAAGCCAAGGATTAGAATTGTTCCTCCTATTTGACGCCAACAAACAGCAGAAAATCCAACACCGCCAACTAAATCATAATAAATTTCTGGGATTCCAAAAAAGAAAAAAGCAAAGATAAAGCAAACAATAATATTTATTAAAAATACAATTTTCGCTTCTTTTGAAATTTCAGCCATTTTTCTTACACATTCCACCTTTTAAAGATTTTTGGATTTCTTTTAAAATTATTAGTAAGGTTGACTAAGAAAAGCTAATATATAAAAAATGTGACAAAAATGTATCTCTTTTCTTATTACCAACAACAAGGATCAAAATACTCTTTATACTTTTTTAACCATGAACAAATGGTATATCTTGAATAATCTTCTGTAATTTCTTCACCAGGTTTAATATCCTTTTGAGCTACTGCACAAAATCCATTTTCATCTTCAGACGCTCCTGAATTGGCATCGAATGAATGATTTACGAATCTCGAATCATCTAAGCAAAAAATAAGAGCATCAAGGTCTCTTTCATAGTAGGAATATGTAAGGAGACTTTTCATAAAATTTTCCATCTTAGCGGATTTATGAGAAGAATCTAATTTTAAAAATTGATCTTTAGTTATTATTAATACATCTTGCGGACGAGCGTGCCACCATATCGTACCTTTTGGAATTAATTTCTTTGCAAATAAGCCTAATCCATGAACTTTACTTGGTTTTACTTCCGCATATTCTTCGATTGGGTTATTTGATTTAAAATTATAGGGAATTTCAGTAGGATACATTATTTACAGATTAAGAAAGAAGACTATTTATATTTTAAACAAATAATTAAAAGATTACCATAGATAAAGTGAAGCTTCAATTTATTCCTTATAATAATTAAAAATAGTAGAATCTTCAATCCAAGCCCAGTGAAACATAGGTTTTTTGAATTTTCTATTAATTGAAAAACCATTATTTTTCACTTTATTATGAATCTCCTCTAAATTAACTTCTCCAACATGAGTCACATGGTAAGAAATAAACCCTCCTTTTTTAAGAAGGCGATTGGATTCTTTGATTAGCTTATCTATTTCATCATCGTTTAATAAATGAAGAATATCATACATAAAAATTACGTCAATACTTTCATTAGGAAATCTAAAATCTATCTCACCCGAAGTCTTAATAATCTCAATATTCTTGATTTTTTTTTTCTTTACCTTTTCGATTAAATCAACAAGCAGACCTTTTTCATCAGAATCTATTGCATAAATCTTACCAGAATTACCAACAATTTTTGAAGCAATTATAGAATACACTCCTGATCCACATCCAAAATCTAACACTTTTTGGCTTTCTTTTACTCCTATATCCCGAAGAACATCTTCTCCCTCTTTCTCAATCCATTTCTCTAAACGTGCCATTTTTTTTAATTAAATTAATTTTTATTTTGATATTAAATCTACTTACATTATTTGCTTTCAGTTGATTTGATAGTATAAAAAAATACTTTAAATATTTAATTTAAAAAAACACTTAGATTTCTGGGGAGAACTTCATAATAATTTATAAGATCAAATTCTTCTATTTTGGTTTTGGTTTCTGGCTGGAGTTCTTCCACCGTTTTGCCATTTAATATTTGCTTTATCTCTTGTTCATTAAAAATTGGCCCTGGTTCTGTCCAATTAATTACTTTTTTATTTGCTGGACAGACTTTCTGGCAATGAAGACATCCGACTAAGCAATTGTGCCATGAAGAATCGATCCATTCAGGAAAAGGTATATTTCCTGGGTGTTCATTATGGAAGGTTAAACATCGTTCAGCATGTAAGAGAATTCTATCTTTTGGGATCGCTCCTGTTGGACATCTACGAATACAAGCAGAACATTCTTTGCATAGATCCATCAACCTTAATTCTTGCCAAATATCAAACTCAACAGGAAAATCGGAATAAAATGCCAATAAACGATGGAAACTGCCCATTCCTGGCACATAAGTAATATTATTTCTGCCATATTCAGCTAAACCACTACGGACTGCCAAGGTTTTAGCAGGAAGAAAACCATATTCCACCTTATAACCTTCTTGATTAAGAATTATATTAAGAAGATCTTTAGTTTGGTTTATTATTCTTAGACCATGTAAATAGGTAGGAGGTATTAATAATGAAATTTTTTCACTATTCCAGTGGAAAATTGCCTCATATTGTGGTTGTGGGATTGCTAGAATAAAAAGAGAATTAATTTCAGGTAAATCTACATCTGGTTTAAATTCAAAATAAGATTTAAATTCGTTATAAAATTCAGGGTCAAATAGATTTAATTCATAATGTTTTTTTATATCATTTTGTAAGTCTGGAATATGTTTTGCAGAAATAATCTTCCCTTTATAACCATTCTCATCCAATTTTTTATAAATTTTCTCTAAAATTTTACTTTGAGACATATTTATTCCTTCTTTGTAATAATAATCCAATTAATTCTTATCAACTTATAGAATTAATGTTTTATAGAAGGAGAATTGGACATTATAAAACAGCTTTTTTGTTTAATTAAAAAGAGAAATATAAATAGAACTTCTATTACTATTGAATAAGATAATTTTAATTTGTAATTATAATAAAGAGGATGATATATTATGGGTGGACTTGGTAAAAAATTCAAGAAAGGTTTTGCTAAAGTTGCTGGAGGTCTCGCAGAGGAACTTACAGGAAGCGAAGCTATTGGTAAAGGTGTAAAAAAAGGCGTTAAAAAAGGAAGTGTTAAAAAAGGATTTAAAAAAGCAGTTAAAGAAGGAAAAGAGGACCTTCTAGATGATTAGAAAAACCATATAAAAAATTCTTTTTTTATTTAATATATTTTCAGTTTTATTAAGGAAAACTCATTAAGATTTGCTTTGATTGATTATTTCGCAGCAAAACTTTATAAAATCATACTAATATATTGAAGTTGGTTAAAAAGATAATTATATAGAGAAAAAGCTAAAAGTTGACAATATATACATTTTCTGTTATATCAAGTGAGGGATTTCCCTATTATCATTTAATTGTTGAAGACCCGCCAAAGAAAATTAAATTGTATCTTAGATTTTTTGATTTCTCAAAAAGCAATCTCGAACAGAATCTTAATTTTAATCAAGCCAATGCATTTGAACTTCATGCAGGATTGGTATCAGCATTATTTAAATTTGCACATAGCATGGATAAAAAAATAGATGTTCTTGAATTCAATTCGAATGAAAACACAAATAGTAATAGAATTAAAACCAACTATAGTGGTAATGTTTTAATTACTGCTCAAACGGAACCTTATTTATTTCATAAATCTTTTCATGAAAAAATAAATTTGATTTATAATTCAATTATTACTAAAAAAATCCCTCTCGACTCATCTATGGAAATCCTACCTTCAGAAGAAGAAAAAATAATAGATATATTAACTGATGCTAAAGCAAAAATTCAATTACGTAGGCATAAAAGTAAAATTAAACATGTCGGTAATGATTTTTTACTTGAGATGAAAAATTATGGGCTTAATGGAATTTGTATAACTTCATTTGATTTATCTCCTATAACAGTAATAGGTAAAAAGTACTCATTAGAAAATATTCATGAAATTTTAAGAAATATTGGAAATATTCCCGAAATTTCTCCTTTAAATTGGATTTATCGCCAATCTGAATATGATAATACGCAAATCTGGGTTTATATTTATAAATCGAATGTAGGCCCGAGTTTAAACGGTCTATTTGAACCATATTTTTATCTACTATTTGCCGAACCAAATTCCTATTTAGGAGAGCTTCCAGAAAAATTAGGAAATGAATTTAATAAAATTTTAATTTAGTTTGTATTCTTTATTTCTATTTTTGTTAGCTTTTCAATAAAAAAAAAGAAAAAAAATTAAAATTTTAATTTTAGACCTTTTTTAGTACTTTTAAGGAAAAATATTATAGTAATACTAATTAATCCAATAAATAAGAATGAATTGTATCCAGGAATTGCTCCAGGACTTTCTTCTGCAAATCCAATGATCTTATAGTTTGATAGAGGTTCTATTAAAGGGTAATTGTCCGTTAAAACAGATTTGCCGGGTCCAGGTTCAAAAGGTACAATAGTATGGGGAGAGTCTCCAATTCCATCGTCATCCTCATCTAATCCGCTATATCCTTCCCAGTAATTACCCAGGAAATTAGTGTGATTCTTCCCATTATAGGTATAAATTAGCTTTTTCTGCGAACTGTAAGTATTAATTGAATACAAATAAAAAATATCAATATGAGTTGATTGAAAACTGTTAAGATATATTATATTGCCACCAGAGTATAACAATTCAATATCGGCATTAATGCTATTATAAATTATATTTCCAATGATGATATCATTAGTGCTTGAATTTAAATAAATTCCATCAAAGTTATCATAAAGAGTATTATTAGTTATTACACCATTCGTGACATTAATTAAAGTAATTCCAGCATGAGTTATAATGTATGTATCATCTGAATTATAAAGAGTACAATTCTCAATTATAAAGTAATCATTAGTATTTTCAATTAAAATACAATTTCCTATATTTTCTGCATCGATAATTAGATCTTCTATAACATAAGGATGAGTAGAATTACCATATCCTGTGCATTTTCCTGCTATCTTAGCATCAGACCAATTATTATTAATATGAATTTTTCCTGAAATGTCTGATATATTTAATGTTTCATTTTCTGATATATCTGTATTCATTTCAACACTTTTGAAATTCAGCCTGATGCTAATAAAAAAAGAAAAAGCAAAAATGATAAATAAAACCATTATTTTTTCTTTAGATTTAGATTTCATCCAATTTTCAACTTGTTATACGGAATTAGTATGCAAGATAATTATATAAATCAACTTTTAAGATTTTACATTGCTGAATTTTTTTAAAATTCATAAAACTAAATTAGTCTTTTTTTTTTTAAAAACTCCGAGCTCAATTTACTTAATTGATTATATTCTTTTAAAATGGTAAAAAGACATAATAAGGATTTAATAAAATTAAACTGTTAAAAATTAAATTATAATAAAATTATAATACAAAAACAGATAAGTTATATTTTTATGGAAAAAAAGTCTCCATTGAAGGAATGCATTGATTTTATTCAAAGCTGTAAAAGGGAATTAGCAGAGGACGATGTTCCGTATTCTGAGGGAGATGATGAGGTAAGTTTTGATATTACAGAAGACCGCTTTTTTAGAATCCCGGAATGTAATGATATCAGAAAACTGGGGTTTGTAGATGGAGGTTCTTCTTCGATTTTAAGCGGGGCAGATTTTAATATAAGTTTAAGCAGAGTTGCAGGAGTAAAATTTGAAAATAATATGGTATGCAACCTTGCAAATACTCCAGAAGTAATAGAATTCTATACCGCAACGATCCTTCAACCATTATCTGACGGAAAAATGGCTTATAATACGCACTTATTTCCTAGAGAATCAAAATTTAATGATTTTCTACCTAAAGAAGAAATAATAATCCCTATTGATGAAGTTCGAATGATGATGGGTTTTCGATTTATGCCTAATATAGAGATTTTTGGAGGTGTAGCAATGAGATTTGCTGAATGGTCTTACGCTATGAAATTTATTGATAATGAATTAGAGAGTGGAGATATTTTTATTAGAGATGGATCCCTTCAAACAGGCTATAAAAATGAAATTCTTATAGTGAAAGATTTGTATTCTGTTGCTCAAACAAAAAATGTTTATGTAACAGGACTTTCAAAATCCTGTAGATTAATCACAAAAAATGGAGACTCTTTAATTTCTTTAATTGATATAGTGGGTAATAATAAATTTACTGAAGAAGAATGGTATTATCACCCAATATACAAATTAACTAAAGCAGATAATTTAGCTGATGTTTATTTTATAAAACTACATAAATATGCACGTTCACCATTCAGGTTTGATATATATCTGGAACAATCTAATAAATTGAACCAACATGAAAAAGAGATAATAATCTCTAATATTGCTTTAAACTCAAATGATTTATCGTTTCCAGGTTATCCATATGGATTAATAAAAGTGGATCAATTATGTAGAATAGGTCAAAGAGAAATTGAACCACAAAAAGTACATCTATTGTCTGAATTCGATTCAGAAATTTATGATAAATTTATACTACCGCGCATAAGATCTATTGATGCGCATGATTTATTAAATTCAATAAGAAAAAATTAGTGAAAGATTAAAAAATGAGCGTTTTAGGAGATAAAATTGGTAGTTTTGTATCAGGTACTTTTGTTAAATTAATATTAAGACAGAAATCTGATAAAGAATTTGAGCTTGGAGAATTATTTGTTGCTGGAGAAAATAAAGATAATTATTCTATATTCCAAATTAAAGATTTATTTTATGGTTCTCAAATCCCAGAAAGTTCGTTAGAACTCATGGCGGGATATGGATTAGAAAGGGAATCTTCTGATCTTAAAATTTATGAGCCTGAATTGAGAAATTATGTTCTTGCTCAAGCAAGAGAATTAATAGCCGTGAATAAAAATTCTGAAACCAAGAAATTTGAGTTATCAATACCGAAGAAATTACCAAAATTCTTTTCTGATATATATAATTTAGAAGATGGTCATCTTCAGTTTTTTAAGGAAGAGCAGTTTGATGCACCATTAAGCTTAGGGAAGGTACGTTCTGGCTCTAAAATTATGGATATTGAGGTAAAATTAGATGCGATAGAAGTATTAAAGCACCATATCTTAATACCCGCAGCAACAGGAAGGGGAAAGTCAAACTTAGTGAAAGTAATGTTATATGATCTTATGGAAAATGATAAATGTGGGAAGTTAGTATTTGATCCTCACAATGAATATTACGGAAGCATAACTCAAAAAGGATTACGAGACCATCCTAAAAGAGATGAATTTTTAGACTACTATACAATTAGATCAATACCTGGCGCTTTTAATTTACGGTTTAATATTAATTTAATAAATCCTGGACATATAATAGATAGTATCACACTTAGTGATCCTCAAATACAGGCTCTCGTTGCATTTTATAGAGCATATAAGACAAATTGGATTCGTGAAATGTTTAATGAATTCACTGAAGAACGTCGAAATCAGTCAGGAATACATCCTAATACCATAGAAGTTCTAAGAAGGAAAATTGGATTACTATTACGGATTACTACTGATGATGATGGAAATATCTTGGAAAATGGCATTCATACTTTTGATGGTCATGAACAAATTACACATGATATAATAACTTCTTTAACAAAAGGTAAAACTGTAATAATAGATACGTCATTATTTCAAGGTTCTGAGGAAATCTTTATTGCTTCTATTATTGTAGAAAGTATTTTCAATGAATATAGAAGATTGAAATTTAAAGATCAATTACAAGATAAACCAGTGATTTCTATTGTAATAGAAGAAGCTCCACGAGTAATTGGAAAAAAAGTATTAGAGTCTATAGATAATGTATTCGGAAAAATTGCTCGTGAAGGAAGAAAATTTCAAATTGGACTTATTGCTATTACCCAACTACCTAGCGTAATAGACCGTGAAATATTAGCTAATATGAATACTAAGATCATCTTAGGAAATGAGATGGGCCCTGAGCGGAGAGCTTTAATTGAAAGCTCAGCACAAGATTTATCTGAAGATTATCAAACTATTGGAAGTTTAGATAAAGGGGAAGCAATAGTCACTTCTACTTTCACTAAATTTGCAGTTCCAATTAGTATTCCCTTATTTGAAGATTTCATAAAGGGGGCTAAAAAAGAACAAGTTACAAAAAAAACTAAAAGAATTTCACCAGGATTTTCATGAAAACACAGCAAACTAAATTATTTGATGAACAACAAGGGAAAAAAATGAAGATTAAATTTGCTCATTTAGCAGATTGTCATTTAGGAGCATGGCGAAATGAAACCCTAAATCAAATGGGTTTTGAGGTATTTGAACAAGCAATTGATATAATTATTAAAGAGAAAGTCAACTTTGTCATAATAAGCGGTGATTTGTATGATGTTAGCAACCCTAGTATCCCTATTGTTGACTTATCTGTTAGACAGTTGAAAAAATTAAAAGATAATGACATTCCTGTTTATGGAATTATGGGATCCCATGATTTTTCTCCTTCCAATAAAACCATGATTCTTCCTTTAGTTTCCGCTGAATTATATAATGATGTTTCAAAGGGCGAGATAACCAGTCAAGATAAGTTAAAATTGATATTCACAGAAGATCCTAAGACTAAAATAAAGATAACAGGTTTAAGAGCAAGGAAAAGGAGCTTAGAGATAGAGGATTATAATAATTTAATTAGACATAATCTTCAAAGTGAAAAAGGGGCCAAAATTTTTGTACTTCATACTTTATTAAGTGAATTAAAACCTAAGGAATATAGAGATATGGAATCCGCTCCCAAATCGTTATTGCCTACAGGTTTTGATTATTATGCTGGAGGACATCTTCATAAAACTGTTCCTGAAACATTAAGAGAGAAGGAAGAACCACTTAACATTACTGAGAAGAATAATGTAATTTATCCTGGATCTATGTATCCCACGGATTTTCGAGAACTTGAAAACTATCAATATGGTGGCTTTTGTTTAGTTTCTGGAGATTTGGATGAGAATCTAAAGATTTCTAATCTACACGTTAAGTTTGTTCCACTTAAAGTGAAGGAAATCTGCTCAATTTCGATTGATTGTAATAATAAAAATGTTAAAGAAGCTCTTGATCATATTAAAAAATCAATATCAAGTTTGAATGTTAAGGATAAAATAGTTACCATCAGAATAAAAGGTACCTTATCCTCTGGAAAAGCTTATGAAATTAAAACTAATGAGATTAAACAATATTTTTTTGAGAAGGGTGCTATAGAGGTTTTATTGAATAAAAATGCACTTTCTTCAAGAGAATATCGATCCAAAAGTGTTGTTGTAGGAAAAACAAACAAAGAAATAGAGAAGATATTAATTCATGAACATGCTCAACAAACAAAAATTAAAAATATCTCCAAGGAGATTATGGAAACGAGAATTCACGAAATATTAGAAGCTTTAGGTGATGAAAGAGAAGAAGGACAGAAAGTTAAAGAATATAATGATGATTTAATACAAAAGTTTCTCACTACTTTCGACATAACTGACGAGGAGGAGTAAATTTGATTTTAGAATCAATTATAATTAATAATATTAGAAGTATCAAAAACTTAACAATACCTTTTCCTCAAACAACAATGCTCTTTTTTGGAGATATTGGTAGTGGTAAATCTTCAGTATTGAAAGCATTAGAATTCGCATTATTTGGAATATTAACAAGTGCAGATTTAAGCGGTGATTCCCTTTTAAGACGTGGTGAAAATAAAGCTCTTGTAAAACTCACTTTTTTAATCGATGAGAATCGATATACGATAGAAAGAGGTCTTTCAAAAAATAGTAAAGGTCAGATTTCTCAAACAAAAGGTTCATTATCCATAAATGGGAGTAAGATTTCATTTGCTGCTACTGATTTACGGAGAAAAATATTAGAAATTCTTAATTATTCGATCCCAAGATATGAAAGAGCTAAAAGTATCGATTTATTTAGATATACAGTATACACACCTCAAGAATCCGTAAAGGAAATTTTAGAAGCGAATCCAGATACTCGCTTTGAAATTCTCAAGGATGTTTTTGGTATTGAGAAATATGAGATTTCTTTAAGAAATATAAATATTATATCAGATTATTTAAGAGATAAAATTAAAGAAATAAGCCTTAGACTCAACCAATTTGAAAATCTTGAGGAATTAATCATTGAAAAAGAAATGGAATTAAAAAATCAAAAATCAAAAATTAATGATTTGAAAAAGAATAGGGAATTCAAACAAAAAGAAATTGACAATACCATACAAGATCTCATAAAAGCAAGATTGAAAAAAGAAGATTTCGCAAAAAAAATAATAGAATTAGAGAATAAAGAAAGTTTATACAAAGAAAGTCAAGAGTTAAGGAAAAAAAGTATTAAAGAACTTGACACTGTTCAAAATAATATTAAAATGTATGAAAATGATGTAGGGAAAATTATACTTAAAAAATTATCTGTAGAATTAAATGAAAAACAATTTAACGAGCAAATTTCGGAATTAAGAAAACATATTTCAAGCAAAGAAAAAAATAAAGCTGTAATAGTGCAAAAAATAAAAGATGTTGATAAATTATTAGAACAAGGAAAATGTTCTTTATGTGGACAAGAAATTCATGAAGAAGAGAGATTTAGAAAAGAGCTCAATGAAGCACATATAACTAAAGATTCAATCTCAAAAGAATTGGATTTATTATCAAAAGAAATTAATAAATTAGAAGAAGATTTTCATGATTATCAAGAATATAAAATAAATAAAGAAAAAAAAGAATTATACGAAAAGTTACTTGAAACAAGTAAGAAACAAGAAAAAGATCTTAAACAACAGCTTAGAGATTTAGCTATAAAAATTGAAAAATTACAGAAAGAGTTAAAGGAGATATTAAGTGCTTTTAGAGCCCCTGATATTCAAAGCTTAAGAAAGTTAGAGAAAGAAGTTAGTGATACTGTAAAAAGCGTAGAAGAAAAAGTGGATAAACTCAATTCCGAGAAAAGTGAATTAGAAAAAAAATTAAGTGCTGAAGAGAAAGTTATTGAATTTTTGACACAAGAAATTGATCAGATAAAATCTAATATAGCACTTAAAAAAAGATTAAATCAAAAACTGGTATATTTGACTGATATACGAAATTGGCTAATCCAAGAGTTCCCAACATTATTAAGAGACATTGAAAGAGAAATAATGGTTTCTAGTGCTAACGATTTCAATTTATATTTTAAAGAATGGTTTAATATCCTTATCGAGGAAGGAAATATAGAAGTTGAGATCCGCCCCGATGATTTTCAACCTTTAATCAATGTTAACGGTCATGACTCGCCTTTTCATGATCTTTCAGGAGGAGAAAAAAGTGCGATTTCTTTAGCTTATAGATTGGGATTAAATAAAATAATAAATGAAAGATATCAAGAGATTAAAACAAAAGATTTATTAATATTAGACGAGCCCACCGATGGATTCAGTCAACAACAGGTTAATCGAATGCAAGAAATTTTTAATACCCTTAATACATCTCAAATGATTATTATTTCTCATGAGAGGGTTTTGGATTCTTTTGTTACGGATATTTTCACGTTCAAAAAAAGAAATCATCAAACCCAAATTGCTAAAGAAACTATATAATGCTTATTAAAATTAAATAACTTTTTACGAATTCAATTTGTCATAACAATCTTGGCAGAAGAAAATACTTCGCATTTTCGAGACATCTCTAACCATGTAACCTTCCTTATGTTTAGTCTCGCAACCCCAACACATTTTAGTATGTTTACCACTCACAATGTAGGAATCTTTCTTATCAAAAATATCTCCTTTTATTATTTCTTGATAACTTCTCAATTTCTATATCAGCTCAATTTTTTTCTTTTTAGAATAATTATTCATTATCCTTAACTAAATAAAATTATTTTTGAGAATATTTAAGAATATCGAATAAATATTCATGAAAAAAAGTGTAAAAAATTAATTAGTTAGATGTATTTTCTTTTACTCTCTTTTTACGAAAGCGATAATAGATGAATCCTATAACTACAACTAAAGCAGCTGAACCAATACTAAGGGAAATAATTAAGATAACGTTTAAATTAGGATAAAAACCAGCAGAGGGAAGGATATAGTTAACCAACAATCTGATAAACTGAAAATAGTTATTTCCAGTAGACACTACTACTAAATTAAAATCCGGAATTACTGCAATATATTGCTCAAAAGACCCCCGGGCAGTGTAAGCATTAGCCCATTTATAGATCCACCATTTGTATCCATATCCAGTTCCATGACCTCTATCAAAGTCAACATCCTCAGAAGATGTAGTAGATTCAACAACCCAGCTAGAAGGAATAAGTTGAGTACCATTCCAATTACCTTTATGAAGGTATAGAAATCCAAACTTCGCCATGTCTCTTGGGGTCAGATATAATAAAGTCCCTCCTATTGGAATTCCTAGATAGTCTAAATTCCATGAATAATTTGTAATATTTAAGGGATCAAAAATTTTTGTTTTAGCATAAGCAGAAGTTCCACTTGGGGTTTCTTGGTCAATAATGGCTGATAATAAGTGAGAATTGCCTGTATTATAGTTCCATATCTCCCCGGGTTCAGATACCATAGGCTGATCCAAAATATATTGAACCCAATCAGTAGAGTGAGCCAACAGATAGTAATTGATATCATCTGTCCATTCTAATCCGGAAGTCATAGTTAATAAATGTTTAATCGTTATTGCTTCCTTTCGAGAATCCATGTTATCAAACGTTTTATTTGGGAAATAATCAATGACAAAATCATTAATCCCAGTAATATAACCTTCATTTAGGGCAATGCCAATAAGAGCTGAAGTAAATACTTTCGTACATGAATAAATATGATGACGATCATTCGCGTCATACATATCTGAAGGATATGATTCATATACAAGATATCCATTCCTTATAATTAATAAGGAATCAATATAATGATCTATGTTCTGATTTTCTATATAATTCTCCATTGCTTCCAATTTTTTTGAAGACATATCCTGAGTCTCTGGTAAGGAAGTTATCCAACCCGATGTTGGCCAATAATCAGGTTCTGATACGTTTAATTTCAAATTGTTTTCTAGGCTTGCCAAATTTGAATTTCTAAAAGAAATAAAATATTGAAGGGTCAGAATAAACAAAATACATATAGAAATTGAATATATAATATTAGATCTCTTGAAATATTTACTCATAATTTCTCATTGTAATAAAAATATTTATTACTAATCAAAATCAATTTAAAACCTTTATGTCTTGAAAATTTCTATTAAAATTTTTCTTTTGGAAGAATCATTAGTAAATTAATTAATTCAGTGATACATTGGGCAGTAGAATTAAGTTTATCCATATTAATTTTATCCAGTGTATCTTCTGCGGTCAATAAATAATAGGGAGATCTAATCCAATGAATTACTTTTAAATCTGCTTGCGTTACAAAATGCCCTGCTTCTCCGATTGGAGGTGTTGCAAAAAAGTTATCCGGAATTAACATCATTCTGTCTATATTGTAATCCTTACAAACTTTAACTACGGGTGCTACTAAATTTTCATTTTGTGAAAGAAATACCGCTCCCATTGCTAAATTATTTGTAAACTTAAAATTGTGAGTTTCAGGATCTTCTTCGACTTCTTTTGCACACATATGTTCTAAGTTGACGTCTACAAGTACGTCTTTCAAGAAGCTGTTTTTATATTTACGGGCAAATGCTTCGGCGCCTATTCCACCATATAGATGTCCTGCAGATAAGCAAAATAATAACGATCTTGGACGATCATTTTTTGGAACTTTTGACCATGCTCTTAATTGAGCTAAGACCATCGCGACTCCAGTACCATCTTCAGAAGCACCCTTGAATGCTGAATCATGATGACTGGAGATCATAATCATTTCTTCTGATCTTCCAGGTAAGATACCCCATATATTATGTGCTATAGCAGGTTCTTGAACTCCTTCGAGAATAATTGTACCAAGAGAGCTGTTTTCTTGAGTTAATTCTCGAACTTTAATTCCATCATATTTGCCAACATATAATGCAGGAATCGGTTTCATAACACCATCATATGGCCCCCAGTGGCTATTAATATTTGACGGATAATCCCTTAAAATCAATATTAAACCTAGAGCACCTCTATCAAATGCCCGCCAATAAACCGAATCTTCCCTTCTTTTCCCACCTAAAGCCTGTGGAGGCATATTCGACAACACAAAGGTCAATATAAGTTTAGTAGTTGTATCAATTGAGTTTGATGGATCAGAAACATAATACAGTTTTGCTAACTTTATCAATTTTCCTAAAGGTAAAGTTGGACATTCAATGTCAGCCACAACAATCTTACCTTGAACATCAACTCCCTTAAAATCCTTTATTTGACCAGTACCAACATAAACTAAAGGTGCTGTTATCCCTTCACCATTTGTAAAACCAGTGTTAAGAACATAAAAGCAGGGAATTTCAATCTGGTTTCCGTTTGATGATACAAGCAATTTCCATTTTGAAGCAGTCCAATTAATTACATCAATAGGTTCTTTTTTTAAGGATTCTAAACCAAATTCTTTTAATTTGCTTAATAAAAAATCTTCAATTTGATGAGCTTCATTAGTGCCAATTCTTCGATGTGGAACTTTACAAATATCTTCTAAATCTTTCTGAATAGTCTCTGCAGAAGGAGCTTTAACGTCAAGAGTTGGTACTTTAGTATCACTTAGAATTCTTTCAACCCGTTTCCTTATCCTTCTCATCTTTGGAATTAATTTTATTAAATTAAATAGAAATTTCTTTTTTGATAGTCGAAATTCCGTAGTAGATTCGGATTGTTCTTGAATTTCACTCATAATTATAACAATATTCTTTTATCATTTATTTATAGTTAATTATTGCTGAATATATTGGATAATAAATTAAAAAAAGAAAGTTTATTAAGTAAATATTTTAAGGTGTAATATAACACCTGTTATTTAATTAAATGTAAAAAGAATAGGTGAAACAAGAATGGAATTAGGAAAACTTTTAAGTTTAATAGGTGGAATTATAACTCTACTTGCAACCTTTGTCTTTGCGTGGTTTGTAGTTGATATAACTGGCACTCTTTACTATGGGCATGGTATAGGGATCATTATGAGTTTACCAGAAACATTTGCAAATGCAGAATCTATTGCTGCTAGTTGGGGATCAGGAGTACCTGGCTTTGTTCTTTATATTGTAGGAGGATGTCTTATATTCTTTCTATTTTCGGGTATTCTAATCTTACTCGGTGTAAAAAACCGAGTAATTCCTATAATTGGAGCTATTATGCCGATCGCGATGGCACTTGCTATTATCTCTGGTCCTTTCAATGTTCCTCCAAATGTTATAGATTATATTGCTCCATTTTCAAGTGAAACTTTAGGTGGATTTCCCCTCAATATAATAATTGGACCAATGGGATATGGAGCTTCTGTATCACTAGGGAATTATCTATTACTTGCTGGAGGAATATTAGGAGTTATTGGTGGAATATTACCAAGAGATTGAAGTTATAAATGTAAAAATTTTATTTTTTTATATTTTAAAATAATGAAGATTTATCAATTTCAGGATTATGGGTAAAGGCCGATAATACCGAGCTTACCATTAAATAAATTTATAAAAAAAAAGTTAATTAAATGGTTTATATGAAAAATTTATGGAAATTTTATCCGAGTCCTATGATAGCTAATGCTTCCCGTAGCGTCATTAAAGGTTCTATTTTATATTGTACTCCTTCTATTTCAAAATAGCCCGTTAAACGTTTTGCAATTGCAACGTATCCTTCATGAGATTTATTATCATCAACTTCATAAATTCCATATGCTTTAATTTGTCCATTATCACTAGAAACTGTAGCAAAAATTTGGGGGGGTTTAACAAAATCGGGAAGTTTTGGTAATTTTGGTAAAACTTTACCTATTTGTTCTGCCTTCTCTCCGGGAAAGTAGATTACAGTTAAGAAATATACCATTTGTGATTTCACCTCTCTTATTAAAATTAACTTGCTATATTTTAATTAGATATTGCTGTGGGGATTAATATCAATTTCGACTATTTAAGGCTTTCTAATAGTAAAATTTAAAGAATTATTAAGGAAAAAAATTGATTATTTCTTTAACTTTAGAAATCGGGCATTTATTGCAACGATAATTGTACTTAAAGACATAAGAATTGCCCCGATTGCAGGGTTAATTAATATTCCGAGACTAATTAGAACTCCTGCGGCAAGTGGAATTGCAAATATGTTATAGCCTGTTGCCCAAATTAGGTTTTGAATCATTTTACTATAAGTTGCTTTTCCAAATCCAATGAGAGAATTTACATCTTCTGGATTACTATTTACTAGAATGATGTCTGCCGTTTCAGCAGCAACATCAGTACCAGATCCAATTGCAATTCCTACATCAGCTTGAGCTAAAGCAGGAGCATCATTAATTCCATCACCAGTCATAGCAACAAATTCACCTTTAGATTGCAACTCTTTAACTTTTTCTAACTTTTCATGAGGAAGAACTTCAGCATAATATCCATCAAGATTTAATTCCTCTGCAACTGCTTTAGCAGTCTTCCTATTATCACCAGTTAACATCCAACATTTAATACCCATAGATTTTAAATTCTTAATAGCCTCAAAAGAATCTTCACGGATTTGATCAGAAAGACTAATAGCACCAATTAATTTATTTTCACTCAGAAGAATAAATACCACAGTATCTATAGGGCCTCTCTTCAAGTTTTCTGGGATGATTATATCTAGTTCTTTTAAATAGTTTGGACTAATTACACTAACTAGTTTTCCATTAATCTTTCCTTCAACGCCTTTACCCTTGATAGCTTTAAAATCTGAAGGTTGTTGTAAGGTAAGATTCATTACATGTGCTTTTTCAACTATTCCCTTCGCAATTGGATGCTCAGAATTTTGCTCCAAAGAAGCTGCAATTTCAATAATTTTCTCTTCATCATAATCACTGTCAAATGATTGAACAAGATTTACACCAAAAGTGCCTTTTGTTAATGTTCCAGTTTTATCAAATACTATAGTAGTAATTTTTCTAGAAGCTTCAAATGCAGTTCGATTCCTTATCAATAATCCACTTTTTGCTGAGATTGATGTTGAAATTGCAACAACTAGAGGAATTGCTAGTCCAAGAGCATGTGGACAGGTAATAACCATTACTGTTGCCATTCTTTCAATTGAAAAATTAAAAGATTTTCCTAACGATAACCAAGTAAAAAGTGTGGTGAATCCTACCGTAAGAGCTATAATCGTAAGCCAAAATGCCGCTTTATCAGCAAGTCGTTGAGTTTTTGATTTGGATGCTTGGGCATCCCTTACTAAATTGATAACTTTTGACAAATAGGAATCTTCTCCTGTACTTTCTACTTGAATTTCAAGGGAACCATCCCCATTCACCGATCCTCCAATAACTAAGTCTCCATTTTCTTTTTCAACTGGTACAGATTCTCCCGTTAACATGGATTCATCTATAAAACTCGAGCCTTTTATAATCGATCCATCGGAGGGTATTTTCTCACCAGGTTTTATTAAAACTATGTCTCCTTTTTTCAGTTCACTAAGTCCTACGTCAACGATCTCTTCATCTTTTATTAAATGAGCTGTTGATGGCATTAATTCTACCAATTTTTCTAAAGCTCTAGAAGCTCCTAAAACGGATTTCATTTCAATCCAATGCCCAAGAAGCATAATATCAATTAAAGTCGCTAATTCCCAAAAAAATGGATCTCCTTCCAATCCAAATATAGTAGCTGTACTATAAAAATATGCTACTGCAATAGCTACCGCAATCAAGGTCATCATTCCCGGTGACTTTTTCTTTAACTCATTTACAATTCCCTTAAGAAAGGGCCATCCACCATAAAAGAAAATGAATGACGCCATAGCTAGTAGAATAAAATCCACACCGGGAATAACGATATTCAATCCTAACCATCCTTGAATAGTAGGAGATAATATCAAAATCGGTATGGTAACGATTAACGAGACATAAAATCTTCGCCGAAAATCTTTTATCATCATTCTATGGTGAGTAGATTGGTCTATTTTTCCTTTATGCCCCATTTCGCTCATATCATGGGTATTATGAGAGTCGTTTCTTATACTTTTTTTATCTGATAATAATTTGGTTTTATCTTGTTTTTTATCTTTAACTTTATTAATTTTCATCCTTTTCATCAAATTCCCTTATATCTAGTATTTTTTAAGAAGGATTATAAATTTTTTATTTATAATTCATAATATTTAAAATTCAATAGTCCCTTTAATCCAATCCAACCTCCTCGATTACTTTTCTAAGTTTTTGAGCAGGTTTTTTAAAAGAATTTACTGTTATGAAACTAATTTAAAGAAGTTATTAAACTAAAGAAATACATTTAAATATATACGTATTAGTATATATCATGAAATATATATTAAATAGAATTTAATTTAAAAAAAGGGAAAACTTATGGATTGTCATGAGAATGAAGAAAGTGAGCATGAGCATGAACACAAAAAAGAAATGAAACATATGCATGAACATGAACACAAAAAAGAAATGGAACACATGCACGAGCATGATAAAATGTAGAATATAACGAATATTAATCTAAGAAATAGTAGAATGCAGAGAATATACATTTGAAACTCAATGTGTGATGTGCTCTACCCTAATATTTTTTTTTTAATAACGGAGGATAATTAAAAATTGGGATTAGTTCTTAATAGGTTGTTATTTTAGTCTTGAACTGGGTACTTTTGAATTCTTTTTCATATTAATATTATGGGTTTTTTTAACATTTAATAGCATTATTTTTGGATTTTATGTCTATTTTTATCCCAAGAAGGAAAAAAATTAAGGATTCTGAGATTTTTATTTTAAAATATTAATTTTAAACTCTATTAGATTTTGGCTTTTTATAATCTAAAATTTAGCTAGTCTTAGCTTCAGAATGTAAGTACATATAAAAAAAGAATAATTTAATTGATGATATTAATCATAAAATTCGAGCTCCGCAAAAAGGGCAAAATTTTACTTCTGTTCCATTTATTTTTTCTCCACAAGCAGGGCAATAATTAACAGCATCATAATCACTTTTTACATTATCCTTGACTGGTCTAGAGCTATAACTATTTGGAATGTTCAACAGTTCATTCTTATTATAAATTATATCTTGCTTATTATTCGGGAAATTCTCTTGATGATTACGTCCTCGAGACAAAAAATATAAAAGAATTATAATAAATAAAAGAAAAATGGCACCGCCTAAAACTAAGATGATCCATCCATTTGAACCCCAATCCATCATTTGATTCATATAATCATGACTATAATCTAATATCATAAACTTATCCCCTATTTTTATTATTGCTTACTTTTTTCACTTGAAATCCGTTTACTGTAATTTCCTCTTACAAGAAGATAAAGTAATAAACCTAGTACATTAAAAATCAAAGCAATTATTAACCATACTTCAGAATTAACAATTCCTCTTCTTATAGCGTCTTTATGAACATAATAGGCAATTATGATGCTTAATGCGATATAAAACCCCATTCCTAATGCCATAATAAGCCATGAATATGGTCCAAATAAATTAAACCACCAATCCATCACATGAAAATCTCCATCATAAAAAGTATCAAATATCATTTTTTCATCAATTTTTATTTTATTATTATTTTGGGATATATATGTTAAAGTATATATTTAAGAATTGTTATTATAAAATATATATTTATAAATTATAAAAGCTATTATTAATATAGGGATTTTCCATTAATATCCTAAGATTATGAAATGGAGGAGTTCATTAATTGAGTGATAGTATTAAAATCCAAAACCTAACAAAGTTTTATACTTTAACATTATTAAAATCTAAAAAGTCAGTCACGGGATATTATATTATAAAGCGGCTTGAATCAGATTTAGGGAAGACGGCAAGCCCAACTTATATATATGATTTTTTAAATAAGCTCCAATCAGAAGGATATATAATTCCCACTCCTAATCCAAAATCAAAAAAATCAAAAGGATTTCAATTAACCACATCGGGAAAAGAGTTTATTGATAACATTTTTCAGCGCTTTAGTAACTTAATTGAAGCAGCTATAGAATCAAAATTGAAAGTATGTGCTAGCTGTGGTGTTAAACTTTATGAAGATTTTCATGTTGAAACAATTAAGGGTAAAGAATTGAATTTTTGCTGTATACATTGCGCAAAAGCATTTAAAAATTCTCACCATTAATGATTTCTATTTAATTCTTGTCATAAATCATCATTAATCAGGTAATTCATTATACATTAGATAATATAATCTCATGTATAGTTTGAATAAAATTATTTTTTAAAATATTAAGATTTTTTTAACCAAGGACAGGACAAAATACATATCATACATCCATTATCTCCCAAACAAGACTTAATATTCAATACATCCTCCCTATGTTGAGGATGATCTTTAAAATTATTAAAAGTAAGAGCATTCTGAGGACAAGCTTCTATACATTTTCGGCAGTCACCACATTCATTTTTAATTACTTTGTTTGCTTGAAGCGGGATATCGGTCAAAATAGCAATTAGACGATGTAAAGGACCATATTCTGGAGATACAATTAATAATGACCTTCCTTGCCATCCAAGTCCAGCCGTTTTTGCTAAGAGTTTAAGCGACATAAATCCTAAGCGATTAATAGGATCAAATTCGTCTTCAGTATGAATAATAAGTTGTTTATAACCTTTATCTTCTAAATATTCCATTATTGAAAAGGCAGCTTTTTCTAAAAATAGTGCAGTTTCGCCTCCAGATGCTTTTTTCCCTAACTTTCCATATTGAGCTCCCAATACAATCGCATAAGGAAACACATCTACGAATTTCTTTACATCTGTAGGAAGACCAGTCTCCATTTCCTTTAAAAAAAGCATGTCAGCAATACCAAAAGTATCAATATCTAATTTATTAATATATTTTCTAAGATTTTCTGTTTCAATTATCTTTTGTTCTTCCATAATCTAACTATTTTTTTTATTTGTGTATCACATCATATGAATCTAATAACTTTAATAGTTTTTCCTGCTCACTCATTTATTTTTTCTTTCGGCACTAGGTGCATATTCCCGAAATACTCATCTCTAATAGAAAATTTTCTATTTAATTGAAAAAACAAAAACCTATATTTATGAACTTTATATTTTTTATAGAATAATTTTATCATTCATTAGGGAATAAAGGGGTATTTTATAGTGAAAACAAAAATGAAACCATTTATTGCATTTCTAATACTATTTCTGACGATTTTTACAATTTCTATACAAATTAATATTGAAGATCCAAATGACACAGCTCAAGAGAATTTAAAAATTAGAACACCTAATTTAAAGTTAGCGGGATATTGGGATAACTTTACATTTATTCATATTACCGATTTAAATTGGACCGTTGCTAATCAATCTGATTGGTGTTCTGGTTCAGGTATATGGGGGGATCCCTATTTAATTGAAAACATGATAATTAATGCAAGCAACTCTCCAACAGGTTGTGGCATTTGGATTGAGAATTCCACTAATGTTTATTTTAAAATTAACAATGTTACTATTTTTGGGGCTGATAAGGGAATCAAATTAGAAAATTCGAATAAGGGGGCTATAATTAATAATAGTCTCTTAGACAACTTAGACTCAGGAATTAGCATGTTTAATTGTGTTAATAATACCATTTCAAAAAATAAATTAATTAATAATGGGTTGTACGGGATTAATTTATCTTCATATTGTAATGATAATAAAATTCTTGGGAATACAATAAAGAATGATGGTACAAATCTCCAGGATACTGGAATATATCTTAGATATTATTGTGATAACAATAAAATTCTGGATAATATGATATATGATAATAATATTTATGGAATTCATATTGATTATTATTGTAGAGAGAATTTGATAAATAATAACACAATCAAAAATTCAGCCACAATTCAACAAGATTATGGAATTAGAGTAGCAAGTTTTTGCGAACAAAATAATATTTCGTTAAATTTGTTTGAGAATCTTAATAGTTATGTAATATTATTGGTTGGTTCTGATGAGAATTTAGTAATTAATAATCAAATAAGAGAATGCGGTAGTGGTTTGTACATGGTAAATGCTTATCAGAATAAAATCAATGGTAATACAATTTCAGGTGGTTCTTCAGCAATTTATATGAGTGGATGTGATGGAGGTGAAATAGCTCGAAATTTTTTCAATAATACAGGAAATTATGCAATAAGATTACATATAAATTGTGATGATAATGAATTTCACGATAATATAATTAAAGATAATAATAATTTTGGAGTGTACATTTATGATCCTTCTGATATTAATAATTTATTTTATAGAAATTCCTTCATTTCAAACACATTTCATGCTTTTGATAACGGATCAGCAACCTTTTGGAATAATACAATGGTTGGGAATTATTGGGATAATTATACTGGTTTAGATTTAAATAACGATCACATTGGTGATATTCCCTTTAATATTTCTGGTCCGGCTAATGCAAATGACAGTCTTCCTATTGTGGATAATTGGTCTCCCATTATTAACATCAATACTCCGACTTCAGGTAAATATGATAATAATGCTCCTGAATTTAACGTATTAGTCAATGAAACTTATATTTATTACATGTGGTATACAATAAATAATAGCAGTATAAAATACTACTTTACAGAAAACGGTACAATTGACCAAGACACGTGGAGTACATTAAGTGATGGTTATGTAAATATTTCCTTTTATGCTCGAGATATTGCATGGAAAACAGGTTCTAATTCTGTACTCATAATAAAAGATACTTCCCACACGCCTGATGGCTCCCAAACCCCTGGTGATGAACCCCCTTCCCTTGAGTTAATTGTAATCATTATTGTTAGTATCGTTGCAGTATTGGCAATTATACTTACTGGAATTCTGATTCGGAGGGGATCAAATAAGGGCGAAATACAAAAATCAAGAGATTTAACTAAAGAAGAATTATCAGATGCACAATACTTTAAAGATATTACTAGTATTATTACAATTTTGGCCATACACAATGAATCAGGGTTATGTCTTTCTAAAATTGCCCTTCATGGTGGTATCGGATTGGATGAAAATTTATTCTCTGGTTTTATATCTGCTATAGGAAGTTTCAAAAATGAACTTGCTAATCAAATGGGTCTAAAAGTTCGTGGTGAAGGCGGAGATAATATTATTCAATATAATGAATTTACTATAACCCTTATGGATGGTGAATATCTTAGATTAGGTTTAGTTTCTTACAAAAGTCTTGGAGACTTAATAAAACAACAGTGTGGACAAGTTTTAAGGGCTTATGAAACTAAGCATGTTGATGATTTAAAAAGCTTCGATGGAGACCTCCAGGTTTTCAAAGATTTTGAGGATACAATTGAAACAGGTCTTAATATGAACCTAAATAAAAAATGTACCATTAATTTAAAGCAATTAAATACATATGATGTTTCTGAATCATTTAAAGCTATTTTAAACGACTTTATACCTAGATCTGAGGGTTTCTATCCTGCGGAAATCGTTTCCATTCTTACGAAAGAAATGAATGTTTCAGATCAGGAAGCTTATTTCATGGTGCATGAAGCGTATAAAAATAATTTATTTATACCATTAAAATAAGCTCTTCAAAGTTAATCTGTACAAGATCCACTACTATTCCAGGCTCTGCTTAAGTTTCTGAGTAAAATTTTCTGCATTTTTGAGATCTTCAGCATTAGGTCTTCCCTTGTTCATTCCTCCAAAATATTTCATGAAACTATTAATGTTAAAACCTTTACATTGAAATTCACCAACGATTATATAACCTTTTGATTTTAGTTTTTCCCTAAGCAACGAGTGATCTTCAGCCATCTTCTTTTCTCCTGTTAATGCACTAGTTGAAAAAATAAATGCTTTCTCGTTGGGAGCTTGGGGAAGAGTATCCGCAAGGTCAAGTAAAAGTTTATGGTGTTTTGCACTATATATCCCTGAACCAAAACCTATTAGGCTATACTCCTGAAACTCTTCAGGATCTATTTGTTGTGGTGTTTTTATTTTAGCATCAAGAACTTTTGCGAAGACATTAGCAATCTTCTCAGTATTATGATGATGATATGAATATAAAACTATTAGAGAATTCATAACTATTCCTCCAACTTATTGTGTTTTATAACTATTACTACATTCCCCTTTTTTTGTCCCGTTTCAACATACTTATGAGCTTCAGCAGTTTGTTCCAGTGCATAACTTCTATCTATAACTGATTTGATCTTACCAGCCTCAATAAGCTCTTTGAGATGCATTAAATCTTCTGTTCTTTCTGATATTGCCCCACTAATTACTTTTTTGCTACTTCTAAGTGAAGTCAATCGTCCTCTAACTCTCCTTAAAATCCCATGGTTAGTTTGAAGATAGATTCCGTTTTTGTTCAACACCCTTATACAACCTGAAAACGAACTCCTGCGTACTACGTCAAAAATAACATCATAGCTCTCATCCTTCTTGGTGAAATCTTCTTGAGTGTAATCAATTACATGGTCAATTCCAATGGTACGTAGCATTTCCAATTTATCTGTGCTGTCCACGCCAGTCACTATAGCCCCAAATGACTTTGCAAGTTGAACCGCAAAAGTACCTATACTTCCACCTGCACCATTAATTAAAACCTTTTTTCCACTTTTGATATTTGCTTTTTTAAGAAAATATAGTGCATTAAGACCTCCAAGAGGTACTGCGGCGGCTTCCTCATAGCTCATATTGGTCGGTTTTAGTGCCATCATACATTTTTCAGGAAGGCATAGATATTCAGCATATGCGCCCATTTTGAACCCAGTAGACCCAAAAACTTGGTCACCTTTCTTAAATAATGTTACATCTTTACCTACGGCTTCAATTTCTCCGGCTGCATCCTGTCCTAATATTGTGATTTTTCTTGGTTTTCTTAAGCCATTATACAATCTCATGAAGAGAGCCAAGGAGCGAGAAAATTTGAGACTTCGCATCTCGCAATCGCCCATTGTTACTGATGTAGCATGAATTTTTAATAATATTTCATTATCCTTTGAACTAGGTTTTTCTACCTCTTTGAGTTTAAGTACATCTGGTGGCCCATATTCTGTCCATATAATCGCTTTCATAATTATCTCTCTTTTTTTGAAATTTGTTTATTTGCTGGCTTTGTGCTTACTAAATAATTAATTGAGTAATTTTTTTCCTCTCATGAGTTGTAATGTATTAGCTATGGGATAATGGGTGGAAAAAACATAAGCGCTATTCCGATAAGTACTTCAAATAAAATTGCTAATATACCACTAAATGATGACAAAGATTCATAGGCCTTAACTTCAGGTTTTACAAGTTTCATCCCATTAGCGAAACCAATCAAAATACTGGTAGCTAATCCTAACCATCCAATAAAGGGGATTGCTAATCCGTAAGTAACTAACACAATTGAAAATGCAAGTGTTCCAATTGACCAACCGATCATAGCAAACGCGAATCTATAGCTTTTTGTTTGGAGAATGTTTTGATATGAATCCATCAATGAATCTTTCTCCGTAACACTAGCTGTTGAATATCTTCTTGCTATATTAAGGAGTCCCCAATAATCTTTTTCAATATAGACTTGGATCGAGCCTTCTGCTACTCGAAAGATTATCAAAACAATTCCAAGTAGTATATTATATGGGCTAATTACAATAAACAACATTATAGCTAGTGTAATTACACAAAAGTGTTCTATGAGTGCTATCCCGACACCAGTTTTAAACTTTTTTGGATCTTTGTTAAAATTTTGTAGCTTATAATCTGATTCATAATGTTTTGGTGTTGGTTCTAATATATATCCAAATGCTGCCATTGCAATTTGTAAAACCAAGATAAGGAGATATAGAAAACCAGATAACCTCGTTAAGATAATCATTAGGAACCCTCCAATTTATTCTTCATTTTTTTTCCTCTTTTTTAATATATATTTTTTATTAAACATAGTATCTGCTAAAAAATTTAAAAAAGTTTATATTAATAATCGAGCCGATGCATACCATATAATTAGTACGTTAAACATAAAACTTACAATTAGTAAAAATATATCATAGGCCTTGTAACCCTTGATTCCAATGAGATTGAAACCAAAAAAGGAAATGGCTACGATTATGTTTACCCAACCATTCACAGGAAACTCCAATATAATGGATAAAACAACCATAACAATCGGAATTACCATTATTATTGCCATACCAAAGTACATTTTATGCGATACTGGTTTACCTTCTACTTCACCAGGTTTAAAATCTCCAGCAAAAATGCGTAGCACATCACCTAATAAATAAATTAGCATTGTGGCTACCCATATAAATGCGAGTATTATTTTCACATCTTCCATAATTTTATCATATCCCCTCTTTTTTGTTATTATGTTTCACAATTATTACTACATTCCCTTTCTTATGTCCT
The DNA here is from genome assembly GCA_048941015.1 of Promethearchaeota archaeon. Taxonomy (GTDB): domain Archaea; phylum Asgardarchaeota; class Lokiarchaeia; order Sigyniarchaeales; family SOKP01; genus SOKP01. The sequence continues at coordinate 20,958 of JBHLNZ010000009.1, read as the reverse complement.
TTATCAACATAGGCATGTGCTTCGGCAGTTTTTTCCAAGGGATAACTTCTATCTATAACTGGTTTTAACTTTCCTTCCTCAAAAAGCTGTCCTAAGAAAATCAAATCCTCAGCTTTTTCTCGATATGAACCCTTTAAAACTGAAACATAGTTTCCGTTTGGAGCTAGTACTTTTTTGCAATCTGAAGATGAAGCTTTTCCAACGGCATCAAAAACAAGATCATAAAGTATTCCGCTTTCAGTAAAATCCTTTTTAGTGTAATCTATTACACTATCAGCTCCCAGAGATTTTACCATTTCTAGATTCCTTGTACTACATACAGCGGTGACCTCTGCTCCGAAGTATTTAGCAAGCTGTACTGCAAAGGTACCATTACTCCCAGAAGCTCCATAGATAAGGACTTTTTGTCCACTTCGTATATTTCCTTTTCTTAGGTAATTCAATGCAGTACTACCCCCAATAGGGATAACAGCAGCTTCCTCAAAACTCATACTAGCCGGTTTTATTGCCACCATCCCTTTCTTCCATTCCTCAGGTATGCATACATATTCAGCATAAGTACCAAAAAATAATCCAGTTGTTGTCCCAAAAACGTGATCACCTTTCTTAAAAAGAGTTACATCTTTTCCCACTGCTTCAACTTCTCCAGCAAACTCATATCCGAGTATACTTCTTTTTGGCTTTCTTAGACCATACATTAATCGTATCGCAAGAGTATAAACTTTTTTATCTGGGTGTTTACCGCTTCGAACTAATCTTGCTGCGTAATTTACAGTTGTCGCATATATTTTTACCAATATTTCTTTGTCTTTGGGAATTGGTTTTTCGACCTCCTTGAGTTGAAGAACCTCCGGAGGTCCGTAGTTTGTGTATACAATTGCTTTCATTATCAATCCACCACTTTTATTACAACATTTCCCTTCTTATGCCCTTTTTCAACATAGGCATGAGCTTTAACAATTTCTTCCAATGGATAGATTCTATCTATAGCTGATCTTAAATTTCCAGTTTCAATTAATTCCTTGAGATAAGTTAAATCTTCAGTTTTTAATTTGCTTGGAGAATCTTTTATAGTATTAAGATAAATACCCGTCTTCTTGAGCGCATTTTTACAGTGGGAAGATGAAATTCGAGCCACTGCATCAAAAATAACATCATATTTAAGTCCTCTTTGAGTAAAATCTTCTTGAGTATAATCAATGACTTTATCTGCCCCTAATGATTTCACCATTTCTAAATTAGTGGTACTACATACTCCAGTGACTTCTGCCCCAAAATACTTGGCAAGCTGCACTGCAAAAGTACCAACGCTTCCTGATGCTCCATAGATCAAGACTTTTTGTCCACTCTGGATATTTGCCTTTCTGAGAACTGTCAATGCTGTCACTCCTCCTGAAGCAAAGCCACCAGCAGCTTCTACAAAGTTAATGTTGGTTGGTTTTAGTGCCATTATGCCATCTTCAGGTAGACATTTGTACTCAGCATAAGCACCAAATTTGAATTCGGTCGATGCAAAAACCTTGTCACCTCTCTTATATAACTTTACCTCTTCTCCAATAGCTTCAATTTCTCCGGCTAATTCCATGCCTAGCACAGATCTCTTAGGTTTTCTAAAACCTAACATAATATGTAGCATGAAAGTTTGAAATTTAGAAGTTGGGTGTTTACCTCTTCGTACTATAACATCGCCGATAGTCACTGATGTTGCGTGTATTTTAATCAGTACTTCATTTTTTTGGGGGTTAGGCTTTTCAACTTCTTTTATTTTAAGAACCTCTGGTGAACCATAATTTTCATATACTACTGCTTTCATTTTTTCTCTATCTTCCATTTTTATCTCCATTAATTACCCTTTTGAAAATGAATATTTGTTTTAAAAAAAAATTAATTAAAATTTGCTTATTCTTTACCCCGAATCAATTTAATCACAAAAATTAGAAGAAAAATAGCTCCGATTGTAACACAGATGATCGGAATCGCTTGAGTAACAATCCCGATAATTAATCCTTCTAATGTGCTAATAGAATCTAAAAAATCCTGCCAACTCAAAATATTAGGATAATACCAGCCTAATAGTGGTGGTAGGATAAACATAGTGATTATAAAAATCACAACCAGGATTAACCCAATTATAAATGCTGTCCATTTTTTCATTTTAATTAACTCTTAATGCTTAATTAAAAAAAAATAGTTTAGATGTTCCTATCTTTCTTGTGTCTTAGTACTTTATTTGCTTTTACCACTTAATTTAATTAAACCGCCAGATAATACACCAAATAATATTGTAAGGGAGATGGCAACAACAAGACCTAACATATCGCCCGGGAAAAGTATTGCCCAAGTTATCCAAGTAACTCCAATACTTGCTCCAAAAAGCCAACCAAGTACTTCTTTATAATTAATTTCCTTTTTGCTGAGCCCAATAAGTCCTCCAGATAATGTACCAAACAATATAGTAAGGTCAATGGCAATAACGAGAAAAAGCATACTTCCCCTTCCAACCAAGGCAAAAGCTATCCAAACAACTGCGATAGCCGCACCTAGCAGTTCACCTATTAATGTTTTATAATTATACAAATCTTCCACTCTCAAAATGATATTTATTTACTTTTTTATGTATACGTTGTGTTTATTTCTTTAAATTTAATTTTTTTTATTTTATTTCAAGATTTGTGAATGATAATTCAAATTGGGATTTTGATAAAGCTTTTTTTACAGATGTGGAAAAAAAATGAACAATTGGAGCCTATAACCATTATAAAGCTCTTCACTTTTTTATTCCCCAAAAATTTCATGATTAGATTTAAGCAAAAAACAATAGCCAGCTTCCCAATATTACTTCAAAAAGAAGAATTAACAGACCTCCGATGCTCCATAGGATTTTAAGGTTAGAATTTATATGAAATATCACATTACCGAGACCATAGAGAATACTGGCAACAATTCCAAACCACCCGATAATTATTGGTACAACTCCATAGGTAACAAACAAAATTGAGTATGCGAGTGTACCAATGGAGAATAAGATTTGTGCAAATGAGAATCTAGAAGTTTTTGTTTTGAGAATGCTACGACCTAAATCAATTACCACTTCTTTTTCAGCATCACTAGTATCTGAGTACTTTTTTGCTAAGTTGAGAAATCCCCAGTAGTTTTTTTTATCATAAATTTGGATCAAACCTTCTCCTATTCGAGAGATCGACCAGACAATTCCAAGTATTATGTTATAAGGACTAAAAGCAATAAACAACGTTACAGCAAGAATTATTATGCTTAAGTGCTCTATAAGTATCAATACTACGCCAATTTTAAATTTTGTAGGATTTTTATTAATCTTTTGTAGTTGAGCCTCTGATTCCACATCACCGAATGTTTTATAACCAAAAAAATCACTAGCAAGGTTTGTGATTATAATAAACAAAAAGAGAAAACCAGATATTTTTTCTATAATTTTTTATCACCTAATTTCTTTAATTCCATAATACTTATTAAAATACTAATTATTCTGATTTTATTTTTTTAGGTTGGAAATTATCTAGTTTTAAGTAGATTATATATGTTTAAGCTGAGATAATTATTTTTTATAAATATAATTTTCTCATCCTTATTAAAGATAGTAAAGTTTTAATTTTAAGCAAAAAACCAAATTAATATGAATCTGTTTCAAATTCTAGCAATTTGTGGAATGCTGAGTCCTATCATATATACTGCGATGTGGATTATAATTGGTAGTAAACAATCAGGTTACAACCATATCCATGATGATATAAGTTCACTTTTTGCAGTTGGTGCTCCTAATAGACGTTTAGCCCAATTACTCGTGATTACAGAAAGTATTTTGTTATTTGTCTTTTTTATTGGATTACAAGATGGAATCACTGACGGGGGAGGTTCCATTATTGGACCAGTTCTTTTACTGGTTAGTTCAATTTTGGGAATATTGGTAGCTTTTTTCTTTCCTCTTGATGAGGGAGGAGAATTCACAACTTATAAAGGAAAAATGCATATTATCCTCGTAGTTCTAATGGGAATATTTGCTATTTCGGGTATGGTAGCACTTTGGATTCGATTACAATCCGTACCCCTATGGAGTGGTTTTGCTATTTTTTCATTTATTTCAGCGATTCTATCATTAGTTGGTGTAATTATCTCCGGTATTTTTGCCTCAGGTAAGTATAGGGGGATAATTGAAAGAATTATGGTAACACCTTTTCAGTTGTTTTACTTTATTCTTGCTCTGATGGTATTCCTGAATAATTAACCAAGAGACTCTTAGCATCATGATCAATCAAAATTTTGATGAATTAATCCAATCTTTATATTTTCCTCATATAAATAACATTATACTAATTTTATGGTTTGAAAAAGGAAAATAAGTTAATCAAACTCAATTTAAATTTGAAATAGAAATAATTTCAGAATCGTATAGCCTGCATAAATACTAATTAAAAGGACGCCTTCCCATCTTTTTAAAGTTTTTTGACTCCATAAGAGATAAAAAGCAATTGTTAACGCAAATAATAGAAAGGGTATATCAAAAAATAAAATAATCATCGGAACATTAAAACTAACTATAATAGCTCCTGATCCTGTAGCTAGTAGGATATCACATATATTAGAGCCTAAGATATCACCTACCGCAATTCCAAATGATTCTCTCCTTATAGCAGTTAAATCTGCTATTAATTCTGGTAAGCTTGTACCGAACCCAACAATAAGTATTCCAATTACATTTTCAGGAATATTAAATTCCTTTGATATGTCATGGGCAGATAATAATGTAATTTCTGCTGCTATTAATAATATGAAGAGACCTACTAGAAAATAGATAATATCTTTAGCAAATGATGATGTTTTATGAGGAGTTTCAACTGGTTCAAAGCTTGCAGTATCTATTCGTTCTTTTTCAATATATTCGATTTTCAATTTAATTTTTGAAAGGTGTCTCTCACTCCAAATCACTAATGAAAGATAAAGGAAATATATTATAATCATTAACAGAGCTTCAAGTTGAGTTATAATCCCATCAACTGAGAAAAAAATAAAAATTAATACCGATGTAAAGAGCATAGGCCCTTCTCTTCTCAGTTCCCATTTACTAACAAAAATTGGTTGACTAATTGCCAAAATACCAATTATTAAAGTTATTTGAGTCAAAAAAGAACCAATTTTATTTCCAATCACTATTCCATCTATAGTAGGATCAATGCCTAACGCTTTATCGAAACCACCTATTATGCTTACCGCAATCTCTGGTAAACTAGTACCTATTGATAATATTGTTAGTCCAACCATGATATGACTAATATGGAAGCGATCGGCGATATTTTCAAGTCCAATGATCACATATTTTGCTCCAAAATATAACCCAATGAACCCTAATGTTAGAAATAGGAGAGAGACTAAAAGCATGGCTTGTTTATAAAGTTAATATCACATATAAAGTTTTAATTTCAGGCTAACAGTTCCTCTGATAGTTTCTAATAATGATAAAAGTTCTTATTGAATGTGAAATTTTTTAATAAAATGAAGCATCAAGATAAATCCTCAAAAGTCGAGCCAAAAGATGCGAAAAGTTGGTTTGATCGCGGGATAGCACTAGGACAAGAGGGAAATATCAAGGGGGCAATTGAAGCGTTTAAAAAAGCATTAACTTTGAATCCCAATGATATTGAAACATGGATAAACTTAGGATTAGCATATGGAATGCAGGGTAATAATAAGGAGGAGATTAAATCTTATAAAAAAGCGTTAGAGTTAAATCCTTCTAATGCAGAATTATGGGTTAACTTAGGTGTCGCTTATGGACAAAATGATAATATTGAAGCTGAGATTGATGCTTATAAAAAAGCTTTAGAATTAAGTCCCAATGATGCAGATACATTATATAATTTAGGTGTGGCTCTGAGCAAAATGGAAGATTATGAAGGGGCTGTAGAGTTTTTTCGAAAAGCACTTCAAATAAGTCCAAATGATTCCGAGATATGGAACAATTTAGGAAGAGCGTTAGGATTTTTAGGAAATATTGAAAAAGCAATAAGTGCACTTGAAAAAGCACTGGAACTTGATCCTCAAAATGAAATTGGGTGGTTCAATCTTGGTTTTGTATTATTAAATGACGGCAAAAACAATAAAGCCATTGAGTGTTTTAAGAAAGCTATAACAATTGATCCTGAGTTTAGTAACGCGCTTTTTGGGTTGGGATTTGCTTTTGAAACATCTAATAATTTCGATGAAGCATTAAATGCTTATAGAAATATTATAAATATTGAACCAGATGATGTTGAAACTTGGTTACATCTATCAATTCTTTACCAGAAAAAGGGAGAACTCGAAAATGCATTGGATGCCTTGGAAAAAGCTGTATCGATCGATAAAGAGTTTGTATTAATTTTAGATGAGGAAGAGAATCTATTAGAAAGTCTAAAAGATCTGGCTGGTTTTAAAGAAGTTATGGACAAATATTAATATTATTGGTTTACTTATTAAGAAATTCTAATATATCCTTTTGAACTTGCTTCCTATTTGCCATCACAAGGTTATGTCCATACCCTTCATAAATAATTAATTTCGAGTTAGGAATGCCTTCAGCAGTTACACGGACATCATCTGTTGTATAGGCAATATCAAGCTCTCCGCTAATAACTAGTGTAGGAGCTTTAATTTCTTTTAATCTTTCTTTAAAATTCATATCCCGGTCTGCCATCACTTCATTTAGGAAATCATTTGGGTATTCTACTTTTCCTATCCATCTTTTTCCAATAAAACGAATGAAAAATTTAACGATCCCTTTTATAATTTTAGAAGAAAAGATCAAATCTAATGTCGCTGCTAGTGCCTTTCCATATTTTTCTTGTCTGAAGTACTCTTCTGCAGTTCTCTCGATTTCTACTCCTCTTTCACTTAATCGAAACGCTGCAGAGATAATTACGAGTTTCCGAACAACATCGGGATGATTAGCAGCTAAATAATGAACAAGTTGACCTCCTGTTGATGCACCCATTATATCAACAGGTCTTTTAAATTCCCTTTGAATCATTTTTGCATAATCTTCTGCCATTTTGTCAAATAAATAATTTTCCGGTAAATTTTGTTTTCGCCCTACAAGAAAAATAGTATATTCATTCGCAAATGCTCTAGCTGACTTTACAAATTGTTTTAACGTAGTCCCTGTAGGTGGTTCATGTTTAAAGGATAAAGCTTCAATATTAACAATTATCTTTGGTTTATTACCCATGCGTGCATAGGGAAGTCCATCTTCAAAAAAACCAGTTTCTACACCATACTTTTCTTTTATTTTTTTATCTCTATTGGTTGACATTTTCAACTATTTAAATTTATAATGCAATTAATGCTTTACTGTTCTTAATCCTTGTTTTAAACAACTGTTAAATGAGAAAAAATTGTGAAAATTTAAATAACAATCAAACAAATTCATAATCATTAACTATATGTTAATGAAATCCAACATTAAAAGTGAAAAAAATGGCTGAATTATCAAAATTTTTTAAAATCGTTTTGCTAATAAATATTATAGCTGCTTTATTTTACGGGATAGTATATCTCTTTATTCCTGAGATTTTTGCTGTTCTTATAGATTCACCAGCTTTTAGTCTACAATTCTGGCGACTCTGGGGAATTACCTGTGTTAGTTTAGCAGTCTTTGGAGTTATCGGTATTATTCGAAATGAGTGGACAACACTCAAAATACTTATAGAATTCGTAATTTTATGGTTAATACTAATGGAAATTGTCAATATCATTTATTTAGTGGATCCAGCATATACTCACTCACTAACCAGCTTTAGTAATGAATTGATTGATATAATAGTTATAGCATTTCTTATTGTTCTCAATATATATGCATATCTAAAAGAAAATAAGCGATAGAATTAGGTTAAAAATTCTAATAATCTTTTTTTTTTTAATTAAATTATTATCAGGTTTACTATTAGTCTTTTTCATCTAGTTTTGGTGCTGGAATAAACATGTTATAAGAAGATATAAAACCTTTTTATTTATAAGAAGATATAAAATACTAATTACTGACTAATTTTTATGGGATTGTGTAAACTTTACCATGGTTAAAGATAAATTACCATTGAAATCCAAATTGGCTTATGGTGGTCTTGGAGCAGGCATTAACTTATCATCCCAGATTGCTTTCTCAGCCATAACTTTCTTTTATAACACAGTAATAGGATTAGATGCTAAACTTATTGGAATCGCATGGCTTATTTTTTCGTTTTGGAATGCGATCAATGACCCCTTATTTGGTTTTATTGAAGATCATACAAAATCAGAAAAGTATGGCAGAAGAATTCCTTATATTCGATTTGGTGCACCATTATATGGTTTATCTTTTATTTTGTGTTGGATTCCTTTTGTTGATATAAATAGCCAAATAGCACTTTTTTTCAATTTTATTCTTGTTATATTCATTTTTGATACATTATTTACTATTTTAGGTCTTATTAATTTTACTTTACCCGCTGAAATGGCTATAACTGCAAAGGAAAGGACTAATTTATTAATCTATAGTACTATTATTTCTTCAAGCGCATATTTAATCTCTTTTATAATTCCCCTTTTCTTATTAACTGGGAGTGACGCACCTAGTTCCCCACAACCGTTTATCATAACAATGATTTTAGTTGGTATATTTTCTGCTATAATTCTATTCATATGCAGTTATTACTTAAAAGAAAATAAGTATACACAAATGGAAGATACTCTTCCTGTGCTACAAGGAATAAAAGAAACTTTTAAAAATAAACCCTTTATGGTTTTTGAAGTAGCAAACTTCTCCTTTACTATTGCTCAAACAATTCTTACTACTGCAATTTATTATTATGCTGATTACATGTTAAGATTACCTGGTTTTTTAAACTCAGCTCCGTTGATTTTAGTTTTTCTTATGGTTTTCAGTTTTATAATCGTATTCAATAAATTAGTAGTAAAATATGGAGTGAAAAAAACCTTTATTTCAGCAATATTATTTACTGGAGTGGGATTTCTTTTAATCTTTTTTTTCGGTTGGACATTCAGTTCTGCAATAATTGGATTCATAATTATCGGTATCGGATTCTCGGGATACATGTTGGTAAACCAAGTTTTAGTGGCTGATATCGTGGATTATGATGAGATAAGAACAGGAAAGCGCAGAGAAACAACTTACTCTGGAATAAATGCATTAATTACAAAACCCGCTATATCTATTGCGAATTGGCTCTTTCTTTTGATAATTGACTTTTTTGCATTTGATCCAGAAAAAGCTATTCAAGATCTTCCCGCTCAATTAGGAATTATGTTAGGTTTTTCGCTCATACCAGCAATTTTTTTGATTCTCGGTGGACTTGTAATGTTTTATTACACCTTAGATGGACCCAACTGGCTTGCTCAAAAAGATGAAATTATTAAAATACATGAGGAAAAAGAACGGGCGTATTTGGATTATTTGAAAAAAAAAATTGAATAATAATTGCTTATTAATTTGATTAAAAATTAAACGCACTAAAATAAATCATTAATATGAATAAGAAATATTATATCCTTCCTAAATTAAAGTAAAATAAAAAAAAAGAAAAATAATTGAATTTTATTGCCTTCTTTTTAAATAGAAACCTAAAATAGCAATTGCACCAATGAAAGACATGATTGTAATAATAAGAGTGCCCTCAATGACTGATGATGCCGCCATAGGGTTTAATATAGTCCATGTTGATAAAATAGTTGCCTCAGTAGTTAAATAGCCATCTTCAATTGTGGTTGGAACAGTCACCCATTCATTATTCTCATGATCATAATATGCCCACTGCCCTAATCGATTCTGGTTTGTTGTTCTAATACTCAATCTTGCTTTTATAAAATTTCCATTATAAGAACATTCTGAATCACATTTACATTCAGGATCGCATATACATTGGCATTCACATTCACATGTGCAAATAGGATCACATTGACATTGACAATCACATACACAAGTACATTCTGACTGACATGTGCACTCACAATCACATGGACAAGTACATTCTGACTGACATGTGCACTCACAATCACATGGACAAGTACATATAGGATCACATTTACAAGTGCATTCACAATTGGAATTTGGAGTGCACGCTATAGAAATACAAAATCCTTCTACATATCTGTACATATTTCGATTTCTCGCCCTGTGAAGGCTTCCGTTCATTAATCCGAGTTGAGCTTCTTCTCTTGTACAGATCAAAGTCATTCTATGATTATCAACTCCCACAATCTCGATAATCATATCTTTTTCTCTTATTTTTAAAGCGTCACAGTTAATATCTAAATCTAAATCTGTATTAGCACAGATTGTGAGTCGTGTGGTTTCACGAAAACATAACATCGTCCGAAGATGACTCTGAAGTTGTAGCTGAATTGTATCCCCCTGAACAGCTATAGTTTGATCGGGGCCTTCATAACCCATCACATTCACAGCACCAATTAATGAAAATACCATTGCGAGTGTAAGAAGGCTTATCATTACTTTACTAAAATTTTTTCTCATTAAATATCACCAAAAATTTGGATTAATGATTAATTAGAATTTCAAATAAAAAGGATTAGGGTATAATTCTTCCCAATAAAATAACTGGGATAAACAATTGGATTATAGAAAAAGAGAAAAATGAGTAATTTACTATTAATTTTTGATTTTGGTCATACATCTATTTATAACCAAGTATATTCACTTTCATCAATTTTTTTATGAAATTTTTTTTCTTCTTTTTTTAAATGACTAAGTTTATGTTTTGTCGAATATGGTTTTATTTCTTCTTGATGTTGCTTCCTTTCTTTATGATCTTTATGATCTTTTAGATGATCTACTCTATGTTCGTATTTTTTACTCATATTAATGACACCTTTAAGTTGAGTTATATATTCATTGTTCTTATAATTAATTTTCGTTTATATTTTGAATGTTTAAAAAAAAAAGGAAATAAAAAGTTTTTATTATTATTAATTGATTTTTTGCATCTTTTTGTATAGATTATTAACTTGAGTACATCCAGTATTGCTCCCGTTTTCAGCATTTGCAAAACATCTTTTATCAGGACTTTTAGTGAACTTTGCACAGCCCCAACACCACATTTTATCAAAAGATATCTTTTTTTTCTTATTTATAGTGCGAACTTGTTCACATAATGTCAATGCTTCATCAAAATCTAATCTTAATTTAGTCATTATTCCTGCTGCCTCTTATTTCATACTTTTTCATAAGCAAATAATTTGCGGCATACCAGCCAATAAAACCCCCCATTAATCCTTGAATGATAGAATAGGGAATTAAAAAATATCCATATGTGAGAAAGTGATCAACTCCAGGTACCATATCCTTATAGAAAGTCCCTGTTATGAGACTTAATATAATAAAACTGGTTGAAGAAATTAATGAAGAAACTAAAACTGCTGTTCTCTCGTTCTTGGCAGGTTTCAATAACCATAGTGATAGGTCTATAGATAATCCATAAGCAATGTAAATTAATGCCCAATATACAGCTCCCCAGGGAGATTTTAAAGTATTCTCTATCTGCCACTCTATTAGAAGCTCAATGGGAATTCCTATAATCCCACATAATCCAAAAAAGAAAGTTGCTGTACCTTTTGTCTTTAAAAAGACACAGAAGAAATAGGTTACCGTCATCAGAAAAATCATTACAAAATATAGGTAGATATAGCCTATCTTTATCATTATAATGTCAAAAAATACTGTAAATATTGCGTTTAAAATAGCTATGATTATGAAACCTAATAATGCTAAACCTATTTTTCGTTTATCCCAAGACCTATACCAACTTGAGTCTTTACTTTGATATAACATTACTATTTCTTTCATATTTTTTACCTCCTTTTAAATCATTTAATATTTTTAAGAAAAACACCATAAATCTACTCAGTTTTTCTCATGCACCAACAAATATTTCAAATATTTAAAGAATGTGGCGATCTCAATGCCTTTAACTAGACATAAATTTTGTTTAAAATGTACAGTTTCATAAAAGTAAATAAGGAAAAATGGACATTAATTAGTATAAAAGAAAAAATTATTTTCCTTAAAATGGATGATAAAGACTTAGAGATTCTTAAATTATTACTTTTTGACGGAAGAATGTCCTATGAATCGATTGCTAAGAAAGTCAAGTTAACTCCCTACCTAATCAAAAAAAGGATTAATAATCTTGTTGATCTGGGAGTAATCATGAAATTTACAACCAATATTAATTTTTTAATGTTTCAAAAATCGGTGTGTTATACTCTTGCGGAAATAAGAGGAGGTACAGATCAACATGAATTAATCGAACGCATTGGAAAATTAGATGCGGTCACTGGGGGAGCCATTTCGCTCCAAAACAAGATGCAAATTATTCATACCTATTCTGACGACTATGAATTTAAAAAAAATCTTGAAGAATTGATGCAATTTAAAGAGATAAGAAACACAGAAAATTTTATATTACTTATTCCTCCAGATTTAGACTTCAAAAAAGAGAGATTAATAAAAACAGATTGGAAAATAATTAACTCTATTAAAGATAACTGCAGAAAAACTGATGTAGAAATAGCAAATGAGTTAGGAATCTCACCTAGAACTGTTAAAAGGAGATTAAGCTACTTGAGAGAAAACAATATAATTATTTTTATGATAGACCTTGATACAAGCGCAGCAGACTTTTTATCATATCTTTTAATCGTAAAATTTCAAAGAATAGCGTCTGAGTCTTTTAATAAAATCATGAAAATAGTAAAAAATTATTTTTATGTATGGAGAGTTGCTAACCAGGAAGCATTTATATTCACCGTATTCATAAATAAGTTGAGAGAGATTGACGATCAAGTTAAAGAAATTGAAAAAATTCAACATGTTAAAGAAGTTATAAGTTTTGTACCAATTAAAATGTTCTATTTCGAAAATTGGATTGACAGGCTAATAAAAGATAATGCTAATTAAAAGAAGTAAACTAAAATTTAATAATTATTTAATATACTTAATTGAACAACTTATTATTGCATAAATTAAACCTACCGTAAGTATGACATTGAATATTTTCTTTTTAGGAACTAATGGTTGGTATTCAACAGAATTAGGAAATACAACTTCTACATTGATTTGTTCTGATGACTTTTATATCATCTTAGATGCGGGTGATGGAATTTACAAAATTGATCAATACATTGTTGAAGAAAAACCAATTACTTTATTACTCAGTCATACTCATTTGGATCATATAATAGGGTTTCATTCGTTCGCAAAATTCCATTTTAATCAGGAGATTAAGATTTATGGCTATAAAGGAACGATTAATGGATTAAACTTCATCATAAAGCACCCCTATTCGTCTCCCTTTGATGGATTACCACTAAATATTCAAATTCACGATTTAGATGAAGGTAAACATAATATTAGATTTCCTGTTACGTGTAAACTTCTTGTTCATTCTGATCCATGTTTAGGATATAGATTAGAAATAGAAGATAAAATCATTACATATTGTACTGATACTGGTTTATGTCCAAATTTATATAAGCTTGCTAGAGATGCTGACATCTTTATTACAGAATGCTCATATAAACCTGGGCAAGAAGAATGGGGTTGGCCCCATCTCAAACCTGAAGAAGCAGCAGAGGTAGCATTGAAATCAAAAGTAAAAAGATTAATCCTAACTCATTTTGATGCTAGCATTTATAAAACTATTAGTGACAGGAAAAAGGCAGAGGAAGAAGCTAAAACATTATTTCCTGAAGTAATTGCTGCTTTTGATGGTTTAGAACTAACTATAGATTAAATCTAAATTTTAGATAAAACAATATTAACAACAATTTCTTTTAGAGCGAACCGAACTAAACTTTTCATTCAATTCTTCTTTACTTTTATCATTAATATTCACTAATTCAGTTCCGCAATATTCACAATACCTCTGATCAATATTACTTAATTCTGTGCCGCAATTTGGACAATTCATTTAATTTACCTCTTTTTTTTATTTAAAAATTCTATTCTTGTTTGTAACTTCACTTAGTTATTAAAAAAAAAAAAATCAAATAATAATAAGATCTCTGTAATATTTAATAAGCAGATTAAGGATTTAACGCTAAATTTATTCTATTTAACTAATTTAAATAATTCACTTGAAAGTTTCTTAATAATAGGAACCTGTCCCTCTGAAAATATAATTCCATTAATTATTACGACAGGGGGAGTAAGGTTGCCATATTTCTCAATATTCTCTTTTAGTTCTATATTTTCATATTCGATATCAACTTTTTCCTTAAATACTGGAATTGCATCAATCATTCGTTCTATAACTTGCCTAGTTTTGCAGCATTTTGCGCAATAGTTCTCTTCTTCTTTCAAAAGAACTTGAAGGAATGGTTTTTCTACTTTACTCATTAGAACCTTTTTTTTAAGTATTATGAATAAAAAAGACTGATCATACTAATAAATTTCTATTATATTAGTGACATGATAGCACGCTTTTCTTTATAGAAGAAGGCTAAATTTTCTTGATATTTGATAATTTGGAAATAATCTAACAAATTCCTTTATGTTCATCTAAAGATAATACTTTATATTATAGAATGAGTATATTTACTATTAATAAATAAATTTGTTGAATCTTATGAAAAAGAATTCGATTTTAATCATTTTAGTCTTAATATTAATTTTCTCTCCTTTAAGCTATTTTGGAGCTATTGCTTTTGAAAATTATGGTCATTCTTTTAATTCAAGAGAGATATATCAAATTAAGTCTAGTAATGGCCTCGAAAATCTTTTATGGAATTATACATGCAGCGATGAGGTTCGATCTGTAGCAATATCTGGTGATGGTAGATTAATTACAGCAAGTACTCATTCTTCTGATAGTGGTATTTACCTATTTAATAAGACAGCATCTACCTCAAAAATTCCTTTATGGAGATATGATACATCTTCTAACGCTTATGGTTCTGATATCTCAATGGATGGCAAATATATCGCAGCTGTTAGTGATAACCAGCATATTTTTGCATTTAACAATTCGATAACAACCCCAAAATTACCTATATGGGATTATTCTCCAACAGGCAATTTTATGAATGATGTGGCAATCTCAGCTGATGGTAATTATATCGTAGCAGCAAGATACGATGGAACCGTAATTCTATTAAATAATTCAATTACCCCTCTTAAAACTGAAATGTGGACCTATACTACTGGTGCTATGTTATGGTCAGTAGATATTTCTGGAAATGGAAATTATATTGTTGCGGGAAGTAATGATAATTATGTATATTTTTTTGATAAAGCTAGCTCTACACCATTATGGAGTTATTTTGCAGCAGATTATGTTAACTCCGTAGCTATTTCAGCAGATGGAAATTATATTGTAGCAGGCACAGAAAATAATAAAGTTTTTCTTTTCCATAAATCAAGCTCTACCCCATTATGGAATTATACAGCAGATGGAACTATTTACAGCGTGGCTATCGATCATGATGGTGATTATATAGCAGCAGGAGGACAAGATAATAATATTTATCTCTTTGGAAAATCAAATTCGACACCCTTATGGAACTTTACGGCAGGAGGACAAATAGGAGAAAACAATTACCCGCAAACTATTGCAATCTCAGATAATGGCAATTATATAGCAGCAGGAACTCTAAATTATAATATTTACGTATTCAAAAATACGCAGTCTACGCCCCTCTTCAATTTTACAACTGGAGGAGAAATTAATTGCATGGCTATATCAGCAGATGGCGCTTATATTGCTGCAGCTTGCAGAGATTTTAACATCTATCTTTTCTATAACGAACTTCCTGAAGGTCCAAGACCAGCAATTCCTTTTGGAAATATTTTTATCTTTGTTGTCATATTTAGTTTAGTATGTTTAATATTAATAAAAAAAAGACAGATCGAGATTTACTTAAACTAAAAAATTTCTTACTTTTTTTAATGTTAAATGGATATGCTTGGTTATGAATTTCTTCTTTTAGAACGCGTCGATCTATACACTTCTTCATTGTTTTCATTATAAATTTTTTGCCAATCAAAATGTTTTACTTTGAGATCTGGGTTGAGAAGTTAATTGAAAGTAATGAAAAAGCAATTAGAGGTTGTAAAAGAGGGAACCAAGAATTTTAAGTCAATGGAACCATTATTCTACGTTTGGTTGATTTGCTTTTTATGAGCCCATTTCATGAGAGGTCTCATAGCGTCTCTTACTTCCATGCCATCTTGAGTTAATGTATATTCAACTCTCGGTGGGATTTCTGCGAAATTTTCTCTTTTTATAAGTTCTGCATTTTCTAATTCTTTTAATCTTATGGATAAGGTTCTAGGACTTATTCCATGTAATTCATTTATAAGTTCATTAAATCTGATTCTTTTATGATTACTTATTGTACCAATAATTACTAGTGCCCATTTTTTACTTATAACTTCAATAATACCTTCAATCGGGCAAAAGCAAATTTCATTTTCACTTTCACTTGTACAATTTTCCTCAGTATTTACTTTGATAGTAAATCACCACAAATTTACTTACTATGGTATTATACACTTGTTAATTTAAATACTTTACAATTTATACTTAATATATAATAGATAGTAATTTGTTAAAAATCTATTGATTTTAACTTTTTGAAATAAAGCAAAAATAAGGAGGAAATAAGAAAATGTATGATGAAACTAACCAAGTAAAAAATAAGGAACCCATTTGTTGTCCCATGTGTTCTTGCGATTGTATGACCTCTAGCGAAAGCGATCATAAAATAGATACAAAAACTACTGAAAATTGTTGTGATTAACTACATTTACGACTGTTAGGTGCTAATTTCACTAATTATCCTATGTATATTTTAATATTTTTTTTATTTGTTAAAAATCTTCTTAATGGAATGAAATTTGCTCCAGTATTATAGTGATAATTATATCAAAAATCTTTAAATTCAATACCAACAATCTCTTCGGTTTTCTTCCAGAGTTTTCTCTGAATCTCTTTATTATAAGTAATATCTTTTGAAAGTTGAGAGTGATTATTTACAAAATATTTTCCACTAATATTTTCTAATTCTGGTGCTGTAGCAGCGAAAATTAAGGTTTTAGCTCCTTCTATTAGTGGTGCGCCATATGTCCCATAAGTAGTTCTCAACAATTTTGTATTAATAACTCCCGGATGAAGACAATTTACTGTAATATTAGTATCTTTTAATTTATCTGCGAATTGATAGGTAAATAAAATCAGAGCTGTTTTTGAGCGAGCATAAGCTTTTACTCCAGTATAACCGTTCTCAAACTGTAGATCATTGAAATCCAAATGGTTTGACTGGACACGAGAGACAACATTTACTATTCTACTTGATTGAGCCTTTTTTAGTGTATCCAATAGTAGATTAGTAATCAGAAACGGAGCAACATAATTTATTGCAAAAGTTTCTTCTAATCCTTCTTGGGTTAATTTCCGCTCTGGTCGAATAACTCCCGCATTATTAATCAATACATCTAACTTATCAAAACGATCATTGATATCTTTGACCATTTCTTTTATTTGAGTGAAAGAACCTAGATCAGCATATACACTACTAACTTTATTACTACTGGATTCTTTTATCACGTTTTTCATAGTTTTTTGAGCCTTTTCTTGATTTCTTCCATGAATAATCACATGATAACCAGATTTAGCAAGCTCAATTGCTGTTTTATAACCTATACCATCCGTGGAGCCTGAGATCAGAATTATTTTATCTTCCATAATAAATAAGAATCTCTTAATTCTATAATTTTAAGAGGAATATTCTCATTTTATAATCTTTCCTTAATATTTTATTTAATATCTTTTATCTGCTGTTATTTTTTATATCTTCTTCTCTAAAAAGTGATAATTAATCACCTGTATACTTTAATTCTTCTTTCTATATACTCTTAACTTCTTAAAAATAGCAAATTATAAATATTCCTTCTTTATAGTTTTTAATTGATTTAAATAAAATATATTACTTTTTGTTATTTTAAACTGAAAAGCCTAACTGTTTATTTTTTGTGGAGGTAAAATATTATGGAATTTGTTGATAATGCGAGTGAGAGAATCAAGAGAATAAGGAGGAGACTGCTTGATGAGATTCCTTTGATCTCGATAGAAAGAGCTCAACTTTATACAGAAAAATGGAAGGAAACTGAAAATAAGGGGCAACCTCTTGGTGTAAGAGTTGCACTTTCTATGAAGAATGTTCTTGAAAATATGACTATCTATATAGACCCTGATGATCGAATTGCTGGAAAATGGACAGAAAATTTTATTGGAATACCGGTTGACATTGAGCGTGGAATTTGGAATAGAGTTTTTGAAATTGAACTCGATGAAAAAACTATGAATAAATACATGAAAGAAAGTAACAAGAATTACATGGCATATATGATAAACAAAATTGGACCTGATGGCCTTCTTGAATTACTTGAAAAAACAAAAAAAATTAATGCTCCGATTACCACTCTAGGAACTGAAACTCTTGATAAAAGAAAAATTAATCCATATCAAATTCGAGAAGAAGATAAAAAGATTCTATTAGAAGAACTTATTTCTTATTGGAAGAATAAAACACTCGCAGATATTCTAGAGAAAGAATATGCTAATTCTGGGGTATATACAGGTGAAGCATATGAGTTTTTATCTCATTTACCTCTGAAAACTGCTCAAAATGATATAGTTATATCCCCCTGTGCGGTGATTGGTGTATGGCAAGGTCATCTAGTTCTTGATTTTGAAACTGTCCTAAAAAAGGGACTTTTAATTATACAGAAAGAAATTCAGGATGAATTAGAATCGAATAAAGATTTAACCAATGAACAAAAAGATTTCTTTCGATCTATTGAAATAACTCTTGAAGCGGTATTGATTTATGCTCGTAGATTAGCTGAAGAGGTAAAAGAAGAATTAGATAAAACTAGTAATGGTCAAAGAAAAAAAGTATTATCAGAGATGTATAATGCATGTAAGCGAATCCCAAATTCTCCTCCCACCACTTTTCGTGAAGCAGTGCAGACATTTTGGATTGTTAAAAATACAGTAGATTTAGCCATCCCCTTTAATGTGCATGGCCCTGGTCGCTTAGATCAACTTCTCTATCCTTTTTACTATTCAGATATTAAAAAAGGTCTTATCACTCGAGAAGAAGCGAGAGAAATACTTGAAGAGTTAGTTTTAAATATAATGAGTCATAATATACGTCCGTATTCCAATGCTGTGAGTGATTTTAGCCAACGATTTGAGGGTTCAGAACCAGTAACAATAGGAGGGTTAAATGAAGAGGGAGAAGATGCAACAAATGAGCTTACTTATTTAATATTAGAAGCAGCAGATATATCTAAAGCGTCTCTCAATTTTGCTGTTCGTTTTCATGATAAAACACCTGAAGAATTATATATGAAAGTAGCTGAACTTCATTCCAATGGATATTCTAGTTTATCTGTACTTAATGATAATATATGTGTTGAAGCATTAAAAAAGAGAGGTATTAAAGAAAGAGATGCAAATGCATATTCAATAACTGGCTGTGTAGACATGTGTAGTCCTGGAAAAACAGGAGGAATTGGTTTTTCAGCTCTTTTATTGTGTAGAACACTCGATATGACTCTTCGCAATGGCAACTGTTTAACAATTGGAGGTTTAGTAAATAATGTAGGATTGAAGACAGGAGATCCAGATAACTTTGAAACATTCGAAGATTTTCTCAATGCATTGTACCAGCAACTAGATTTTGTTATTAAAACAATTGTAGAAGCTACTACTATACGTGATAAATTATTCGCGAATTATTTTCCAGCACCCTTTATTTCTGCATTCATGCGAGGATGCTTTAAAAACAAAAAAGATATTACTAAAGGAGGCGCTTTTTACGATGCAGAAGGAATACTTATAATGAATAGTATTGCAAATATGGTTGATTCATTATATGTAATAAAGAAACTCATCTTTGAGCAAAAAAAGTTCAACTTTAATGATTTAATAAAGGCGATTGATAGCAATTTCACTGATGAGTATCAAAGTATCCATAAACTCATTATGGATCTTGAAGGAAAATGGGGAAATGGTAACCCTGAATGTGATGAACTCGCTCGAGAAGTTACTACAAGAATATTTGAAGAAACTTATAAATATAAAACGTATCGAGGGGGAGTTTATGCCCCATTTGTCATATCTATGACGTCTCACACGTATGATGGACGAATTGGTATTGCAACACCAGATGGTAGACTTGCAGGGAAACCCTTTGCAGCAAGCTGCAATCCTTATAATGTCGAAAAAAATGGGCCAACAGGTGTTATGCGATCAGTTGCAGCTCTTGATTTTCAGCATGTTTGTGGCTGTGCAGTTAACATTCGAATGCATCCATCTGGTATTGGAAAAACGGAAGAAACTAGAAAAAAATGGATCTCTCTCCTAAAAACTTACTTTACTCTTGGAGGTCAACAACTCCAACCCACTGTTGTATCTACAGAAGTATTAAAAGCGGCTCAAAAAAACCCAGAACCATATAGAAACATAATCGTCAAAGTTGGAGGGTATTCTGCTTATTTCACTGACTTAGGAAAAGAAATTCAAGATGAGGTCATTTCAAGAACAGAACATATGATAATTTAATATAATATTTATAATTTGATAGAAAATGGTGGGAATTGTTATGAGCAAGTCAAACTCTTTTAGTTTAGGTAAATTGATGGATATTATTTTCATTACTTCTTCTATTATTTTCAACATCTCAGTAAGTATTGTATATATTGCTACAATAGTCGGTAATATGGAACTCCTGCAAGTTGCTGGTTTCATTGTAATTCTCCTGATAATTCCTTTTGCTATTACTTTAGTAGGGTATTTTAAGGAAAAGGAACAGAAAAAGATAATAATCTCTATAGCAATTATTTTATTCTATCTATTTTTGGAATTATTATTA
>JBHLNZ010000008.1:0-80595 GCA_048941015.1 Promethearchaeota archaeon | reverse complement strand
TAGAGGCATAAGTCGCTTTCCTAATCCACCAGCTAAGATAATAGCAGACCATTCTCTCAAATTGAATTCCTCAAAATTTAATCATTAAATAAATGGTAATTAGTAGATATAAATCTAATTTTAATTGGAATTTAAACGTTATTAAATTAGAATATAAAAACCATCCATAAAATTGAATGAAATCAAATTTAATTAAAAAAAAATATTTATTAAGATTTTAATGACGCGTTTTCTGTAATAGCATCTACAACTCGAGGCCAAGTTCCCGGAGGCAAAGAATGACCCATTCCTTCAATAATTAGTAATTTTGCACCAGGGATTGCTTTTGCTGTTGCTTTTCCACCTTCAATTGGAACAAGTGGATCATCAGCTCCGTGGATTACAAGCGTAGGAACATTTACGGAAGCTAGAGCGGAAGTGCGATCTCCACTTGCAAGAATACCTAAGAGCTGGCGCTTAAAGCCATCAGGATAATAACTCCTATCATAACTTTCTGCTGCCATTTTTCGTTGTAATTCTTCATCAAATGGATAACCTGAGCCCCAAAGAATCCGCCATGCCTTTACAGAAATATTTATATTTGCTTCTCGTTCTGACGGTGCCGGTGTTAATAAAACCTTTAAAGCTTCTGGTTTTGGTTGAGGAAGATCAGCATTTCCAGTACTACTCATTATAGACGTAAGACTTAAGACTCGTGATGGATGTCTAATTGCTATAGTTTGAGCGATCATTCCTCCCATAGAAGCACCACAAATATGTGCCTTATCTATTTTTAGAAAATCTAATAAACCAATAGCATCATCAGCCATATCATTTAATGTGTATGATGCATCAATTGTCTCTCCCCGTAAAACTTTTTGATATACTTTCATTATATCGGGGACTCCAGCTTCTTCGATTTTCGTTGATAATCCGACATCTCTATTATCAAATCTTATTAGAAAAAAACCTTTTTTTACAAACTCTTCACATAATTCAGGGACCCACCTAATCATTTGTGATCCCAAGCCCATAATAAGTAATAACGGCTGAGAGGATGGATCACCAAAGGTATCGTAGAAAAGTTCAATACTATTAACTTTTGCTTTTGGCATTTCTATTACCTAAAATTTTTTACATTATTTCTTAAATTTAATAATACTAATTTCTCTCCTATTACTTATATATATTTTTCTAAGGAATTTCTGATTTCTTTAGCTGCAATATTAGGGAGTTTTCTAGCGACTCTCATATCATCAGCCATTTCTACCCCTCCTATAATTTCATGAGGTATAATATCACCGAACATATGAAAATCGGCATCATATCCATAAGGACAACAATTAAACAAAATATTACGATTTCGATCTAAATTCATATCGTCCATAGCTTGAAAGATCATTTTAATAGAATTCGCTAAATCTGACATTTGGTTAACTTTTAACTGTGAAAAGCGCCGTAAGTGTTCATTTGGATGGAATCGAATGTGATAATTTCTTATCGGGCTCCCTGTAGTATAAAATGTCCAGAATTTTGTTGATAATATAATTCTGTCTGTATTTCCATGAGTAGTTTCGCATAAATGGCAACTTTCTCCCATCTCTTTGAAAGCTTTCAGATATCCTTCTAATCTTGAGCCATGTCCATCACCGTTTAGATCAATATAAACTTGACTATGTATCCGAGGTTGCGACCCACCAACTTTAGTTCCAATATTAAAAAAGGGATTTACAGGAATATCATAATAATCTTTTTCTATAGATTCTAATATACAATAAACAATTGCTTCTTTCATTGATATAAATATTGCTTCTAATACTTCAGAAGGAATTAAACTAAAGTCCAATGAAGGATAAAAGTCCTTAGAAATTGTTACTAAATTGATCCCTTCGGCTAATTTCAAATGTTTTGGCAATTTTTGCTGAATAGAAAATTTAATATCTGGATCAATCACTCTTGCCATTGAGGGATAACGATTAATCAGAGTCATGGCTTTAGTTGAATTTAAGATTTTAACTCTATGAGGAATATCACTAAAGGGTTTATCTCTTTTTTTTTCATCTTCCATTAAAATTATTGTAAATCCATCTCCTAATAGCTTCTCATCGCTTCGATATAATGGTTTTCCTTCAATAATAGCCATAAATACATCTTGAACTTCTTCTAAATTTTCTAAACTATAATCTTTTGCATTACTTTTCTTTTCTTTTGTCTTATAACCTTTAGGTCGAACACCTCTTATCGGTGAGATATAGCTATAATGTCCTGAGAATCTCTTCTGTGATCTATGTAATCCGAATTCATCCGGAGCTAATGTAACTGTAGAAAGAGGATCCCATCTCTTTATTGGTACATCATATGTTGTTTTTTCTTTAAAATTCTCCTTATTTATTATTCCCCATTCCATAAATTTCGCATTATAAAGACCAGAAATCTCATAACACCCTAAATTATTAAATTACTGATTAAAATGTAAAATTAAAATTATGACCTCTTAATCACAATAACTAGTTTTCTCTCTACATTATTTAAATATTATTCATATTAATGTTATTAATCGTGGGTTTTAGAATTAAAAATTCTAATGATTAACAAAAAATTTTTTGGTTTTTCAAAAATAATATTAATTTTTGTGGATATAGAATTTAAATTTATCATGAGTAAGGAATAGAAAAGGGTAGGGATTTTATTGTTGAATATTATTCCTTTTTGTTTAAATATTCTTTTAATTAAATTACAAAAATGTTTAGCCAAATGCTTAATTTTTTGAAAAATTTGTAATTAAGATATTTTGTCAATTTTATTTATTTTTTTGTAGAAAAAGCCTTAATTTTTATCAAAAATAATAAAAAAAAAGAAAAAGAACTTATAAACGCCAACTTATGAGAGAAATTTTAAAAATTGTAATAGTTATTAAATACTTTTTTAATATTCTAATCTTTTAACAATCTTATAGGTTTTAAATTCACGTACCGGTTCTGATTTATCATTAAGTTTTTCAAATGGCACACGAACAAAATTTTCATCATCAAAATCATCAATATCAGTAGAATTATATTTATTCATTTGGTTGGCAGCTTTAAGCTCTTTTAAAAGGAATTCTCTGACTGCACACCTTATCAATTCTGATCTTGATGGGTACAATCCATTTTCTCCAATCAATTTGTTTATTGCATCAATATAACTTTCCGGGACATTAACTGTGACAATCTTCACTAAAAGTTCGCCTTACCCTTATTTTTTATTTAGATTTTTTTTATATAATATTCTATTACTAAATGATATATAAACCTTTTTTTTTATCGGGTTAATATTTTTAATAAATTAAAGATTTTTTTTTTAAGTAATTCCATCATTTTAATAATCTATTTTTATCATTAGAGGGTCAAATGTAAGAGTTATTAAGATTTGTAGTCATTTAATAGAATATTTATTTTTTATTGAAAATATTTTTGAAAATTCTTTAAAGTCATTAAAATTTTTTAAAATTTTTTAAAAATTAATTCAAAAAAAAGTGAGTTAGTTTTTAAACATAGAAAAAAAAATTGAATTGCATTTTTTTCTAAGGAATTTTTCGAAATTAGCAATCCGCGATTTGCTTGTACTTAATCTTCAAAAACATGAATTTAGTAATCAGTTTTATAAATTAAGTTCTAAAACTAGCATAATAAAACTCTTAATATTCATCTTCTAAACTTAGAATATTAAATAAATTATCATTTCCATGGGATATTCTTGATATCTTTTCTATCACTTCATCCCAGTGCTTTAAATCATTAAATGGAGATTAACCCCGATGTGGAGAAAGTATAATATTATCTAATAATATTATCTAATTCAGACTTTATCTATTCTGTTTCAAATAAATTTTTATATTCAATTCGTTGATATATTTATAAGTATTTAAAAATTAAAAAAAGGAGCTAAAATGTCACAAGAGAAATTATTTAATATTTTCATAAACAGTCTTGAATTTGATGTAAATGATTATCTAGTAGAAGGGGAACTCACTGAACTTCAAAAGGAAATAATTGATGATGCTACGTTTATCATGAAAGAAAACATTGTTGAGGAAGAGAAAGTAAAAACATTAGGGGGTTCTATTAAGAAGAATGAAGAGAAGTTTAAGGAATTAATGAAAAAGGCAGAAGAAGAACTTGAAAATGAAAAATATAAAGAAATTAAGAAGGAACTAAAAGATTACCTGAAAAATTTGAAAGAATTAATCTTGAAAACTTGTATTGCCATAATTCCAGTTAAAGAGTTACCTTGGGTGGATGTGGTTTTTAGAACAATTCCCAGAATTATTTATGAAAATAATAAAATTGAATTTTTAGACAACACAATTGCTTATTATGGCGAAATTAAAAGAATAATTGGAAGAATTACTATATATGGAGAAATGAAAGGTGCTGATCCTTTATTTGCACCCTTTACGGGAAATCTAGATTTAAGCAATTTTAAGTTAGATGATTCTCAAAAAGGACCTAAATCATTAAATCATCAGTATATTTACGCTGTTATCAAATCTTTTGATTCTGCTATTACTAAAAATCAACTAGCGAAATACCACGAGGGTTTTCAAAGACACGGAGATCCCATCTGTGACTTTTTGATGAAAGATGATGATTTACTAGAATCTTTGAACAAAGTGGAAACTGGAATCGATTCAGGTGGGATTAAATCCGATATTGCGGTTAACTGTATGGCAATCCCCATTGATTCAGAGAAAACCACATTAATAATTGTCTCCCAAGAAAGTAAAAATCAAAATAAATATTCTGCTTGTTTTGAAGCTTTATTAAAATTCTCTGCAGCATTATTTGAGATACCATCTACTTCGACCCAACCAGCTATCAGTGCTCCTATAGGACAGCAAACGGGTATTGTAAGGACCCCAGGAGGTCAAGAACTTAAAAGTTGGACCGCTGAAGAACTCGCAGTAGAAGCTCAAAAAAGAATGAACGCTCAGCCTGATATGCCTGTTTGGAGTGAAGAAGAACTAATGAAATTAGCAGAAGAAAGAGGGAGTGGTATCCCAGAAGGTATGGAAGTCTGGACTGAGGAAGAGCTTCAAAAATTATCAGAAGAAAGGAGAGGAGGGGGATTAAATATTCCAGAATGGGAACCAGATCAGGATATGCTGGAATGCTCAAATTGTGGATATAGTTTAAGAAAAGGATGGTCAAAATGCCCAGTTTGTGATACACCCGTAGATACAAATAAAAGTAAAGAAATAACTGAAGATGATGAAGAAGATGAGTTAGAATCCATGGAATCGGATTCAAATCAAGAATCAGAAGATTCTGAAAACATAGAATAACCCTAATTCTTTTTAGTTCTGATAAACATTTTATTTAAAGAAATATTAATTTTGTTCCATCATAATAAAGCGAAAACTTTAAAAACCGGTTAAGCTCCTAATATTCAAAACTTTTTTTAAGTTGTTATTATTTTCAAGCTTAAGTACCTTATAGTATAAGTATTATAAAAGGAATTTAAAATTGTTATCCAATATCTTCTTAATAAAGGGTAAAAATTTTCATGATTTAACACAATTTGATATTTACAGTTACCCTGAAGATTTATCTAAAAAAAGTGACGAAAATTTTATCCAAAAAGTTATACAAGGACATGATCAAGGCTTTATATTAGAAAAATCACGCAAGATAAATCAGAAGTCAAAAAAATCTAATTCTAAGAATAATCAAAAAAATCAATTTATTTTTGATTGCCCAATCCCACAAAAGGTTAATAATCAAAACATTTATACTATAGGGATTAATTCAAAAATGATAATTGGCTTGATATTTGAAGAAGGCGATAATACTTTTGATTACAGAGAGATATTTGAAGATCTATCCCATGAATTATTAAATAATGAGAAATGTTGTTCCTTTAATAATGACTTTGAAATCGAAAATTTATTAATAACTTTATTTATTGACATCCGTAGATTTGGAGATGAGATATTGGTACAAAGGGAAATCTCATTACAACTCGTTGGATTATATACTAAAGTTTTTCTATTTGGATTAGATGACGTCGGTAAAACGTCATTAATTAGAAGAATAAAAACTGGGAAATTTAATGATAATTTTTTTACACCTTCAAAGAAATTCAATATAGAATACCTCCAAATAGAAGAAAATCAATACTCCCTTTGGGATCTCCCAGGTCAAGTTAGATTTAGAGAAAAATGGTTGAAAGGAATTCAAGATTCTAATATTTTAATCTATATGATTGATGCAGCAAATCAATTAAGATTTGATGAATCTAAACGAGAATTCTGGAAAATTTTAAACAATTATACATTATCTAATATCCCATTAGTAATTTTAGGGAATAAACTTGATTTACTTATTCCTTCAAAAAAAAATTCTCATGAACAAATTGAAAGAACAAAAGAAGAAATCTTAGATTTTTTCGAATTTGATAAGTTAGGTGGGAGGTGCTGGAAATTTATCTTCACATCCGTAAAAACCAATTATAATATTGATAAATTAGTAGAAACTATTGTTAAATTAACTGTTTCTTAGATCCTATAAATATATCCATACCTTTTATATTTAGTTTGAAAAATTCTAACTTAAACATTAAATTTATATTTCTGGACAGTTAAATTTCTATTATATTAAATAATATCTTAATTAATTATCATAAATTAATAATAAGTGTCAATAGTATGTATAAACGTTTAAAAAAGGATCTCGGAATTAATATTGAGGAAAAAGATGGGCAATTATTTTTTGGTGATAAAGGAAAAGAAATGCGTTTGGTAATGCTACGCCCGAATGAAATCATGGAATTCTGTGAGTTTGCTGGAACTAATGCAGATGATATATTAATTTGGGTTGGTAAAACACTTGGAAAATCTTTCATGGAGAAATATTTTTCTAAAAAAGATTGGAGTTCTGAGACACTTTCAACTAAAAAAGAAGTAATTTTTGGTATTCTTGAAGCATTGATGCTTATGGGTTATGGTGCTATAACAGGTTTGTTTAAAAAAGACCATATATTAATTAATGTTTATGAATCATTAGCAACCGAAGAGAAAGAAAATATTATGGCTAAAAACTTATGTTTTGTTTATTTAGGAATTTTTAATGGAGTTATTGAGGCACTAGGTATTGATGTTGATGGAAGTGAAGTTGAATGTATATTAACTGGTGGAGATAAATGTTCTTTCAAATTTGATTTTATAGGAGAAGAAATTGATGATAGTTTAGTTGATGAGGAGATGTCCGATGAAGCTGTTTCTGAATTTTTAGCTTCTCTTTAATTAGCGAATCTTATTTTTCAAATTTAATTCTTACTTTCTGACAAAATTTTATACTAAATGAAATTTCACACTAATTTTTTGAAAATAATAAATCTTATTGTATTTTAGAATATAATAATTAACCTTTAAATCCACAAATATATACTCTACTCAGAAAATATAAATTTTAAAATACCATCTAATATAATTTTAATTATTAATAGAATTTGTAATTATTATTCAATAATATAACGACATACTTATTGTGAAAAATATGAGTAAGAAAGGCGCAAAACTAAAAATTGATGAATATAAGGGACCATTTGGTACAATTAAAGGCTTCGAATTAACAACTGGGAAAATTAGTTATGGTGACGAAACAGAATGGGAGCCAATGGGCCCTCACCCAAAACCCCATATTCCTACTTTACGGAATTGGTTTTTTACTTTAATGGAACGATATAAACCCTTCTATATGCCAATATGCGACATGTGTTGTTTATGTACATATGGAAAATGCAATCTTTCGAAGGGAAGGACTGGTGCTTGTGGTATTAATATGGAAACACAACAAGCAAGAATTGTAGAGATTGCTTGTGCTATAGGAGCTTCATGTCACTCTGCTCACGGTGATCATCTCCTTCATTGGTTAAAAGAAAAATATGGGAATATTCCTATCAATTATGGTAATAACATTGCAGTAGAAATGCCATTAACTCGTTTAATTGTTGGGATGAAACCTGAGACATTAGAAGATTTAGAGACTGCTATGGAATGGGTACATTACACTATTACTCATGTACTGGCTGCAGGACATACTGGACAAGAATCCAATTATTTAGATTACGAATCAAAAAGCTTTGTAGCTGGATTAGCTGATGCAGTAGGAATGGAAATCTCTGATGCTGTTCAAATTGCTGCATATGGTTTTCCAATGGGGGAGCCTAATGTTCCGATTGTAGAATTAGGAATGGGTACTATGGATGTGGAAAATAAAGCAACAATTTTAATGATAGGACATAATGTTGCACCTGGTATAGAATTAGTTGATCATATAAGAGCTTCGGGTCTTGAAAATAAAGTAGATGTAGGAGCAATTTGTTGCACAGCTCATGATTTAACAAGATATTATGATGGAGCAAAAATTATTGGTTCAATGTCAAGGCAATTACATTTCATTCGTTCAGGATTAGCAGATGTAGTAATGGTTGATGAACAATGTGTGAATTTGAGAAGTTTCGAACAAGCTCAATTGGTAGGTGCTCCATTTATTGCTACTAATGAGAAAAATATGGGCGGTTTACCTGATAGAACTGACGATCCCCCAGAAAAAATTATAGAAGATCTTGTTAGTGGTAAAATGCCAGGAGTTTTAATTCTGGATCCCGTGAAAGCAGGAGAAGTAGCAGCAGAAACAGCAGTAAGGATACATCCAATAAGAAAAGCAAAAAGTGGAGTTCCTGATGAACAAGGTTGTATTGATATGGCTTATAGATGCAATGGATGCGGAAATTGCCAGAGAAATTGTCCAAACGATTTACCTCTTGTAGAGGGAGTAAATCTTGCAAAAGAGGGTGACTTTTCAGTATTAGCAAAAGTATTTGATGAGTGCTTAGGCTGTGGACGATGTGAAGCAGATTGTATGAAAAATGTTTCTCCTCTAACATTATTGATGTATGCCGGACGTAACAAAATAAGAAATGAAACTTTTAATGTCAGAGTCGGAAGGGGTCCTATTCAAGATACTGAAATTCGAAATGTAGGCGCTCCAATAGTACTAGGTGAGATCCCAGGAATAGTTGCGATAATTGGATGTGCCAATTATGATAAGGATATTCATGAATTATATAAAATGGCCGAAGAATTCCTAACGCGTAACTATATTGTTGTTGTTTCTGGGTGTGGAGCGATGGATATTGGTCTTGTTAAGGATGAAGAGGGTAAAACATTATATGACCGTTTCCCTGGAGATTTTGATCGTGGTGGTTTAGTTAATGTTGGATCGTGTGTTTCAAATCCTCATATTACTGGAGCAGCATGTAAAGTTGCTAACATTTTTGCAAGAAGGCCTTTACGAGGCAATTTTGAAGAAATAGCCGATTATATCCTTAATAGAGTAGGCGCTGTAGGTGTTGCTTGGGGTGCTATGAGTCAAAAGGCAGCTAGTATCGCATCTGGAGCAAATGGTTTAGGTGTTCCAGCTGTTGTTGGTCCTCATTCAGCAGAATATAGAAGAATGTATATTGGGCGTTCTGATGATGAAAGTACTTGGAAAGTATTCAATGCTCGAGATGGAACTCCCGATCATCTTATAGGACCAGCTCCAGAACATTTATTGACTACTGCGGAAACTATTGAACAAGCAATTTGCCTAGTAGCAAAATTAGCTTTAAGACCAGCTGATAACTCCAAAGGAAGAATGATCAAACTATCTCATTGGATTGACTTAGAAAGAAAATATAAGGGAGTTAAATTTCCAAATGATTTAGAAAGATTCATTCGAGTAGAAGCGGACATACCTATTAACATGAAAGATGAAATAATGGAATATCTAAAGGAGAAAGGCTGGGAATCAAAAGAAATTGTTGATCCTACCTTACTTGAAAGGCTTTGTCATGCTTAAATTATAATAACTTTCTTTTTCTTTTTTCTATTTTCTTATATTATTTAAAATTATAATATCTTAATAGAGGATATTAAAATGGTTGAAAAACAAATACAAAAATTAACAAAATTATGTGAACATTGGGCAAACCATAATGACTCTCATAAAGAAAGCTTTCAAAAATGGTTTGATATAGCTAAAGAGATGGGATTAAATTCTGTAGCAGAAAATCTAAATAAGGCAATAGAAATGATGGATAATTGTAATATTTATTTATTAGAAGCAAAAAAACAATTATCTTCCCTTTAAATAAACATATTGATTAAAGGTAACAATTGTTCTCTGAAATAATCAATTTTCTCATAAAGCATATCTGGGTTTTCAGATAATAACCATAAATATACGGGAATTTCCAATTCTGAGTATTCAAATAACTTTTCTCCTACGATTGTGAACCCATTCAATGGAAAATTAAGACTCATAGTTGTTTCTCTTAATAAGCCAATTGAATTATGAAAATTTGATAAAGTTTGCATTATTAAAGCAGTATTATTAATTAATGCTTCATCTACGTCTGAAATAGTAAAACTACCAAAAATTAATCCATCCATAGAAATTAAACTTGCGGCTTTTGCTTCAATTGAATGTGTAAAATCTTCAAGAATATTTTCTACAATTTCTGAAGTCTCAGAAACCTTTTTTAATGCTTCGCTGAACATATGCAAAATTGTTTCTCTTTGATATATTGTGGTATCTGCATAATCTACTGCAAAATTACTATATTCAGAAATAATTTGATTGAACTTGTTTTTAATTGCAGTTACATTATTTTGCCATTCAAGGGTTTTTCGATAATCTACATCACTTTTACTCAATACTACTAAAATTGGAGGGTGTTCATTTAAATCTTCTAAAGATTTTAATACCTGTCTGAAATAATTAGCAGCTTCTGAAAATCTTTCAGTATCCTGCGTATCTACTACATATAAAACTAAATCAACTTCTGTAAAAAATAATTCTGGTCTATTAAAATATAGTTTTTCCCTATATTGAACTTGTCCTCCTAAATCCCAACTTATAATAGGATAACCAAAAAAATCTAACTTTTCTCTCTTAACTCCCCTTGTAGGAAGTAAAGCTTTGATAATGGAAAACTTTTCCTGTAGTACTGCTAAAATAGATGTTTTTCCGCCATTGTCAAGACCAATCATGAGTAATTTTTTATGAGTTTTAAGTTGCTCTTTAATAGCTTTCTCTAGTACTTTCGCAATTTTGACCCATTTAATTAGGATTGAACTAGGTATTTCTTTTATATCTGGAAGATTCTCTAAATCAATTTTTGCTAGATCTTCGATTGTTTTAATATTATATTCAACTAAGGTGTCAGATGAAACTTGATCAATACCTATAAGAGAATCTGGTTTGAACTTTAAGGCTTCATCAAGTTCGTTAATAATAACAGAGCTTTTGAAGAAATCTTTTACTTTAACATTTTTAATTTCATTTTCAGACATGATGCATCGGATAAAATACCAAATTAAGTTTTATTAATACTTTAAGTTAATTTTCTTAATTAAAAAAGCTTTTATAAATTATGAAATCTCAAACTTATAAAACTTTATTTTTGTAAAAAAAACATAATTATTTATTCTTTATGTTACATATAAAAATTAAAAGCATTTAATACGGACTTTAAAATTAGTAGTACAAGGTATTAGGATCTTGGTTGAGAGGCAACCTGAAAACATAGTTATTTGTATTGATTCTTCACGATCAATGTTTCGTACTGATTATCGGCCTAATCGTTTCGAAATCAGTAAAGATGCCTTAAAAAAATTAATTAGTGAGAGATTTTCTGATGATATTAACACTTCTTTTGCAATAGTTAGTTTTTCAGATAAGCCTAAAGCCGCCATAGAATTTACTAATATTAAAGATCAATTATATCAAGCATTGAATTCCCTCAGAGTTTCAGGAAAATCTGCAATGGGAGAAGCGATAGGTCTATCGATAAAAATGATCATTTCAGAGTTAAGAAAACTTGCTGCTAAGATTCCAAGAATATTAATTGTTTCTGATGGAAATTATACTATAACATCTGTAGATCCTCTGAAAATGGCTCGTCTTGCTCAAGGATTAAATATTAAAATTGATGCCTTCCGGTTAGGAGAACTTTCTACTTTAAATATATTAAAAAGAATGAGTGATCTAACAGGAGGAAAATATTTCTACAATAACGACTCTGATTCATTACTTAAGGCAGCTCATGATTTTGCAATCTCTAATATTAAAACCTATGGTGATGGTAGCGTCTCTCCTATTGATAATCCATCATTCCTCAGAAAAATTGCAGCAGATTTATTAAGGGTGCAAGATCTAACTAAAGATCAAGAACAAAGATTACTTCAGATAAGAGGTTTGGCAGATTATAAAAAATGTTCTATATGTTTCTCAGATAAAAATCCTTATACTGCAAGTACATTTTTTATAAGTGGTAGATATTGTCCTAATTGTCAAACTCCCTTTCATATTCATTGTTTAGCATCGTGGGCAGATTCTCAGAAAGATACGAAAATGAGACGAGCTGGAACAGTGCGTTGTCCACATTGTTTTTATCTCCTAAAAATTCCAACAGAAGTCTCTCAGGCGCGAAAGTTAACAACCTTAATGAAACCTCATATTCATGATAGAGTTTCTCAAAAAGAACCTGAGATTGCTGAAGCAAAATTAGCCAAATTTCAAGATTTAGAAGGAGAAGCTCTATTTAATTCTTGTCCGGTATGTAATTTTATATTCGAACCAGGACAAGATATTATTAGGTGTACTAATTGCAAAACCCTATATCATAAGCATTGTTTTGAAAATCTTTCAATGAGTCTTTGTAAGAATTGTGGAGTAAAATTGCACCTTTATTAAATTTATATGTTATTGTGGCTTAATTCTAACTTAAAAAATTTATAATAAAAGGTTAATTAAACTTCAAAATCTAAAATGACGGATTCATCATATTATCAGTATAATAATGTAAAATTAGAATATGGTGGTTTTAAACTACCCCCCGTATTAATAGGAACACTATTTTATATGGGTCAAACTTTAGTAGATAGAAGTAATCCCGAAATTTTCAACGAAATTAAGGCAAAGAAAAGAATAGATAACCAAAAATCTTTAGCAAAACAATATAATCTGCCAGATTTGGTTGAAATTTCTGCAAGTACTCCTAAGGCAATGGTAAAATATCTTGATTTTTATTTAGATAATTATACCCCTCCTTTTGTACTGGGTGGTAATTTTGATGCTCGAATTGCAGGGGTTGAACATTTAAATGAAAGAGGAATTAAAACATCTGAATATATTTATAATACAATTTCAAATTTAAAAAATCAAAAAGAGATGGACATTCTAAAAAAATTTAAACTCCAATCTGTTGTTATATTAATAATAGGATCAAGTAATATGACTTCTACTCAAAGATATGCTTATTTAACTGAAAAAAACCAATTAAAAAATGTTAGTATCCTTGAAGGCCTAAAGAAAATTGGAATTGAAAGAATTTGGGTAGATGGAGGGGTTATTGATTTAGAAAGTGTCGCACATATCCTTGAAACTCAGCAATTAATAAGTACTTCTCTTAAACTTCCAGTGGGAACAGCACCTAGTTTATTCCTTTTTAAATTCTCATCTCCTAAATTAAATACTAAATTTCATACTCGCTTTAGGAGAGCTAGTATAATGTCTTTCGCATCATGGTTTTCAAACTTTATTTTTTATGGCGCTATTGAAGATGCAAAAGAGACATTTTCCTCGATTTATCAGGCACTAGAATTTAAAAATATTTTACAAGCCCATAATATTAAACTATTAAGGTAAAATATTGTTACTTTATTGTATCTTTTTTCATTATCAAAATATAAATATACTTACTTTTTTTATAAAAATATTATTCATGTAAATAAGGAGAAGTTTAATCATGTATCAAAATGAAGACAAGGAATTTCAAGAAATTGAAGCTATTAAATTAATAGATCAAGCGGAAAACTTCGCTGATAGGGGAAAAGGTGATGAGGCGATTAAACTATATGAAAAAGCCGCTCAAATTTACCTTGATATGGGAAGTTATCTCAAATTGGATGAGCTTTATATAAGGATTATTTATATTATCTCGCAATTTAAAAATCATATTCAAGCAACTTATAGACTCAAATCGATAATTCGTAAGACAGAAGAATTGAAGCTATACGAGATTAGTGCAAACTTATTAAATCAATTAGGAAATGTATCATTTAGAATGCAAGATTGGGAAACCGCAGGAGAAAGCTGGACAAAAGCTGCTGATTACTTAATTAAATC
Source organism: Promethearchaeota archaeon (assembly GCA_048941015.1). Lineage (GTDB taxonomy): Archaea > Asgardarchaeota > Lokiarchaeia > Sigyniarchaeales > SOKP01 > SOKP01. The sequence continues at coordinate 66,400 of JBHLNZ010000008.1, read as the reverse complement.
TGATCCGGATCATTATCTCATTCCTGCTTCAGAGTTTTATCTTCAAGCAGGTCAAGCCTATGAACGGTCAAACTTAACAAAAGATTTAGGTAAACAATTAATTTTAAAAGCTGTAATGAAACTTAATAAATTTGATGAACTTTACCGGGAAATTGAGAAACAAGCTCAATCTTTCTTGAGTAATAAAGAATTTGAAGCTGCTGCAGATAAATTTAACGATATAGCTAATCATTTTAGAAAAGCACTTAATAATTTAGAAGAACTACTAAAAGGGATAGAATCTGAAGATATAAAAATTAATGCAAAAGCAAGAATTATCCATTTTGTTGCAGAGTATCAAACATTGTCAGCTATTTGCTTAACAGCAACTAATAATCCTAATTTTAATAAAAGAATTAAAGATTTAGGGTATGATTCTATTGAATTATTTAAAAATTCGATTTCAATGCTTAAAAATTACTTATTTCAAATAAAGAAAGATTTTGATAAGGAAATCGTACTAAGAGTCACATTCGATACAATGTTATTAGCTATTACTCAAAGAGTGCTTGAAGTTGAAGATTTGATATGCTCTGAATTTCTATTTAGTAATATTGAAGAAAATAAGGCTCTTATTAAAGAAATGGAAAAAAGTCCATACTTTAAAATTGTGAAAAAAATTGAAAAAGTAGGCTTAACCGATACATTAGCTGATCTTCTAAAAGTGAACTTAGGTCATTTTGAAAAAATCAAGAATGATCTAGTATCTCATTTTTTAAGTTCATTATCCTAAACTATTGTTTTAATAAAATCTTCTTATGAAAGTTTAAATTAAGGACTGAAATTAAGAAATTAGAAGAAGTGAACTTAGAATTTAATAAATAATTGATTATATTTTAATTTACTAATTTTTCGTACACCATGTTGACCTGAACAATAATCGCAATAAATTAAACCTGCTTCTTCAAGCTTTTTTACTTGAGCGGATATATTTGCCTCAGTCATGTTTAAATTTGAAGCAATTTTAGAAACGTCCATCCCTTTTTCATCATCTTGGATTTGATGAAGAATTTGACGTCTTGTTTGAGATGAAAGTGCTTTAACAATCAACTCAATTTGATTATCTTCATTTATAATTATTGAATCATTCTTACTATCAATTAGTTCTAATTTTAAAGCCTGGACTTCCGTTGGTAAATTTGTTTCGCTCAATTCCATTATAAATTTTCAACCCTTAATAGAATGATTATTCTAGGGATACGAAAGAAATAAGTAAAATAATGCTTTTAAGTCTAATCTAATATTCATCTGTAATCTTAGTATTCAAATCATTACTATAACTACATAATAATACACGATTTTTTTGAAAATATGTGAATCTCTTTAGAAAATTATTTTCGTTTTAAAAAGTCATTTATTATATAGAAAATTGTTTAACTAAATAAGAACTTTTAATATTAACTCTGTAAGAAAATATTAGAAGTATTTAGTATTAGAGAATAATTATTTATCTTTTTGGATTGACATTAACGATCAGAAGCAGATAATTTTAGCTTATATTATTTTCTTTTTTACATTACATTATTCAACCAAAAATTGAATTGATAAATGTAATCTGCATAAAATTAGTATTATTTAGGGATTTATAAATAAGCAATACAAAAATCATGAATTTAATAAATAAATAAACTATTTTTTAATAATAATATCTTAAAATATACAGAAAATTATTACATTAATTTTTAATAAATATAATATTAGAATATTTATTATATTTAACCTCTCATTCACTTTTAATTTCAGATTTTAAGACTTATAATTAAATATTAATATATGGTAAACTATTTAATATATACAGAACAAACAATTAGTATTTTTTTCCTGTATAAAAAAAGTAATAATGTATAAATATTCATCTGATTATTTATTCATCATCTGTATACAATATTTACTAATAATATTTTAAAATTTCAATAAAAATGAGTCCAAGTCCCAGATCAAGAATAAGAAAAGACAGAATTGATAAAGACAAAGAAGATATAGAATCAAAGGAATTAACCAAAGTGATAACTGTAAGGATCGATAATGAACTGAACCTGAATCTTGATATTTTAATGAGTAAATTAGGGCTCTCAAAAGCTGATATTATTAGAAATTACCTAGAATTATCTCAATATTTAATAAAACAAAAAGGGTTTTTAAAATCACCTGATAACAGAGACTTTATAATAATAAAAAAAAGTTATTTACGAAAGTTGATTGAAAGAGTAGAGGAAGAAGACCAAATAGATTGGGGTAATAAATTAGGACGATTTATTAATGATATCGCAAGAATTAATGGTCGATTGGATGACTTAGAGTATAAATTAGACATTTGTGAAAATTTAGGATATTTTAATAAATTCGTTGATGAAGATAATTATCTATTAATAACGAATAAATTTGGCCCTCAAAAGTTCGTCGAAGCTTTTATTTGGCAGCTCTACAGACAAGAAGAGTACAATAAGGATTATACAACTGGAAAAATCGAGAGCACAAGTAAAATTAGAACTCAATATCAAAAAGAAATTAATCCAATTATTAGGTCTTCTTCTCATTATTCTTTCGAATTCGCTAAAATTCCTGAAGAAGAAAGTTAATACTTGTCAATTAGCTCTTTCAAACCAAGAATGGGAATAATTATATTGCGTGGTCTATATAATAATTCATAATCTAATTCATGTAAGGCTCTTTCAATCGTGAAGTAATTAATCAAAGTGAAATGAAGATTTAGGCTTTTATCAAAAATTTTTCCCATCATTCTATTCTCCCAAGCATTTAGTAGCTTTAATAGATATTCAAGCATTTTATGTTTTCTAGTAATTTTTGCTGATTTCCGAAAGTAAATGCTAAAGAGAAATTCTTCTGGTACTTCAAACTTCTTTTTATCCACTATCATTTTTTCAATGAAGTTAAGAAGGGTATTAAATTTAATATAACTCAATGATCGCAAAAAACTCCCTAGATCTTTTTCTATTGGAAACTTAGCTTTTTTCTCTGTGATCTCTAATTGAGGATCTCCTTCAAAATCAATAAAGTAAAAGTGATAGTGATCATTTATTTTGTTGTAAAGGATTTGTTGCATATGCAAATCTTGGTGAACTGGTTGAATTTTTATATTTTTAACATCAAATTCCGTTCGAAACTTTTCAATGATATCATTAATATCTATAAGGATCGCAGCAATTTTCGGAGAATTATAAAATGCACCTTCAGATTTCTTATTCATGTTTGTCTGAATTGTTGAAAGCATAAAGTTAAGTTTTTCAGTGTATAATCTTAGATATTCTGTACTATCTACGATTTCTTGACTATATTGGTTATCATCAACTATAATCAATGCCTTATGAAGTTCTTTAATATGAACTCCAATTAGTTCAGACACTCTTAAACTCTCAACAGAAAAGTTTTTAATAATCTCAGACACCTTTTCTTTGTCTGCAAGATGAGAATAATCATCATCAATACTCTTAAAAACTGAATTAACCATATTGTTTAACTCCTTCCAATATATATCTCCTAAATTACCCATGTTAGGAACATCTTCTAATATTCCAATTGTTTCTTTATTATGAAACCTCACAGTTCCATAAATTTTTGGAGCATTAGGATATTTATTTTTGACAAGAACGAATAATGTTTTAGGCTCTAAGCTTTCAGAATATTCTTTATAAGATTTAATAACATATGATAATGGATCCTGATGGGGCTTATTAACATTTTGAACGTATAATAAAAACAATAAATTTGTCGTATTTCCACCACCCAATTGTTTAAGGGAGAGATTATATCTCTCTGGATATAAACTTGCTTCTATCAGAGTCTGGACTTTTGTCATATTTATTTCATCTTGGAATTGTTCTGTATATAGAGTCAATTCTAAAGACATAGAAGGGAAAGATTCTGAGATTATCGTATCAAATAATATTTTTCTCCAAAAGAATAAACAATATTCTGCCTCTATCAGATTAACGGGAAAAACTTTTCCTTGTTCTTCAGTGCTTAGAGTTCTTATTAACATTTTACTAAAAGTATTTCCAATTAATTTAACAATATTTTCTTGAGTTTTTTCATCTGGCTCAAGAATTTCTTCAATTTTATGATAATAAATTAATGGAAGAAAATATGATTTAGAGTAATCCCCAGATTCAATCTTAATAACAGTTATAAATAAACGTTCTTCGATAATTTCAAAATATTGTATTTCAATCTTAAAATCTAAATTTGAAAGTGCAGATTTATCTCCAAACCATCTCCTAGATAAAAGCCATCCTTTAAATTCGTTAGAATCAATTATCTGCTGTATTAAATTTTTATCAAACTTTTCTGACATATTTAACCAATTATTAAATTAATAATTAATATAATTTGCGGGGCTTTTCAAATTTATATCTTTTTATATGAATAAATTAGCTTCTGGATAAATTTAAAACTATAAAATGATGATTTATCTTATGACGGATAAAACAATCCACCTTCCTATAGTTTTTCATTTTCATCAACCTGTCGATAATTTTCAATGGGTTATTGAAGATGCTTTTAGGAAATCCTATGGTCCTTTAATAGAAAATATTTTTAATTATCCAGATGTAAAAGTTACTTTTCATTTTTCTGGAAATCTATTAGAATGGTTTATAAATCACAAACCAGATGTAATAAAAAAACTAAAAGAAATGGCCAAACGTGGACAAATAGAAATCATTGGAGGGGGGTATTATGAACCGATATTTGCTATTATTCCTTATAGAGATAAGATTGTTCAGCTGAAAAAATTATCTGCTCTAATTAAGAGTGAATTTGGATTAGATGTTAAGGGTGCTTGGTTATCAGAAAGAGTTTGGGAGCCGAATTATCCTTCTTTTTTGAATGATGCTGGTTTAAAATACGTTATAGTTGATGATAATCATTTTAGGGGGACAGGGATCACTGAAGAAGACACTTTTTATTCATATGTCACAGAAGACGAAGGAAAAACCCTAAGAGTATTCCCTATAAACGAACAATTAAGATATTTAACACCTTGGAAGCCAACTTATTACTCACTTGACTATTTAGAGAAAAGTGCTGATGAAAAAGGTGATCGTGTGGCATTATTGATTTCAGATGCCGAAAAAATGGGCGTTTGGGGCTCAACTCATGAATTCTGCTACATTGAAGGAAAAGGTCATCAAGAGGGTGATAAAGGTAAACCTTTTATTCCAGCTTTTTTTGAACAAATTACTAATAATGATTGGGTTAAATCTATTACTTTATCAGAATATATGGAAAAATTTCCTGCAAAAGGCTTAGTTTATCTTCCTACTGCAAGTTATGATAAAATGGAAGAATGGGTGCTTCTTACACCAATTAGAAAAAGATTTAAAAAAATTAGAAAAACTCTAAAAGATGATCCAGAAAAACAAGATGAATATTTATTTCTTAAAGGTGGATTTTGGCGTTATTTTTTGGTAAAGTATCCAGAATCAAATAATATGCATAAGAAAATGCTGCATGTCAGAGAAAAGCTTATTCAAGTTGAAAACCGAATTAAAAATCTGAAGAGTGAAGAAAAAATAGGATACTATAACACTAAAATTGAAAATGCTTGGAATGAGATTTATAAAGCTCAATGTAATGATTGTTATTGGCATGGGTTATTTGGTGGAGTTTATTTACAATTCTTAAGATTTTCAGTTTATACCCATCTATTAAATGCTGAAAAAATCATTGATGATCTCCTTTCAAAAATAAATAAAATACCAAATGAGTATATGTCCATTATTCCAATTGATTTCAATAAAGATAGTAAGATGGATATTATTATTGAATCTAATCTCTTAAATCTATATATAAATCCAGATGATGGGGGAACTATTTTCGAATTAGACTACAAACCAAAGTCATACAATTTATTAAATACCTTAACAAGATGGCCAGAAGCTTATCATGATAGCGAAAAAATTAATCAAGAAGAAGTCATGGTTGATAGATATAGAAAGAGCATTTTAAGACTGCGTTTTTTCCATGAAAATAATTCATTGAAAGAACTTCAATCAGATACTTACTTTGAATTCGGAACTTTCTGTGATGGAAAATTTGTAATAACCAAGAATATAAAAGATCGAAAATCTGCTATTATAGATTTAGAACTTCTGGGCGAAGTAAAAGACACTAATTCTAATGAAAAATATCCATGTTCTGTTTTTAAGAAAATAAAAGTTGAAAAAAATACTTTAGATCTTTTTATAAGAATCAATTTCAAAAGAGAGCCAGGAAAAGAATCTATTTTAAGTAATATTTTAGATAAACTTTATATGGGAATAGATATTCCCTTTTTCTTTAATGGGGACCCGAATAGATTCAAATGGGAAAGCAATCAAGTTATTTTTTTAAAAAAAGAAGAAAATGATTTATTAAAGCCATTTGAATATGATGGTTTTCACTTTAAGGCTTATGATGATACTTACGATTTAAATTTTGAATTTGAAATTTTAAGTGATTTAAAATCAGATTTAGATACTATAAAAATTATCAAATTTCCAATTATCGCTTATGCTTATACAGATGAAGGGTACAAAAAGATTTACCAAGGTATTAATTTAATCCCGAAATTCAAGTTAAAGAGAAAACAAGAATATCATCTAAAATTGACCATTTATTAATACTTCTATTAAAAAAAAAAATTACAATTTTGTACGATATGCCCTAAAATTGTCGATTTTGATTAGATTTAAATATATTAACTACACAATATCACCTATAGTTTTACTTTTTATCATAGGTTTTTGACTAATGGTTTATCATAGAAACGGAAAACAAAATGGCTATTCTTATTCGAGTAAATCCTTAAAAAATAATATTGAAAACAATGAATTTATTAAAGCTATTAGAAAAAAATTGATGCAGGAAAAACTTAAAAAGAATAATTTAGACTAAATCTTCTAATTAATCAAATCCGAATTTTCCAATAAGTGGAACAAACCTAACTCCAGTTATTTTTTTAGTTTCGAATTCATTTCCTGATTTATACAAAATATATAAGTTTTGACCCCATTCTTTAGAACCTGCGGGAATGCATAAAATCCCCCCATCTTTTAGTTGATTTTTTAAAGGTGGTGGAATTTTATTAGGAGAAGATGCTGTTACTAGTATTTTATCATAAGGCGCTGCCTTTTCATAACCAAGAGTTCCATCGCCATGAATAACTGTCACTGAGTCTTTATAGCCACATTCTTTCAAAGCGATTCTAGCTTTTTCTACGAGTTCCTTATGCCTCTCAATAGTATAAACGTGACCGGAATTAATGGAACCTTTTGGAGCAACAATTTCGGCACATAAAGCTGCATGATATCCTGATCCAGTTCCAATTTCTAATACGATATCACCCTCTTTTAATTCTAGATATTCACACATCATAGCATTCATGTGTGGCGCACTGATGGTTTGACCTAAACCGATGGATAATGGAGAGTCAATATAAGCCGAGGAACTTGCTTCTTTAGGAACAAATTTATGTCTTGGTACCGAGAGCATTGCATTTATAACGTCTTTTTGAGTTAATATATCTCTTTGTTTTAAACTTTCAACTAAATTTCTTCTTTTTTCTTCAAAGCTCATATAGGGTTCTCTCTATTCTTATACCTTATATTTTAGGTTCGTGATTTCAATCATTACTTATTTGTTTTATAAAGGATATAAATTTTATCATTGACTTCACATTGTTCGATACGCAAATTTATTTTCACAGGGTCTGTATATCTTTTTCTGAAAATACTTTTTATCTTCTCTCCCTTATAAACCATTTTCTTTATCTTCTCGATCTGATAAGAATTTTCACCAATAAGTATAATCTCATCACCGATATTTATTGGAACTTCTAAACTTTCCAGTAAAATATTTGCAGTTTTACTCTTTTCATCGAAGGACAAAACTTTGCCAATATAGATTTTCTTATAAGGTGAAATATTCCCTCTTTTATCCAATTCTATATCTTCAATAGTAGGTCTATGAAAATAAAATCCTGTATGAAATCCTCTATTATATACTTTAGATAACTCATTTAACCAATATTGAACTTTTTCATTGGTATAGGTATTATTAAAGTAACTATCAATTGCTTCTCGATAACATTCTGTTACAGTTTTAATGTAAAATGGGTCTTTCATCCTTCCTTCTATTTTAAAGGCATCGATTCTAGCTTCAATAAGCTCGGGAATGTATTCAATCATGCATAGATCCTTAGCATTTAAAAACATCCGACCATCATAAATAAATTCATTATTTTCATCGTCGATTACTCTCCATTCTCTTCTGCAAGGTTGAGTACATAACCCTCTATTGGCTGACGCCTCTTCAGAATCGCAAATCGAAGCAGATAAATAACATCTTCCTGAAATGGAAGTACACATTGATCCATGAATAAAGCATTCAATTTTAGTGTTATTTAGATGATGCTTTATTAATTTAATTTGATTTAAAGATAATTCTCTCGCTAAAATTATCCTTTCTGCTCCCAATTGTTCATAAAACTTCGCAGATTCAATATTAGAAATATTCGCTTGAGTTGAAATATGAAATTTCATACTATTTCGTTTTGCAATAGCAATAGCTGCTAAATCATGAGCAATTATAGCATCAATTCCCACCTTTTTAGCCTGCAAAATTAGATTTTCAAGATCTCTTAATTCATTATCATATATTAAGATATTAGTCGCTAAATATGCTTTAATAGGATATTTTTGAGAATGACAAAATTCTACAATAGTTTTGAGGTCATTCAATTCAAAATTTACTGCTTCCATTCTCATGTTATATTGCTTTACTCCAAAATATATAGAATCTGCTAGACCACAAACCACTTTTAAAGAGTTCCAATCTTGAACCGGTGCAAGTAATTCAGGTTTTACCAACAGAAAAAACACTTATTTGAAATTTATAAATAAAATGCTAATAATCTATTACTTTTCTATAAATAAATATAGAATAATTCCTCTAAATTTTTAATGTTAAATGAATTTTAATAGGTATTAATAAAAAGTAGAGGTTGAATTAAATTGAAAGTTGTACTTTTCAATGGGAGTCCAAGAAAAGAAGGAAATACATATCATTCTTTAAAAGTAGTAATGGACGAACTAGAAGCTGAAGGTATTGAATGTGATTATGTGTGGATTGGAATGAATAAGTTACAGGGATGTACTGCTTGTCTAAAATGCATAGATAATGATGATCAAAAATGTGTTCTCCCTGGCGATAAAATGAATGAATATATTGAAAAAATGTTACAGGCAGATGGTATTATTATTGGATCACCGACATATTTCTCAAATGTAAGTTCAAGTGTAAAAGCATTAATTGAACGAGCTGGATATGCTACTGGTGGACATTTGAAACATAAAGTTGGAGCTGCTGTAGTAGCTGTTAGGCGAGCAGGAGGGGTCCATGTATTTTCAAGTATAAACTATTTCTTTTTAATAAAGCAAATGATTGTTGTAGGCTCTAGTTACTGGAATTTAGGTGTAGGAAAAGAACCAGGAGAAGTTTTAAAAGATGAAGAAGGAATAAAAACTTTTAAAAACTTAGCAAAAAATATGGCTTTTGTACTTAAAAAATTAAAATAATTTTTTTATTCATTTTTCTATTAATGTTGAAAATCTATTATTTTCTTTTTTAGTGCTATTAAATAGAACGAAAAAAAATCGATTTCAATAAATTAATATTTATTCAGTATCATCAATTTAATAATCTCCTAAATGGATAATTATAAAAATTATTATTTTCATTAATTTTTTGTTAGATTAATAGTAGAGACGTTAAATGTATAGTTAATCTATTTTATAAAATACTAAATTTAAATTAATAATAGGGGATTTAGATTAAAAAAATAATGATTAAGCGAAAAATTTTAGTTATTTCTTTACTCTTAATCTTTACTACGATTGGAATTATTTCTCAAACTCCTTTTTCTTTTTCTCAGTTAAATGAAGATTCACTAACTGAGACCTCAGTTTATCAATTAATCGAATATGCAAATCAAAGTCATGAAGACTCTGATATAAATGCCCTTAATATTACATTACCCTCCTCGGATTGGAATATTACAGGGATGGATCTAAATTTTACTGATATCAAATTAGGACAAGAAATCAAGTCAATAGAAGAAGGAGGAACAAGTTTCAAGGTAATAAATAAAGGATCGAAAGGATATGGAGTCCAATTAAATATAACTGATGATATCCTTCTTTTTGGAGTTTATATATATCTCTATCTGAATATACCACTTTCTAGTGATGTTTATGTGCAAATTAATGGCTATAATCAAATAACTCATGCTCCAAATAATACAATATATGGAGAACCTGTTTTACTAAATGTTACTGTTGATGATCTTGGATGGTATATACAAAATTTTCCAACACCTATATCCCTAACTACAGGACAATATTATCTGTTAATAAATGGTTCTGAGTATAAAACAAATGATAATTCCGATCTTTCCTGGTATTTGAATGAAGATGATTCACCCCATACAAGCTTGTATATTGCAAAATATGATACTCCAAATTGGATTGAAGACGGGCCAGGAATACCGTTTAGACATAAACTAATTCAAAGGACTGATCTTACTTATAAACCAGAAGATATTAATATGACATTATCAATCAATAACCAAGTTTATAATGTTTCAAATGGCATCAATCCTGGGACAGGAAATTTAACCATAGAAGATCTTAATCTTTTTCCGAATAGTACTAATTTATATGTACCTGTTTTACATAACCAATCAGTACAAGTAGCATTTAATGTTTCATATTTAATTAATATGAAAAATATCTTAAACTCTGAGGGATCAGTTTTTATTAAAGCAAATCAAAATCCTATTTGGAGTATTAAGCCAACCATTTCGCGATGCGAATGTAACTATTCTGTTCAATTTTATTATCCACAAAATTGGTTTGATTTAAAGGTATTAAAGGATGAAATTGATATAACGTCAGAAATACAAGAGAATCTTATTGATAAGTATATAATAATTTTAAATGATTCGATTGATAATGGAGCTGATTGGGAAATAACCGCAAATTCATTAAATACTGAAATCATCTTAAATATACCCTCGACACAATATAGAGTTGGTCAAGAATTACAATTTTCTCTTTCAGACTCACCATTACCAGGAACATACACTTTTCAATTAATTAATCCTTACGGTTTTGAGAAATATAATATTTCAAAGACTCTCCCTTCAATTGATAACACCTTTTCTTATACTATACCTAATAATGCCATAGAAGGAGATTATATTGTGTATATCTATTTTTTCAATGGAACTCACGCAGGAGTTGAGACACAGGTATTTAAAATCATTGTACCGTTTACGATAAATCCTTTAACTTTAATTCTTATATTTGTTGCTATTAGTTCAACTTTAGCAGTCACCAGCACATCTTATACTTTAATTAAAAAAGCCAAAAAGAAACGGGAACTATATAGAAAAGCAATATATGATCAGTGTAATGATCTTCTGAATATCCAATACATAATAGTTTCCGATAAAAAATCTGCTTTAAATATATATGAACAATCTTTTATTGGAAAAGTTTTAGATACTACCCTTATTTCAGGTTTTCTCGAAGCTATTAGGACGTTTGGAATAGAGCTAACAGACTCAGACGATCAAACCCAAACAATAAAACTCGAATATAAGAAATCAAAGATATTAATGGCTGAATTTAAACACTTTCGAATTATCCTTATAATGAATGATACTCCTTCTCATATGTTCTTAGATTCCATAAGGGCACTTGCTATTGATATTGGTGAAAAGTATGACAAATACCTCGCAAATTTTAAAGGTGACGTTAGACCCTTTAATGATATGGAACTTCTAATTAAAAAGAACTTAAAAACTTCTTTCTTATATCCTTTAAAGATAATAAAGACTGGAGCAACAAAAATTAATCCAATAGAAAAAGAAATTATTCAAAAGGCTGAACAACTCATAAAAAGTGATGGTTCAAAATATTTTTACGTTTCAAAATTATTTAAACAGAATAAATTTGATTCTAAAGAAATTGAGACCATATTCAGCTTAATTGATAAAAATATATTTGAACCTGCATTTTAAAAAAAAATTTTTTATTTTGCGCTTTTCTTTTTTTCATAATCATCTAAACAAGGTCAGGTATAAAACAGAAAAATATGAATGAAAATAAAAACGTTTTATTTATAATAACTGACGCTCAACGAGCAGATCATTTGGGATGTGCTGGTAATCCTAATTTGAAGACACCTAATATTGATAGACTAGCACAAGAAAGTGTTAGGTTTACAAATTATTTCTGTAACAACCCAATTTGTATGCCAAATAGAGCAACTTTAATTACAGGACTTTATCCAAATGTACATGGTGTAAGAAGTAACGGTATAAATTTAAATAAGAATATTCCGACTATTACGCAAACTTTACAAAGCAGAGGCTGGCACACAGCAGCGATAGGAAAAATTCACCATCAATTTTGGTTAGGTGCTTTCAAACATAAATATAGATCTGTAGAAAGTCTTGATGAATGGGCAGATAGAAAAGTTTCTTCTAAAAACTTTCCTATGCCCTATTATGGGTATGATGAAGTTGAATTAATATCGGGTAACGGTACTGTTTGCTCTGGTCATTATTTAGAATGGTTAGAAGAGAGATCCCCAGAAATAGCAGAAAAGATGAGAAAAAGGGTGAAAAATTATGATAATCTCTTCAGTCTTTTCTGTGATGAGATCCCTGAAGATCTTTATAATACTACTTTTGTCCGAGAACGAACAATTTCTTTTCTGGAGAGGAATGCTAAAGGAAATTATGGAGGTAAACCTTTTTATCTTCATTGTTCATTCCCTGATCCCCATTATCCATTATTTCCACCTATGCAATACCAAAATCAATACAAACCGGAAGATATAGAATTGCCACCAAGTTTCAATGATATTAAGAATTTATATAATCATGAATTTATAGGGTACCATTTGAAAAGCCCACCGTTTAAAAAGGCATTTATACGAGAATCGACCGAAGAAGAGGTAAAAAAAATCACAGCGTTAACTTATGCTGCAATAGCATATGTAGATTATAGCATCGGTCAAATTTTAGCGACTCTGGATAAATTAGGATATTCTGATAATACTATTATTGTTTATTCTAGTGATCATGGTGATTTGATGGGGGACCACGGATTACTATTTAAAGGACCTTGCCCTTTTAACGGAGTTTTGCAACTTCCACTAATCTGGAAAGTACCTGGCTTAACCAAACCTGCAATATCGGAGAGTTTAATTAGTTCAATCGATTATCCAAAAACAATTTTGAATCTATTAAATATTAAAGAACGTTATCATCCTCCAGATATGCAAGGTTATGATATAACACCAATTTTAGAGGATCCTCAAATACAAGTACGAGATTGTATCCTAATTGAAAATGATGAAGAGGTTGGCACTCTTAAATCTCGTTTGAGACATTTAATAACTGAACAATATAAATTAACTGTGTATGAAAGTAAACCCGGTTTTGGAGATATTTATGATAGACAAAACGATCCACACGAGCTAAATAATTTATGGTTTGATGAGGGTTTTAAAGAAATGCGGTTTAAACTAGTAAATAAGTTATTGCACGAGAATCTTAAAGCACAAACAAGATGGCCAAAAAGAATAGCTGGAACTTAAAAAAGAAAAAGATTGATTATTTATTCAGAGATATGTGCCAAGTATAATTAAAATACCAGAAAGGGTAAAAATAACAGGACATAGTTTAAATGGAATAAAATTCACCTTGAATCCTGTAAATAAAGATAGGACTGCTAAAGCGAAGAGCATGATTGAAGAGATCAAAAATACATATTGTGAAACATTATTTTCTACTCCTCCTAAGAATGTAATAAGTATCACAAGTAATCCAATAAATATTAATGTGAATCCTTCGATAATCCATTCCATTGTAATAATATTTTTATTATCTTCTGTTATATCACCAAAATCTTTTACAACGTTCTTTGTTGGGATAAGATGACTAACTCCCCATCCCATAGTAAGAAGAGCCCCAATAATTATCAAGATTATATTCGCCAATTAATAAACACTTCACATTTAATTATTTTAAATTTTTTGAATAGCAATTGTAGTTTGTAATTTTATATAAAAATTACTAAAAATCCTATTATTAAGTAGCTTAAGGGTCTTTCATTGGATTTTTATCCATACATGGAACCCCAAATTGACAGAAACCACAGCCTACAGGAAAGGTATCATCTTTATCTTCCCAATTTATTCTTCTTAAATATGGTTTGAGTAATGGAGTAAGGCGGGGTATCATTCTTCTTGCGACTTTTAAACGATAATTATTACATTGTATTTTATCATGCCCTTTTTCTGTAATTGCATTTGCAGGGCATTTATTTATACATTCTTTACAAGTTCCTTTGGTATAAAATAAGCAATTTGCATAAGGTTCATCACTTTTTCTTACTGTAATTTCGAGAGGAGCATTGGTTATTACTGATGCCAAACGTACATTACATCCAACTTCAGTAATTAGAGCTTCATGTAAGCTAAAAGTTCCTAAACCCGCTGCAAATGCAACATGCCTTTCTGACCAAGTAGAATAGAATCTACCTTTAGCAATAATAGTAAATGCATTACTAAGCATACCAGCTGTGGCATGATAATCCTTTTCCTTGAAAAACTTAATTATCTCTTCCATTACAAAAATTTTAAAATCATTAGCATAGTTTCGAGCAATAGAATATATTTCAGCTGGCAACGTAATACGAGTTTTTATCACTTGATTCTCACTTCCTTCTTTACGAATTCTCTCAACAAATGGAAAAACTATTGATATTGTAAAGAGATTTGATACGGGAGTCTTTTCTAATCCATTTTCAATCCACATCTCTAATGGAGTAAGATGTTCAGGACCAACTACTTCTTTAAATTTTTGAAAGATTGGATCATCGCCTCTTGCAACCCCAATTATAGGATCAGCAAAAAATCTCTCTCCTCCAAACTTCTCGGGAAGCTTATTAAGTTCACTATTATCGAAAATATCTTTAATAAAGGATTTTAGTTCATTATTCAACATACAAATACCCTAAAAATCACTATTTTTCTTTTCATTTAATATGTAGGCAACACAGATTCGAAGTGCATTTTCTAATGTTCCTCTTTTTATTTTATCAGGAGTATCTTCTGCTTGGTGGTAATAACTTGTTCTATTCTTCCAATCTGCAGAATTTAAGAAACCTGCTTTAATCTCTGCTTTTGAAAAAGCTGCAGCGTCAGAGCCGCCACTCAATCTTCCCACTGTCTTTTCTAATTTTCCTCTCCCAAAACGTTTAGCATCAATTCCTACACTTTTAATTGCTTTTAATAATTTTTGAATAACTTCCTCAGAATGACTAGTTCGAGTAGTTGGTTCATGTTCAATTACCATGAATTTATCTGGAGTTTCTAATCCATCCATATTAACCACATTTGCATCATAATTTTTTAATTCGTCTAAATGAGCTGCAGCATATCTATATGCCCCTCGTAATCCACATTCTTCGCAACCAAAACTAATTAATCTAATTTCCATATTATTTGGAATAATTTCTGAGTGATTTTTTAAATATCTACCGAGACCTACTATTACAGAACAACTGCTTAGATTATCTACTGCTCCTGGAACCACGTTTCCTTTATCTCCTAAAGGTACAAAAAAGAAGACTATAAAAAAGCATGGTAAGCTGATGATTAAGAAAACGATACTTAAAACAAAGAAGAAATTTTTAAATACAACTAATCCAATAGCAATAAGTAATAAATTAATAAATGTAATAACAAGCCAAACAATAATTATAAAGATAGCAGCTAATAATAATGGAATGGCTCCCCAACCTAATAATTTTAATAAGTTAAATTGTAAAGCAGAGTCAATATGGCTTGAAAAAATAACAATCTTCTTTAAATCTCCCTTTGGTTTAAATTTTCCTATAACATTTTGAGATGGTTTTTTGCGAAATAGGAAATCGATAAACTCTCTATAATTGAAAAATTCCTCCCACATTATTATAAAAGAGAAAAATATCAATGTAAAAGATAACATAATTAATGATAATAACCAAGCATAACTCTTTATAAACTGAATTATTAGATAGATCACCATTGATAAATAGCTAAGTACACATAAAATTCTAATCCACCCAAGGAAAGCTTTTGGATGACATGTAAATGGTTCTATAGTAACCTCATCACAGACTTTCTCTAATTCAGATTTTATCATGTTCGCTCCTTCAGTTTCTTGTGGACTGCATGACATGCGAGGGCCAATCTCATTAATAATTCTATGTACTAAATTATACATATACTCAGCATCATCTTTAGGAACTTCAATTTCCATAAAAAAATCTTTTATTTCATATTATTTTAATTTAAGATGTAATTTGTTCCAAAAAAATATAAAGATAACTTCATATCAGAAGTTTTTAGAAAAAAAATATTGAATTTATAATTCCAAATCCTTTTTAAAAAATTAGAAATTTATTATTTCATTAAATTTTTATCTAAATCAAATATAGGATATCAAAATTATGAGTCTAGAACTTTATCAGATTATCCTTCTACTCGTAATAGGAGCTCTCGTTGGCATTAGTGTAAGTTTTATAGGTCAAACAGGACAAGGAGTAGTTTTTCCACTTATTTTTTTAATAACTGGAGATGTTTTTTTATCAATAGCAATAAATGTATTAAATGATTTAATTACCGCTTCTACAACAAGCATCATGTTTATTAAAAATAAGCAATTTAAGGTTAGAAAGGATATTTTACTATTAGTAGTTATAGCAATAACAGTTGCATTTTTCGGAGTCTTAGTATTAATGACTACACCTTTAGGATCGATTTTTGGCTGGTTTCTTCCCTTATTTATTACATGTTTAGGTGCTTTATTTGTAAAAATAGGATTTCCAACTAAAGAATCTGTTAAAAAGACTGTTCAGAACATAGCTTATCGAGCATTAAAAAAGAAAGGAGATGAAATAAAATTAACAGAATTGGAAAAAAAGATAGCCGAGCAACTTGATGTTGAATCTGACGAAATTGAAGGAATAATCCCAACAAATTCTAGAATTTTTTATATCTTAGCACTTGGTTTCGGTATATTTATGGGTATAAATTCAGGTATGTTTGGTGCTAATTCTGGTTTAGTTATTGTTTTAGCATTAATAATCCTTTATGGATACCCACTAAAGAAAGGAGTTGGGACTGCCTTATTATTGAGTATATTAGTTAGTGCTAGTACTTTTATCATCTATCAAGTTCTGGGAATTATTATTAAAGGTCAGTTTTATTATGATTTGGAATTAACTTTCTATTTAGCAATAGGGTCTATAATCACCGGAATAACATCCTCAATATTTATTCAGAAATTATCTGCTAAAATCATGGGACGATCAATGGGTTTAGTAATGTTAACTTTAGGACTAATCTCTTTCATATTTTATCTTCTAACTTAATCCTTTCTTATAATAATTTTGGTTTTAAAAAGTTATAAATAAAGTAAAAATATTAGAACTAATAACTAAAAGATAAAATTTTTATTTAATATCTATATACAATTTTGAATATTTTTGACATTAATAGCTAATAATCAAAATCTTTTTAAACTTCAAGAATATATAATTTACAGAATGATATGAGGAAGGCTGATTTCTTAAGGTTTATTTTAATAATTTCAATCATTGGATTTATTCTATTTGGAATTTTGTCCAATTCGCAAATAGTCGAAGCTAATGGAGTTGAAGGTTCATTAAACATTAATACTTATTTTGAACTCAATGAAAACGCAACAATAGATAATGAACTACAAAATACCACCGAGGTTAATATAAATTTACCTTCTAGCTCTTGGCAGCTTAATGCTATTGATTTAAACTTTACTAATATCGAATTTGGTATTGATAATGTTACTATGGAAGATACCTTTCATGGTACCTATAAACGAGTATTTTATAAAAATGGACCTCAAAAGGTTTTAGGTTTAGCAGTGCAAATAAACTTAACAGAACCTTCAATTATCCATGGTATCTATATCTATGGATATAATGGCTCTCATATAGGCACTCCGCAGATACAATTAAGAGGATATGACAGTTTTAATAACATTCCAAATAATACGGTTTATGGTTCAACTAATTTAAATATTTCTACTACTCCTGGATGGTACTTTCAGAATTTCACTACCCAACCATTAAATGTTGGTAATTATTTTCTTGTATTAAACGGATCTTCTCTTCCTATATATAATCCGGGATATGATGTTGGATTCTACTGGGCATATAACGCAATTGATCCTTTGGATAATAGTTTGTATACCTTAAATTACACTAATCAATGGAACGCTGGAGATTATGGAGCTCCCTTTTTATACAAGCTTTATCGCAAATTAAATGTATCTTTTTATCCGGAAAATAATAATATGACTATTAAGATAAATAATGTTTTTCACACGGTTTCTAATGGATCTTCCGCTGGAGAAGGTACTATTAAACAATCTGGTTTGACTTTTTTTCCTTCAATCACACCTTATACTATTTCTGTCTATAATAATCGTTCTAGTTATCTAAAGTTTGATGTAAGTAGCAAAATTTATATTGATCATCAATTTTTTAGCCAATCTCTTCTCACAATAAATTTGAGTTCATCAAATAAATGGAGCATAACCCCTAGTATTACTAGGGCTTCAAATAATTACTCAGTTAGATTTGATTATCCAAGCAGCTGGGAGAATTTAACTGTTTATAAAGATCAAGTAAATATTTCTTCAGGAGTAGAAATTAACAACATTGAAAACTATATTTTTATACCAGATGACATGATATCAAATGGTGCAGAATGGGAGATTCAAGCCTATTCTCCTTATATTCCTTTAGAAATAAATGCTCCTAAAACAGAATATAACCTTGGACAGGAATTGAGATTTTCCATTTTAAATCCTATAGCGGGAAATTATACATTTCTCTTAAGTGATCCCTCGGGATTTGAAGAACATAGATTTTCAATATTGAATCCCACAAGTGATTTCATTTTCTCTTATGAAATCCCTTCCAATGCAGTTGAAGGTACTTATTTTGCTTATTTGTTCTTCTTTAATGGAACAGATGCAGGAGTTCAATATCAACAGTTTAATATTACAATTTCTATACCCAATAATAATAATCCATTGGGGTTGATTATTTTGTTAATTTCTATAATTGGTGCAGCAATAGGTGGGTCTACTTATATTGCTGTAAAGAAATTAAGCACAGTAAGAAGAGGAAAGCTAGAAAGCATCTTAAACAAATGTAATGATATCCTTAATTTACAATATATTATTGTTATTGAAAATAAATCGGGTATTGACATATTTTCCAGAACTTTTGCGGCAAAAAAATTAGATACCTCCTTAATTTCAGGATTTCTTCAAGCTATTAGATCTTTTGGAACAGAGGTTTCAGAAGCAGCGAAAGATTCACGTACTGTGAAATTAGAATATAAAGATTCATTAATGCTAATGACTGAGTTCGTAAATCTAAGGCTTATTACTATATTAAAAGAACAACCTTCTCGTAATTTCTTATATTTGATAGAAGATTTAGCCTATGATATCTTTAAAACATATGGTAATTTAATTGATACTTTTTCAGGAAATATAAAGCAATTTAGAGGTATTGATGATCTTATTGAAAAGCACCTTACAACCTCATTCTTATCCCCTCTAAAAATTGATTTATCGAAACATATCAAATTGAGCCAAGCAGAGAAAGAAATGGTTGATCAAGCAATGAAATTTATGAGAGAAAATAATTTTAATTACTTTTATTCAGTTTATTTGCTCCCTGAGAATGTGTGTACTCCAAAAGATTACAAAACAATATTGGATTTATTACATAAAGGAGTCTTTACCCCAACAACAAAAGCTTAGACTTATTTCTTTAAATTGGAAATCATTATACCTAATTCTTTTTAAGAAAGATTTTCGATCCAATTCAAGAACATAATTAATTCATTACATTATGTTTTAATTTTATAATTTTTAGAAATTTTAGAATGAAAATTTAAATAAGAAAATTAAGATATGATTTTTAAAAGCTAATCTAATAGACAAAAATGTATTTAATAAAAGGGGGATTTAATGAAAAAATCTAAAGTTTTAAAGTGTTTCTTATACTTCTTACTTATTTTAATTTTTTCTCTTAATATGGTAGATTCATTCCAAATTTCTAAAGCTCAAGCTCCTTATATTTATCTAAATCAACCAATTAATGCTAGTATGATGGAGTATGCGGACATTATGGATTCTATGGAAAGTAATAGCTCTATAGAAATTCCTTTAACTTTAGATACTTGGAATGTGACAAATTTGGAACTGAATTTTACTAACATTAAACTAGATCGTGAAGTTAAGACGATTGAGGATAATACAACTGTCGGTTTTGGAGTGTTAAATAGTGAAATTAGAGGTCTTGGAGTACAAATAAAATTGACTGAAGAAACAACAATTTTTGGAGTTCAAATATATGGAGCAGCACCTATAGAAAAGGGTTTAGAAAAGATACTTGTTCAAATACGTGGTTATAGTGATCTTATTGACAGACCAAATGATTCTATTTACGCTAGTATAGAATTAAATATGTCTCAAAATTTAGGGTGGTATAATCAGGTTTTTGGAAGCCCTGTCTTACTGCAACCAGGAAATTACTATTTTGTGTTGAATGGTTCAAGTCTTGTTGCATCTGATGATACTCTTATTTATTGGTTTTATAATAATTTAAGCCCAATCTATCCAACCCTACATATTTCTCAATTTAGCAGAGTTCTTATGAATTGGATATGGGGACAAGGTAAAGAAGGTTCACCTTTTCTACATAAACTAATTCAAAGGGTAAATAGAACTTATTATCCTGAAAGTATCAATATGACTGCTGAAATAAATAATGAAATTTACAATATCATAGATGGATTTGAAATTGGCACAGGAAATTTAACAGTGACTGGAATAGATTTTTCTCCCAATAAGAATTATTTAGACGTTTTTATTAGTAATAATAATTCTATTGAATTGTACTTTAATCTCTCATATAAAATTGGATTGAAGAATGCAATCATTTCAGCAGGCAACCTCTTAATTAAACAAAATTCATATAATAATTGGACACTAATTCCAGACATATCAAGAATTTCAAATAATTACACCTTCAAATTTGAATATCCTAAAAATTGGTTCAACCTTTTGGTACTCAGAAATGGGCAAGATATTACATCTCAAATCAATCTTACTTCTGATTATATAATTATCCCAAATGAAACTATTACTCTTGATTCTGATTGGGTCATTTCTGCGCAATCAAATAATATGGAACTCACTTTAGAGGTTCCAAAAGTAGCATATGAACCAGATCAAGATTTAAAATTTTCTGTTTTACCCCCAATTATACCAGGAAATCTTACTTATATTTTATATGATCCGTTCGATTATCCAGAATATAATGAATCTATTGAAATTATTGAAATTACTTCAGAAGAGATTGTTTTATCTTATACGCTTTCTTCAAATCCGAATGAAGGAGCGTATACTGCAGCTGTTTTTTGGAATAATAATTCTGCTGCGGGATTAAAGATTCAAACTTTTTCCGTAAATATCGATATTATTCCAATTTTAATCGCATCAATTTCGATAATAGGTGCCGTAAGTGCTGCTGGTGGTTTTACCTCATTTAAATTGATTAAAAGAATTAAAAAACAAAGAGAAGAATACAGAAAAGCGATATACAATAAATACATGGATATTTTAAACTTGGATTACATTATGGTTCTTGAAAAAGAAGGAGGTATTAATGTTTATGATCAAATTCTCGCCAGTAAGAAACTCAACCCTACTCTTATTTCGGGATTTTTACAAGCAATTCGGTCATTTGGAATTGACCTTACTGGCTCTAATAAGCAATCCCAAACTATTCGGCTTGAATACCAAGAATCAAAGATTTTAATGGCTGAGTTTAAAAATTTCAGAATGACCTTAATTATGAAGGAAAATCCTTCTGAAGATTTTTTGGATTCAATTAAAACCTTATCATACGACATTGATGAGAAATATGGAAATCTATTTCAAAATTTCGATGGAGAAATCTCCAAATTCGAAGGTATTAAAGATTTAATTGAAAATAGATTACCTATAAAGCTGATTTATCCATTAAAAATTGATGAATCCGTGAAGATTAAGATGAATAAGACCGAAAAATCAATGATAAGTAAAGCAAAAGAAATTATGAAAATAAGTAATACAAATCACTTCTATGTTTCGAAATTATTTTCACTTAAAGAGGGATTTCAAGTAAAGGACGCAAATATTATCTTAGAATTGATAAATAAAGCTATCTTTCAAACTTTAGATAATTAAATTCATTTACTTTTTAAATAAAAAAAAAAAAATAGCTTATTTTACAATTATTTTTTTCGCCATACTTTAAAGTAGACAATAAGTAAAATTATACCAGCTGGAACACCAAGCACAATCACAATCCACATTATTGTTAGGAACCATGTATAGAGCCAATAAGTATAGGGATAAGTACCAAATGCTGTATTGAAGTTACCATCAACTGCTAAATAAATACAATAAGCAAGGAATATAAAGAAACTAAATCCACCCCCACCACCCCAGTTTCTCTTTTTATGAGTCTCTTTCTTCTCTCTGTCTTTAAATTCTTGTTTTTCTTCAGTTGGTAATCTTCGCCACCATAAATATCCTCCAATTCCAAAAAATAGAGCTGCTGGAACGCCAACAAACAAAAGCTCAAATAAAACCAAAAACACAAAAAATAATAATAATGTGCCTACTGACCATTGATTGAAAGTCCAAGTTCCATTACCCCCGAGAGGAGATGCACCTATAAACCAGAATAATACTAGTAGTAATCCAAGAATTGCACAAGCACCTGCAATAATCATAATTATAAATGCAATCTTATGATCTTTGATCTTTTTTTTCCAAAAGGCTTCGCTACTAATCTCTTCACTACTCATTTTTTTGACTTCACCAATTTATTATTAAAACAATTTTAGTCAAGATAAAAGATCAAGTTATATAAATCTATGGTATATAGTGGTATATAATGAATGTTTATTCAAACTTAATAAAATAAAAAAGAAAATGATTAGTCTTCTTTTAATATAGAGCCTAATTCAGCAAATTGGGTTAAAAATTTTGGCCCCCTTACTTTAATCTTACCTGTAACTACTTTCTTTACTATATCTCCGCCCTTAAGCTTTCCATCGCCAATATCTTTGAATATTTCTATTTTAGTTTGTAGGAAGCCATCCCACCCTAAAGTTTCTTTATCTAAATTCAGTTTAGGTTTATTTCTAATGCTTTCAACAGAAATTTTTCCTTTATCAATTGATAATAAGGCAGCATAATCGCCATCTTTAGGATTTAAAAGCACTTTAAATTGCTCTTCTTTATATTTTTCTTTAAATTTTTCCGACTGGTTTAAAGGTTCATAAATCCTCTTTATTGAATCTCCAAAATTCTCAGGCATAAATCATAATCCCCTAAGTATATTTTTTGATTAATAAAGAATTAGTTGAAGATATTAAAAATATTTGCTCTTTACGTTAAAAAAGAAATAAAAGATTAATTTTTTTTATAAATAAGGTTGTCTTATTATAGTCTTCATATTTTCGGGTTTTGCTCTTCTTGGATCGCTTAGATAGATCTCGTGGTGCTTCTGAACGTGCCCGTCGAATTTCCCATTTTGCTTTTCTATAAAATCGTGAACCTTTTTGACTGTAGGGCCCTCTTCTGAATATGGGCCGATGTGCATTATCTGAGCACATTTTCCTTCATTATATTTTTCAAATCTAAGTTTTTTGATTCCTCCAAGGAGTTCAGGTTTATTTTTTTTCGTTACTTTTATTGTTTCATCAACCATTTCTTTCGTTATCCAATTAGGTTGCATTATCATCATTGTCCATTTCCATTTATCGCGTTTTCCTTCTGTAAAATCACTCATATTATCTGCCCACCATAACCCCTCTAAAGGAGCAACTACATAATCTTTACCATTTGCCTTGCTTAAGAACTTGATTTTAAAAGCTACGGGATAAAGAGTAGCAAGAGCATCTAAGTATTCCTGAGCATCTCCTGGAGAACCTATGCCATCAATCATTAAAAATTGCATACTAGGAACTTTAACATTAACAACTTCTTTCGAGCTTGGTTGATATAATTCTTTCATGGTCTTTTTGAAATCGATTTTTGAGGGCAAATTAATCACCTTTTAATTTCTTGGTTGAAAACTGTTTGTTGGGCATTTGTCAGCATCTAAATTTGCTGGTACTTCATGACCAAAACAATCTCCCTTAGTATCATCAATTGGTTTGTAAAATTTACAATCTTTACATACTGCCATTTTTTTCACATTAATTTTCTTAATTTATTTTTAATGGATATTAAGGTAATATATTATTTGTGACAATAAAAAATTATTTGCCATACAAAATATTTTTAAATCATGTCACAAATTATTTTAATAAGTACATAACTACAATCCGTTTTTTATTTATAATGATAAATTCCAGTCTAATCTCCTTCCTTAATGATTTTGGTTTTTCTGATATTCAATTGAATATCTATCAATATTTATTGAAAAATAAATTTGGAACTATAATAGATATCAAAAATGAATTAAATTACTCTTATACCCAAGTATATCACAATCTACTCTTTTTAGAAGAGAAAAACCTAGTTGAGTCTTCTACTGATTCAAAACCCAAGATTTATTACAGAACAAATCCAAAAATCGCTTTAACAGAATTACTAAATAATAAATTCGATAAATTTAAACAAAATATAAGAACTTTAGACGAAGAACTCCAGATTCAACAGAGTAAATTCGGTCGATGCTTGAAAGATGTTTCATTTTACCATTACTCCAATATTAACCTTGCAATAGAAAATTTATTTGATCTTATTTATGATACAAAGGAAGAAATTGTAATGACCTCATTACCGCCTTTTGTACTTAGAAAGCTAGAACCAGTCCTCTATGATGCTTTTATAAGAGGCTTAGACATTAGGATCTATTTTTCTCTTTCAGATTTTGAATATTATCCTAATTATTTTGAAGAATTAACCGATACTTTAAAGAGAATTAGAATGGAAATAATTCAGACTGAAGAGCGTACATGCCAAGTAGTAAGATATAACGATGATATTGTAAATATTGGGCACATTTTATTGGATGAGAATTATTTAAACGCAATAATATTTAGAGAGAATGAGGTTTTTCATTGTGATGGATTTCGAGGAAATTTTGCAAAACAGGCAAAAAATTATTTAGACGTTTTAACGATTATTAAAAAAGTAGCAATTGAGTATCCAGAGCCTATTCAAAACGTTTTAGATATAATTGAGAAGCATAAATCAATTAAAACCAGAGATCTAAGTACTAAGTCAAGAATAGGAGGCGGAAAACTAAAAGAAATTTTAACATATTTAATTAAAGATGGAAAAATAAAAGAAATAGTTGATAATGAAGGTATTGGGCGCCCTGCCTCCTACTATAGTTTAGTCGACTCAAAAAAAGAATAAGTTTATTTATAAATAGATAAAATTTAATTACTTTTTTCTGCTCTAGCTAATTCCGCCTTTTTATCCATTATAGCTAAATAAGTTTCTACAGTACTCTTGGGTGGTATGATTTCTTCTTCTTTTTTATATAATTTTATTGCTTCGGAAGTACAAGTTGGAACGCACGCACCACATCCAATACAACGAGCTAAATCCACAACTGCGATGGCATCTTCCACGTGAACAGCGTTCATATTACATCTTTCTTCACAAGTTCCACACCCGATACATTCATCAGGATCAACTTTAGCATAGAAATTTGTTGCAAAAAATTGAGCTGGTTCATCAAGTTTCTTTTGATGCGACAATACCCCACAGCAACAACCACAGCATGTACATATATTCATTGGTCGTTGAGAATTTCCTGGTTGAAGAACTAAACCATCTTCTTGTGCCTTTTCTAATATTTTAAGAGCTTCTTCCTTGCTGATCTCTCTTCCAAGGCCTTTCTCAATGTATACTTTAGCAGCAGTCCTGAAGGAAAAGCACGATTCACGGAGATCTGTTTTTTTGCATGGTTCACCAATCAGATCAGTACCTTTTCTACAGATACAATCAAACACTGCAATTGGCCCTCCTATATTTTCAATCACATTTCTTAAATCATCATATGAAGCAATAGTTTGTTCATAATCAAAAGTCTGCTCTATAGGGATAGTACGTAACTGGGGGATATGAGTTTTATTAAACTCATCTAAGAATGCCTCATCGAAATACTCTTCCACATCCCTAAAAAATTCTGGAGTTAATTGATTTAATTGATATTCATACATACCTATTGCTAAGGGTGCTAAAGCGTAATACTTTTCTTCTGTTCCGCTTTCATTTCTAATACCTCGATTTATTAGACCCTTAAAATACATTTCATCTAAGCGATGCTCTAATTCTTCGCTACTATATTTCTTTAATTTTCTCTGCAATTTTTTTATGTTATCTGGATAAAATCCAAGACTTAATGCAATTTCAGCTTGATCTAGAGTAAATAAATGCTTTAAAATCCGCATTTCAACTCCGGATTTTGTTTCAGGGTATCCAATAGGTAATTTATCAAGATGCTGACGCAATTTCTTATATACTTCTAAATTATCTTCCTTCATTAATTCATATTTTTCTGCCATTTTTCGTAAACCAATGGTTAATTTTATATATAATGCCAATTATTCATACTATATAAATGTAGTAGTATTTACTACACTATTTTGTAGTATCTTCTCATTATGAACTCAATAGAACCAAAGACCATGGATAGCAAATTTGAAGAACTAAATAATAAACTCGCTTTTTTACAAGATTTAATTCTGAAGATGAAACTTGATTTTTCCCTCATAACAAGGAATCAAATAAGTTCTAATTCTCATACAAAATTAATAAAATCTACTGAAGAAATGATAAATCAATTTTTGGATAATAGACCAAAAAATTGTCAAGTAATTAATCAGTGTTCTACCATTATCCAAAAACGAGTAATGAAGATATTAAGAGTTTTTTCAGAACAGGGTCATTATGAGGCGAGTATATTAATAAATCGATATATTAACTCAATTGATTCTTACCTAGAAAATGGAATTTGCCAAGATAGTGTTTGTTTGGATAATTTTAAATTAATTTTAATTAATATTAGTGATTTCTTAAATACCACAAAGCAAAACTCAATTTCAGATTTCAAGGAATTATTGAAACGAGAAAACGAATTTGAATTATTTGAAGGAAATGAAAAAGAAGAAAGTAAGCTTATGTCTGTATTAGGCAATGAAAATCGTATCAAAATCTTAAAAGAATTAAGTAAAGGAAGGAATTACTATACACAATTAGAAAGAATAGTAGGATTAAAAGGAGGTCAATTTAATTTTCATCTTAAGGAATTAAAAGATGCTAAATTTGTAGAAAGTAGTGAGCTTGATAAATCATATTCTATTACTATTAAAGGTTTAAGTGCACTCAAGATGCTTTTTGAGGTTATTAAGCAAACATGAAGTGATTTGTTGGGAAATGAATCCCTTTTAAGAAGGAGACTAATTATCCATTCCGAATAACTTTTATAAATTAAATTAATATATAGAAAAGAACATGTTCAAATCTAATTTTAAATGGAAATTAATCATTAATTTATTAATAAATTTTTTTTCAAGAAGGTGATTTTAATATGGATGAAATTAATCCTAATACTAAATTAAGTCAAATTTTAAATTTAGATAGTCTTTTAGATTATCAAGAAGGGTCTATTGTAAGTAGAACTTTAATTGATAAAAATGTAGGGACAGTTACACTATTTTCTTTTGATGAAAACCAAGGTTTAAGTGAACATACTGCTCCCTTTGACGCTCTCGTTTACATTTTTGATGGCAAAGCAGATATTATCATTTCAAAAAAAAGTTATATTTTAATAAAAGGGCAGATGATCATTATGCCCGCGAATGAACCCCATGCTCTAAAAGCACTAGAAAGATTTAAAATGATGTTAATAATGATAAAATCGTAAAATTTTAAAGAAAATCAAAAGGCTTTTTATCCTTTTCAATATACTTTTTTAAGATTAATATATCCATTTCCGCATTTAACCAACATAACTCATCATAGCTACTTGAAGAATTAAATACTTCCTCGGCTTTCTTTTTAATATCTTCAATAGAAGGCATTCTCATATTTATTTTTTGAATTTTTTCAGCTAACATCCAACATAATTCATCATATGTATAGCGATCCAAAGATAGAAAATAAGCAGCATCTCTAATCTGAGTTTCAAAATCAATTTCCTCTCTATCTTCTGTTTCTAAAGGTGCTTTTTCGGTTTCTAATCTTCTGTATGTTTTAGTTTGATTCAACCATGCAAGAATCCGTGTTTCTAACTCTGATTTTTCAGAAATAATCACTTGATCTACTTTTTTCTCTTGGTTACTGACAAGTTCAATCTCTTTTTTAGGTTTTTCTAATATTAACTCTGGTCTTCTTTCCGCTGTATGTCCTGGAATTAAACCTTTTCTCAAATCTTCCATCATGGCTAAAAATGAACCATATTCTCTTTTCTGTTTCATAATCAATATTTTCGAGGAACTTCCTCTCTCTTTATCTAATCTTCGAGCCCATGCTGCAGTAATATCCTTTTTATATTGAGGAACATTTAATCCAACCCACATATAAACTGTATTTTTTTCAATATCATCAACAAGATAAACATCGTTTTCCTTAAAATCTAGTTGATTTAATTCAGTTAAATCTCCATTATCACTGATGTTATACAATTTCATTGTATTCTGCCTGTTATTAACATATGCTAATATAAGAATTAATTCAATTAAAGTTTAAAAATTTTTTTTACTTTCAACCTAGTTAATTTAATTTCTAATCTTTCATCATAAATATCCTTCAGTGGGAAAATTACTAAAATTGGTGCTACTGATAGAAATTAAAATATAACTCTAAAGCCAGATAAATTATCTTACTTTTTACCCAATATCAAAAAATCTGCTTCCTTTTCAAAGATTTTAGTTTCAAAACCATTTTTAGACATCAAATCAATCACTTGATTAACCTTAAGCCAATATGTTCTGCTTTTATAATATCTTTTAGCTTGTTTTCTTCCAAATTTTAATGCTAATGATAGAAAATGTAAACGCATTTTCCATCTGGGATAAGAACCATTCTTATCCTTTAAAATGAATATGCCTTGATTTTTTAAAATACGAGAAACTTCTTCTATTGTTTTTTCTGGATTTCTAAAATCATGTAGGCTATTGAAGCAAGTAACAATTTCTATCTCGTTATTTGATACAGGAATTTGTTCAGCATATCCAACTCTGAATTCTGAATCCCCAAAATTATATTCTTTTGCTTTTTTTCTTGCTGCATTTAACATTGCTTCGGAAGGATCAATACCAATTAATTGTAGGTCTGGGTTTAGTTTCTTAATCTCAAACAAGAGTAAACCGGGACCACATCCAATATCCAAGATTATCTCTTTGTTTTTCATATTGTAAATATTCAATATGTGGATAATTTGCTTAGCAAAAGGTTTATATCGAGAATCTATCATTGTTTCCATTGTTTTAATAAATCTTTCTGCTCTTTCCCCGCTCCATTCATGGTTATGATGTGACTCTTTCATAAAATTTTCACAAAATCCAACTTGATAATATATTTTTAAATAGAGTTCCCAAATTCTTATTATTAATTATTTTAAAATAGAAAGGCAATTTATATAATAAATTTAAAAAATAAGTCGAAAATCATTTAATTTTTTAAAATAAACACTCTATTCAGTTTTATTTTTAGCCCTTGGTAAAGGAATTATAAAGGAGACTGACTCCTTATAATCTAGATATGATTTTCCAAAACGTTTTTCTAGATTTTTTTCCTCCCAAATTTTCACAAATAGAATTAACGCTAAAGTTATTAAAATTGTGAATCCAAATAACAAAATAATAGAATTAAATATAAATCCTAACCCAAACCATAATAAAAGATACCCAAAGACCATAGGATTTCTGGAGTATTTATAGGGGCCAATGATAACAAGTTTAGTTGTTTGTGTATCTTTTAATGGGACTGGAGTTCCATTACCTATTTTATATAAAGCAGTATTTGCCCATATTGACCAATAAAACCCAATAGGGAAAATAATTATTCCAACAATAATATTATATGGTATAGGTATCAATTTAGGAATATTAAACAAACTTTCAATATTAATTGAAAAAATTACGGCAAGGAAAGGTAAAATAATTACAAGAAAGATTCCACTTACTATTAGAACAGCTACAAGTTTTTTACGTCGAGAATTACTATTTTCTTGGGCGATTTTTATCAACTACTGATAATAATAAGAGTATAATTGAGAACCGTAGTTCTCTTCTTTTAAATTTATTTATTTTTTAAATATATTTGGAAACCATTTTGGTACTCTACTTTTATAATCCAAATATTTATCACCAAACATATTTTCAAGTAGCTTCTCTTCAAAATTTACCATCTTATTATAAACGAGAAACACAAGAACAAATATTCCAACACTGATCAGTGAGATAGAAAAACAGATAAATGCAACATAGATTAACATAATACCAAAGTACATTGGATTGCGGGTATAACCTAAAATACCGGTTTTAATTACGTTGGCAGGAGGTTGATGATTCTTAAATAATGCTCGGTGAGATAGCATAATAAGTATAATAGCAATTATAAAAATTAATATAAAAAGGGAGAATCTAATTATCAAAGGTACAAAATTGTTCAAAATAATCGAGACTTGAAAAATTAGAGAGTCTAAGATCCACGTAATCATAAATATAATGGGTAAAATAGTATGATATATATGTGCATTTGGAATTTCCCTCTCATGACCATCATGTCTTTTAACATTCATTTTAAATCAAATATGTTATTTTTCTTTATATCTTTGGTGTTTTCCAAACTAATTTAATTTTTATAGAGTCCAATTTCTATATATAATTATAGAATTGTATTTGAAACCTATTTTCAAATTTTATTATTTTTGAGTAGGAATTTTTTTAATGGTTTAGGAAGAAAAAAACCAAAGTAAAAAGAAAAGGAGCTAAATACTAATACACCTCGATATAATAAGAGAGTAAAAATGTTTAATTCAAGAAAAACATCAAAAATAGAGCCA
Source organism: Promethearchaeota archaeon (assembly GCA_048941015.1). GTDB lineage: Archaea > Asgardarchaeota > Lokiarchaeia > Sigyniarchaeales > SOKP01 > SOKP01. The sequence continues at coordinate 35,090 of JBHLNZ010000008.1, read as the reverse complement.
ATTATGAAAGAAATAAATCCTAAAAGAAGAAAGATTCCTTTTAATCTAATTTCGGGAGTATATATCTTTAAAGATTCTCTTGCAAAAAGTATTCCTGTTATAGAAAGTATTACAGCGATTTCAATAAAAAATATTACTACAAACGATTTGTATTGAGCATCGATTACTCCAACTCGTTCGACAATAATCGATGGTTCTACAACCAAATAATAAAATGAAAAAATTTCGAATATCAAAGCTTGAATCAAAAAAATTCCTACAATTATATTTTGAAATCTTTTATACTTTAACTCTGTAAACGCAACCATCCACAAAGTGATAGCTATTGGAGTTAAACTTATTGAAATTATATAAAACAATTCTATAGCTATACTTTGGTTAGTTAAAATAAGTACAATAAAGGCAATCGAAGGCCCCCACCATCCTTCATACATCAATAGCCATGTAATCCCTGCGAAAATAAGAACTCTTTCTTTATGTTGCAAATATTTAGAAGCTATTTTTAGCCCAGTAACAATTGACACTATTGAGATAATCAAACTGGAGAGTCCATTTGTTATTAATATAGCATTAATTTCCATAAAATTCTTTCACAACCTCGAAATTAAATTCTATCTTATCTTATATATACTTTTTTTTAATATTTACTCAAGTGCTTGAAAAAACTTTCTGAATTCATTTAATTCAGAATCATATTCTATTATTTGCTTTAGTGGGAAAAAAGTTTGTAACACAAGAAATGGTCTAATTGCCTCAGGATTCTTCAAATTGTCTTCAGCTATTAATTTTTTTAATCGGTTATCAAATTCTTCCATTAATTTTTCATATTTTACTCTTGCATCATCAGAAAGGAACCAGTATTTATAACTAATCGGAGATTTGAAATGATCTTGACGAAAATCTTTAAAAGATTTAGTTTTTTTTCGTTTTGAAACTGCTTCATAATAAAGTATTACTTGTTCATAAATGACTTTAATTACCTTAAAAAACTGTAAATCGTTCAGAATTATCTCATTAGATAAATCTAATCCAATCATATCAGGATCAATATGGAATCTTTCAAGAAAACCTGGTATTAATTCATATACTTTAGCATCAATCGAACCTCTAGCTTCTTTTCTCGTTGATTTTATGATTTCTAAGTGTTCTAACTTTTTGATATGGTGTGTTAAAGTAGATTTAACTCGTCCTAATAAAGTACTCAATTCTGTTAAGCTTACTTTTCTAAAGATTAAAAGCGCTAATATTATTCTCAAGCGAGTTAAGCTTTCCATTAACTTTAATGTTTCTATTCGTTTTTTAAGTTCTTTATCAGCAGACATCTTAAAGAATTATAATTTTTCTTGAATCGTTAATAAATAAATTCTCTAATTATAATTTTCGAATGTTCATTTCTTTTAATGATGTACTCTATTTTAATGTGTGTATAAATTTTTAGTTTATTAACATTTTTTTATCGAACATTGAATCCATTTAAAAAGGGATCGAACATTTAAATACTATACTTGATTCAATTACATAAAAATTAAAATAAAAAACTATAGAAAAAAGTGAATTATATGAGTGATATTAAGAATCCTTCAGAAATTCAAGAAAGAAAACCTAAATTTGAAATCGCAAAAGCGCACGATCTATTACCACGATCAAAATGGCTTAGAGATTATTACTTTTCAGGATTCAAGAGAAAATGGAATAATCAGTTCATGTTTTTTTCAACTGGAGTTGATTGGGATGTAATCCTGTATGAAGCAGAATTCTATGTAGGTCCAGAGGTGTTAGAAATGGTTGGAAGAAAGGGAAAGGGTGCATATTATTCAGCAGAGTCAATGGCGGCATCTGTAAAACTTCCCGATGATTTTTGGCAACTATCTCTTCCAGAAAGAAGAACAAAATTCTTTGAAACCATAATGCTTGATTATGTTCCACAAGAAATAATTTCTGAGAATGATCTCTTAGCTGGAGGCAGATTTAGTGTAATGCTCAGTAGGTGTTTAAATGAAAAAGAAGCAAAGCAATATTGGAAAATGGCTCTTAAGAATAGAGAATCTATAAGGGAGTTTCATTACAATGGGTATGGAAACGCTGGTGCTTGTTCTGGTCATATTATATGCGATTTTGAAACAGTCGTTAAAAAAGGGTTCAGGTATATCTACGAAAATATTGTAAATAATTATGAAAAACTTACTGATAAAGAAAAAAAGGGTCCAAAAGGCAATCAATTGAGAGCAATGATGCAGTCAGCTCAGATTCCAAAAAAGTTAGCAAAAAAGTATGCTGAAAAATGTAGAAAATTAAAAGCAACTGCTTCCACAGAAGAAAGAGTTAAGGAACTTGAGCAAATGGCTAAAAATCTGGAAATTGTTCCTTGGGAACCAGCTCAAACATTTTGGCAAGGACTTCAAGCAATATGGTTAACTCATCTTATGATAATGGCTGAGGAATCTTATCCTGGAGCAGGAACTTCATTTGGAAGAATAGACCAACATTTATGGCATTTGTATCAAAAAGATGTGATTGAGGAAAAAAATATTACTAAGGATTTCGCAAAAGAAATTTTAGGAAGTTTTTGGTTCCATTGTCATACTGCTTACGATTCTATGATGGCTTTATGGGGAAGACATGGCATTAACTCTTCATTTGGTCAACTCATAACCTTATCCGGATGTGGGCCAAATGGAGAAGATCTTACAAATGAATTAACTTATACAATTTTAGAAGTCATTGACGAATGGTTTCCGAGTTTAGAACCAAAGCCTAATATAAGACTTCATCGAAATACACCGAACAAATTGCTTGATATTATCGTAGATATGATTTCTCGTTCACAAGGAGCGCCCTTCTTGTTAAATTTTGATGAGAGATCTATGGCGGGTTTAGTTTTAGAAGGTGTACCAGCAGATAAAGTGTGGAATTATGCTTGTGTAGGATGTCTTGAAAATACTATGCAAGGTAATGACCGCTCTGGAACTGTAAATTGTAATCCTAATCTTGCAAAATCAATAGAACTTACGTTATGGAATGGAAAAAATATTCCAATTGATGATCTAGGACGTTCAAAGAAACAGCAAGGACTTAAAACAGGTGATCCTAAAAATTTTTTAACCTGGGAAGAATTTTGGAATGCTTGGGTTCAGCAAACTAAATTCCTCATAAAACATATTGTTGAAGTATATAACCCACAAGAAGATTTAAAGTCCAAATTCCTTCCAACGCCTTTCGTATCTACAATAGTGAACGGATGTGCAGAAAAAGCACTTGATGTTAGAAGTGGGGGCCCAGAATTAAGTTTTATTACTATAGAAGGGGTTGGTTTCGGTACTACGGTAGATTCTTTATTAGCAATAAAAAAGTACGTATACGATGATAAACAGTATACAATAGGACAAATCAAAAAAGCTTTAGTTGATAATTGGGAAGGTAATGATGATTATCCTAAAATGCAAGCTTTATTTAAAAGTAAAGCTCCAAAATATGGTAATAATGATTATGAATTCGATGAAATTGCTCGAAAAGTTATGAAAACATGGACTAATGAAACATGGAAGTACAAAACACCAAATGGATTTCAATTCCGTCCAGGAATGCTTTCTTGGAATTATTGGGCGGGGCCAGATGCATCTAGAACTCCTGCTACCCCAGATGGCCGTTCTCAAGGTATGTATTTATCAAATGCAATTTGTCCTACAACCGGTGCAACAAAAAATGGGCCTACAGCAGTCACCAATTCAGTGGGACATGCCTTAGGGGGAAAAGATGCTGATGGACAGTATATTAATTACTTGCCTAACGGAGCTAGTCACACTATTACATTCAATCCAAGCATCATAAAAGATCCTGAACATAAGGAAAAATTTAAAGCATATTTGAGGGGATACATTGAAAATGGAGGAACTGCTCTACAAGTTAATATGATTAGCACGGAATTGCTCAAGGATGCCCAAAAACATCCCGAGAATTATAAAGATTTGCTTGTAAGAGTTACGGGCTATAACGCATATTTTGTAACGATTGGAACTGAACTACAGAATGAAATAATAGCTAGAGAAATGCACAGTAATTAAAGAGAGGTGATAAGATTGACAAAAGAAATTTTTAATTGGAAAAATGAATTATCTCAAGAGGCTTTTGAATTAACTCAAATTCCCATGATGGTGAAGTTATTAGCCACCGTTGATGATAATGGATGGCCTCATCTAACTTTTATAGCTGCGAATAAAGCAAAATCACAAGATCAAATTGTATGGGGCCAATTCTTGCATGGTAAATCTAAGCAGTTCATTCAAGAAAGACCAAAACATGGATATTTGTTCATGACAATTAAGAGACCATTTAAAATGGTTCAAATTAAGGCTGATTTTTCCCATATTCTCAAGAGCGGAGAGGATTTAGACTTTTGGAATCGTAGAGATATGAGATATTCAACAACTATGAATGTGTGGAGAGCATTTTACAGTAATATCTATAAAAATTCTCCAATTCAAATAGTTTCATTAGGAAAGTTATTGAAAGGGATCCTATTTACTTTATTTGCTAAGGGAGGAGCAAAAAACAAATCAGCTGAAGAACGACTTGATAAATTCGGAAGAAAAATTTTTTCTGGAGCTATGAACCCAAAGTTTATTGCATTTTTAGATCCAGCAGATAATTACCCTATAATTGTTCCTTGTTTTCAGGCACTAGCAGCAGATGGAACAAAATTGGTTTTTTCTCCAGCCTTATTTAAAGAACATTTAGAATACATCCCTAAAGGATCAAAGGTAGCAGTTTTTGGAATGACAATGGACTTTATTGCTCAAGTGGTTAAGGGTACATTTAATGGGTTTAACAAGTGTCGTGGAATTAATTTAGGTGAAATTAGCATCGAGCAAGTTTATAATTCCCCACCTCCTTTACCTGGATATATCTATCCTAAACTCGAGGTTTTACCCGAAATTACTGATTTCTCAATGCCAGAATAACTTCTAATTTCTCTTTTTTTTTATTTTAACTTAAATTCTTCGTTATGAATTATATATTAATTACTTAATAAATCTGTCTAATGTAGTTCTTTGATATGAATTAGCTTTTTTTAGTAAAATTTTAGTATTATTAAATGTAGCCCGTATTATAGCTTCCTTTAAAGGTAACCAAATATAATCGTCATGTTCATAGCTTAATTTAACTTCTTTTGTATTTGTCTTTATGAGATAACAATCTACATATTTATGGATTTTTTGACCTTGAAATTCGAAATAATAATCATATTTTTCTTTGAAGCCTTCTATAATATTCGCATCAGTTATCCCAGTTTCTTCTTGTAATTCTCTCATAATAGTGTCTTCATTTGATTCTCCTACTTCTATATGACCTTTTACCAAACCCCAATGTCCTAATCCATATTTTAATAATAAATATTTCTTTTCGTGAAAAATTACTGCAGCTATCGATTTCTCTTCCTTCAAAATTCTCACTTAACCCTTAATTTCGTCCATAAACTAGATATAAAATACTACTTCAAATTTCGCCATCGATATTTTTTAAGATCAATAAAGTCATTATTGCTAAATTGAATTCCCTCACTAACTAATAGTTCTTTTTGAAGTTCATAACCTCCAAAATGAGGTAATGAAATATATCCCCTACTATTAATAACTCGATGCCATGGTAAATTATCTTTTTTAGAAGAAGAATGTAATATCCATGCGACTTGTCTTGCAGCACGTGGATTTCCTGCACTAGTGGCAATCTGACCATAAGTCGCAACTTTACCATATGGTATTCCCTTTATGAGATCCTTTACGCGTTTAGAGAAAAAATTATCCATTTATCTCCCTTTTATTCCTAATAATCAATTTGGTTTGATAACCTTATAATCTCATTTAAATGAATTTAAATTATGTCTTATTTTACTTTTAAAGTTATTAATTTATCTATCTCTTATAATTAATGAGAATAATATTAGTAAGTTTTTTTAATTAAAATTATCTTAAGATTTATATTATTAACTTATAACATTTTTGAAAAAAACTAAATTTTTTATCTAATTGAAAATGAGTCCAGATTTAAGAGATCTAATTGAACAGGCAGAAAAAGACGATCAAGATCGTGCTCAACTAGAAAAAACGATTGAACAACTGAAAATTGAAATAAATCGATTGAATAATAAATTAAAAGAAGAGAAACCTGAACATGAGTTAAAAATTCCTCCAGTTAATGTAAATCTTTCTGAAGAAATCAATACTTTAAAGAGTTTAATTGATTCGCAAAAACAAGAATTACAACATAAAGAATCAGACATCAAAGATTTACAAAAAAGATTAGAAGAAGCTTATCTTAAGTTAGTCGATCAGAAAGAAAAATTAGAGTATTCAGATAAGTCTAAGAATGCTCTTAATAAATTAATGGAAGATTATTCAAGATTAGAGAAAATTAATGACGATTTAAAGAATAAGGTCAAAAATTTAGAGTCTGAGAAAGAAATATTAACACATAATATTGATGCATTAAAATCGCAACAAGCTTCAAGCTCACAATCGAAACCAGAATTCATTAAATTAAACCTAAAAATTCAAAATTTGGAAAATGAGAGAGCAAACCTACTAGAAAATATTAATAATTTGAAAAGCAAAATTCTTCAGGAATCTGAATTGGAGCAAATAGTAGATACTCTTAAAAACAAGAATGTACAACTAGAACAACAAACTGAAGAATTAAGTAGTACTATTGAAAGACTAAAAAGAGAGAAATTCACAGTTATAAAATTAGAAAATACAGTTTCAGATTTAAAAAGCAAAATTAAAGAATTAGAAAATGAAAATCTGAGATTAAAAGGGAAAGAAATGGAAGAAGAAATAGAACCTAAAATTGAACCTACCTATGAAATAGAATCTCCTATTGAGCAAAATAAAATTATTGAGAAAATAAAATCTTCAATTCCTCCATTAAATTTTGAAGCCAAAACCAGAACGAAACCAAAGGAATTTGTTTTGCTTAAAGAAGAACAAATCGAATCAAATATAAAATTTGATGAAAAGACTCAAGTAAGTTCATATAGCGGTGCAGAAGAAACGTATGATGTAGATTCCACTGAACGCAAAAAGATTTGTCCTAGATGCGGAAATAAAAATTCATCACAAATCCGGGAGATGGATGATAAGAATAATATTATCTTAGCTTATCCTAAAATTTATGGTAAGAAATACATATGCGGACAATGTGGTACAGAATGGAGATAATAATATTCTTCTTCATAGAATCAAATGTATGAATTTAAAATGGATCAAATAAAGAATTGAAAGTACCCCTACCAGGATCTGCGCTTTATAATTTTTTCTAAAAAAATAGATAATATTATAGAGAAGAACTTTTATAATTTCAATAAAGAAATTTTATATTACTCTTATCTATTATGTATTTAATAAATTAATTTAGATATAGTTCCAAATGATTCTTGCAAGAAAATATTTCTATAAAGTATGTATTGTTGGAGATTCTGAAGTAGGAAAGACTACTTTACTTCATCAATACTTACTGAGAAGATTTATTTCTGATGCAGAAAGAACAATTGGATCCAATTTTTTTGTTAAATATCTCAAATTTCCTAAAATTAAGAATATCATTACTTTACAAGTATGGGATTTAGCAGGGCAGGACCATTTTCAATGGGTACGGCATGCTTTCTATAAAGGTGCGAAGGGAATAGTGTATGTTTTTGATCTAACTAGGAATAATACATTTGAAAGTATAAGGAAATGGAAAGATGAAGTTGAATCAAAAGCTGGGATTTTACCCAATGTTTTGGTTGGAAATAAAATTGATTTAATAAATCCCAAAGATAATAATCTAAATAAAGAACAATTTACTGAACTTAAAGAAGATTTATCTTCATGCATGTTTTTTGAAGCAAGTGCAAAAGAAGCAATAAAAGTTGATGAAATTTTCTATGAATTAACAAAAGAAATGATTAAGAAATTTGATTCTTAACTTGAATTAAAAAATCTTCAATCCTTTAACAACTTGTAAGCAATTAAAGAAAATCCAAATGGAATTGATATCCCTAGAAATAAACTTATCCAATATGGTACTTGATCACTAAAAGACATAGCCCCTAGAAAGTCTAGTACCAAGCTACCTAATGTGAAAACTCCAAGTAAAGTAAGAAATAATTCTAAACGTTTACTCCTCCTTGCGTTCTCAATTTCATCTAATTGACTAATTAAATCTCTTAATGTTTCCATTTTTGAAATAGCAGCTTCTAAAATATTATCAGTTCTCCAAGCATCTCTTATTTTTTCAATAAAATCCATGCTATAATATGTAGAAGTGACATTTCTCGGTTTATGAGTATCTAAAACTAAATAAATATGATTAATTAATGCATTAACAGCGTAAACATCACGATATTGTTCGGCCCGTTTATGTTTTAAATGAGAAGTAACAACATTCAAGAGGATATAGAATCCTCTGTCTAACTCCCATACGGTTTTCCATGTATAATGCTGTATTGCAATCCAAGATATCCAATCCTCCTTTATTATTACTTTAGGTGATCTATTCCGTATATCTGGAACATTAGGTATACAAATTAGTGAATCCCCGGACTCAACATATGCAAAAATATTTGGTAAAATAGAGTAATTATATATCCCTTTTGGATTAACATTGAGAAGAATTTCTTGAAAATGATTCGTATTTGGATCAAATCCCTCAAGCATCGCAGCTACTATAGTACTGTGTGTCCAAAATAGCTTAGTTGGTACTTCTTCACTCAACTGAGTAAAATCCAAGAATGGTGTTTTTAAGACAGGTGGTTTTATTTCTTTAACTACCTTTGTAAATATTGAATTCAATTCAGTTATTATAGGAGCAAAAATTGACTCCATATCGATTCCAAATTCCTCTATGGGGTGTTGATGTTTTTGGACAAAAAAACGCACTCTTTTGAGAACTTCTTTATCTTGCCAAGACTCATTGGGAATATACAGAATAAAATGCAAAATAGCACAATTAAAATGGTATATATCTATAAAAGCATCATCAATGTGGCAATCAAGGTATTTTTTATCGTTAATTCTAATATTAAATTTTTTTGAGAGTAGAGCTTGATTGATATTTACACTTAAAAAACATCCAACCTTTGGAGGTGAATAATTATCTACAGTTCCAGATGCTAAAACACCTTTTCCTTTAATATTCCAATTATATTTTGGAAAATTTTCATTTAAGTAATCAAGAATTAGATTTCTAAATTTTTTTTCTTCAGCAATGGTATTGAAATCAAATATATAATCAGGACTGTATATTCCCGTTCCATAAAAGTAAAGATCTTCGGCTTTTGGTAATTCTTTTCTATATATTTGATCTTTTAGATCTTTTTTTACTTTAGCAATAATCCTAACACCTATTTTATAACCATCATCTATTAACTTCAAAAGCATATTATGCCATTTGTCTGGTGATTTAAGTTTTTGTTTAAATATATCTTCCATTTTTCTCAAATGCTCTTCATATAGGTTACTTAAATCTTCAATAATTATGTTGGTAAATCCTGCTTCTTTTAAATCTTCAACAAATTCATTAACAGAAAGGCGACCCATCTCTGGAAAACCAACTTTAGCGGTAATACTCTCAAAGTATTTTATTTTTTCATCAGGTACGCTTAGAAAAGGTATCCAAAGCTGAAAAGCGAATCTACCATGAGGTTTTAATACTCTTTCCAGTTCCTTAAATATTAATTTTCTATCCTTATGGGCTAAACCATCTGGATCTTGACCATATATTACATCAAAGGTTGAATCTGGATAAGGTAATTCGAAAATATCAGAACATACAAAATCAACTAAATCTGAAACGCCTAAATTTTTTGCTTTACTTCTTGCTACTTCAATCGCATTATTTAAAATATCTACACCACTGACTCTTCTTCCATATTTTTTTGCTAGCCAACAAGCTGTCCCTCCTTCTCCACAACATATATCTAAAATCCTATTCGCTTTGTCTAGTTTTAATTTTTCAACTAATTGGTAAGTAGCCTTCCATCCTCCAAAATGCAGCTGTTCTCTTGGTTCAGGCCAGATTTCAGCAAGCCTATCAATAACCGTTTCATCTACCCGACCATGAGGTTTTAGCTTAGATAACTTATTATTATTAACCATCTAAAAGAATCCCCTAAAAATGTCTAATTTTTTGTTAATTCGAAATAATATTCTTAACTTTAAAAATTAATCCTGCTTATATTAAAGCTAAAAAAGAAAATGATTTATAAATTAAAATTATTAATTGATAATAATCATTTTCATTAAATAATAGAAAAATTTGTAGAGGGATGAAGAATTTCAATAAACCAAGAATAATAGTAAGCAAGTGCATTGAATTTGATCCTTGTCGATGGAATGGTGCGATTATTCAAAGCTCATTTGTGAAAATTTTAAAATCTTATGTTCAATTCATACCAATATGTCCAGAATTCGAAATTGGATTAGGTATTCCTCGAGATCCAGTTAGAATTGTAAAAGAAAATGATAATTTAAAGTTGATACAAAGTAACACTGAAAAAGTATTGACTAAGGAAATGACTGAATTTACTTTAAAATTTCTTGCTTCTATTAATGAAATTGATGGATTTATTTTAAAATCAAAATCACCTTCCTGTGGTCTATTCCAAACCAAATATTATCATAGTATGCTAAAAGGAGCAGCTGTTCTAGGGCGTGGTCCAGGCCTATTTGGCCTATCAGTACTTCAGAAGCTTCCAGAATTAGCTATTGAAACTGAAGGGAGACTAAATAACTTCAGGATAAGAGAACATTGGTTAACAAAAATATTTTTAAAAGCTTTGTTTAATACAATAAAAAAAAGTAATTCATTGCATGAATTAGTAAATTTTCATACCCAAAATAAATTCATATTCATGGCTTATAATCAGATTGGTTTGAGGGATATGGGTAGAATAGTAGCAAACTTAGAAAAAGCAAGTTTTAAAGAGATTATTAATAAATATGAAATTAAATTATTTGAAATCTTAAGTACACTTCCAAAAGATACTGCAAATATTAATGTCCTTATGCACGCTTTAGGTTATTTTTCTAAAAAACTCAAACCAGAAGAAAAAGCATTTTTCTTAGAGGAGCTAGAAAAGTATCGTTCAGGCTGGATCCCTTTATTTTCTATAAATAAATTAATTAAATCATGGGTGATACGATTTAATCAAGAATATCTGATGGAACAACGTTTTTTTAATCCCTATCCAGAAGAATTAATGACCTTTGATTTGGTCGAAACCTGGAGAGGACGAGATTTTTAAGATGATCTAAGAGACCTCTCTATACAATAAAATAAATCCTAATTAATCTGATTCTTCTAATATTTTATCAATTCGATCTGCAAACTGTTTAGCAGGTTTATACAGTCTAAGAGCCCATATTAGTCCAACAGGGACTAAAATGGCAAGCATCAAATACAACGGCCAAAAACTTAAAATATCAACCCCTTCAATAGCATAATAAATCGTCATTACAATAATTAATATAACAACAGCAATTACTGCCGTGATTTTAAAATAAATTCCTCCAACTAATCGAATACGAAGAAATGATTTATCTGTTCCTATTTGTGAAACATACGCTTTTTTAAGTAGAGGTCTGTCCTCATCAGTAATGGATTCATTTAAATATTTTAAAAGAGAGATAAGTCTAATTCCAAGTTTAGTTGTTTTATAAAGACCTTCTGAATCCTTTTCAACAAACCCAGAAAGGAGTTTTAGATGATAATTTAATTTGCCTGTAGATATCGCGAAATGATCTAATAAATTAGAATAACTCATCTTCTTTTCTTTTAATAATCTCAAAATTTCTCGTCGAATCTCATGATTTAGAGCATTTATTATAACATCTTCAGAGGGAATTGACACAATCTACACCATTATACTATTTATTTTAATTTTAATATCTTATATGAGGAAAAAAAATAATTTACTAAATTAAATTATTTTGTATCTTGTTCTTTTGAGGATTTTCGAGATTCTCTTATTGAGCGTCCGTAATAATATAGACCTGTTATTACTAATACCATTGTAACTCCTAATAGCAAACCTTCAAAGAAAGAAAAAATACTAGTATCTGGGAAATAATGACCAAAAATCATCCCGATTAGATCAAGACTTAACCAAGTTAGCAAAAATGCTAAAGCAATATCTCCACTCTCTTTTCCTAATTTCTTTAACAATACCATTACTTTTCACCTCTATATTTTTTACATATTGTCTAAAAATATTAAAATAATTTAGTTTTTGATTAAATTACAAGAAATCTCGCTCTAATTTAACAATTTTTGAAAAAAACTTTTGTTAAAAATGTTTAAAATTTTTGACAAATCAATGTCATCAATTAGAGATTATTTTGTATTATTCATTTAGGTCTCTTGCTATAAAACTCGTTTTATTCAATTTAAAAAGATGCAAACATTTAAATATGAGATTGACTATTTATTTTTTACAGTAAAAACTTTTACGGTAAAAAAAGTTTGGACTAATTTATCTTTAATGAATAATGATTATTGTGAAAGAAAAAATAAAAAACATGAAAAAAAAGATGAAGGGAATGGAATCTCCAATTTTGATAATTTGTCCGGTTTGTGGATTTTCATTTAAAGCGTTTGACATTCAATCTAAAGAAATGAAAAATGAATGTCCTATGTGTGGTTATCATATTTCTCAATTTGAAAAAGTTAAGGAATTTGGAGATTTTAATTTAAATTCTAATCTAAATATAAATTAGGTTTTAAAAATATGGCAAAAAAAGAAGAAAAAATAGAAAGAAAAAAGCCAATCTTCGATAAAGTGGGTCTTGTATTTCGAAGTCCTATAAGAGCAGATATAATGAGAGAAATTTCTCAAAGTGTCCAAAAACCTCAAGAAATTGCCGATAAGTTTGAAATACCAAAGCAAAATATAAATTATCATATACAAGCCCTGAAGAAAGGAGGATTAATAAAAACTCATACTGAAGAAAGGGAAGAAATGCCTTCTGAAAGAGGTGTTAGAATCAATGGTAAGGGTGAAAGCGGCAAATTTAGAGTATCTTATGGGATAGAGCTTACTAAAAATGGAAAAAATATAGTAAATCAATTTATAGATCCACTTTATGAAGAAGAAAGTAAAAAAGAAAAAAGTAAAAATAAAAAAAAGGAGGAAGAATAAGTTTGAAAAGGGAAAATATTCAGTTTGTAAAACAAATGTTTGAAACTCCATTTGGTTTTCTTAAATTGGGTAATCCTCAAGTTTATAAAAATATGACAGTTATCCCCATTATTGTTCAAGATGATAAATTCATTGATTTTATTAGTATAAAAGAAGCTGAAGAACTAAATTTAATAGAAGTAATAGAATCAGACACAGTTAGTCAATTAGAAGTTATTAATAAAAGTGATAAACAACTGTTAATCCCATTCGGAATGACAGTCCATGGTGGAAAGCAAGATAGGACAATCTGGGAGCCTATCCTATTACCATCAGGTGGAAAAGGAAACATATTAAGGACTAACCCTGAAAATTTGGGACAGAAATATGTTATCCCTGCTAAATGCGTTGAGCAATCAAGATGGAGCTACGTAAAAGGTAAAAACTTTAAATCTTCGACAACAAGACTTCATCCAAACGTTGCCTTTGAGGCAATTTCAGCTGTAGGTCAAGCTGGAGTTTGGAATGAAATCCAATCTCACAGAGCTGAAATGAAATATGCTGCAAATATAGCTCCTACTCAAAGTTATCTTGAAATGACAAAGCATATTGAGAAACAAACAGAAGATATAGTTAAACATTTCAAAAATATTGATAACCAATGTGGAATTGCTGTTTTTATTAATAATGAATTCATTGGAATTGAATTCTATGCTAACTCAGAGGCATGGAAATTTATGAGTACAGATATTATTCGAGCATTTTCAATAGAAGCTTTAAGATTCAAGGAGAAATCTGTAAAAAGAGAAAATATTGAATACCACGATGAATTTCTAAAAGTCTTAAACAAATTAGAGCTTGATTTCTCAGAAAGAAAAGGTATTGGTCTCGGAAATGTTGTAGAATTCAAATCAAATAATAATAAATGGCGAGGAATTTCGCTAGTTCATGATGAAACAATGGTACAATTTTATTTGGTTTCAAAAAGAGGCGGGTATCAACACCAAGAAAAACCAAATATTCAATTTCAAACCGTTATTAACCAAAGATATCAAATATAGGTCATATCTACCATTTTAAAGTTTTAAAATTCTTTTTTTTTCCTATTTTATATTTTTTTTAACATATTTTCAGTTAATAGAATAAAAATTTCTTCAACATTTTCTCCAGTTTTACTCGAACATTCAAGAAAGCTATTGATCCCTCTCGAATAAGCAATCTTTAAACCTTCTTCTTTACTAACTTCGCGATCCTCTTCTAAATCAGCCTTACCGCCAACCAATATTATTGGAAAAACCTCTTGGTTTTCTTTTATTACAGAAAGCCAGTCATCAACATGAGAGAGGGAACTATAGTTTGTGATATCATACATCAGCACACCCCCAGAGGCGCCTCTAATGTATTTAGGAAGGAGAAACCTGAATCTTTCTTCACCTCCAAAATCCCAAATCTGGAGTTTGACCATTTGATCACCAATCTCCATACTTTTAATTTCAAATTCAACTCCAATTGTCATTTGGGTATCTGGGATAAACATATCAGTAATAAACCTTTTTGTTAAAGCAGTTTTACCACAACCAGCATCCCCAAAAATTACAATCTTAAATATCGCATCATACATTTTTCGTTGGTGATAAGCTTATTTATGATTTAAAAGAGAATTGACATTAAAACATCCTATTGATGATTATTAGTTTTTCAAATAATTAATCAGTTTAGTTTTTAAATTATTAGGATTGACAAATGTGTGAGTCTTTATAAATATATATAACATAATTAAAAATATGAAGGAATTTAAAGATAAAGTAGCTGTTATCACTGGTGCTGCTAGTGGAATTGGATATGGAATAGCTGAAAAATTCGCAAAAGAGGGTATCAAAGTAGTATTGGCAGACATAGAATCGAAAGCTTTATTAGAAGCAGAACAGAGAATTCGACAATTTAATCCAAATGTTTTAGGAATATTAACAGATGTAGCAAAAATTGATGATGTAAGATCTTTAGCTAAAACGTGTATCGATAACTATGGAAAAGTAGATATCTTATGCAATAATGCTGGAGTAGGATTTTCTGGAAATTCGTCAACATCTATCTGGGAAAATTCATTAAATGACTGGAAATGGATTTTTGATGTTAATATATGGGGCGTAATAAATGGGATTCATGTTTTTCTTCCTATTATGATTAGACAAGGAACGGAATGCATTATTATTAATACCGCCTCTATGGCAAGTTTAATTACCCCTGCTATTGGAACAAGCATATATAGTATAACTAAGTTTGCTGTAATCGCCATAAGTGAGTCCTTAAAACATGAATTAGCTTTTTTAGGCAGTAAGATAAAAGTTTTTGCTCTTTGCCCTGGTTTTGTGCAGACAAACCTCTGTACCAGTGATAGAAATAGACCTAAAGAACTGGATAATTCGATAAAAACTAATCCTAAACTAGAACCACTCATTAATGCTTATCGTCAATCTATTAAGAATGGAATAACTCCTAAATTTGTGGCTGATATTCTATATCAAACCATCTTGAATGATGATAAATTTTACATTCCAACCGATCGCCATAGATTTTTGAGAAGTAATGTGAAAAAAAGAATGGAAAGTATTATTCAAGATTTACAAAAATCAGAATAGATTCTAAAAAAGGGAAAATTATTTATTTCGAAAATAATGATTAGAATGTAGAGAAAGTTGAAATTGAAATTTCAATAAGATGAAATCTGTTTTAATTTTTAAGAGATTATTATTGGTAATTATCCTATTTAGCTTATTTCTATCTTTTATACCAATTAAAAGAGCTAAATCATCAGATAATAATGAAATATCATTAATTCTAAATAATATTTCTTTTGAAATGAATGAAACTTCTGTTAAACAAGGAAATTTCGAAAATATAAGTTCAATTGAAGTCGAATTACCCACTTCAAATTGGCAATTAAATGATATTGAACTTAATTTTACAGATATATTAGAACTAGGCAAGGAAATAGTAAATATCGAAGATAAAAATTATACTGGAATTTATAATGATATTTATTACAAAAATAAAAATTTTAGGCGTCAAGGGTTAGGAGTTCAAATTAAGTTAAATAAAACTGAAACTCTTTATGGAGTCTATATTTATGGGAAAAAAGTTAGTGATACTTATCCAAAAATAATTCAAGTTCAGATAAGAGGTTATGATTCAATTAGTAATAGCCCTAATAATAGTTACTATCTCACTATGGATATTAATATGTCCACTCAAGAGGGATGGTATTTACAAAATTTTACCTCTCCACTAACATTACCAGATGGTAATTTTTACTTAGTATTAAACGGTACTAACTTATCGGCTACTGGTGACGACAGTTATTATTGGTATTATAATGACATCGATCCAACAAATTCGAATCTAAGTACTTCAGAATATGATGATACAGACACATGGAGCAATGGAACATCTAATTCTCCTTATTTATATAAAATAATTCGAATGAATGAAACTCTCGTCTATCCTGAAGAAATTAATATGACAGCAGAATTTAATAGTTATTCCTATCAGGTATTGAATGGTTATACTCAAGGAGAAGGATATTTAAAAAGAAATAATATAAATTATAAGCCACATAATGAACAAATAGAAATCCAAATTGAGAATAATAAAACTGAAACTTTAAAATTTAGCTTAAATTACAATTTTAACATTTCTAATATTTTTAATGCTCCAGGGGAGTTAAATGTTACAACTAATAGAGTAAATCAATGGAATATCAATCCAGAAATTACCAGAGTTTCAAATAACCACACCGTTCAATTTGAATACCCTAAAAGTTGGTTTAATCTAAAGATTTTTAAAAACCAAGAAGAAATTACATCAGAAATAATTATTAACACTATAGACCATTCAATCATAATTCCTAATAATATTATTGAAAATGGAGTTAATTGGGAGATTACAGCTAACTCACCTCATATTGATATTACTATCAATGCACCTAAAACTGATTTTAAAATTGAACAAGAACTAAGATTTTCTGTTAACTCTCCAATTTTAGCAGGAAATTATACTTTTATATTAAATGATCCATTTGGATTAGAAAAATATCAACTACTTAAACAGCTCCCATCAGAAAGTAATCTCTTTTCTTATGAAATACCTGCTAATTCAATTGAAGGAGATTATATTGCTTATTTGTTTTGGAATAACGAAACTGACGCTGGAAGTAGTCTCCAAATTTTTACTATTACCAAAGCAACTTTAACTAATTCTGATAAGAATCTCTTCTTTTTTCTCATTATTGGCTTAATTATTGGGGGAGGAATAACTCTTGGATTTTCTAGTTATGTTGCTATTAAAAAAGTTGGATCAAAACGTAGAGAAAAGCTAAATCTAATTCTAAAACAATGTAATGATATTATGAATATTAAAAATATAATTGTTCTTGATGTAAAAACTGGAATCGATTTGTTTTCTCAATCATTTGAAAAAAATGATTTAGATCCTACTCTAATTTCGGGCTTTCTACAAGCAATTCATAATTTTGGAGTTGAAGTTATTGAAGGAGCAAAAAACTCAAAAACAGTGAAAGTAGAGTATAAAGATTCAATTATTTTTATGACGGAATTCATCAACTTGAGATTAATTGTAATTATGAAGAGCAATCCATCTAAAAATTTTATATATTCTATAGAGTCTCTTGCTTATCACATCTATAAATATTATGGCAAATTAATTGATGACTTTCAAGGTAATCTTATACCTTTTCGAAGTATAAAAAAGTTAGTTGAGAGTGACCTCAATGTTTCCTTACTTTATCCTTTAACTGTCACAATTAAAAAAGATATGAAATTAAATCAAGATGAAAGGGATATGGTTAAAAAAGCTCAGACTTTTATGAAAGAACATAACTTTCCTTACTTCTATTTTCTATATCTTATTCCTGAAAATACCTGTAGTCCAAAAGATTATCAGATTACTCTCCAATTGATTAAAAAAGGCATTTTCCAACCAATCGATAAAAAAGAATACTCGAATTAAGCTTTTTTACATTCTTTTTTTATACATTATCATCAAGTTGATAATTAAATATTTTTTGGATTAAGTGTGACATTTCTTTATGCATGAAATGAGAATCGACAACCAGTTAGTCTTTTTTAAATCTTCTGAACATATGGAAGAAGTCGATTCAGAATCCATTACATTAATCGTGACCTCACCGCCTTATTGGAATGTAAAAGATTACGGAGATGTCAATCAAATCGGATTTGGACAATCCTATAATCAATATATTACCTCTTTAAATAAAGTTTGGAAAGAGTGCATTCGCACTTTACAACCAAATGGAAAAATTGCAATCAATTTCCAACCATTACCCATAAGCAGGGAATATTCAGGTTTTAATCGACGAATTATTCAAAATATCATGTTTGATATTGAGGCATTTATGAGAAAAAATGAGCTTTATCTAAGTGGGATGCATTATTGGGACAAATCTGCTTATATAAATAATGTTTCATGGGGAAGTTATCCAAAACCCACTAATATCGCTTCAAATACTTCATTTGAACAAATATTTGTATGGGTTAAAAAAGGCAAAAC
Organism: Promethearchaeota archaeon; assembly: GCA_048941015.1. Taxonomy (GTDB): domain Archaea; phylum Asgardarchaeota; class Lokiarchaeia; order Sigyniarchaeales; family SOKP01; genus SOKP01. Next base: position 16,351 of record JBHLNZ010000008.1, on the reverse strand, counting down.
ACGGACTATTGATAAAGAAATTTTAGAGAGTAACTTATTAACGAAATCTGAATGGCGACATTGGGCGGTAAGATGTATTTGGGATGATATTTCTCCCGTAATTAAAATTAGTAGTAAAGGAGAAAACGTTTTTGGTCATCCTGCCCCATTTCCAGAGAATATTCCTTATCGACTGATAAGAATGCATACAGTAGAAGGTGAAACTGTTCTAGATCCTTTCTTAGGTTCGGGGACAACTCTCAAGGTCTGTAGATTATTTAAAAGAAAAGGAATAGGATATGAGATAAACGAGAATTATAAAGATTTAATCGAAAAAAGAATTATGGAAGATTGGAGAATACCCAAAATTGAAGCAGATTATACAAACATAGGAACAGATACTACTAAATCCATTATAAAAATAATTATTGATTTAACTTGGAAATCAAAAACAAACATAGAAATACTTCCCGATGATGATATAAAAAAAAATAAAGAATTAATTTACTCAAAAGTGATAGAATCTCTTAACAAAGAAAAGATCTTCTCAACATCCTTTTTAAAAAAAATAGAATTGAAAAAAAATAAACCTAAATTTAAAACTTTTGATGAATTTTCCAAATAGGACCATTAATCTAATCAGCTTTACTTCCTATAATCAATGTAGGCAAGTCTATTAATATCATATGGAAGAATAACATTATCAGGAATTGGATCAATGTAGAAATGACGGAACTTTTGATTTTGCATTCTGCAAAAAGTACTTCTATGATTATATGCGGGATGTTTTACCATCCTATTCCAGATCTTGCTGAGAGATTCCTTTCGTATGTTTCCAAAACTTAAAGGGGTAAAATCACATGGAGTAACATCTCCATATGCTGAAACATAATATTGAATATTCCCTGCGAGACATCCAATACCACCAAGGTATCCTTCAATAGAATTCTGCCACGCTTGTGAAGAAAGTGGTGGTATTATGTCATTTTTAAAAATCTTTGAAGAAAACTCCCTTATTTCCTCTCTTTGCTCATATGTTAACATCTCACTAGTATTTTTTAGCATATTACCTGTTGGAACACCATCAAAAAGCATTACATTCTTTAGATCGAGTTTTCTCGCAAGAGTATAAATCTTTTTATACATACCTCTATCGGTTCCTGAGCGGGTAGCATAGGATGATAAACCAACAAAGATACCTTGAGATTTCATATGCTCAATTCCCTTTATGGCTGAATCAAAAAGCCCAGGCATCCCTCTTAGATTATCATGTTCATCTGGATAAGGACTATCAATGCTTACAAAAATTGAATATAATCCTGCTTCAGCTAATTTTTTTGAATTTTCTTCATTTAAAAATTGACCATTAGTAAACAGAATAGGTACCGCTTTTCTTTTATCAACATGAGATATAAGCTCAAAAATGTCGTCTCGTAATAATGGTTCTCCTCCTGTAAAAGCAAGAATAGATATACCGAGGTTTAAACTCTCATCAATAACTCTTTTTGCTTCCTTTGTAGTAAGCTCAGGCACATCCTTTCTTAAATGCTTTCCTGCACTACAATGAACACATTTACACTGACATTTATATGTCACAGCAAAAGTCATAGCAACAGGAAATTTATATTTTAATATACGGCCTTTTATTGCTGCTTTTAATAATCGAAACATCGGTTTACTACCAACAGGAGGAGCAAAAGTATTAGCAATTCTTTTTCCATTCCATTTACCTAAATTTTTATATCCTCTATAAAATTTAGCTTGTATAAGAAGCATTGTAAAGAATCCTAATCTATCGAGGATAGGATTCAATAGGCCTGTACCAATAATTTCTCCGGATTTAAGTTTTTTGAAACTAATTAGCTTCTTGCTAAATAATTTTAAATATACTTTTTCTCGTTCCAATTTATTTATCACAAGATGTTTATTATTACCTCTTAGTTCGAGCGATTTATAAAATTAACCTTTAAGTCCTAAAAGCCGATTACAAAAAAATATTTTTTAACAAAAATACTTCAGAATAACAGAATTTTTATAATCTAAGATTTCTGACCAATCATATCTTTTATGGTAATTTTAGGATGATGATATCTTCCTCTTTCAATTGTTTTATCACCATACTGAATTGATCCTTCAGGGCAATAATGAATACATGCTAAACACTGAACACACCGATGCTGCCATTGAGGTTTTCCTTCTAAAATTTTAATATTATTTAATGGACATATCTTCTCACAAATGCCACAACTATTACAAGTTTCATCTGCATAGAAAAATTTGTCACTTTCGAAAACATTATCACGAAATCCTTTATTAGTTTTTTCAAAAGATCTTTTCTTTTTAGTAGGATCAATCTCTATAAACGTCTTTCTTGTCATAACGTCATTTGCAATCTTACCAATTTCTTTTTCTTCTTCTTTGAAAACTCTTTCTTGTTCTTCTTTAGAGTAGATATCTTCCCCTAATATAAAATTCGCTGGCATTTCAACAAAATAAGCCGCATTAAGATGCTTTGCATTCTTATTCAGAAGTTCTTCTATTTGAACTAAAGCTATGCCATCTACATCACTAGCTCTTGTAATTACTGCGAAAAGGTATTTTACTTTATTCAAACTTAATTTATTAATGAAATCATATACAACTCGTGGTAATCCCCAGTAATGCATTGGAAAAACAAAACCTACATTTTCAGTAATTACATTAATTACGTCTTTTTCCCATTCTTTTACCATTGGGTTAAGCACACAATTATCTAATAAGTTACATAGATCGATAGCGACTTTAAGCGAATTTCCTGTCCCTGTAAAATAAAAAATAGTAGTTTTCAATATTATCCTTAATCAATAATTTTAAAATAGTAAATATTCTCAAATATTAAATACTTTTTATAAATTAACTGGAAGCAGAAAATTTGTAATAATGCCTGCTTCGGATTTTTTCAAACCGTCGTTCTTAAAGAAGTATTTTGTAAATATTATTTGAATTTTTATACATGAAATTTATTTTATAAGCAACTGAATTATTGAAGTAAAAATATATTAAAATGGAATTTTACATCGTTTTCTCATACTTTGATAAAATAATTGGTCCAACTGTTTTCTATACTTACCCAAAGGGAAATTTGAATGAAAATGAAGCCTGTATTGTAGCGAATCTCATGGATCAAATGATTTCTGAAGGTTTTTTTACTTATTCATTTAATGGATGCAATACATTAAATTACTATTTTGAGATTGATTCAGAATGGGCTCGCGGATATAAAGAATTTCTGATGATATCAGTCATTTTTAAAGACGCTATATCAGCTGAGATTGAAAAAGTAGTATTTTCACTATGTAATGAATTTTCAGAATGGTTGAAAGAGAGAGATGATATCTTTATTGCTTTTTATAAAAATTATAACTCAGAAAATCAAAATAAACAGATTACTAATAATAATGAAAAAAAGTTGGTTAAAACTTGGATTAAAGAGTTATACTTGGCAATTATCGATGAAGTCCAAGAAAAGCATGAAGAAGGATTTATAACAACTTTATTAGAGAAAAAAAGTGTAATCGAAACTCTTGATTATTTATCTAAGAATCCTTCACCAATAATAGATTTGAAGACGTGGTATAATGAACGTTTTCCTCATGAAAATTTTTATAAAACTATAACTAGTCTATATAAACAGCAAATAGTTGATGTACCTAAAAGAGGTGGTAAAAGAAAAGCACCATTTAATGTTTATGTAAGAAAAGAAGTGAAAACTATCGTTAATTTGATAATCTTGAAAAACAAGCTTATTAAGGAATTTATAAAAAATAATATAATAGAGAACACCCGTATTTTAGAAAAAAATGCTGAAGAATTTCACGTTTTTCTAAAATCTGTTTTCTCTGAAAAACAAATTGTATAAATATGATCTGATTGATCATTATTTATTTTTTGAAAAAGTAAGTTATTTAATCATTATAGAATTAGAGGGTATAATCATAAGAGAATTTGTTCTCTAAATTATCATTAATCTAATGGTTTTATAAAGTTGAATATACTTATTGGCTTCTTAATGATTTTTCTCATAGGACTCCTTAGTTTGATTGGCTTATTCATGATTTCTATCAAAGAAAGAACCTTAGACCGCCTTCTATTCATACTTATTGCATTTGCAACTGGTACAATTCTTGCTTCATCTTTATTCGATTTAATACCTGAATCAATACACCATCTTGAAGAATTGAATGCCGAAGGAGCAGCATTAAATGAAAGCATTGTCTTTGTTTTTATAATTATTGGATATGTCATTTTTTTTATACTCGAACGATTTATTTATTGGTTTCATGGACATGCACATCAAAAAGAGGACCAGTTGGTTTGTTATGATAGTATTACAGAAGGCCCCGATATAATGGTAAATAGGGGTGGAAAAATAAAAAGTTTCGCTCTTCTTAATTTGATAGGCGATGGTTTACATAATTTCTTAGATGGCGTTATTATAATGGTTTCTTTTCTAAGTGGATTTGGAAATGGTATTGTCATTACGCTTGCTGTTTTGTTTCATGAATTACCACAGGAAGTAGGGGATTTTGGGATTCTTTTATACGGTGGTTTTACTAAAAAGAAAGCTCTCTTTTTCAATTTTCTAAGTGCGATGGTCGCATTACTTGGAGGAATATTAGGGTTCATTTTATCTGATACAGTCGAATTATTTAATTTATTCTTTCTAGCATTCTCAGGTGGAGGATTCTTGTATTTAGCTAGCACAGAATTGATGCCTGAATTGATAAAGCAAAAAGATTTAAAAAAGTCCATCATTCAAGCATTAATATTCATTGCAGGCTTGATTATTATCATAACGCTAGTAATAATTTTGCCACATGAATAATAACTAATTCCTTTTATTTATATCAATAAAAATTCTTATCTAAGTCTTGAGAAGATTTCTTCTACAGGAACGTCTCTAGACATAAAAAGATCAATTACTTTACTCTTAAATTCTTCATCTCCTTCCGTGAGTTCTAATAATTTATTTAGATCTTCTCCCTTGTTAGCATAAAAGAATTGTCTCATTGATCGTTTTAGCTTAAAAGATTTTACAATTTTTTTTATATTAGGATGACTTTTATATGATTTCAAAATATTTTTAGAATAATCTTCTAATTCAAGAGCTTTAATTGCAATATTTGCAGCAACATTTCCAGAACTCAATGCAGTTTGAATACCCTCACCGCTAATTGGAGATACAAAACCTGCTGTATCACCTATTAAGAGTAAATTATCATCATATAAACTTTTTACAAGTACACCTTCTGTTGGAAAAGGATAAGCACCTGACCAAAAAGTTTTGTAATTCGAACCTGGAATAAGCTTTTTTATATTTGGATTTTGAAGAAACTCATGATAAATCTTGTCTAAGTTATAGTTGAGATTATCTTTTCCAAATGTATAAACTCCAATATTGAATTTCTTATTATCTAAAGGGAATATCCAACCATATCCTTTATAAGGCATAAAGTAGATATATATAAATCCCTCATCTAAATTATGGCTTCCCACCATAATTGCACACTTTCCGTTTGCAATCTCTCCAGTTTCCCATTTTTTTCTTATTCCTGATTTTAGTGCTAACTTGGAACTCATACCATCTGCTAATACCAATATTTTCCCAATATATTCTTTTTTACCAGTTGGAGTTTTAGTAAGAATACCAACTTTTTTTTGATTTTTTATAATAAAATCTACCGAAAGATTTTTGTCAAAAAGCTCAGCTCCACTATCTACTGCCATATTTCTCATCAAATTATCAAGATCTAAACGATCCATTACACTTCCACGAGATTTCTCTCCAACTTCATATTCTAACTCATGATAATCCGATGAATGTATAGATATTCCCCGAATTTTTGGTAAATCTAATTTTCTTAATTTTGGATAGTAATTTAAAACACGACGATTAATAGCACCTCCACAGGGTTTGCGCCAGTTTATATCTTTTTCTAGCAAAGCAACATTAAAACCTGCTTTAGTTAATACTTCTGCACATTGAGACCCTGAAGGACCTGCTCCTGAAATTACAACATCATACATCATAATTACTTTCAATAATTAAATGAGATGCATTTCAAATTCACTTTTTTGTAGAAGAATTAAATTTAATTTAAATTAAAACTTTTCTGATTTAATTAATGCACTGGAATGGTTTTAATGAATTTAAATATAGGGCTGATTGGAGCTGGAAATATTGGATTAACACACTTGCTTTCCTTAAAGAATATAATAGAAAAAAATCTCCTCTCAAATTATAAAATTAAGTTAAATATACGTGGAGTAGCAGATATTAATGAAGATTCATTAAATAGCATAAAAAAAAAGAATCCATATAATATTGATTATTTCACAATCAATCCTGAAGAATTAATTAAAGATAAATTAATTGATATAATGTATATTACCACCCCAACTCGATTTCACAAAGATTATTTTATTAAAGCTGCTGAATCGGGAAAAAACATTTTTTGTGAAAAACCACTCGCATTTTCATTAGAAGATATTAAGGAAATGGTTTCTGTTGAAAAGAAACAAAACATATTTGCACAGGTAGGTTTAGTATTAAGACATTGTCCTACTATGTGGAAATTAAAACAAATCTTATTAGAAAATAAGGAAAGCCTTGGTGAAAGATTATCTTTTATCTCAAGAAGCACTCAAAGATGGCCAGTCGAATGGCGTAATTTTCGTTCGGATTGGAGGAAAGATCCCACTTTAGCTCATGCTGGTTGTTTATTCGAACATAGTATTCATGATGTTGATATACTTGATTACTTTTTTGGAGATAACTTCAAACTCTTAAATCTATTTGCCAAAGTGAGATTTGTCGCTCCTTTATCTCAGAATCAAATTGAAGATGTAGCAAATTTAAATTTTGAGTATGAAGATGGCTTTACTGGAAATTTAACAAGTATTTGGAACAAAACAAAAATGGATGCGAGATTAATTGAAATTTTCTTTGAAAATGGATATTTATTATTGGGAGGATTTAGCGATATTTATTTCAGGAAATTTGAATATTTAATAGAAAGGAAACGAACTAAACTTAATGCTGGAGATATTATTCAAGAGTATCAAAAAGCTCATAATTTGCCCTTAGTATACCCAAATACTGGACATTTCATGTTCGAAGACCTCAATTTTTTGAAGTCAATCATCGAAGAAAAAAAGCCTTATCCCGGATTAGAAATTGGGTATAGAGCACATGAAATTATCGAGATGGCTTATCAATCTTCCAAAGAAAGCAAAATTATCTCTTTAAATTCCTAATAATTTATCCTAAATCTTCAAATTTATGGTATTATTTCTAAAACTATATAATTTTATTAACGCTTAAATCAAAAATTATAGTATTAAAATAAAGGTATTTGAATAAAAATGGTTAGACCTAAAGTAGTTATACCTGAAAATGGTATTCCCAGTGATGATCTCATAAAAGAAATGGAAAGTATTGCTAAAGATGATATTCAGTGGGAAGAAGGTAGAGTTTGGAGTTTAGTTTATCATGCTTCTAACGAACATACTGAATTACTTAAGAAGAGCTATAATATGTTTTTCTCCAAGAATGCTTTAAGCCCATTGGCTTTTCCAAGCTTAAGAAAATTCGAAACCGAAGTCGTTTCAATGGCAATTGATTTATTTAGAGGCGATAAAAAATGCTGTGGCAGTATGACCTCTGGAGGAACCGAAAGTATAGTAATGGCGGTTAAAACTTATCGAGACTGGGCAAGAGAAAAATTTCCTGATATTAAAAATCCTGAAATGATATTACCTAGCTCGGCACATCCTGCTTTCTATAAAGGCGCAGATTATTTTGATGTGAAACCAATAATTATACCAGTAGACGAAAAAACTCATCGAGCAGATGTGAAAGCTATGGAAAAAGCTGTAAATAATAATACAATTCTCATCGTTGGTTCAGCATGTGATTTTCCCAGAGGTGTTGTTGATCCTATTTCGTCTTTAGCAGCTATAGCTGAGAAACATGGTTTAGGTATGCATGTTGATTCTTGTCTCGGAGGTTTTATGTTACCTTTTGTCAGAATGTTAGGTTATGAAGTACCTGATTTTGATTTTTCAGTTCCAGGGGTTACTTCAATATCAGCAGATGTTCATAAATATGGCTATGGTGCTAAAGGAGCTTCTACAATCCTTTATCGAAGTGAAAAAGTATGGCAACATCAATTTTCAGTCTATACAGACTGGTCTGGTGGGGTTTATATTTCTACTACTATGAGGGGGACGCGTCCTGGAGGTGCGATAGCAGCAGCGTGGGTTGCAATGAGAACATTAGGAATCAATGGATATTTGAAATTAGCAAAGATTGTAATGGATGCTACAGAAAAATTAATTGACGGGATTAACCAAATCCCTGAATTGTATGTGATTGGAAACCCTGTAATGAGCGTATTTTCTTTTACATCTGATAAATTAAATATTTTTCAAATCGGAGATGTTTTAGATGAAAAAGGTTGGCATTTGGATCGAATTCAATTTCCCTCTGCTTTACATATGATGGTTAATCCACATCACGCTGATGTTGTTGATGATTTCCTAAAAGATCTCAATGATGCTGTAAATAAAGTTCGTGACCATCCTGAAAAGCTATCTGATGGTGAAGCTGCAATGTATGGAATGGTTGCAAGCTTACCTGATCGTAGTAAAGTAAATAAATTTATTGTTAATTTCTTAAAGACTCAATATAGAATTAGCTAAAATATAATTAAATTTTACTTTTTCTTCTTTTATTTTTCTCCTTAATTTTATCAAGTAAAAATTAATAAATTTTATCAAAAAGAAGTCACTAAATGGATTAATATAATCTTCTCAAGTGTTTGATGCTTATGAAATATAGAAAAATGGGATCACTGGATTGGAAGGTTTCTGCTCTTGGATTTGGAGCTATGCGTTTACCAACAACAGAGGAAAATAAAGTTAATGAAGAAGAATCGATCAAAATGATTCGTTATGCGATTGATCATGGTGTGAACTATATTGATACCGCTTACCCATACCATGATGGTATGAGTGAAGTAGTTATCGGTAAGGCTCTAAAGGACGGTTATCGTGAGAAAGTATATCTAACTACTAAACTACCAATGTGGTTACTAACACAAAAAGGAGATTTTGAATTATTGTTAAATCAGCAGATTGAAAGATTACAAACCACTCCAGATATTTACCTTTTTCATGGTTTAAATAAAACGCGCTTTGAAAAGCTAAAAAAATTCGATTTGATAACTAATATGAAAGAAATCAAGGTAAATGGTATTATCAAACATTTTGGTTTTTCTTTCCATGACAGTTTTGATGTTTTTAAAGATATAATCGACTATTATCAATGGGAATGTTGCCAAATTCAACATAATTATCTTGATATTAATTATCAAGCCGGTACTAAGGGTCTTAAATATGCAGCAAGTAAAAATATAGCCGTTATTATTATGGAACCTATTCGAGGTGGAAAATTAGCGATTCCGGATAAGGCCTTAGATAAAAAGCCCGAAATCAAGAAAGTACTTGAAAAATCCGAAGTTAAAAGAACAATGGCAGATTGGGCATTACAATTCCTTTGGAACCAAGCTGAAGTATCAGTTGTACTAAGTGGGATGAGTAGTATGCAACAAGTAATAGAAAACGTAGAATCTGCTAACAATTCGGGGATAAATCTTTTAACTCCCAATGAATTAGATACAATTTCAGATTTAGCTTCAGCATTTAATGAATATACCATTATTCCTTGCACAAATTGTGGATATTGTATGCCCTGCCAAAATGGAGTCACAATTCCTTATATTTTCTTACTATTAAATGAGATTGCATATTGGGGAGAACCCAGAAGAGAACGTATAACTTCTTTTTATAATAGATTGGTGAAAAGCCAAGACGAACTTGAAAAACAGAAAGCTCAAGGACAGGAGGTAGATGGAGCAGCAAGCTTATGCATAAAATGTGGTGAATGCTTGGAAAAATGTCCACAGCAAATTGATATCCCTGATTTTATGGAAAAAGCAAAAGCGATATTCGAGAATGGTCAAGATATTTCAGAAGTTCTTAGCTAATCATAATATATCATAGCTCAATCATTTCTTTAAATTTAAAAACATCCATGCTAAATATGGTGTTATTTTAACGGTTTTAAAGGGGCTTTGCTCAACTATTCGAATTACTTCATTTGCTGTGTATGATGCTATAAGGGATCCTAATGGTTCTTTAATCTCTTTTAATGCTTTAGGTACAACAATATAAGTGGCAAATTTTAAAAGCCCATAAAAAAACTTTCTTGAATTTCTGCGAAAATCAAAAATTAAACATGCTCCATTTTTAGATAATACACGGTAAATTTCATTTAAAGCCTTAATTGGATCTAACCAATGATGGAGTGAAAGAGAACTAATAATTAAATTTATACTCTCACTAGGAAAAGGCAAATCTTCAGCACTGCCAACTTTAAATTTTATATCTTGATTAATAACCTTTTTCTCTACATTATGTTTCGCAATATCAAGTACTTCACTAGAAATATCAATTCCAATAATTTCATTTTCAGGAAACGCTTTAGCTATTTTAATAATAAGATTTCCTGTGCCGCATCCTAAATCTAAGATAACTCCTGATGGATTTAATCTCTTTAGTTCTGAAATTACCTTTTTTCTTAAAATCTTGAAGGGAGGAGTTCTGTTCATCTTCTCAAATGCTTCAGCAACCTTATGATCATCTAAACCTTCTATACTTGGCATCCTGTCATTTATTTTACGTGGAAGTGCAAGTATTAAAAATAGAATAATAATTAACCCCAATATAGATAATAATAAAATTTGAATAATGTTCATAAAAGTAATAAAATTAGGATCAGATTTAAATTGTAAATCTTATTATCCACTCATTCTTTTTTGAAGCCAAAGTACAAATTGAATTCGAGTAAAAGCAAGCGTTCCAGCAAGGAATAAAACTATTCCTATAATTAAAACAAAATAGAGCTCTTTATTGGGTTTATATAAATAGATTATCATCCAAATTATCATCAATAAAAAGCCAATTATTACAATTACTAATGAGATATTTCTTATTCTTTTATGTATTTTATCAATCCATTTATTCAAGCTTTACATCCTAAATTCTATATTTTAATCTAAAAATAAAACATATTCAATTTTTTTAAATAACACATTATTAATTAAAACATATTAGATTTAAATGTATAAATGTCTCAATTAAACCTTAAAGCAAACTAAATTTTATAACTATAAAAATTTAAGAGGGACTAAATTTGCCTGATTATGAGGTTAAAATAAAATTTCATCTATTTCCTTACAGGAAATTTGAAATAACTGCGAAAGATGAGGGAGAAGCGAGAAAAATAGCAAACAATCAAGCACAACATATTATCGACACTTTAGATTTCAGTATAGCGAGTATTAAGAGGAAAAAATACCTCATGGACAAATTCTTGTAAAATAAGATTTAATTCAAATTTCATTCCCGAAACTTTCTTTAATCAGTCCCTTTAGGAATTCATACTTTGCTGGTTTATGCGTCTCAATCTCCTTTAAAAGTTGATGAGCTTCTGTATTACTAGGATCAATTTCTAATAGATAATTACAAAAATCTAGAGCATTTTCATAAAATTCTAAATCACATGATATTTTTGTTAGTTCAAGTACTGCTTTAGAATCTAAGGGATTCACTTCAATAATTATATGGAGATACTGATTAAATTTTACGTATCCTTTCATGAATTTTAATACTTTTTCTGCTGGTTGTATGACATTCTCGTGCCCTTCGCAAAGAATATCAATATTTAAATCATATAATTTCGGTATTGACTTAACATAATCATCTAAATTACCTCCATGTAAATTTATGGCAAGTCCTGGGAGATCTCCTCCAAATAATAGTCTTTTTTGCTCTTTTTCTAATAAATATACCAATGAACCGGGAGTATGTCCAGGAATGTGGATACACTTAAATTCTAACTGTCCAAATTTTAAAATTTCTCCATCTTGCTTTATTATATTAGTTACTTTAACTGGTTCATACTTATAGTCTGCATAATATTGTTGAATGTATTTGTCTTCTTGTTTCTGCTCGATTTTATCAACATCAAGCTCATGAGCATAGAATTTTATGTTTTTATTGATTTTTTTGAGTTCGTGGCAAGCTCCAAAATGATCAATATGACCGTGAGTAATGAGACAATGTTTTATATCTTTTAATTTAAATCCATGTTTTTCAATTTCCTTGATCTTATCAAAATAAAGTCCTGCATCAATTAATACTAGTCCATCATCACTTTTCGTGTTAACCAAGTAAAAGCAGCAATCCATATCACCCAATTGATACTCTTTAACTACGTAAACATCTCTTAATATTTGTTTCATGTTTCTTATACTCTCAATCTTTCTTTATTAAACATTTTTTAAGAAGCATTAAATAATAATTTTAAGAAAGATCAATTTAAAAATATTACAAAAATCTAGTAGATTATGGCCATATTAACCATCAATTCTGTCAATTTTTCGAAGATTTTTTCTACATTCTCACCTGTTTTACTTGAACATTCTAAAAAGTAATCTAAACCCAATGATTTTGCAATTTTAAAACCCTCTTTATAAGATACTTCGCGAAAAGTATCTAAATCCTTCTTTCCACCTACTAAAATAATAGGAATCTTATTGTGGGTTCCATTTATAACTGATAACCACTCATGAACATGGGACAAGGATGAATCACTTGTAACATCATACATTAAAATCCCTCCCATTGCTCCAGAAATGTATTTTGGGAAGATAAATCGAAATCTTTCTTCTCCTCCAAAATCCCATAAACATAATTTTACATGATATCCATTAACCTTAATATCCTTTATTTCAAAATCGACTCCGATGGTCATATGGGAGTCTGGAATAAATAAATCAGTGACGTATCTCTTTGTTAAAGTAGTTTTTCCACACCCCGCATCACCAAAAACAACTATCTTGAAAATTGCATCATACATCGTTATCCGTTTTAAAACAGGTCAATAGAGATTTTTTTGTCGAAAAATCACCTAGGTACAATCTACATAAAAATTTGATTATTTAATTCTTTTGAATGTATCATTTTTTCGCGTGAAATTTCTGAAAATTAGATCTTCTGAGTAATTAACAAAAGAGATATTATTATATTGTTAAAAAATATACAATATACTTTAATAGGATTAAAAAGAAATGTTAGATAGCAAATTATACTAAATAAGATAATAAACTAACTTCATATTTAATCAGTTTATTGACTCGAAATTAAAAGATAAATGGTATCCATTCCATGGAATTAGATTGGAGTAATAGAGAAAAAGTATTATATTATAATTTAAATCAAAATGGAATCCCTAAAAGTCCTATTTGGCTAGATAGAAATGACTCTCTTTTGCGTAAAGACTATTCACTTGAACTTATTAGAACTATAGGCAGAAAAGATACTAATAACCGCCTTATTCATGGAGATAGTCTACTTTCATTGAAAGTTTTAGTAAGTGATTTTAGAGGTAAGGTGAAATGTGTTTATATCGATCCTCCATATAATACTGGTTTTGTTTTCAGTACATATGACGATCATTTTGAAGATATTGAATGGATAGGAATGATGCATTTACGTTTAAAATTGCTCCATGAACTATTACAAGAAGATGGTATTATTTTTCTACAGATTGATGATAATGAGCATGCCTATTTAGAAATCTTAATGAATTCAATTTTTAATGAAGAAAATAAAATTGGTACGATTATATGGAGAAGAAGACAGTCTCAAGCTAATCTCTCCAGTACGATATCCACAATTCACGATTATATTCTTATATATGCTAAAAATAAAAATAAAGTCAATAATTCTCATCTCAAGAGTATGCTATGGGTTGAACCTACAAAATATGGTTATAATCAACAAGCCTCCAATGAAATAGAGAGCTATTTTGGAAATAAAACAGCTTTTGATACACCTAAACCTGAAATGTTAGTTTATAATCTTTTAAGGCTTTCTACACAGGAAAATGATTTAGTTTTAGATTGTTTCCTTGGTTCGGGGACAACTGCAGCAGTTAGCCATAAAATGAAAAGAAATTACATAGGGATTGAAACGATTAATACTGCTTTTTCTTTGGCTGAAAAAAGAATTACTCAAATAATCACTGAAAAACCTCAAATCGATATTGGTATTACTCGAAAAGTTAATTGGAAAGGAGGAGGTGGTTGTAAGGTTTATCAACTAATAAGTGATCATAAAAATAGAATCCCCAAACAAGAAAACGATTATGGTGAAATTAAAGGAGAATTAACATTAAACTGGCCAAATAAAAAAAATGACATTGTTTTTGAAATTAATAAAAATAATGAAATCAATAATATCAAATGGCTCAAAGAAAATGAATCTTCTTTCTCAGGATTACGTAAATTAGTTAAAATAAAAAGAAGTGAAGATAATAAAACTAAGACTAATTTTGATTTGCTCAAAAATACAATAATTCAAGGGAACTATTCTCATGTACTAAGTTTTTTATCTGAATATTTTGAAGATATGGATAAATCTAAAAAAGTTCAATCCGTTATATTTGCTCCACCTGTTAGTTTTCAAGATTTATCATGTTTTACATCTGAACAATATCTCTCCTTTTGTGAGTTGCAATTCCATAAAGTAAAAAAAATGCTTAAAGATACTGGTTTTATTATTGTTCACACAATTGAGGCTAATTATCCAAAATTAAAGATTATTTTAGATGAAATATTCGGAAAATCAAACTATATTGGAACTATAATATGGAGAAAGTTGGAAAAAAGCAAACTCTTTTCTTCAATTAAAATAGATTTTAGTAAATATTACAAATATCCTTTTGATTATATTCTTTTATATAGTAAAGACGAAAATCTTAAGAAATTCAATAAATTTCCTCCATCTGATGAGCTTTATAAAAATCCAGATAATGATCCAAGAGGTCCATGGGAATCAAGACCATTAATTGCTTCAGAAAAGTCTTCAAATGAAATATATACTTATGTATTTAAAAATGGATTGTCTTTAACTCGAAAATTTAGATATGCTAAAGATACACTTCAAAAATATGAAGAAGAGAATCGTATTCATTTTACTAAACCAAAAAGAGGAAAAGGGATACCAAGACTTAAAATCTTTTTTTCAGAAAGAATGGACGAATTTAGAAAAACAGGGAATGGCGGAACAACACCAAATTCTTTATGGCTTGATACTGGTCAATTCGGTTCCATTCAAAGTCTATTTATTAAATTAAAAGATCATCCTACTTTTTCAATAAATAAACCATTTCGTCCAGAGAAATTATACAAAAAACTATTATACCTAACATCCACTGAAAATGACCTTATTTTGGATTGTTTTTGCCAATTAGGAATTGTATTAAAAACTGCTTCTGAATTAAATCTAAATTGGATTGGTATTGATGCTAATCTCTATAATATTGAAAAAGGAATATTACCTTGGTTGGCTAGGTCTAATGATAATAAAGAAAAATTGAAAAACTTGGAAATAAATCTATATAAACTTGTATAATCAGTTCTGTGCTAAATTTTAAATAAAATAGACTTAACTTATTAAATTAATATTCATGAATTTTTGATAATAAAATTTATCAGGTTTAATTTAATCTTATCCCTAACAAATATTAGTGCTGGTATGGGTGGTTTGAGTGTGGGCAAAGTTAGACTTTCCTATAAGTTTTAAGTTGAATTAACCACGCAGTAATTCTCTTTTCAAGTATATCTTCTGATTTTGATACTAATTCAGATTCAGGTTCAAACATAGGCTCTGGTTCAGGTTCATAAGTAATTTCCTGCTCTGTTTCATGAGCAGGCTCCGATTCTGCTTCATAAGTAGGTTCTAGTTCTGGTTCATAGATTTTTCTATAAGTTATAAGTTGAATTAACCATGCGTTAATTCTCTTTTCAAGTGAATCTTCTGGCTCATAAATAGGTTCCGGTTCTTGCTCATAAGTAAGTTCTGGTTCTGGTTCATAAATGGGTTCTGGTTCTGGCTCATAAATTTTTCTATAAGTTATAAGTTGAATTAACCATGCGTCAATTCTCTTTTCAAGTGAATCTTCTGGCTCATAAATAGGTTCCGGTTCTTGCTCATAAGTAGGTTCTGGTTCTGGCTCATAAATAGGTTCTGGTTCTGGCTCATAAGTAGGTTCTGGTTCTGGCTCATAAATAGGTTCTGGTTCTGGCTCATAAATAGGTTCTGGTTCTGGCTCATAAGTAGGTTCTGGTTCTGGCTCATAAATAGATTCCGGTTCATATATAGATTCTTCTTCAACTATCTTAGTAATTTTAAAGGGATTGCT